>NZ_JAQBOC010000083.1 GCF_028288225.1 Mucilaginibacter sp.
GCTCGTCCGGCTGCTGCTGTGCATAATCGTCTAATAACAGCTTTACGGCATCAGGAACCCTTTTAGCAGGCAGTTTAATGACCTTATCCGCAAGGATTCCTTCACCATTGCCGGTAATGCCGCCGCCAAGTAGTACCTGCATGCCTGGCAGTATCATTTTTCCAGCCTTTAATGACATGCCATGAAAGCCAATGTTAGCAACGTATGATGCCCGCAGGCATTCATACAGCCAGAGATCTTGATTTTAATGTCATTGTTATACACCAGTTCATCATAATCTTCAGCCAGCATGCGTTCCAATTCCTGAGCAAGGCCCATAGAACTGGCAATTCCCAGGTTGCAGGTGTCTGTTCCGGGACAGGCAGTAATATCGAACGTACTGTTAAAGCCGGGCTCGGCCAGTCCAAGCTTGTTTAACCCGTTAAACAAGGGAATCAATGCATGCCCCCAGATATATTTAATCAGCATTCCTTGATTTACAGTGATGCGTATGTCTTTTGCCGCATATTGATCTGCCAGGTCTGCCAAACTTCTGGCTGTTTCAGACTTGATATCGCCGGTTGTTAGTTTGATCTGAACGGCGTAATAACCTTTCTGCTTCTGCTCAAAGATGTTTGTCTTCAGCCACTGCACATATTTCAGCTGATCTGATATCGTTTCTCGTTGTATGGCTGGCTCAGGGGGAACAGGTGTGCTTTCAAAATCATCCCGGTCAATCTGCACGGATTGATTTTTTAAAGCTTTCCGTTCCAGGGATACCAGCGTTAAAAACTCTTCAATGCCTAAATCATTGATCAGGTATTTGAGCCGGGCCTTATGACGTTTTGCTCGTTCTCCAAAGCGGTCAAATATCCGCAAACAGGCTTCAGTGAACGGAATGACCTGATCTTCATCTAAAAAGTCAAATACAGGATGGGCCAGGAAAGGCTGCGCTCCAAGTCCGCCCCCAAGCACCACCTTAAAGCCTCTTTTTTCAAGGCCGTTAGCAATTTTTATTTTCGGAATAAAACCAAGATCATGGATAAAAGTATAGGCCGAATCTTTTTCGGAAGATGAGAAGGCTATTTTAAATTTCCGGCCAAGTTCCTGGCAGATCGGGTTGCGCAGGAAATAATTAAACATTCTGGTCGAGCCTCCTGGAATTTTCATCCGGATACCCTGAATTTGATTTTGGCCCCGCGATATAAAAGCCTCTTTTGACAGCAGACAACAGACCTGCTAAGGTCAGTGCATTGATCTTCTCATTAGACCGCTTATAATTTCTTAACCAGCATACCAACAGCTGATGCATAATGGGCTGCCCAATGGTTTGACGGATATCATGGTCAAAAAAAATTAATAAGATAATCGGAAATAATCGATTATCTTATTAAAAAAAACATAAAATTCTTAATAAGGTCTCCGGCCTTATTTTCCCCTTGAACAACTTCCTATATCTGCTCTGACCAATTCCATTGGGAGCCTATTGGATGATCCATTATACATGTACGATCTGCCGTCATCATCGATAAACAATGCCCGGTCGGTAAAACCATGCAATACAGAAGCTACTGGTTTCCAATCGCCTTTTTTGGGATCAGCGGTGTGCAGAATGCTTCCCGCCTCTGAAGGGTTTCCTGTCACATACAGGACAGAGTCTTTGTAATTAAATGCCGCAGGTGCATTTTCTCCTTCGAAATACCATTTTTCGGGTGTTACAAATTGCCAAGTATTCATGTCTTTTGAGAATAGTAGCCATATGACCTGGTAACAAACATATAGTATTCGCCCCTAAATTCAACCACTGCAGGGTCGGCGCCGGACCGATAGGATATGCCGAGATTGGAGTTATGAAAAGTATAAGAATAATCAATATTAAGCGGGTTGCAATAGGTCGTTGTCCGGTATTGCGCTTTTATGTTCAGCGTAATAACAATAAAGAAAGTTAATAATAGGTCTCTTTTCATATCAGGTTATCTAACTTTTATTAACATTACCGGACGATAAACGACGATTCAAGGGTGGCATTGGAATCTCCCCCGATCCAAACATGATAGTTACCGCGTTCTTCCCCGAAACTCATATCACCACGGCAAAAAGACAAATTATCAGGCGTTATGTTAAAAACCAGGCGTTTTGATTCACCGGCATGAAGGTGTACCTTCTGGAAGCCTTTCAACTCTCTCACCGGTCGGGTAACGCTCCCCACCAGATCCCGGATATAGAGTTGGGCGATCTCATCGCCATCTTTTAAACCCGTGTTCGTAACGGTAGCTGAAACTTTTAGCCTGTCGCCGATTTTGATAGGATTGCCCTCCACCGAAATGTCATGGTAATCGAAAGTCGTATAGCTTAAACCGTAACCAAACGGGTAAAGGGGATTGTTAGGCGTAAAAAGGTATCTTGAAGTATATTTATTACTTGATTTGGTCCCTAATATCCCCTCTGGCCGGCCGGTATTTTTTACGTTGTAATGGATAGGCACCTGCCCAACGGTTAGCGGAAAGGTCATGGTCAATTTACCTGATGGATTAAAATCTCCGGTTACGATATCGGCAAGTGCCTCCCCAGCCATTGTGCCGGGTTGCCAGGTGAGTAACACGGCATCCGCCAGCTTTATTTCGCGGCTTAGATCCATGGGGCGGGCAGTTACTAATAATATGATGATCGGCTTGCCCGTTTGCTTCAGCTTCTCTAATAAACGATATTGGATATCGGGTATTTGCAATGAAGTTAAGCTTGCGGCTTCTCCGCTCCACTCGTAGGGCAAACCTAACGTCAATAATACCACATCCGATTGCTCGGCAGCTTTTACAGCATATTCAAAACCATTTGGAATTTCTGAAGTAAACTTGCATCCCTGCGTGTAAGTAATAGTTGGATATCTTTTTTGCAAGCCTGATAAAAAAGCAACAGCGTGCTTCGCCTCGCCGGAAATCGCCCATGAGCCTAACATCTCCCGCTGATTATCAGCAAAAGGCCCAATCAATGCTATTTTTTTATTAAGCGGAATCGGAAGGAGGTTGTTATTGTTTTGCAATAATACCATCGATTTACGGGCCAGCGAACGACATGCGTCCAATGCTTCGGGTTTGTAAAATGCGGTTTTAAATCGCTCTTCATTAAAATATCGGTAGGGGTCGTCAAACAATCCAAGACGATATTTCATGCCTAATACTTCGCCGCAAAGCTTATTGATGGCACTCATACTGACCTTACCTGTCTGCACCAGTTTTTTTAAGTGTAACAAATAAGTATTTCCCACCATATCCATGTTTACGCCGGCATTAATGGCCAGTTCGGCTGCCGATGTTTCATCTTTTGCGATGCCATGGGGGACCATTTCATTAATCGCACTAAAATCGGTTACGATAAAGCCATTGAACCCCAATTCCTTTCTTAGCAGTTTTTTCATCAGAAACTTGTTGCCGGTAGCAGGCACGCCATCATACTCATTAAATGAAGTCATCACGGTGGCAGCTCCTGCATCTACAGCGGAACGATAAGGGGGAAGATAATAATCACGAAATGCCCGTTCAGACATGTCTACCGTATTATAATCACGGCCTGCCTGGACCGCGCCATAAGCTGCAAAATGCTTTACACAGGCCATAATGCTATTAGGTGCGGCAAGGTTTTTACCTTGATAGCCTCTCACCATCGCCGCAGAAATACAGCTACCAAGGAAAGGATCTTCACCGGAACCTTCAGAAACCCGTCCCCACCGGGGATCGTAACTAATATCGCACATGGGCGAATAAGTCCACATCACTCCTGCTGCCGAAGCCTCCGTCGCGGAAACCTGAGCAAATTTCTCTATCTCAGGAATATCCCATGATGATGAAATACCTAAATTTGTTGGAAAAATGGTTTTAAAACCATGGATCACATCCAGTCCAAATAATACCGGTATTTTCATCCGGCTTTTTTCCATCGCAAGCTTTTGGATACGGATAGCGTCCGCCAGTGTTTTTGTGCCGAATACATTGCCGCAAAGTCCTTTGACTACATATTCATCCATGTTTTGGGATTCGGAAGGACCGGTGATCATTCCTTTTCCGGCAAATAATACCAATTGACCTATTTTCTCCTCCAGCGTCATTTTTTTCAGCAGATTTGCTACCTTAATTTTTGTCGCCTGGTCCTGGTAGAAATTCTTTGCAGCCCCTCGTTTAGGAAGCGTTTGCGCCTCACTGAAAACGGATAAACACAATAAAAGAAACAAACATTCGATTGACTTTTTCATTTAACGTATTCCACTTTAATATCTTTCACAAAATGAAGTTTAGATAAACCTGCCTGAATTTCCGGGCAACTCATAAATAACTTCCATAATAAGCCGGTACGATAGTTCTCTATCATCGGGGCAATCGTGCATTCATTATTGGCCAGATAGTTGCGAAGCACCAAATTATCCGTTTCACTGAAACCATCATAAAATCCATATTCACCCCATAGTTTATCACCCATGTCAAAATAATAATGTTTAAGTGCTTTCATTGATTCGGTTGGTGTATAAGGAAAACTACTCAGGGCCGCCGTAGGTGAAATAACTCCCTTGTCATTTTTAAGATTATGAGCCGAATAGCCTTTTACCGAGTATCCTGCCGTAAATCCCCAGCAATTATCGCCGTAGCCCTTAAACCCCTTAGGATTGCTAACACAATAGGCATGCTGGATTTTTGCCTGACTAACGTTCACATCCCAATAATTTATGCCCAATTCATCTTTTAAACCACGAGGGTCAAACCCTATGTAGGAAAAAAATGTCCAGAACATAGGCCCAACGTAATTTTCACCAGTATTATGTTTTACAATAACGGGATAGCCATAAAGCGAATTCGTATTTAGTATCGCGCCCGCCCGGCAAAAACCGTTATAATAGCTTGATTTAGGAAGGCTATGGGTAGGTGAAGAGGCACCCAAAATATAAGCCATCAGCGACTCATTATACCCCATCAATGGGAAATTCTTTTCGAAAGCATAATTAGGCGACCAATGCCAAAACATATAGTCATGATCGTTTCGGTACCAGTTCCAATCCATTTCGCGCCACAACCCATCTATTTGCCCAGCAATCGATTTTTCTTTCTTATTACCATCTTTCAAATATTGCCTCACACATAATAACGATTCCATCATAAAAGAACTTTCGGCCACATCTCCGCCGTCGTCTTTACTCGTAGCATTGGCAAATGGAATCGTTTCACCGGTGACGGCCCGAATCCAATGCGGCCACATACCATGGTATCGTTTAGCTTTAGCTAAAAAAGTAACAATCTTATCCAGACGGTCGACTCCTTGCTTGTGTGTTATAAAGCCGCGTTCCATGGCGACAATAATACCTGCAACGCCGAAGCCCGAGCCGCCTACGGTAATCACATCATGATCTTTATCCGGATTATCGGCAAGCATGCGCACGCGGGCCAAACCGGAAGAGGGCTCAGCTCCGTTCCACATGTATTCAAAATGGCTCTTTTGGATATAGGACAAGAATTCTTCATCATTTTTGAATTTTAGTTTACGTGTTTTACCTTGGGCATGCGACATAATGGTGTCTTTTACCATCCTGTTCGCATGACTGGTGGTAAATACGGCTAGTAGCAGACAGGACAATAAATATTTAATTTTTGATATTTTGTTCATGTTGTTTAATATTATTTTTGAGTAGGTTGATCAATAAATTTTAATTCGGGCATCCTTGTATCAGCGGTTGCCGGCCAATAAATGCGACAAACTTCGGCGCGTTTTTTTATTCTATCCATCCTGTATTCGCCATATTTTAGCTTTACCCAGCTGGCAGCTATGGCCACCGGATCCCCGCCCGCTTCATACCTTAATTTTAGACGGGGCAAGCCAAATATGGATTGGAAAAACAGCATCCGGTCATGATACACCCCCATGCGGCACATGGCATCAAACAAAGCCGGCGAATCCTTGCCTGTATCAAGCAATCGGTAGACTTCATCCAAGGCTGTTTTTACCGAATCCATGGCTTGGTTCTCTGAAATGATATAATCACGCAACCGGGGCGCTACTTTTTTTAGCCCGGCTGGCGTAATGCCTGACATGGCTACAAATTTTTCGGTCTGCGCTTTGATATTTGCGGTTAATGCTTCCGGTGTTTTTTTATCCCAGTTACCATTCTTATCATACACACTCCATATACCACTATAACTGCCGTTTTCCTTTTTTATACGGTTGGCAAACAGGAAGGCCATTTGTTTTGTGGTTAAAATTTGGTCGACTACGTTACCCGCTTCATACCAATTTTGCTCCTTGACATATTCCCATACATGCCAGGCATTCTGATTTTTCATCATCACCCTTTTGCAGGCCGCGGTGTCCTTTGCAGCTACATACTTATCCAATAACGTCATGTTATTGGTTAGGGTAACATAGCTATACGGTAGAATAAACTCGCCATCTATCATGACATCCCACAGGTAAGGGAATATTTTATTCTGCTCAGAAAGTTTAAGATTCTTGGTATCGCGGCTCCAGTCAGCATATCTAAAGGTTTCGTCGTTAAGCCACTTGAGATAGCCCGGGTCTGATAGTGACGGTAACTGGTAACGTTTATTGTTTGAAATAGCTATTGAATTCGGCTTAGCTATGAGCTCGCGGCCGTCTACCACCAATTGCGGTCCTTTGCCCAAATAGTGCTCCGATGAGGTAAACTGTACATGCTCTCCAAACCTGACATTGTCGGCTGTTTTTAAAAGTAAGCCTGCGTTGGTTTGAGGCCTATCGATCCAGCGTTGCACCAGTTTCGCCGGGATCTCAAACTCAAGCCATTCCCCCTCTTCCCGATCTGCAATGGCAGTAGCGATTGGTTTTTCTGCAAAGTCGATCCCGGGCTTGGCACATCCTTCGGCACCGGCCCAGGCTTTATCGTTGATTTTCAGCTTCCAGCTTGAAGCGTTTTTTTGTGGCATGGATTCCATCTCGCCTGCACGCCAATCGGCATTTGCAGGTTCAATTTCGTGTAGGTAAATGGGTATTTTTTTTGTAATCTGGGTAATACATTTGGGTTTATATATCCTGAATTTAGCTGATTTGATAGCGCCGGACGCAATGCCGCTCAAATTGAAACGGATAAGCGTTACTCCATAATACTCATTCCATACACTCGTCGCATAGCCAATATCCAGTATTTGCGATTTACCAAAATTCCACTGCGACCAGTACGTGTAGGCACCAAATGTTTCTTTACTTTGACGCAAGGTAACATCTTCTACATCCTTTACTGCTGAAATGACGATCTTTTGAGCTTTAAGGCTGAGGCCCATACAGGTTAACAAAAATATCCCGGTCAGTTTTGTGATCAATATTCTTTTTTTCATAACGTTGCTGTTTTTTTAGTTCCTGGTCACACGAATCCCGCTTAAAATAGCTTTGCCGCGCACGGGGCTGAATTTCACTTCGATACCATTGTTATCGCGGGCTGCTGTTTTAACCTCAAAAGTTACCGCCCGAAGACTACCATAATCATGCGCAAGGTTTAGTCCATCAATAACATTTAGCCCGTTTATAGCAACATTAAACTGCCGGGTATCGCCCCGGCCGGTTTGCTCTGCGGCGCCGGAAAAAGTGTATAAACTGTCATTGGCTTGCATTTTGGTATTGTACTCCATAAAACATAAGGTTATCGTATAGCTGCCGTTTGGGACATCAAACCGATAAGCCCCGATCCCCTCGTTAAATGTTTGGAATAAAGGATTACTGGTGGTCCCCAGGATATTACCCGACACCCCCACTTTTAGCTGCCGGTCTATTTTGGTATAAGGTGCGCCGCCAATATACCCCCATCCTCCATTTTTATATGGCTGGTCCGGAATCCATAATACGTGGGTGTTCGGTTCAAAAAATGATTGAAATGAGCCAACGTTTACCGCTAAATCATTGAACATTTTGCTATTGAGCTTAACGGGTATCACTTCGAAATGAACTGTTGCCCGGTCGGTGTGGCCTTTTCCGTCCGTGGCCTCCAACAGATTACTGCCTTGTACAAACGGCACATCAAAAACAACTTGTTTATCCTTGGCTTGTTTTAACCCAATTACCCTGCCATTCAGTTTGAATATTGTGGGGTTCAGGTTCGTGTACACAGTCACTGGCTGGGTGCTTTTCCCCTGGCCATCGGCGTTTTCAACGCCGGTCCGTTGCAGGTTGTTACGCGTCGCAATACTTAGTACCGGCTCTTTACTAAAATAAGCCCGGTACAGGTCGCAAACGGCTTTTTCGGTCCGGTCATAACTGACCAAGCCTTTTTGATTGATAAAAGGCGTGGCGTTAGCCCTGTTCTCGGCACCAAAATCGGCAAAGTTCCACGCAGCGAAGCCTGATAAGAAAGGCATGGCCAGCATTTGCTTTAAATAGGAAGCGTGGAGAACCTGTTCATATTCTTCCGAAAAGTCCTGCGGAAGCGGAACAAGCGCGTGATTGCGAATATCCGCATCTGCGCCAAATTCAGAAACGATCATTGGACGGTTCGGGTATCTCATATGTTCCCTGTTCAAAAACTTGCTCAAATCTTCCAGTTTATCATAATACCAGCCGAAATATAAGTTCCAGCCAACTACATCCGGAATATCGGAGATGCCATAAGTATTGTAACCCTGCTCAAAATGTTGAGCCATCACCGTTGGCCTTGATGATTCACTTTTAGTTAACGCATTTAGTTTTTTGGCCAGTTCAATAGTAGCATCGGCAACCTGTTTACGCTTTTCTTCGCTTAGTTTTTTATCTGACAGCATTTTGATATAAATCTCATTCATGTAGCCATATAAAATCACACACGGGTGGTTACGCGTTTGCCTGATCTGCTCACGCTGCATATTAAGGCAGTTACTGGTAAATTCTTCTGTCTGGGTGATCTCGTTTACGATAGGGATTTCTGACCATACCAGGATACCTAATTCGTCGCAGGTGCGATAAACCTCGGGCGCCTGCGGATAGTGGGCTAACCGCATAAAATTAAACCCCAGCGATTTAATTTTGGTATAATCATTCCGATGGTAATCATCTGTCAGCGCATTGCCCTTCCCGCTGAAATCCTGGTGCCGGTTAGTGCCTATGAGTTTAAAAGCTTTGCCATTCAGCATAAACCCCCCTTGGCCCGAAAAAGCATACCAACGCAGGCCTACCGGTAATGATAATTCATCACTTACCGCGCCATTCTCAATCACCCGTATGACCGCATGATATAAATAGGGATCATCCGGCGACCAAAGTTTAGGCTTGGTTATTTCAATTTTATCCTGCTTGAAATCAGCCACGGTATGACTTGGTATTACCAGGCTTGATGTTTTACTGACTACTGCTTGTTGATCTTTATCAAAAATAATGGCCTGAATAGTCACCTCTTTACTGGCGGTAGTGTTATTGACTACTTTGCCAACTAATTTGATCACAGCTTTTTGATCAGACACCAGGGGTGTTTCTACCGTTACGCCATCCGACGCCATATCTGCAATATCAAAATGTACAGGTTCGGCAACAATGAGCCGCACATTACGATAAATGCCGCCATAGAAAGTAAAGTCAGCATTTAGCGGCGGTATATTTTCATCGTGTTTATTATCTACTTTGACCGTAATCAAGTTCTGCTGACCGTAGTTTAATTGATCACTGAGGTCAAAATTAAAAGCGGTATAACCGCCTTTGTGAACACCTAAATGGCGGCCATTTAAATACACGTTAGTTTCCTGGTTGGCACCCTCAAAATGAATATATATACTTTTACCTTTCCATTGTAAAGGAATACTTATCACCTTGGCATACCAGCCAATACCCCTGTAATAGCCGCGCTCTTCGTCAAAAGCGTCTTTATCATTCCAGGTATGAGGCAGGTTAATGGTTTGCCAGCTTTGCAGTTCCTGAGGAGTAACCGCAGCTGAAACATCGCCATGATGAAATTTCCACCCGCTGTTTATCGTTGTATTGATTCGCTGGGCCTGCAATTGCGTAGCGCAAAGCAGGATCCATATATTGAATATAATCTTCTTCATTTAAAACAAATTGTTTGGCTTTTGGCCGGTGTACTAATCTTCAGGCGTTACGTTTTTTTCATAGCCCACATAGCCATAGTTTTGATTAATGCGGTATAACGTATTATCCTGTATGACGCTTTGGGGTACCGGCCAGTAAATATGATAAGGTTCTATATGGTATTGCTTCGTGTTATAAAGCATTTGTGTTTTGTAAAATTGATTTTTAGCCATCATCCGGTCGTAATAGTAATTCTTCAAATAAATATTATTTAAAGTATAACCATTTTTATTCAGAGATGCCATAATATAGGATATCCGGGTAAGTTCTATTTTACGAAACTCTTCAATAAACAATTCACGCGCCCGTTCGTCGAGCACATCATCTATTGAAACGCTTGTGGCTGGAATCGGGCTGGCACCAGCTCTGACACGTATAGCATTGATATCATCAGCTGCTTCTTTATCATGTCCGGTTAGCCATACATACGCCTCGGCACGCAGTAAATAAGTTTCGGCTAGACGGTATACATACCAGTCCATTGTTCCGCCTAAGATATTCAGTCCTTGTCCTTTAGGCTTAAATTCGTCATCAACCACAATTTTATTAAATACAATATCATCATAGCCACGCAAGGTATCTACACAACGTGCACGCACTAACGGCTGACCATAATTCGCCGTACCTTTTTTGTTGTATAACAATGCTTCCATTGGCAACCAATTGGGTGCGTTATGTCTTAGGTCATTCTTATCTTTCCAAAGTGTGTAGGCAAAATATACTGTCTTTTTACTTTTACCAATCCCACGACCGGTAAAACTGATCTGCGGTTCGCCGTCCAGTCCGTCAATGGTGCCCGGTTTACCCTTAGTATCGTTATTATTTTTATACCATTCTGTTAAAAACTCGCGCATGCGTTCCGAGCCGGAAGTTCCGCCGGAAATACCGGGGTAGTCCTGTACGACCATGATTTTTTCCGTATTGGTGGCTGCAGAGGCATTGTATTTATGGAACAAGTCCCACATAACATTTTTTGTAGCGTCAGCCGCATCGCTACCGAAACGCCTTTTCATCAAGGCATATTTCGAATTCGAGATGATCCTGGTAGTCATATTTACTGCATCCTGAAAGCGTCCAGCCTGAAGGTAATATTTACTGAGTAACTGTTCTGCCGCCCCGAGATTGGTCGATCCATTTGGTGCGTCCTGGGGTAAATATTGGATAGCAAATTCCAAATTAGCGATCATCGTTTTAATAATCTTGCGTTTGGTTGACGTGTGAAAGTCTAATTTTGGCTGGGTAATTTCTTCAGTAATTAGCGGTACGTCTCCCCAAGTATTGATTAATTTATAATACCAGTAGCCCAAATAAAAATACCCTTCGCTTAGCGATTCGTTTTTAGTCGCATCCGGGGCATTTAATATTTTTGAGCTGCTGATCACCGTATTGGCATAATTGATCTCCTGGTACTGGTCGTCCCATAGCTGCTTTACCAAGCCTGTTGACGGCAATAGTTCAGTAACAAAATCCCTTGGACTGCCATTAACCTGTACCCCCATGTCTGATGCCAGATAATCAATATTCACCCTGCAACCTCTGCCCATAAATTCCAACCTTAATCCTTCACTGCATCTTACTAACAAAGATTGTATCCCTTCCTTGGTATTATAGGAATTATCGGGGCTTAAAAATGATTGTGGATTTGGGTTAAGCCACCCTTTTTTACAGGACGGCACGATCATTAAAATTACCGCTAGACAAGCAACTGTATGTTTTTTTAGTGTAATCTGTTTCATATGGTTAAGATTAATAGGGTTATAGCGTTAAACTAATTCCTGCTGTAAGTGTAAATGGTGTCGGCGCACCTGTTTCGATATCCCAGTATTGCGATTTGTCAATACTCCATACATTATCTGCATTAAGAAAGATCCGCGCATTTTGTATCTGCGCCTTTTTAAGTAACTTAGGATTAAACCGATAAGCTATGGAAAAGTCATCCATACGCAAAAAACCTGCATTTGTATAAATATCTCCTGTTTTTGAATAGCCTAAACGTGCCCAATTGTTTAACTGATTGTCAGGCGTCCAGTAGGGTTTGACCAATTGGCTTACCCTGTCAGAATACCCGGAGTTTATCGCGTCATTGTCTAAGATCTTTTTGTTTCCCAGGTTTGCGCTTAGCAGGAAGGAAATATCTACAGCGTTGTATAACGTGAGGCTATGGCGCTGGCTAAAACGAAAGCGGGGTTTAGTATAGCCCTGCCACACATAATCAAGCGGCTCCAATTTATTATCATCATTGCTGTCAAAAGTCTTATAATCGCCCGGTACACGACCATATTTTGCTGCTTTATCTTTTTCAGCTGTTTGCCATACCCCTACGATCTGATAGCCGTAAATTTCATCCAAGGAATGACCGATATATCGCCCGTTAGTTGGGTCGTCAACTTCTACTTGTCCTATTACGTTTCCGTTGGCATCCAAAACATCTTTTTTATCGCCATACAGATGCACTATTTTATTTCGGTTAAAAGAGAAAGTAAAATTAGTGTTCCATTTAAATCGGGGTTTTTGAATTAGGCCTGCGCCAATCGTCAATTCGAGGCCCCTATTATCCAATTGGCCTAAATTTGAAATCACACTGGTGTAACCTGTTAAAGTAGGTAAGGTACGGGCGAGTAGCAAATTTTTCGTGGTCATTAGATACATGTCTAATGTCGCGGTTATGCGATTTCTAAAAAAGCCCATATCCAACCCGAAATTTAGCGAGGCCGTTTGTTCCCATTTCAGGTCGGTGTTGGCCATATTGGTTGGATAGAGCGAAATAGTTGTTTGACCATCGCGTACATAGGTACCATTCGTAAGCTGGGACAGCGCGGTGTATCTTCCAATACCGCTATTACCGCTTAAACCGTAAGATACACGCACTTTAGTTTCGCTTATCCAGTCAATAGGTTTCATGAAACCCTCTTCACTGACCTTCCACGCTACGGCAAGCGATGGAAAATTTGCCCATGGATTGGATTGCCCGAAGGCTGAATAGCCATCGCGGCGGATAGACGCCGTAAGCAGATATTTATCGTTATAAGTGTAGTTTAACCTGGCCAGTATAGATGCCCTGGTATCGGATTCATCGTCGGAATTTACATTTGGCGTACCGCCAAGGCTAATATCATGAAAGGTTAAAGCCTGTGAAATATTAAAATTGGTGGCGTTGGCATCGGTTTGCCTTGAGCTGTATTTTGCGGTATTATACAGCAAAAGCACATTGACTTTGTGTTTTTGGGCGATAGTTTGTTCCCAATGCAAAATGTGATCCACAGACCAGTCATATTGCTGGAACTCTTCACGGGAAGCGGAGCCATTGGTCAATAGGGCAGCGATGGTATAATTGGGCTTATACGTATAAGTTGATTTATTTCCCCAATGATTATTATAATCCATTTCATAACCAATATTAAAAGGCAACTTTACCTTGGCAAATAAGGAACCTATAATGTTTTGATTGCGTTTTTCACCGTTGTATTGGGTCTTATCAAATGGGTTACGTCCAATAATATCCGTATTCGGATAGTTGTTATAGTGCCCGTTAGCGTCATAAAGATCACCCAAAGGGCTGTTAGTGTAAGCCAATTGCCATTCAGCCGGAGTATCATCCTGCCTTGTTGAGGAAAAATTAACGCGGGCGCCGGTTTGTAAATAGCTGGTGACATCTGCGGTGATATTAATGCGTGTACGTACATTGCGGTAGTTGTCATTATAAACCACACCGGCATTATCCAGCAGGCCCAAAGACCAATAGTAATTCAGGTTACTGGTTTTACCGGATATACTGGCATTATAATCGTGCATAGTTCCATTCCTGAAAACTTTATTTACCCAGTTGATAGATTTGCCGGCATTATAATTAGCTATTTCTCCCGGGTACAGGTTTAGTCGCAGCAACCAATAATCCATCGGGTTAGCATTGGCTGGCACGCCTGTCCCGTCATATTTAAGCCATGTCTGCAGGTCGACTGATTTTAGCGCACGCGGATCTTTGTAATATTCACGTTGCGTCGCATGTGTTGCGTATTTAGATTCCATCGCATCAGCACGCATGTTCAGATAGTCGTCTACTCCGTAAGCCTTTTCTTTTGTAAGCAATGCTGAAACACCGCTTTTTACATCAAAATTAATCGTAGGTTTATCTGTCTTTCCTTTTTTTGTGGTTAGGATAATGACACCCGCTGCGGCTCTTGACCCATAAATCGCCGTAGAACTCGCATCTTTTAAAACGTCAATAGTCTCTATATCCTCCGGGTTAATATCATTTAATAGCCCCTGGAAGATCATCCCATCTACGACAATCAAGGGTTGGGTACTGGCGCCAATGGAAGTAGCACCACGAACCTCAAAAGACTGCGCCCCGGTCACCGACGAACTGCGAGAAATATTAAGGCCGGCTATGCTTCCCCGCAAATAATCTGCAATGGATAGGGCCTCTTTATTTTGCAGCTGTGACATGTTGATATGGGAAACCGCTCCGGTAAGGTCTGATTTCTTTTGCGTGCCATACCCGACCACTATAATTTCATTAAGTGCCGCAGGCTTACTTTGCAATTGAATATCAATTTTTGTCCGGTTATTTACGGCGATCTCCTGTGTCATATAGCCTACAAAACTGTAGACCAGGATACCTTTGCCGTCCGGTATCAAAATGGAGTAGTTACCGTTGGCGTCCGCTATCGAAGTTCTGCTGCCGTCCTTTAGCCTGATGGTTACGCCAGGTAGTGTTTCCCCTTTTTCATCGGTAACCTTGCCTGAAATAGAAATTTCATGAACTTCACCTGTTTCAATTTGTTTTTTCGGCGCAATAACTATCGTATTTTTGTTAATGACATAGGAGAACGGCTGTCCTTTGAAACATTGCTCTAAAGCTTGTGAAAGGGTGGCATTTTTAATATGAACGTTAACGGCTCTGGCATTTCTTAAGATATCAGCATCATAAAAAATACTGTAACCACTTTGGATTCGAATATCATTTAATGTTTCCCGTAACGGGGCGTTGTCTTTATTTAGACTTATCCTTTGTGCAAAAGAGGTGGCGCTGGCTTGCATAAAAGCCAGCAGGCACATAAAAAAAGACATCCTCATAATCAGCAATAATTTAGGTATAATACAGGCGTTATTCCTGCATCGAATTGCATAAGATTTTTTATACATTTGGGTATTAGGTTTTTTTTAATTGGTTTTGAATACGATTATTGAAATACCTGATTCAGCTGCCCACAGCTGTTACCAGGGGCGCTCCAACGCTCCTGGTTTATAGGTAATTTGGTATGGAGATTAGTACTAGTTCATCAATATAATTTTCCTCCCTTCTATTTTATACTGTATCCCGCTCGAAATATTCATATTATCAAGCAGTTCGGTAACACTTTTGTACCTTGAAATGATTCCACCGAATTTTTTTTCCTGAATATCGCCTCGATATTCGACATCAAAGTCATACCATCGGGCGGCCTTCTTCATGACCACCTTGATATTTTCATCATTAAAAATGAATAAACCATTTTTCCAGGCCATTACAGCTTCTATGTTAGCTTTCTTAACCACCAGAGATTCAGGTAGATCATTGATCGCGATCTGTCCGGGAACTAAAATAGCCTGCCGCTGACCATAAATCAGTTTTACAGAGCCCTCGAGCAACGTTGTGTTAATATGGTTGTCATCTGCATAGGCTTCCACATTAAAGTGTGTGCCCAATACCTCGATTTGCTGCCTGTTACCGGTATTTACGCGGAACGGTTTTTGGGGATTCTTGGCGATCTCAAAATATGCCTCGCCGCTCAATTCCACTTCCCTGGTTTTACCGGTAAAGGCGGTGGGGTATTTTATACTTGAAGCAGCATTGAGCCAAACATGAGACCCATCGGGTAAATAGATTTGATATTGCCCACCCCGTGGCGTGGTAACGGTATTGTACGCGACTTGGCTATTTGCAGTTTCTTCTTTCTGTTCTTTGATATGGTAGACGATCTGGCCGTCAGCGGCTTTGGTAATAGCTATATTCCCCTGTGTCGCTAATCGCCCGTTTTGCGCACCGGTTAATACGATAGTTTTGCCATTGGCCAAGGTCAATGTTGCTTTATTCCCTCCCGGCGCAATACCCATTTTTTCACGAAGCGGAGCGGTATTTTTAACTATAAGAACAGCCGGCTTCTTCATTAAAATATAAGTAACCACAGATAAGCAAACGATAAATGAAGCGGCTACTGCAATGCGCGGCCACAAACTGATTTTTTGTTGCTGGTGATTTTTGACCGCCTGTATTCGAAGCCATATTTCTTTGCCGGCCTGTTCAAAATCGTCTTCGGTTAAACCAGTTGAGTCTCCCTCATCATGCATGAGCATCCACTTTTCTATCAGCCGCAACTCCTTTTTTGAACAGGTGCCGTTTTTAAATTTGGATAATAATTCTTCTTCGTTTGTCATTGGTGCCAAAAAGGTATAAATGCTCTTATTACATTATGACAACTTAAGAACCGGCAGTGGGTAACGCAGAATAAAAAAAAACTAAAATTCACGTAAATACTGTAAAATGTAGCGTAGCATTTGACGAATTCCCAACCTTATATGTGAATAGCATGGATACCCTTTTCGCTACTGCCAGGTCTAATTTAGTTGCAACGACGGTCGCTGTTCAGGATTTTAGCC
>NZ_JAQBOC010000024.1 GCF_028288225.1 Mucilaginibacter sp.
ATATGGTTAAATACAGCAGCATCGCCAACAAGCAAAGGGTTTCATATATTATATATTTCTTTTTTTAATAAGGCTTTTATATCTATTTCGGGGCCTATGCTTGCAGGGTCTCCCATTGTTATACCTACTATCGGTTTATCAGACATTGGTATCAGTTTTAATTATTAAATTTCCCTGATCAACAATTTGATGAAAGTTTTTGATCAGCTTATTTTTGTCTGCTGCGGATAAGGCACGCAACGGAGGCATAATATACTCATTGCAGAGATATAACTCCTGCATTAGTACTTTTAGCGCCCATAATGATTCTCCTAATAATTTGCCGTTTTGATACACATTACCCAGCGCATCTGACAATTTTTGCAGGCGGAAAGCCTCATCATGATCTCCTGCATATATAGCCTTAATCATATCGTCATAAATACCCGGACAAATGTTTCCGGTACTTGGAATAAGGCCGTCGCTGCCATTAATTAAAGCCTCGGCCGACTTGCCTGCCCATCCCATAAAGTGACAAAAGTCTTCACGGCCAGACCACAGTTCAAGTGATTGCTGCAATCTCTCTTCGTTTCGTTCAGAATCTTTGGTTCCAATAAACCTTTCGTCCCGACTCAGTTCATCAATCACTTCCAGTGGAATTGACATATGTGTAGTGACCGGGATATTATAAATAATTACCGGGCCGGGAACCTGTTCTGCCAGTTGCTCAAAATATTTCCGCATCTGGTCAGTAGAAAGATGATAATGAGAAGGCAAGGTAGCGGCAACCGCATCTACGCCCGAATCAAAGCTTGTTTTTGCAAGTTCTATTGACTCTTCCAGGCAATTAGAAGAAATACCCGCATATAATACATCGCCGGCTATTTTAAATTTTCCGGCAGCTTTAATATAGTCTTTTTTGAGATTTAAATTTAAAGAAGCTGATTCACCAGTGGTGCCGTTGATAAAAGGCATAGCATGATGCTTGTGAAAATGGTTAAACATCTTCTCTATAGCCGGCTCATCCAGTTTAAAGTCTACAGTAAGTGGCGTAACCACCGGAACTACAACACCTTTGTATTTAATTTTATTATTCATTGGGAATTAATAGGCTTGGGTATAAATATCAATAGCATTGGCTTCACTAATGTTGCGTGGATTATTTTTAAGCAGGCGTTGCATCTTCAAGGCATCTTTTGCCATAGTTGGTATAGCATCTTTGGGTATGTCAACATCCCGCAAGCGTGCAGGAATACCGCATTGCGCAATTAATTCTCTTATTTTTTCAATACCTTTTTTAGCAGTTTCTTCATCATTGTTTTCTCTTTTACAGCCTAATGCAACGGCTACATCCGCGTAACGGACCGTGGCAACAACCATATTGTACTCCATAACATAAGGCAATAATAAAGCATTAGACAGGCCATGCGGCAAATGAAAAGTGCTGCCCAGTGGGTAGGATAGGGCATGTACACCGGCTGTATTTACCGGACCCAGGCAAAATCCGCCTAATAAACTGCCCATGGCAACCTGTGCACGCGCTTCTTCGTCAGCGCCATTTATTACCGCATTTACAAGGTTGGCTGCAATCAGGCGCATGCCTTCATAGGCGTATAGATCAATAAATGGGAGGGCAAATTTGTTGGTATATGCCTCCAAACAATGGGTTAGTGCATCTAAGCCCGTAGCCGCGGTAATAGCCGGAGGCACGGTTATGGTTAATAATGGGTCCACATAAACTATATCAGGCACCAGGTACGGACTTATGATCCCTTTTTTCTGGTGATCACTGTCATCAATTAATATAACATTCGGCGAAACCTCGCTACCGGTGCCAGAGGTTGCAGGAACACAGATCAGTTTTGTATTTCTTCCTTTAAGTAAGCCAATGCCTACTATTTCGGCAAGGGTTTGGGTATTATCTAATTGAGCCGCTACCAATTTGGCTACGTCCAAAACGCTCCCGCCGCCTATACCGATAACCATATCCGGGTTAATACTTTTAGCTTCCACCATTAAAGCTTCAAAATCCTTAAAAGAGGGCTCCTGCATAATTTGGGTGTTGATAGAAACAGCAGTTCCGTTAGCCTCAAAACCGCGGATAACATTTGCTAATCCACTCAAAAGCGGCTCAATGGTGATAACAAGAACTTTTTTGCACCCAGCTTTAATAATTTCTTCCGGCAAGCCGGCAAGTGAGCCGTTGCCGAATATTAGCCGGCCCGGAAATTGAATAGAAAAATGCGGTATAATATTGGTATTACTCATATTGTTTAAGATGAAAATACTTTATGCTTTTTAAAACGCGTTGCAGGTACATTAAAAAAATGATTGTTACTAAATTGTTACAATGTGCTTGTAAAAGGTGGTCAAGATACTTGGATATAACAGTCGTTTTTTATGCAATCTTTTCAATAATGTGTAGTATATTATCATACGCTTATGCCGAAATAATAAGTTGATTTTAAATCATTTTTTATTGACATAAAATATGATTTAATTTGAAAAGTTGCACAATAAACCGGTATAATATTAAGCCGCATATTCTTGATAAGTAATTAAATATGAAGTATTCCAGGATTTTATTTGCTGTTTTGGCCTTGTTAGCAGGGCGGTTTTGCAGTGCACAGCAAAAGCATCTGCTAACTACTGATAAACTAAAAAATTACGTAAATTATTTCAATTCGATCGATACTGAAACGGTAAAAAACTATATTCCTAATGATCGTGCCGTTGAATTTTTATCGGCCAATGTGCCGTTGTTCGAGTGCCCGGATTCGGCAATTGAAAAGATATATTATTATCGTTGGTGGACATTTCGGAAACATCTTAAACAAACACCAGACGGCTTCATTTTTACAGAGTTCATCATTCCGGAAAATTGGGCCGGTATTTATAATTCTTTAAGCGATGCACTCGGCCACCACGTGTATGAGGGGCGCTGGCTGCATAATAAAAAATACATTAGCGATTATATAAACTTTTGGCTTTTTATTGACCCCAAAACACCCAAGCCGCACCTGCATAACTTCAGCAGTTGGATTGATGACGCCGTATATAGTTTTTACCTGATTAATTTGGATAAGCCGTTTATTGAACGAGCCATACCCGCATTAAATAACGATTACCACCAATGGGAAACCGAAAAGCAATTACCTAACAAAATGTTCTGGCAGTTTGATGTAAGGGATGCGATGGAAGAGTCCATCAGCGGGTCAAGGAAAGATAAAAACATACGGCCTACTATAAATAGCTATATGTACGGCAATGCCAATGCGCTTGCCAAAATGGCGGGGTTTACCGGAAACGATAGCCTGAAAATAAAGTATCAGCAGAAAGCGGCTGAGCTTAAACAACTGGTTGAACAAAACTTATGGGATGATAAGGATAAGTTCTTTAAGGCTTATGAAGTTAAAACCAATATGTTATGCGAATCGCGGGAGGAATTAGGGTTCATTCCCTGGTATTTTAACTTGCCTGATGATAACGCCAAATATACCGCGCAATGGGATCAATTAACTGATACTAATGGTTTTAATGCACCCTGGGGTATAACTACTGCCGAAAGACGCGCGCCGACGTTCCGTACCCACGGCACCGGGCATGGTTGCGAATGGGATGGGGCCATTTGGCCTTTTGCCACTACACAAACCTTAAAGGGGCTTTCAAACTTGCTCACCAATTATAAAAATCAAAATAATATGTCGGCAAAGGTGTTTTATAATGAATTTCATAAATATGCGATGTCGCACATCAAGCGCAGTGTACCTTATTTAGGCGAGTATCAGGACGAAAAAACCGGCTTTTGGTTAAAAGGAGATAACCCGCGAAGCAGTTATTATAACCATTCCGGCTTTTGTGATTTGGTGATTAGCGATTTGGTAGGTTTAAAGCCGCGGGCAGATAATATGCTTGACATTAACCCAATTATACCCCAGGGGCAATGGAAATGGTTTTGCCTGGATAACGTTTTATATCATGGCCACCTAATTGCTATTTTATGGGATAAGGACGGTACAAAATATCATAAGGGAGCTGGGTTCTCTATTTATTCAGATAATAAAGTGATTTATCACGGCAATGCTTTAAAACGCGTGACAGTTCCCTTAAAATCATCCTGATGCATATTTAATTTTGCCATTTTAAATTATTTGCAATTACCAATGACCTGTATATTGAATATTTTAACCGCCGAATGATAATATCGTATAGTATATAGAAAAAAATCAGCATAATTTATTGGCATAGTAACTATAGATTTGGCTTTTAGTAACCAATTATATAACATTCAACTCAGTTAATCCTCAATAATGCAATTGCAAATTGCTTTAATTAATTGAATGATCCGTTTAATGCATGCATTTGTTTGAATTAGCCAAATGAAAATTAAAACCATCCTGATATTGTGTTGCTGTTTTGCAGGCGTGTTTATTGGCCGTGCGGCGACTATTAATATTAATAAAAGTATTACCGTGGTTATTGTTCCGTCAGCACATGTACGTATTAAATACGGTAGGCAAGAGTTGGCCAGCGTGTTAAAGACTGAGGGTTATACCGTAAAATTATTACAACAAACTCAAAGCACATCAGCGGGTAATACCATTATTATAGGCTGCATAACAGATGCGTTGGTTAAAGGCGCGTTAAATAAAAACCACCTGCATTTAACCAAAATACCCAGAAAAGAAGGCTTTGCCATTAATTCCGCAGCAAATAACATTATCATAGTAGGCGCCGATAATTCGGGGGCGCTTTATGGTTGCCTTGAACTGATTGACCGCTTAAAAGCGGGTCATCAACTACCGCAAAAGATCAACGTTGTTGATCAGCCTGAAATGGTTTTACGCGGGGCCTGCGTGGGGGTACAGAAACCCACACTATTACCAGGCAGGGGTACTTACGAATACCCCTATGCGCCCGAAATCTTCCCTTGGTTTTATGATAAGGCTTTATGGATCCGTTACCTCGATTCTTTAATGCAAAACCGCATGAACTCGCTTTATTTATGGAGCGGACATCCTTTTGCCTCGCTGGTTAAAGTAAAGGATTACCCGTACGCGCTTGAAGTAGATGAAGCTACTTACCAGAAGAATGTGGAAATGTACAACTTCCTGACGCATGAGGCGGATAAGAGGGGAATATGGATTATTCAGGGGTTTTACAATATTATCGTATCCAAGCCATTTGCCGATCATAATCACTTAAAAACGCAGGACAGAAACCGGCATATTGTACCCATTATTGCTGATTATACCCGCAAATCAATCGCCCAGTTTGTAAAGCAATATCCTCATGTTGGCTTGTTAATTACACTTGGCGAGGCTATGGAAGGAGTAGGGCAGGATGATATAGATTGGTTTACTAAAACCATAATTCCGGGTGTGAAGGACGGTTTAAAAGAATTGTGCCGTACAGATGAACCACCCATAGTACTGCGCGCGCATGATACAGATGCGCCCGAAGTGATGAAGTACGCTAAACCATTATACCATAATTTGTATACTATGGCTAAATATAACGGTGAAGCCCTAACTACTTATGAGCCGCATGGCCCCTGGGCCGAACTGCATAAAACGCTTAGCCATATAGGTACGGTACAAATAGAGAACGTACATATTATGGCCAACCTGGAGCCATTCAGATATGGGTCTGATGATTTTATACAGAAATGTGTACTGGCCATGCATAATACTTACGGGGCAAATGCGCTGCATATTTATCCCCAGGCATCTTACTGGGATTGGCCATATTCGGCAGATAATACATCCCCCCGCTTACTTCAATTAGACAGGGATTGGATATGGTATAAAGAATGGGCGCGCTATGCCTGGAATTGTCATAGGGACAGGAATGAGGAAGTTAAGTACTGGTCGGAACAGTTAGCGGGTAAATATGGCTGCAGTGTTGACAGAGGTAAAGCAATTTTGAGTGCTTATGAGCAAACAGGCGAAATTGCACCCAAAATATTACGGCGTTTTGGTATAACCGATGGTAACCGCCAAACCATGACCTTAGGCATGCTTATGAGCGAGTTGGTTAACCCGGAAAAATATGGCTTATATCCGTTGCTTTATAACTCTGAAGGCCCGGAAGGTGAAATGCTGAGCGAATATGCGGCGAAAGAATGGAAGCATGAGCAGCATATTGGTGAAACACCGGTAAAAGTAGCTAATGATATTGTTGCTGAAGGCCATTTAGCTATTGCTGCGATAGACGAAGCTGTGCCCGGAATTACAAAAAATAAAGCAGAATTCGAACGGCTCAAAAACGATATGTATTGCTATGACGCCCTGGCCAACAGCTATTCAGCAAAAGCGAAAGCCGCACTTTGGGTATTGCGGTATAAATATTCAGATAATATAGCCGACCTGGAAAATGCTTTGCCTGAGTTGAAAACCAGCCTTAGATATTTTAAAGATTTGGTAAAACTTACCACAAATAGTTATCTGTATGCCAATAGCATGCAAACAAGGCAACGTAAAATACCTGTTGGCGGCAATGATGGTAAAAATAAAACCTGGGTTGAGCTATTGCCTTATTACCAGAAAGAGCTGGATAATTTTAAACGGAATATTGATTCCTTAAAATCGCCACAGCCAACTGCTAACAAAGCGGAAAAGATACTATTGACAGATGCGCCAGTTGTTATTAAAGATAATCAGGCCACTTTTAAATTGATACCTGGCAACATTGCATTTATTGATACTGCTGCTGCTATCAAAAAAGTGGCTAAGGAAATTGAGGGTTTACAGGGTATTAAATTATCAAGAATAACGCAGGCAAATGAGGGCACGGCAATAAATTTTAGCAACCCCCAGCCAGTAAAAGTATTAGTAGGCTATTTTGTAAGTAAAAACGCCAAATATCTGCAGGAACCACAGCTGGAAACTGACGCCAGCGCCAATGATTACGGGCAGGCCGATATTAAAATCGCTAACGCCTTGCAAATTGACGGTATGCCGCCGGCTAATGTACATACTTATTCCTTTAAAGCCGGAAGCAATATATTGACTTTACGTAAAGGCATCTGTTTAATATTAGGCTTTGTTGAGGACGGCGCATATATTCCTGTTTATGACGCCGGTTTAAACAAAGAGGATAATAGCAAGGATTTAAGATGGTTGTTTAATTAGTAGCCTATGATAAAACAGCCTAAAATATCAGTTATAATACCAAGGCTTATCCTATTGCTGCTGATACCTGCATTTAAGGTAAATGCCCAATCCGCTGATTTAAAGCTTTGGTATAAACAACCTGCCGAAAAATGGACAGATGCCCTGCCCATTGGCAATGGCCGTATAGGCGCCATGATATTTGGCGGCGCCGGTCAAGACCATATCCAGTTTAACGAACAAAATTTATGGACGGGTGGACCGCGTGCTTACCAGCGTAATGGGGCGGTAAAGTATCTTGCGGCAATCCGTCATTTAGTAGCTGAAGGTAAGCAACCGGAAGCGGAAGCATTGGCGCAGCAGCATTTTATGGGTGTGAAAAGCCATGAGGCAACTTATGCTGCTGATTCCGTTGTGTGGATGAAAAAAATGTTGGCCTACACTGCGCCATCTGCCGCAGATTTTAACGATAACGACTGGAAAACAATCATTATGCCTGTTCCAAACGGATGGGAAACCGAACCCGGATTTGAAAGATTGGACGGTGCTGTTTGGTTACGAACCAATTTTGATTTGCCTACTAACATGACCGGCAAAAATATGATACTGAGTATTGGTCGCGTAAGAGATATAGATTATACGTATGTTAATGGTAAATCGGTTGGCTCAGCAAATAATACGGCCAGTCGTAAATATATTATTCCTGCGTCACTGCTACACGTCGGTAAAAATACCATTGCTGTACAGGTAGTTAACTTTTTTGATAAAGGCGGACTAACTACAATTAAAGAAAAATTTGCCGTTTATCCCGAAGGCACTAAACCCGAAAATGGCATTTTATTGAAGCCCCAATGGAAATACTGGATACAAGATGATAACCCGCCTGTCCATCCTGCTTATAATGCCGATTACCAGCCATTTGCAGACCTATATTTACAGTTCCCAAAGCAACAAATAAGTAATTATAAACGCGACCTTGATATTGCCGACGCCATAGCCCACGTAACTTATACAGCCAATGGTGTAAACTACACCCGTGAATACTTTGCCAGTGCACCCGACCAGGCTATTGCCATACATTTAACTGCTGATCAGCCTGGTAAGATCGCTTTAAAAGCCATGCTGAAAACACTGCACAGGTCCTTTAACATTCGCAAAATTGATGATCGTACGCTGGCGTTATCGCTGAAAGTACATGACGGCGTATTAAAAGGGGTTAGTTATTTGCATGTGCAGGCTACGGGCGGTAGGGTAAACGTAACCTCAAATAATATCAGCATCAGCGATGCAAATGAAACAACACTGTATTTAACAGCGGCTACGAATTATAAAAATTACCATGATGTAAGCGGCGACCCGGAAGCTATCTGCCAAAAGCAAATTGCTGCTATTGCCCCAAAAAGTTATGCAGCTATTAAAGCTGCACATATAAAAGACTACCAACAATATTTTAATACCTTTTCCATTAATTTGGGCAGGACAGCCAACGCTGATCTGCCTACCGATGAGCGCATTTTGAAGTTTACGCCAGTTTCTGATCCTTCATTCATTAGCCTGTATACCCAATATAGCCGTTATTTACTGATTTCTTCGTCACGCCCAGGCAACGGGCCTGCTAATTTACAAGGGTTATGGAACGATCTGTTGACGCCGCCATGGGGCAGTAAGTTTACCACCAACATTAACCTGGAAATGAATTACTGGCCAGCCGAAGTGCTAAACCTCTCGGCTTGTAGCGAGCCTTTTTTTAGCCTTGTTAATGACTTGTCGAAAACCGGTAAATTAACGGCTAAAGAACATTATGGCGCACCGGGCTGGGTGCTGCATCATAATACAGATATATGGTGTGGTACCACGCCGGTAAATTCCGCTACGCATGGGATTTGGCAAACCGGCGGTGCATGGCTTTGTCACCAGTTGTGGGAGCATTATTCATATACCAGAGATAAAAATTTCCTGCAAAAGGCCTATCCGGAAATGAAAGCCGCGGCGATGTTTTTTGTTTATACGTTGGTTAAAGATCTGACAACAGGCAACCTGATAACCACACCGTCAAATTCTCCTGAACATGGAGGGTTAGTGGCCGGTCCCGCAATGGATAGGCAAATCGTTCGTGATTTGTTTAAAAATTGCATTTCGGCAGCTAAAGTATTAGGTATTGATCAGCGATTCAGTGCTTTATTGCAAGTAAAATATAACCAAATCGCTCCTGATAAAATAGGTAAATACGGCCAGCTGCAGGAGTGGATGGAAGATAAGGATGATACTGCCGACACGCATCGGCATATATCTCATTTATGGGGTGTCTTTCCGGGCACGGATATTACATGGAAAACGCCTGAGCTAATGAAAGCCGCTGAAAAATCGATGCAATTCCGCGGTGATGAAGGCACAGGTTGGAGCATTGCCTGGAAGGTAAATGTATTGGCAAGGATGAAGGAGGGTGACCACGCGTACCGGATGTTCACCAAGCTGCTTTCGCCCGCAGATGTATCATCTGGTAAGGAGAAAGGCGGCGTATATCATAATTTATTTGATGCCCACCCGCCGTTCCAGATTGATGGCAATTTTGGCGGCGCTGCTGGTTTGTCTGAAATGTTATTGCAAAGCCAGGGCGATGCTATTGAATTGCTGCCGGCCCTGCCATTGGCTTTACCCGGAGGAGAGCTAAAAGGCATCTGTGCCCGTGGCGGGTTTGTGTTAAGTTATAAATGGAACAACGGTCAGTTACAGCAGGTACAGGTTCTATCTAAAGCTGGTGGCGTTTGTAACCTGCAATATCGAAATAAAACGATCTCACTAAATACGGAGAAGGGTAAAGCTTATCATTTTGATGGAGTACTTAAACAGCTATAACACAGCAAACGGGGATGAAAAATTAGTTTACCGGCTGAATTATCAGCGTGTAACTATGCTTTTTATTGGTTTGATGGTTTGTTTGATTCAGGCTGATGCCGTAGCGCAGCAAAGCATCCGGCAGGAAATTTTATTGAATAGTAACTGGCGCACCATTGCCGATGACCACAATCAAAACGCTTTTACAGGATTTGAAAAAAGCAATTTTTCTGACAAGAATTGGATACCTGTAGATGTTCCTCACAACTGGGACACCTACCAAGGTTACCGCCGTTTAAAGCATGGTAACAAACATGGGTACGCCTGGTATCGGAAAACCTTTACTGTTACCGCTGAATCCCCAGGTAAACGTTATTTTTTATGGTTTGAAGGTGTGGGCTCGTACGCTACGGTTTGGTTGAACGGTAAGCATGTGGGCTACCACACGGGGGGCCGCACCTCTTTTACTTTGGATGTAACCGACGCTATTCATGCTGGGAAATCTAATTTATTATGCGTTCGTGCGGATCATCCCGCATTCATTAAAGATTTGCCCTGGGTATGTGGAGGCTGCTCTGATGAGGTTGGTTTTTCAGAGGGGTCACAGCCTATGGGCATTTTCCGGCCCGTTCATTTGATCGTTACTAACCCGGTAAGAATAGAGCCTTTTGGCGTTCATATCTGGAATGATACTACGGTGACTGAAAGGTCAGCTACGCTGAATTTAGAAACTGAAGTAAAAAATTATAGTGCTCAGCCTTTAAAGGTTTCCATTATCAACAAATTGATTGATGCCAGTGGACATATAGCTGCAATCACTCAATCACAGGCAAACTTAAATGCCGGAGCTACAGCTGTGATTAAACAGCTGCTGCCAGCCATCAAAAATGTACATTTATGGTCGCTGGATAATCCGTATTTATATACTATAGTATCCCAGGTGTTGGTTAATGGCATGCTTGCCGACCAAACGTCCACTACGTATGGCATCCGCTGGATAAACTGGCCTATAGGCCGCAATAACGGTGATAACCGCTTTTATGTAAACGGTAGACCTGTTTTTATCAATGGTATAGCCGAATATGAGCACCTGATGGGGAATAGCCATGCTTTTAGCAATGAAGAAATAAAAGCGCGTGTAATGCAGGTGAGGGCAGCTGGTTTTAATGCTTTTCGCGATGCGCACCAGCCGCATAATTTAGCATATCAAAAGTATTGGGACAAGCTGGGCCTGTTATGGTGGCCGCAATATTCGGCGCATATCTGGTTTGACACACCAGAGTTTAAAGCCAATTACAAAGCTTTATTACGCGACTGGATAAAAGAGCGCCGTAACAGTCCGTCGGTGATCTTATGGGGGCTGGAGAATGAAAGTAAGCTTCCCGAAGATTTTGCCAAAGAATGTTCAGCGATTATTCGGGAGCTTGATCCTACAGCCTCATCCCAACGGAAAATAACCACTTGCAATGGCGGCAAAGGCACCGATTGGGACGTGCCGCAAAACTGGACCGGCACTTATGGCGGCGATCCGTTAACGTATGCACAGGATTTGCAAAAACAGATTTTGGTAGGTGAGTATGGCGCATGGCGCAGCCTGGACATGCACACCGAAGGCCCTTTTATTCAAAATGGTTTGTTAAGCGAGGACCGCATGAGCCAGTTGCTTGAAACAAAAGTGCGATTGGCTGAATCGGTAAAAGATAAGGTAGCCGGACAGTTTGAATGGTTATTATATTCTCATGAAAATCCGGGCAGGGTACAGAGCGGTGAAGGTTTACGCGAGTTGGATAGGGTGGGCCCGGTCAACTACAAAGGCTTGTTTACGCCATGGGGCGAGCCGTTGGATGCTTTTTATATGTTCAGGGCAAATTATGCTTCAAAGGTAAAAGAACCGATGGCTCACATTGTATCGCATACCTGGCCAAACCGCTGGTTAAAACCCGGTAAAAAGGATAGTATAAACGTCTATTCCAATTGTGACGAGGTGGAGCTTTTTAATGATGTTAACGACGCGTCGCTTGGTAGAAAATCCAATAATGGTATAGGAACCCATTTTCAATGGAACGCTGCTGAAATTAAATACAATGTATTATACGCCATTGGTTATGTTAACGGGAAAGCAGTAGCTAAAGATTATATCGTTTTAAATGATTTGCCGCAGGCACCGGGTATTAAACGCCTTACAGCCGGAACTGTGCAAATACTAAAGCCGGCAGCAGGTTACCAATATTTATACCGGGTAAATTGCGGCGGCCCGGATTATAAAGATAAACAAGGTAATTTATGGCAAGCTGATGTTCATGAAAATAGCAAAACCAGCTGGGGATCTGTTTCATGGACGGATGATTACCCGGGCATTCCCGCGTTTTTTGCCAGTCAGCAACGAACTTTTGATCCTGTTCAGTCCACTGATGATGGCGTATTATTTCAGTCGTTCCGTTTTGGAATGAATAAACTGAAGTATCAGTTTCCGGTAAAGGACGGTTACTACCGGATTGAGCTGTATTTCACCGAGCCCTGGTATGGCACCGGCGGCGGCATGGATTGTACGGGTTGGCGGCTATTTAATGTGGCTGTTAACAATAAAACGGTGATTAAAAATCTGGATATATGGAAAGAAACCGGTTATAATCAGGCCCTTAAAAAAACGGTAAACGTTTATGTTAGCGGTGGTCAATTGCAGCTATCATTTCCGCATACAGCTGCCGGCGAAGCTATTATTTCCGCAATAGCCATAAGTACGCTTAAACCAAAGTTGGCAAAAGCACCGCCATCAACCGGCATAATTAAAAATCTAAAGGTTACGGGTATCCGCGCCAATAAATGGTCAATTCAAAACTGGATGGATATCGGCGATCTGGCTTACGGTGATGCTGATATAAAAATAAGCCAATTACCGTCTGTATTGTACCGAGCTGAATGGATAAAGGCACCTAAGCAAGTTGATCCGAAGTCAATCGCGTCATTTAGCACTGATGTGGTAAGTGATGTATATATAGCTGTTAACACCAAACCCGCAGAGCGTCCGGATTGGTTGAAGGATTATACGATAACCGGCTTAACTATACAAACGGATGAAACAGGCGGTGAAAATTTATCGCTATACAAAAAACGATTTGCAGCTAACGCTCCTGTCAGTTTATTGGCATCTGAAAAATATATTGTTGCCGTTCTGCCCGTAACGTCGCTTGAACCGGCTACCGACTTAAAGCCGACGGTAAGTTATAAAGCGGCTAATGCCTTAACGCAGGGCAACGGTGTAACGCAGGACACACTTGGCGGCAAAAAAGTGTACCGGTTTACAAAGACAGCAGGAGGTTCCGTGATTTTTAACATTACACTTGGCGTAGCAGACAAATATGAACTGCGTATAAAATACTATAATACTGGTACAAAAACCTTTACCGCAAAAGTACAGCTGCAAGCTGCGGACGGCATCCTAATGAATGAAGAAACAGTCAGCTATAAGCCGGTAAAAAAAGGGAAATCGGGTACGGCGGTAACAAGTTCGGGCACCAGCATTAATGCCGGAAATTATAAGGTGATTATTACCGCCATTGATGCGGAAGGATTAATGATATCAGGATTGGAAATGCAGTGATAGCTGTCATAATCATATATTAAATGATCAAAGGATTTTATTTTTTATTGTTGGTGCTTCCGCTGCAAATCTTCGCGCAAACATTGAAGGTAACAGATTTGCAATGCGAATACAAAACAGACCCCGCAGGTATTGAAGCGCTGGCGCCTAAATTAAGCTGGATATTACAGTCAGGCCAGCGAAACGTTCGGCAAACCGCTTATCGCATACTGGTTGCTGATGATCCGTTGGGCTTAAGCAAGGACAATGGCAATATATGGGATTCTAAGCGAGTATTATCATCGGCCTCTATACAGGTAGCTTACGCAGGTAAACGATTGCTCCCGGCAAAAACCTATTATTGGAAAGTGATGGTTTGGGATAATCGTCGGCACGTCTCAACCTGGAGCAACAAAGCGCAATGGCAAATGGGGTTATTAAATTTGGCCGACTGGAAAGGGGCGAAATGGATAGCTTATGATAAAATGCCGGATTCGCAGCGCCTGGTGCCGTTTCCGGCAAGCAGGGGGCCGAAAGGCCAGCCCGTTGTTAATGATGTACTTCCCTTATTGCGCAAAACCTTTACCATCAGCAAACCGGTAAAAAAAGCAACACTATATATATGCGGACTGGGACATTTTGATATGAGCCTAAACGGCAATAAAGTTGACGATCACTTTCTTGACCCGGGATGGGCGCAATATGATAAACAGGCTTTGTATGTTCCTTTTAATATTACCTCAAAACTTTTACAGGGCGGCAACGCGATTGGAGTAATGCTGGGTAATGGGTTTTATTATATGCCCCGGGATAAACGTTATCGTAAAATGACCGGAGCCTACGGGCATCCAAAAATGATATGCCGTTTGGTGATTGAATATAAAGATGGTTCCATTAATAATCTGATAAGTGATGAAAGCTGGAAAACAGCTCCGGGGCCAATTGTTTTTACCAGCATATATGGAGGTGAGGATTATAACGCCAATTTAGAACAGCCAGGTTGGAACACATTTAAGTTTGATGATACTGGATGGCTCAAAGCGATAATAGTTGATGGTTCACCACAGTTAAATTCGCAGGCCGCTGATCCGCTTAAAGTGATGCAGGAATTTACGCCTGTAAGTAAAAAACAACTAAGTAATGGCGCGTGGGTATATGATTTAGGGCAAAATGCCTCCGGTATTCCGCAAATAACCGTTCGGGGTAAAAAAGGAGATACCGTAAGAATTATACCTGCAGAAATAATTCATCCCGATGGAAGCGCAAACCAAAATGGATCGGGCAAGCCCTATTATGATAACTATATTTTAAAAGGCGATGGGCCCGAGACGTGGCATCCCCAATTTACTTATTATGGGTTCCGTTATTTGCAGGTGGACGGTGCTGTTGCACAGGGAGAAGCAAATCCGAAACAATTGCCTGTGATAACTGAAATTAAAGGGTTGCATACTCGTAATTCGGCAGCTACGGTTGGCGAATTTAACTGTTCAAACCAATTGTTTAACCGCATATTTACACTTATCGACTGGTCAATGAAAAGCAATATGGCCAGCTTATTTACGGATTGCCCGCATCGTGAAAAACTGGGTTGGCTGGAAGAAGCACATTTGGTAGGCAGTTCATTGCATTATAATTATGATATACATCGCCTGGCGCTTAAATGTATTAACGATATGCGCCTGGCACAAACCCCTGACGGATTAATACCTGAAATAGCCCCGGAGTTTACCAAATTTGGTGATCCCTTCCGTGACTCACCGGAGTGGGGCAGCAACGGAATCATTTTGCCGTGGTATGTGTACCAATGGTACGGAGATAAGGAAGTATTGACCGAAAGCTATGATATGATGAAGCGTTACCTGGATTATTTAGGTACTAAAGCAGATCAGCATATACTTTCAGAAGGATTGGGTGACTGGTACGATCAGGGCCTTAAAGCGCCGGGCTATTCTCAGCAAACGCCAAAAGGTATTACGGCTACCGCTTTTTACTATTACGATTTGAATATTGTAGCCAACATTGCAGCAATGTTAGGTAAAACACAGGATGCTGCTTCCTATAAAAAGTTGGCTGCAGCGGTACAATCAACTTATAATAAGCATTTCTTTAACCCGGAAACCAAAGCATATGGCACAGGCAGCCAAACAGCCAATGCCATATCTGTTTACATGGGACTTGTGGAGCCTGAATATAAAGCTGCGGTTGTGGATAATATTGTAAAGGATTTGCAGAACAGGGGCAACAGCCTTACTTCGGGAGATATTGGTTTTCGTTACCTGTTAAGGGTGCTGGATGACGCAGGCCGGTCAGACGTGATCTATGCTATGAATAGCCGATCAGACGTACCCGGATATGGCTATCAGCTGGCACATGGGGCAACTGCTTTAACAGAATCATGGGAAGCATTGCCGTCAGTATCCAATAATCATTTTATGCTTGGCCACCTGATGGAGTGGTTTTATAGTGGATTGGCAGGCATACGTTCAGCTCCGGGTTCCGTTGCTTTAAATAAAATTGAAATAAGGCCGGAAGTGGTTGGTGATATAACTTTTGCTAAAGCCAGCTATCAATCGCCTTACGGGAGAGTTGCCACAGATTGGAAAAAGGCTGACAATAAGTTCGAATTAACCATAGAAATACCGGCTAATACTAAAGCTGTAATTTATATACCCGCCAATGAAGGAGATAAAATCAGCGAAGAAGGTAAACCAATCCATGCTTATAGCGAAATAAAATTTTTAGGATATAAGAACGGTAAAGCGATAATTGAAGCCGGATCAGGCTTGTATCATTTTGCAGCCAATAAATAATTAAGATGGATATGAAACTTAAAAATATAGCTTTTATCGCATTGTTTGCCACTACTGGTATCTACAGCGCGACGGCACAGTCTGAAAAAAACAAAGTTCCGCAAGTTAAGATGCAGGAAATTTATGAACAGGTAAAAGCACCCTACAAATATGGACTAGTAATAGCACCGGATGATAACTCCAAAAAAGCCGATTGCCCGACCGTCTTTCGCAAGGGGAATAACTGGTTCATGACGTACCTGATTTTTAATGGCCGCGGCTATGAAACCTGGTTGGCCGAGAGTAAGGATCTGCTGCATTGGGCTACCAAAGGTCGTATCATGTCTTTTTCTGACACCACTACCTGGGATGCCAATCAAAAAGCAGGTTATGCGGCATTAGAGGATTATAAATGGGGTGGCAGCTATAAGCTGCAAAAATACGACGGTAAATACTGGATGTCGTATTTCGGGGGGCATGAGCGTGGATACGAAAAAGGACGGCTTTCATTGGGGATAGCCTATACGGATAAGGACCCGTCGACCGTACATGAGTGGCAACGGCTGGATCATCCCATATTAACACCAACTGATAAGGATGTAAGCTGGTGGGATAACCATGTGCAGTACAAGGAAACAGTGATATGGGACAAATCAAAATTAACAGGGCATCCATTCGTCATGTATTATAATGCCAACGGCGACAGCTTGGATAAAAAGCGTGGTGCCGAGCGCATTGGCATGGCTGTATCTGATGATATGGTACACTGGAAACGTTTTGGAAAAATTCCGGTAATGAATCACGGGCCCGGCATAACCGGAGATCCGGATGTACAAAAAATTGGCGATGTATATGTCATGTTTTATTTCGGTGCTTTTTGGAAAACCGGCCCAGGCGGCGTACATAACCGTTTTGCGGCTTCCTATGACCTGGTGAACTGGACAGACTGGACAGGAGAAAAGCTTATTCAATCATCAGAGCCTTTTGATAATGAGTTCGCACATAAATCATTTGTAGTATATTGGAAAGGCGTGGTTTATCATTTTTATTGCGCCGTAGATAAAGCACAGCAACGGGGTATCGCAGTAGCTACTTCTAAGGATATGGGTAAAAGTGAGTTGAATTTTGTAGCGCCACCTGTAAAAGTTAAAAAGTAACCTGAAATTATTTTATGCAATCACAGCGACTAAAAATAGGCTTGTTCGGTGTTGACCTGGAAGCTTGTAGGTATATTGCTTCAAAGATCACCAGGTTGGGACAATTATTAAACATGCAAATGGTACTGGTATGCTAAAATCGCGGTCGTTTTATTTTTGCATAACTATTCTGTTATGTATTTGCCTTGCAGTATCTGCACAAAATATCCCAAGAACGGAAAGCTTCGATAATAGCTGGAAATTTATGCTGGGCGATGATAGTCTTGCAAAGTATAACCTATATACTGATAGTAAATGGCGAACATTGAATTTACCTCACGACTGGAGCATTGAGGGTGCTTTCAATGAAAAAAATCCAACTACACAAAGCGAAGGAGGCTTACCTGCAGGTATTGGCTGGTATCGTAAAACCTTTAAACTGGCCTTATCCTCAAGAAATAAAAACATTTTTATAGATTTTGATGGCGTTTACCGGAACAGCGAAGTTTGGATAAACGGTCATTATTTAGGTAAAAGGCCAAATGGTTATATTTCCTTTAGTTATGATCTTACGCCTTATTTGAAATTTGGTGGCCAGCACAATGTAATATCGGTAAGAGTAGATAATTCAGGTCAGCCTAATTCAAGATGGTATAGCGGTTCAGGTATATACCGGAATGTTTGGTTGGCGACTGTAAAAAAAATTTATTTTACCAGATGGGGAACATTTATTACTACTCCTCAAATAACAAATCATTCGGCAGTTATACATATTAATACCGCAATAAAGGGAAGTGATAAAGATCTGCTTCTGAAAACTACTGTCTATGACGCAAGGGAGATAGTGGTTGCCAGTAATATAATGCATTTGAGAAATGCAGCTTCGGCAGAGCAAAGTTTAATCATCAAAAAACCGCAGTTATGGTCAACAGACCATCCTTATTTGTATAAAGTAAAATTGCAGGTAATACGCGGCACAGAGGTGCTGGATAGTTATGAAACTTTTACCGGTATCCGTTCATTCAAATTTGATGTGCAGAAAGGATTTTCATTAAATGGCGTATCTATGAAAATTAAAGGCGTTTGTATGCACCATGATTTAGGAGTTTTAGGCGCTGCCGTTAATAAACGGGCGATAGAACGGCAACTTGAAATATTGAAAGCTATGGGATGCAATGCCATCCGTACATCCCATAATCCGCCTGCACCTGAATTTTTGGACTTATGCGACCATATGGGTTTCATGGTAATGGATGAAGCTTTTGATATGTGGAAAAAGAAGAAAAGCAAGCACGATTATTCTGAAAACTGGAATGAATGGCATAAACAGGATTTAACAGATCAAATCCTTCGTGACCGCAACCATTCCTGTGTTTTTATGTGGAGCATTGGGAACGAGATCAGAGAGCAGTTTGACAGTACCGGGATAAGTATTGCCCATGAGCTGGTTCATATCGTGAAAAGTATAGACACTACCAGGCCGGTCACATCCGCGCTAAGTGAATCAGAACCGCAAAAGAACTTTATTTATCAATCCGGCACATTGGATTTGGTAGGTTTGAATTATCACCAGGAACGGTATGCCGATTTTCCAAAAAACTTCCCCAATCAGAAATTTATAGCTTCCGAAACGATGTCTGCATTGGAAACACGCGGGTTCTATGATCAGCCTACAGATACCACCCGTCATTGGCCTGTTAGTTCGAAAACGCCATTTACACAGGGCAATGCCGAATTAGCGGTTACGTCTTATGATAATGTAGCGGCTTATTGGGGATCAACACATGAAGAGACCTGGAAGATTATCAAAAAGTATGACTTCTTATCCGGCTTGTTTATATGGACAGGATTTGATTATATAGGCGAGCCAACTCCGTATCCATGGCCTGCACGAAGCGCATATTTTGGCATAGTTGACTTGGCGGGTTTTCCGAAAGATGTTTATTATATGTACCAAAGCGAATGGACAAACAAGCCTGTTTTACACTTGTTGCCACATTGGAACTGGACATCTGGTCAAACGATTAATGTATGGGCTTATTACAGCCAGGCAGATGAGGTGGAACTGTTTTTAAATGGTAAATTATTAGGTATAAAATCGAAACAGAGAGATGACCTGCATGTAAGCTGGCAAGTTAAATTTGAACCTGGTACCTTGAAAATTATATCCCGAAAGGCTGGAAGGCCTGTTTTGACAGAAGAAATAAATACAGCCGGCCTTCCCGCCAAAATTGAATTATCGGCAGACCGAAAAAAAATTAAGGCAGATGGAAAAGACCTGTCATTTATAACCGTAAGGGTTTTGGATAAAGAGGGTAACCTGATTCCTAATGCCGATAACCTGATTAATTTCCAGATAAATGGCCCGGCAGCAATTGCAGGCCTAGATAATGGCTCGCAGATAAGTATGGAGCCGTTTAAGGCGCATCATCGTAAAGCTTTTCATGGCTTATGTTTGGCTATTATACAATCAAAAACCACAAAAGGCAGGATTACTGTAAAAGCTATAGCTAATGGCTTAAGGGCGGCTACCCTGAATTTAAATTCAGTTTATTAGAAAATTTGGCATCAATAAGATAACATCCTATACTACAAAGGAAAAATATTACATAAAAACGGGCATTGCAAACAATAAATTTGCTTTGTGTATAAGCAATACATACCTGAAATAAGCCAAAATGCCTAAAAGAACTTGTAGATGATTAAACGGTTGCCAACGCTTGATCTTTCGATTATACTAATTTACCTTGCGGCCATGCTGTTGGTTGGCTTTTATTTTTCACGGAAAAATAAAAGTTTCGAGCAGTTTACCAGCGCTTCCGGTAAAATACCAGGCTGGGCTATCGGCATGTCTATTTACGCTACATTTCTAAGTAGTAACACCTTTCTGGGTGTACCCGGTAAAACATTTGGTTCCAATTGGAATGTGTATGTGTTTAGCCTGTCCATGCCTTTTGCCGCGTGGTTTGCTGCGAAATATTTTGTACCGTTTTATCGTAATACCGGTGAAATTTCTGCTTATACTCATTTTGAAAAACGATTTGGCCCCTGGGCACGTACTTATGCCGTTGTTTGTTTTTTATTAACACAAATTGCCCGGATGGGGTCAATATTTTTTGGTATCGCGCTTAGCTTGCAGGCTCTTACCCGGTTTGATATGAAAACTATTATGCTGGTGATGGGTATAAGCATTATTATATACACGGTATTAGGGGGTATTGAAGCAGTGATATGGACAGAGGTGGTACAGGCTGTAATTAAAACCTTTGGTGCTTTTCTTATCGTCTATCTTATCATCACCGATATGCCCGGAGGCATAAACCAAATAGTACAAGTGGGTAAAGCAGCCCATAAATTCAGCCTTGGAAGCTTTCAACCGGATTTTACACGACCCACCTTTTGGGTTATATTTTTGTATGGTTTTTTTATCAACCTTAACAATTTCGGTGTCGATCAAAACTATGTACAACGGTATCATACTGCTTCTTCTACCGCAGCTGCAAAAAGATCAATCTGGATTTGTGTTGCTATGTATATACCAGCCTCATTGCTTTTTTGTATTATAGGATCTTGCCTATATGCTTACTACGCTATCCATCCCGAATTTATTGAAACTATTAAACAACAAGTAGCGATTGAACGGTCGGGGGCTGGAGCATCAGTAGCAACAATAGTTAAAACTGCAGCCTCCTTAAAACCTGAAGATTATGGTGATAAAGTGATGCCTCATTTTATGGTTAATAAAATTCCGGTTGGTTTAGTTGGTTTAATTGTTTCGGCCATACTTTCGGCGGCAATGAGCACTATAAGTTCAGGAATGAACTCTTCAGCAACGGTTTTTACGGCAGACATTTATAGCCGTTATTTCAAAAAATCGGTCAATGAAAAGCAAACCATGCGAATATTACATATAGCTACGCTGGTTTTTGGCTTAACAGGCATGTTGGCAGGGATAGCGATGATTGGTATTAAAAGTGTGCTTGATGTATGGTGGCAGCTATCAGGCATATTTGCCACGGGAATGCTGGGGTTATTTTTAATGGGTATCATCAGCAGACAAACCCGTAATCATGAGGCCATTATTGCTACTGTAATAGGCGTATTGGTTGTTATATGGATGACAGTCCCTTCTCTTATTCCTATACAATATGCCTCAATCAGAAGTACATTAAATATAAATATGATCATCGTGGTAGGCACGCTGTCAATTTTTTTAACCGGTGTTTTACTTACTAAAATAACTATCCCGAAAGCTGTTGGGTAGGTAATTGATAAGGATAATAAAAAAAGAAAAAGATAATGGGAAAATCAGCAAAAGGTTTTATTCCGGTAATGTTAACGCCATTTAAAAATAACGGTGATATTGATTATGATATCTTAACACAATTAACAGAAATCTATTTAAAGGCCGGATCAGCCGGTCTTTTTGCCAATTGTTTGTCCAGTGAAATGTTTGAACTGGAAGATGAGGAGAAACTGCAAGCTGTAAAACACGTTATCAAGGTAGCTGGCGGCGCTGTTCCCGTGGTGGCTACAGGTACTTTCGGAGGACCGATTAGCAAGCAGGTGGAATTTGTTAAAAAGGTAAGCGATACTGGTGCTGATGCTGTTATTATTATTACCAGTGTATTAGCTAACGAAGATGAACCGGATAACTTATTTAATGACCGGGTTTTTGAATTATTGGATAAAACAGGTGATATTCCATTGGGTTTCTACGAGTGTCCGGTACCTTATAAAAGGTTATTGTCTCCACAGCAGTTAGTTGATTTTGTAGCAACAGGCCGGATAATTTATCATAAGGATACTTGTCTTGATATTAATCAGGTAAAGGAAAAACTAAAAGCAGGTGAAGCTAATCCTGCTTTTGGTTTATATGATGCCTATATGGGTCATGCCGTTGAATCATTACACGCCGGGGCTGCCGGTTTATCATGTATACAGGGTAATTTTTTTCCTGAGCTGATTGTATGGCTTTGCAAAAATTATGCAGATGCATTGTTAGCAACTGAAGTGAACCAGGTACAACATTTTTTAATTGATAATATGGATGTGATGCATAATGTTTACCCAATAGTGGCTAAGTATTGGTTAAGCAAGCGCGGTTTAAAAATTTCAACCATTACACGCAGAAATGTTGGTGTATTTTACCCTGCCATTCGTAAGCAAATTGAAAGCTTATACAGTAACTATGATCAATTGCAAAACCATATTGGTATTAAAAATTATTTATAATCAGCAGGTTGGCCATGTAAGTACCTTCTTTTATACTCCAGTGGCGTCATATTGGTTATCTTTTTAAAATGACGGTAAAAATTCGAAATATTGTTAAATCCGCATTCGAAACAAAGCACCTCGGTCGGTAGTTTATCTTCAATTAAAAAGCGGCAGGCATGGCTTATTCTGATCTCCGTTAAAAAATCCGAATAGGTTTTTTTTGTCATCAGCTTAAAATACCGGCAAAATGAAGTTACACTTAAATTGCCGATGGCTGCTATTTCCTGCAGGCTTATTTCCCTTTTGTAGTGAGTTAATGTATAAGAGCAAACCTTATTGAGGCGTATCGTATCTGACTCATTAGATTGATGAAATTCATGATGCGATAAGGTAATAGTCTCAAAATCTTCATTCTCAGCTAATACTTTAAGTATGGATAGCAATACAACTATCCGGTCAAGGTTGGTCGCATTTACTGCTCTGTGCATTAGGCTTTTCAGTTCAGTTTTTGCATGGCCATTTATAACCATCCCGCTTTTGGCTTTTTCAAACAGTTTGGTCAATAAATAAGCCTCGGGTAAATTTAATAAGTAACGGCCCAAACAATCGGGAAGAAAATGGATTACAATAACTTCTACATTAAGTCCGGAATCAGGTTGAAAATATTCATCCTTGCAGCGCCAGCAGTGTGGCAGCTTTTCTCCTAATAAAGTGATCTCTCCTGAAGAAAAGTTGCTGATATTATCACCGATAAAACGCACCCCTTCGCCTTTTATCACATAATGCAACTCCAGTTCGGGATGATAATGCCATATTCCTCTGAAAGTAGGTAAAATATCATGCCTTATACTGAATGAATTTTGCGGTTTTACAGCAACCTTAAGAAAATGGGGCTTCATCTATAACTTAATCTTTAGCGTAAGATTGAAATAATTGGTCTGTATTAACAGTGGTTGAAGGTAATAAATGTTATGGTAATATCATACAATAAGTTGATAAATCCATGTAATAATAGCAAAAGCTAATACATGATATTTGTTAAAGTAGCCCATTGAACCAGATGCCGTTACTGTACTACTAAGAATATAAACCGGTTAATATTATATATTTTATTGCAAGTTAAGTTTTGACAGCATACTGTCTGCTTAAATAATTGTTAAATTAACATTTATTTAATTGCATAGATGGCAATTAATAAATGCAGTTTCAATAAATTGAATAATAACGCGACATATTTGAGAATAATACCATAAGAAATAGCTGAAATGTTGGGTAATTTAAAAGAAGTTTTATTTGTTGCAAGTGGTGATCTGCGTTTAGCTGCCAATCAAATTTGTTGGCCTGAACAACAGAAAGTTGAACAATTACTTACCAAATCTGTCGAAAAATCAGGATGGACAGTAAAACGTGCGCATCCCTATAATGAATGCAAAAAACATGGTCTTATTGATTCCCAAAAAATGGGTATGGAGGTTTTCCGAAACATTGCACCCCAACAACCTTTGATAATTGTAGAAAGCATGTGGCAATATACTCATCATGTATTAGCCGGGTTAAGTACACATAAGGGCCCGATATTAACTGTTGCAAACTGGAGCGGTACCCATCCTGGTTTGGTTGGTATGCTTAACATAAATGGTTCATTAACTAAGGCAGGTGTAAAGTATAGCACCTTATGGAGTGAAAACTTTGACGATCCTTTTTTTGAAAAAGGATTAAATGAGTGGCTTTCAACCGGAAAAATTGAATATGATCAAAGGCATGTAAAAAGCTTTGATAGTGGGGCAATACCTGTTGATGATTTAAAAATAGGACTTGAATTCGCAGAAGCCTTTAAGCAACATAAAGCCATTATGGGTGTTTTTGACGAAGGTTGCATGGGCATGTTTAATGCCATAGTGCCTGATCACCTTTTACATCCCACAGGGATATTTAAAGAACGTTTAAGTCAATCGGCTTTATATGCTGCCATGATGAAAATTAGTGACGCAGAGGCTCGCTTAATTTTAGACTGGTTATTGCAAAAGGGAATGAAGTTTAACTGGGGAACTGAACCGGAAACTGAATTAACGGAATGGCAAACGCTTGACCAATGTAAAATGTATATAGCCGCTGTTCGTATCGCCGATGATTTTGGCTGTAGTGCCATTGGGATTCAATACCAGCAGGGTTTAAAGGATTTAACAGCCGCCAGTGATTTGGCCGAAGGTTTATTGAATAACCAGGACAGACCGCCGGTATACGCGGAAGATGGCCGGGAGCTCTATGCTGGCCAGGCATTGCCTCATTTTAACGAGGTTGATGAATGTGCGGGGATTGACGGCCTGGTAACCTATAAATTGTGGGAACAATTAGGTATGCCGGGAGATAATACACTGCACGATTTACGCTGGGGCGAACACTTTAAAGGTAATGGCATTGATGATTTTGTTTGGACATTCCTTATATCCGGTGCAGTTCCTGCGTCACATTTAATTGATGGCTATAAAGGTGCAAGCAGCGAAAGACAGCCAGCCATGTATTTCAGGTTAGGAGGCGGCAGCTTAAAAGGTATAAGCAAACCGGGTTATTTGGTTTGGAGCCGCATATATATTAAGGACGATACCTTGCAGTGTGATTTAGGCGTGGGCGAATCAGTTTTGTTATCTAAAGAAGAGACAAACAGGAGATGGCAGGCTACAACGCCTCAGTGGCCTATTATGAATGCTGTATTAAAAGGCGTTAGCCGCGATCAGATGATGGGGCGCCACCAGGCAAATCATATCCAGGTGGTTTATACACCTGATGAAGCTTCGGCACATAAGGCATGCAGGATAAAGGCAGCAGCAATGAACGGATTAGGTATAGCGGCACATTTTTGCGGTGATGTTTGGTTATTGAATTAAATTAATAGCAATTATAATGAAGAAATTTTTTTTAACAATTGGATTAATACTGAGCAGTTTATTATTTGTATACGCTCAAAAAATACAAACCCCGGAAGAGCAAGCGAACTATACAAATGTAATAACCAAACGGGCTGATAAAATAGTTGATGTGCTTGGTATTAAAGATTCTGTAAAATATGGAAGAGTTCGTGACGTCCTGGTAAATCAATACCGCAAACTAAGCAATATACATGATACACGCGATGCTGAAGTTGCCGCAATAAACAATGCGAAAAAACAACCCGGTGCAGATAAAGCTGCTGAAAACGCGGAAATTGCGGTAATTGATACCAACGTAGCTCAGCAACTCCATCAACTACATGAGACTTATATTTCTCGATTGAGTAAAGAGTTAAGTCCTGAGCAAATAGATAAGGTTAAAGATGAAATGACCTATAAAGTATTAGAAGTTACTTACAACGGCTATTTGGATGAGTTACCCAACTTAACAGATGAGCAAAAGAAAAAAATTAAAAACTGGTTAATTGAAGCACGGGAACATGCTATAGACGCAGGATCATCGAAAGAAAAACACGAATGGTTCGGAAAATATAAGGGCAGGATAAACAATTATTTATCAGCACAAGGATATGACATGAAAAAAGCTGGTGAGGAGTGGCAAAAGCGTATTAAAGAAAGAGCGGAACAAAAGCAGCAGAAATGATAGATCCAGCACTTGATTAGTAAATGAGAAGTACTAATTAAAACAACCAATTATATAAACCAACTATTATTAATTCTGAATTTTATGAGAAAGATTTACCTTTTATTTTCAATGATGCTGTTATTTAGCAGCATTCTTATGGCCCAAAACAGGACGGTAACTGGTGTTGTAACTGATGAGAAAGGTACAACCATTCCAGGAGCCAGCGTTCAGGTAAAAGGTGGGCAAACTGGCACTATAACCGATGTAGATGGTAAGTATACTATCAAGGTTACTAATTTGCAAAATGTAGTTATTGGGGTTAAATACGTTGGCTATAATTACCAGGAGAAAACGTTGCGGCCCGACGAAAAAAATGCTGATTTTAAATTAGTGCCGGCAGAGAATGCACTTAGCGAGGTAGTAGTAGTAGGTTACGGAACACAGAAAAAGCTAACCTTAACCGGCTCTGTTGCCACTGTTGATGTAAAAAAGATTGAGGATAATCCAGTCCTTAATCTTTCTAATGCATTGGCTGGGACTATGCCCGGTGTAAGTGTATCAGGCGGTACACAACGCCCGGGCCAGCCCGCAACTATTACCATACGTAACCCGGTAGCCTATGCTAAAGATGGCCCGGTAGGTACAACTCCTTTGTATGTTATTGACGATATCATCAGAACCCCTGCTGATTTCAACCTGCTTGATCCAAGTTTGGTAGAAAACATTTCGGTTTTAAAGGATGCTGAAGCTGCTATTTACGGTATTCAGGGCGCTAACGGCGTTGTTGTTGTGCGTACCAAAAGAGGTAGGTCTGGTCCGCCTAAGATAAACTTCAGCACTTCTGTTAGTACAGAAAGCGCCCGCCAGTTACCTAAAATGATGAGCGGTTCGCAATTGGCTACTTGGTCTAATGATTACTACCAGGAGCAGGCAGCACAGGCAACACACATCGATCCTACCACAGGTGCCACCGTTCCTAACTTTTATGATCCCAACGGCTATCTTAATGGCGTTGTTACAGGCGGCAGGCTGGCAAATTGGTTTACACCTGATGAGTTAAGCTATTTCAGTCAGCCCGGAAATAACCAGAATTTTTTAAAACAGTTTTTTCACTCAGCTGTGGCACAGCGTGAGGCGATAAACGTAAGCGGCGGTTCTGATAAGGTGACCTATTTTGTAGGTGCCGACTATGTGAACCAAAATTCAAATTTTTCTGGCGTTAACTCAAATAAATTGGGTTTAAGAGCCAGTATTGATGCAAAACCAGCTAAAGGCTTAACCACCAGCTTGTCTTTAAGTGATGATATTGCCTATACCAGAAGCTTCTGGTACAAATACGCTGGAGAAAACCTGGATAATGACGTTACCTCACTAGTACAAGCACAGCCATGGCAAAAATATTTCATTAACGGAAATCCTGTTTACATCAGCAGTACTTCGCTTGAAAATACCAACGTTGGTTTGATAGAAAATTCAAACAATTACACCGGTGGTACCAATTACATTATGAATATTCTGGCAAAGATCAATTATGAAATCCCGGGTATTAAAGGATTGTCAGTGGGCGTTACTTATAATGATAACGTCAATAACGCCTTTAATAAACAATATGGTACAGCATTTACCTATTATAAATATACAGGGTTAGGCGATAATCACCACATTCCTGGTGGTACTGTTACCGCTCCACAAAGTATTTCCAATGGCGACCGTGTGCGTTTAACGCCAAATTATGCTACAAGCTATCAATTAGATGCAACTATAAACTATAACCGCACCTTTGGTAAACATAGCATTAACTTCATTGGTATTTACGAACAGCGTGAGCTATATTCTGAAGGCGTTGCCGCTGAAGCAGATGGTGTAATTGTAACCGGTCAGGATAACCAGAACTTTACTACCGGTGCACAATCATCTAACCAGGCAAGTGCCATCAGTCAGTCAGGTTTTCTTTCTTACATTGGCCGTTTAAATTATTCTTATGCCAATAAATACCTGATTCAATTAAGTATACGTGTAGATGGTAGCAGTCGTTTTACGGCAGGAAAAAACTACGGTTACTTCCCTGCGGGTTCAGTAGGCTGGATTGCGTCTGACGAAAAGTTTATTAAGGACAATTTAGGCTTTTTTGATTTATTGAAATTCCGTGCATCAGCCGGTTTAACTGGTAGCGATAATACCAAAGCATATCAGAATGTGCTTAGTTACAAGTATGGTACCGGAAGCAGTGGTGGGGCAGTGTTTAATGAAGCTCCAAGGGGATTAGGTATACTGCCAAACCTTGTAGTAGCCAACCCTGATATAACCTGGGATCATACCTTCAAAACTGATTATGGTATTGATATGGAATTTCTGAATCACCGTTTAAGTGGTACAGTTGAGTATTATTGGAACCATGGTTACGATTTGCTGACAGCTATTTCATCTTCTGTACCAGCCACAATTGGTGCGGCAACAGGTAATCTGCCTTCTGAAAATTACGCAACAGTTAATACATTTGGCTATGAGCTTTCTGCCGGATGGAGAGATCATATTGGTAAGGATTTCTCCTATAACTTCAATCCGTTCTTTACCTGGAGTGATGACAAGATTATCAGATATGACCTTGATGCCGGGTTACGTGGTACTTTCCGGGATGCAACCGGCCGGTCAGATGATTTAGGCGTATTGGGTTACCAATATATCGGTATGATCAGAACAGCTGCTGATGCAGCAGCCGTAATTGCCCAAAGACAAGCCGCCGCAGGTGGCGCCGCTAACGTAAAAATTGGTGGTCTTCCTGTACAACCTGGTATGTTAAACTACCAGGATTTAAACGGCGACGGTGTAATTGATGATAAAGATCTAAAATATCTTACCAATAAGGCCAGTAATCACTATGGTTTAGGCCTTAACTGGGGTGTTGCTTATAAAGGAATTAGTTTGAACGTGGTGATGGGCTTAAGCTGGGGTGGCCAGGGCGCAATTGCTGGTACTGATATTAAAACAAGTGATGTATTGCAAAACAAGCCGGTTTTCTGGGCCGATCACTGGACGCCCCAAAATACTAACGCAAAATATCCTAGTCCATATTTCGTTGCTGATTACAACATGGATTATACTTCAAATTTCTGGTTTGTTAGTTCGTTCCAATGGAATATTACCAGTGCCAACCTCAGCTATACCTTACCATCTAAATGGACCGGTAAAATTGGTATCAATAGTGCACGTTTATTCGTAGTGGGTAATAATTTGCTAAGTTTAAGCAATCCATATCCGGATAATTACCGCGATCCGTCCAGTACAACTTTTGGTTACCCAAGCCTTAGGCAAATTACATTTGGTATAAATGTTGGCATCTAAAATCAAAACAAAAATGAAAAAGATATTTATCATCATTTCTGCAGCCTTGACAGCATCTCTTCTGTTTTCAAGTTGCAAAAAGGTTCTTATAAAAAACGACCTTCAAAATAGTACAGCAGCACAAGTTTATAATGACTCGTTGACCACCAAATTTAGTATGGACTACACCTACTCTCAAAATCAGCCTGGATGGTTTGGTAACAGCGGTGGTTACATAGGGTCCATCGGGCCATACAACGTGACTGAAGAATGCTACTCTGATAATCCGGTAGTAAAGGGTACAGTTACCATTGAAACGGTAGGCGATATAGGTACCAGCAGTGCGGCAACAAATGCTTATGGAAAATTACGTGGTATCAACTCTTTTATTAGGGATGTAAATGCCGGCACTTTGGATGCTCCGGTAAAAAAAAGATTTATAGCACAAGCCTTATTCTGGCGCGCGTATCGATATTTCGAGCTGGTTAAAATATATGGTGGTGTACCGATTGTATTAACTCCACTTGATGAAGTAGGTACCGGCGCAAAAACAGCGGCGCAATTGTCCCGTAACACTACCACCCAAACTTTTACTCAAATTGTAGCAGATTTAGATACAGCAATAAAATATTTGCCAGGCAAATGGCCTCAGCCGGCCGATTATGGCCATATAACATCAGGGGCCGCTGCCGCTTTTTTAGGTCGTGTGCTGCTTACATGGGCAAGTCCTGAGTTTAATGCTAATAATGATGTAACCCGCTGGCAAGCCGCTTATACCGCTAATACCAACGCCATCAGTATTCTTTCTAAAAATGGTTTCGGTCTTTATTCCAAATGGGATTATACTATGTGGACAACAGAGAGCGGAAACCCTGAATCGGTATTGGTAACTGAGTATAATACCGATCAAACTTCTAACGGGCAAAATAACAATGGCTATACAGCTTCTGCTATGCCTAAATATTTAGCAACCGGTTCTGGTTCATTCCAGCCTACCTGGGATATAGTGAAAGCGTTCCCTATGGCTGATGGTAAAGCAGCAGGTGCATCAAAATATACTTACAGTGATTTGCTGTTCTTTGATAACCGTGATCCTCGTTTTTACCAAACTATTGCTTATAATGGTTGTTTATGGCCATTGTTAGGAAACTCAACCTACAGGCTGTGGACTTATAATTACTATAGTAACACTGCCGGTACTTCGAGCAAAAGTACAGAGTCATCATCAACAAACAGCGGGTTCTATTTACGTAAGGCTGTTGATCCAACCATTTCAACCACTTTATTACCATATTCCGGTACCGATTGGATTGAGATTCGTTATGCCGAAGTGTTGCTGAACCAGGCGGAGGCGGCGGCTGAGATTGGGAATTTAGGTCAATCACAAGAGGCTTATACCAACCTGATCGCCATCAGGAAAAGAGCAGGTATTGAGGCTGGTACCAATGGTTTATACGGACTGACAGCCGGTATGGGACATGATGCCATGATTAATGCCATTATGTTTGAAAGGCAAATAGAATTTGCTTACGAAGGCAAGCGATACTGGGATTTAAGAAGACGAAAATTGCTGGAAACTACACTGAACAATAAAATGCGTCAGGGTATATCTATATTTCTTAAAAATACCGGCCTGAGTACCGATTATATTTTAACTACCCGGGATGCTTCGGCTTCAACTGCTGCTGGTTTGGATAATCTATATACAAGTTCATTTACCGTTAACGTTAAAAATCTGGATACCTATAAAATAGCTATTCAAACTGCGGATTATTTCTTTGGGATACCAACGGCAGCATTGCAAAATAATCCTAATTTACAACAAAATAACACTTGGGGTGGGCCTTTTGATCCGCTTAATTAGTATTTTTTACTTTAAATCGAACGAGGGAAAGTGTAAAAACTTTCCCTTTTTTTGTGCCTGTTTTAAAATCGTTATTAACAGTATACAATAATATGGATATAAAAATCTTTGTATTATTTTAACAAGTAATTTGATGTATTGAGACCTTTTGGTAACGCTGAAAGAAAATATATTTTAAGCGATGATTGATTGTTTTTCAGTGTATTTTGTAACATAAATGCGACAAAATAGCTCAATAAAAGGGTAGGATTTCAATAAGATAATATCCTATAAAAGCTTGCGAATATTCTATATAAAACTCCATCTTATAGCTTGCATATTTGAATAGTAAATAAAAAAAACCAACTAATACCTAAAGGCTGATATATTATTGCGAAGCATTTTTTGAAATGTTTTCCTGTCATCTAATTACTTAAAAGGGCAGACTTTATTAGAATAGTTATCAGTACAGATTGTTAAATTGATCCGATATGAAAAAAAGAGTTCTTCTATTATGTTTAGGTGCTGTTGTTTTCTTTGGTAAGCCAGTGTTTGCCCAATATCCCCAGATACCTGAAAAAGTTAAGGCCGAAAGTGAAACCCTGATGAAACAAGCTCAGTCCCATTCAGATTCAGCGTGGCAGATAGCATGGCCTATAGTGCAGGCAGATATGCGAAGAGGTAAGGTTTACGTACCATGGGCCGGAAGGCCTACAGATTTGCCACAAGCAAAAATATTGGCTTTTCCAGGTGCTGAGGGCGGTGGTAAATATACTTTTGGTGGCAGGGGTGGTAAGGTTTATGTAGTAACCAGCCTGGCTGACAGTGGCCCTGGTACGTTACGTGAGGCTTGCGAAAAAGGAGGTGCCCGTATTATCGTATTCAATGTAGCAGGTATCATACATATCAAAACACCTATTATTGTAAGAGCACCCTACATTTCTATTGAGGGCCAAACGGCGCCGGGTGACGGTGTTTGTGTTGCGGGTGAATCATTTTGGGTTAATACACATGATGTAATTATCCGTTATATGCGTTTCCGCCGCGGCGAAACTAATGTTGGCCGCCGGGATGATGCCTTAGGTGGCAACCCCGTAGGTAATATCATAGCTGATCACGTATCCGCAAGTTGGGGGCTGGATGAAAATTTTTCTATGTACAGGCACATGTATGATCCCGGTGATGGTTCAAAAGAAGAAAAGCTGGGAACCGTTAATATCACCATACAAAATTGCATTTATTCTGAAGCGCTTGACTACTGGAACCATGCTTTTGGCAGCACAACAGGTGGTGAGAATAGTACATTGATCAGAAATATATGGGCCGATAATACCGGCCGTAATCCCTCAGTTGGCTGGAATGGTGTTTATACATTTATCAATAACGTAGTATTTAATTGGCACCACCGTTCAATGGATGGGGGCGACTATACCACTAATTACAACGTTATCAATAATTATTTTAAACCAGGTCCGGTAACTCCTAAAGATGAGCCGGTTGGGCATCGTATACTTAAACCGGAATCTGGCCGGAGTAAACTGAAAGAAAAATTCTTTGGCCGGGTATACGCTGTAGGTAATATAATGGAAGGCTATCCTGAAATAACTAAGGACCCATGGAAAGGCGGTATACAGGTTGAGGGCCCTGGAGGAAAAGAATTGCCTGATGCCGGTGAGTACAAGGATTATATGAAATCAGATATCCCGTTCCCCATGACTCCCGTAACAATGATGTCAGCAATGGATGCTTATAAATTTGATGTGGCTAATGCTGGTGCAACGCTTCCCGTTCGTGATGCTGTTGACAAACGTATAACTGAGCAGGTACGTACCGGCAAGATCACGTATAAAGAAATGAAAACGGATACGGACTTCCAGTTTAAAGTGCGTAAATTACCAAAAGATTCCTATAAACTGGGTATTATTACTGCGCCATGGCAGGTAGGCGGTTACCCGGATTATAAAGGTGCACCCTATAAAGATACTGATAATGACGGTTTGCCTGATGCATGGGAATTAAGTCACGGTCTTAATCCAAAAGACCCAAATGATTCGGCGCTTCCGGCTAAAAATGGAGGCGGTTATACCAATATTGAAGCATATTTAAATACAGTTGCCAAAAATGGCGAAAAAACATTGGCTCAAATTAAATAGGGCAGGAGCGATAATGTCAGCATTTAAATTAAAAAAGAGTCTTTTTATTTTAGTTTGTAGTTGGTTAGGGTGTATGTGTTTACATACATCCTTAATTGCTCAAAATAAAAAAAAGGTTATTAAACCACAATCGCCGGTTGAGGCGGAAAAGACAGGAAAGTTAGTTTACGCTATAACCAGCAAGGGAGATCGTATTCCCGATTATTCCTATTGTGGTTACATGGCTTCAGAAGCGTCTATACCAAATGTTCCGGTAAGCATAATCGTTCCTGTAAAACCGGGTGATGCTACTTTACGCATACAGTCGGCATTGGATTATGTAGCTTCTTTGCCCGCTGGTGCCAACGGGATAAGAGGGGCTGTATTGCTCAATAAAGGTGTTTATGAAGTTTACGGAAATTTGAAAATCAGTGCTTCAGGTGTAATATTGCGTGGCAGCGGTATGGGAAAAGAGGGCACTATTTTATTGGGGGCAGGAAAAGACAGGGAAACGCTGGTTAAGATCATTGGCAAAAAGGATCTTCATAAAGAAAAAGAAATTAAAATAACCGATGGTTATGTACCTGTTAACGCTTTTACATTTCATGTTGTATCAACAGGCAATTTAAAAGCCGGTGACGGGATAATGATACACAGGCCATGTACTCAAGCCTGGATAGATGTACTAAAGACAAATACTTTTGGCGGAGGTTTAGGAGCTTTAGGCTGGAAACCAGATGAGCGGGATATTGATTGGGATCGTAAAGTAACTGCAGTTAACGGAAATACAATTACTATTGATGCTCCATTAACCACATCCCTTGATTCTGCCTACGGCGGAGGAACCATTGCCAAATATGAATGGCCTGGCCGTATAGAACAAACCGGCGTGGAAAATCTGCGTCTGCAATCTGCTTATGATGTGAACAATACAAAAGACGAAGCGCATCGCTGGGAAGCTATCACCCTTGAAAACGTTTCGGATTCATGGGTTCGTCAGGTTGTATTTGAACATTTTGCAGGTTCTGCAGTATTTGTTTTGAATACAGGTAACCGCATCACCGTGGAGGATTGTAAGTCACTTTCACCAGTATCAGAAATAGGTGGTCAGAGACGGAATACTTTCCTCACTATGGGCGGGCAAACACTTTTTCAGCGTTTATATTCAGAAAAAGGTTATCATGATTTTGCTGCTGGCTACTGCACTCCCGGACCCACTGCATTTGTACAATGTACAACAGTGCAGCCTTATAGTTTTAGTGGCAGTATTGATAGCTGGGCTTCGGGCATATTGTTTGATGTAGCAAATATTGACGCCCAGGCTTTAAGATATAAAAACCTTGAACAGGATGAACAGGGAGCAGGATGGAACACGGCAAACAGCCTGGTTTGGAATTGTGCCGCCGCTCACATAGATTGTTATCAGCCGCCAACAGCACAAAACTGGTCTTATGGCAGTTGGGCTCAATTTGGTGGCGATGGCTATTGGGAATCATCAAATAGCACCGTGAACCCACGCAGCTTTTATTACGCGCAATTAGCTAACCGGCTCAATAAAGATGTGAGCAAACAAGCGCAGATACTATATATTACTACAGAAGCTGCAAGCAGCCCTACGGTTGCCGAAGCTGCTGTCTTAATGGCTGCTGCAAGGAAGCGGGCAATGACCATGAGTGATTGGATAGACCAGGCACCGGCACGAAACCCCATTATCATTTCATCATCGCGTGCTAAAACTATTGACAACATAAGTATCAAGCGGCCGGTTGTACCAGGAACTGCGCCAAAGATGACGGTTAAAAACGGCTGGCTTGTACGCGGCGATGTGATATTAAGCGGTAAACATTTTGAAGCCCCATGGTGGAATGGCACAATTCATCCCGATTATACCACAAAAGTTGCCAAACCTGATATTACCCGGTGGGTACCAGGACAAACAGGAACTGGTTTAACAGACGATCTGGATGAGGTAAGCAACTGGATGTTGAAAGAGAATATAGCAGTATTAGAACATAATTATGGTTTATGGTATGAAAGGCGTCGTGATGACCATGAGCGTATTCGGCGGATGGATGGTGATGTTTGGGCGCCATTTTATGAACTACCTTTCGCCCGCAGTGGAAGAGAGTTAGCCTATGATGGCTTAAGTAAATATGATCTTACCAAATACAATACCTGGTATTGGAGCCGTTTAAAGCAATTTGCAGAACTGGCCGATGAAAAGGGTTTAGTGCTTTTTCATAATAACTTTTTCCAGCATAACATTATTGAAGCCGGCGCACATTTTGCTGATTTCCCCTGGAGAACGGCAAACAACATTAATGGTAGTGGTTTCCCCGAACCTGTAAATTATGCAGGCGATAAAAGGCAATTCATGGCCGAACAGTTTTATGAGGAAAATGATCCGTCACGGCATAAACTGCTAGTAGCTTATATTAACAAATGCATGGATAATTTTGCGGATAATAGTGGCGTGATCCAATCGATCAGTGCGGAATATACAGGACCACTTCATTTTGCGCAATTTTGGCTGGAGACGATCAAACAATGGGAGGCTGCTCATAAAAAGAAAGAAATTATCGCATTAAGCACCACAAAAGATGTACAGGACGCTATATTGAACAATCCTTCAAAGTCTTCGGTTGTAAATGTAATTGATATTCGTTACTGGTATTATGAAGGTAATGGTAAACTTTATGCACCGCTTGGCGGACAAAGCCTGGCGCCCAGGCAGCAGGAACGATTATTTAAGCCAAAAGCAGTATCATTTGAGGAAGTTTACCATGCTGTTCATGATTATAAAGTAAAATATCCGGATAAAGCTGTCCTGTTCTCGGCAGATGGTTATGACCATTTTGGCTGGGCGGTATTTATTGCCGGTGGTTCATTACCGGTATTGCCTGCATGCACTGATAAAAATTTATTAGCTGCTGCGGCAAATATGAAACCTGTTACTTTATTAGGTAATTCAAAGCAACAATGGGCGTTGGGCAATGCTAAGGGATATATTATTTATTGCGCTGATGATAATGCTATCCGTTTGGATATGCTTGCCAATAACGCTTATAAAGTCCAATGGGTTGATGTTAAAACAGGACAGGTTTTACCCGGTGAAGAACAAGTAAAAGGCGGTAATGGGGCAGAAATAAAGAATCCTAAAAGCGGCCCTTCTATTTTATGGTTAACCAGAATCTGACAGTTATGTTAAAAAAATCACTCCTGATCGGTATAGCATCGTGTTTGTGGTTGTCCTTCAAAAGCATCACCATCAGTCTTTTGCCCACTTTAAAAATAGCCGAAAATCATCGCTATTTTACAGTTGACAATAAACCCTTTTTTTGGTTAGGCGATACGGGATGGTTGTTGTTTTCAAAACTGAAAAGAGAAGATGCGATACAATACCTGGATATAAGGGCCAAACAAGGATTTAATGTCATACAATTGATGGTTGTGCATAATATCGCCGAAGTAAATGCTTATGGCGACTCTGCATTGGTTAATAAAAATTTGGCTGCCCCCAGAGTTACTGCCGGCAACACTTTTAGTAAGGCTAAAGAATATGATTACTGGGACCATATTGATTGGGTTATTGAACAAGCGGCTAACAGGGGATTATATGTAGCGCTGGTACCCGTATGGGGGGCCGTTGTTAAAGGTCAGCATATTAATTCATTACAGGCAAAAGCGTATGCTGAATTTTTAGGTAAAAGATACAGGAACAGATCAAATGTGATCTGGATGAATGGCGGCGATATAGCAGGATCAGATTCAACAAAGGTTTGGAATACTATTGGTAACACTTTACATGCTTTAGATCCTGATTTTTTGATTACTTATCATCCGCGCGGACGAACTCAGTCATCTACCTGGTTTCATGAGCAGCCATGGTTAAGTTTTAATTCATTTCAATCCGGGCACCGTAATTATAGTCAGGACACTTCAAGGAATGATCTGCATTATGGTGAGGATAACTGGCGGTATGCAGAGGTTGATTACCATAAAGAACCGGTAAAGCCAACATTGGATGCAGAACCATCCTACGAAAAAATACCGTATGGTTTACATGATATAAAATTGCCCCGCTGGACCGATGCTGATATACGGCGCTATGGTTATTGGTCTGTATTTGCCGGTGCCTGCGGTTATACTTATGGCAATAATGATGTGATGCAAATGCACAAGTCAACAGATAAAACTAGTTCTTATGGCTCAAAAGGCTTTTGGTATCAATCCATTAATGATCCCGGAGCGCAACAAATGGTTTATTTAAAGAACCTGATGCTTTCCAGGCCATATTTTGAACGTATACCTGACCAGTCATTAATCGCGGGTGAACAAGGTAAAAAATATAACCGCTTAATAGCCACAAGGGGGAAAAAGTATGCTTTCATTTATACTTATAACGGTAGGGAAATGAAGATCAATACTGAAAAGCTGAACGGCGTTAATATAAAAGTATCATGGTATAATCCTCGTAACGGGCGAATTACGTCCGTGGGAACATTTGCTACATCAAAGTTGCTTAAATTTAATCCCCCTGGCGAGAAAAAGAACGGGAATGATTGGGTATTAATACTTGATGCTATTTAATAATAAGCACATGAACAGAGTTTATAAATATGCGTTGTTAAGTTTTTTCTATATGTTTTTATTAGCATGCGGTACCCGCAAAAGTGTATACCTATTTACTTCTTTTCATGAACCGGCAAATGAAGGGTTACGATTTTTATACAGTTATGACGCTTACCACTGGACAGACCTGAATCATACCTTTTTAAAACCAGAAGCAGGAGAGGCAAAGATCATGCGTGATCCGTCTATTTGCCAGGGGGCCGATGGTATGTTCCACCTGGTTTGGACAACCGGATGGAAGGATGATAAAGGAATTGGTTATGCAAGTTCGCTGGATCTGATCCATTGGTCGGCTCAACAGCATATTAATGTAATGCCGTACGAGCCAACTGCCGTAAATGCCTGGGCGCCTGAATTGTTTTATGACGATGAAGCCGGGCAATTTATTATTGTGTTTGCATCTACCATACCTAGCCGCTTTGCAAAAGGGGAGGAGGATGAAAATAATAATCACCGGTTATACTATACAATCACCAAAGACTTTAAAAGCTTTAGTCCAACCCAATTATTTCTTGATCCCGGTTTTAGTGTGATAGATGCTGAAATTGTTAAACGTGCTAAAAATGATTATGTATTGGTAATGAAGGATAATACAAGGCTAAACCGGAATATACTGGTCGCTTTCAGCGCTCACCCGCTGGGCCCATATACCAATTTTTCCAAACGATTTACTGAAATGTATAGTGAAGGGCCAACAGTAACAAAAGCAGGCAATAACTGGCTGATCTACTATGACTCCTATCGGCTTAAAAGATTTGGTGCTATGAGCACAACTGATTTTAAAACCTTTACCAATATAGCATACGAAGTGAAAGTGCCGGAAGGACATAAGCACGGTACTATTTTTAAAGTAAATAAAAAAACGCTTGAAAAATTGAAACAGGCTGCAAAAGCAACTAATTGAAATGAACAGGAATTGGCAGGTATTCTTAGTGACGTTTTGTTTAACAGGGTGGTGGTTTGCATTACAGGCGCAGGACACGGTACATTATAGCGGTAATACTATAGTAAATGTAGATTATCACCACGGGCAGCTAAGCCCGGTTGTAGGTGTACATAGCATGCAAATATTCAGGGCAAACCGTGAGCATCCCGAACTGGCGGACGGTTTTGGGTTCACTTATAATCATGCACCCATGTTATGCTACTGGAACAATGCCTTTTATGTGGAATATTTAAGTGATAAGGTAGGGGAAAGTGTTCCTCCCGGTCAAACATTGGTTATTACTTCAAAAGATGGTCAAACATGGTCAAAGCCAACGGTTGTTTTTCCTCCCTATAAAATACCTGATGGCACTACCAAGCCCGGGCATCAGGGAGTTGCTAAGGATCTGTATTCCGTAATGCACCAGCGTATGGGATGGTACGTATCCAAATCAAAAAGACTGCTGGTGCTTGGTTTTTACGGGATATGTTTGGACGGGCATGATGACCCGAATGATGGGTTGGGAATAGGCCGTGTGGTGCGGGAAGTATACCCCAGCGGTAAATATGGCCCCATCTATTTTATACATTATAATCCACCGTGGAACGAGCAAAATACTTCCTCTCCCTTTTACAAAACCAGCAAGGATAAAGGATTTGTAGCAGCCTGTGATGAATTAATGGCTGATCCGTTAATGATGATGCAATGGTTTGAGGAAACAGACAGAAAAGATCCTCTAATTCCTTTTCATAAAGATTATAAGGCATTTAACTTTTATCATTTGCCTGATGGGCGCGTGGTAGGTTTATGGAAATTCGCGCTGACTTCTATCAGTACAGATAATGGTAAAACCTGGCCAACTAACGCGGCAAGAGCGCCCCACTTTGTAACCAGTAATGCCAAAATATGGGGGCAGCGTACATCAGACGGTAAGTATGCTACCGTTTATAATCCGTCGGAATTTCGTTGGCCACTGGCTACATCTGTAAGTAAGGATGGGCTGGATTATACCAATCTCTTATTGGTTAATGGCGAAATATCTACGATGCGCTACGGCGGTGCCTATAAATCATACGGCCCGCAGTATACCCGTGGTATTGAAGAAGGCAACGGCACGCCGCCGGATGGTAAACTTTGGGTTACTTATAGCATGAATAAAGAAGATATCTGGGTATCATCCATCCCTGTTCCGGTTACCGATATAGCCGCGGAACATGCTAACGAGGTGTTTAATGATATGCCCACCGGAAAAGAGCTGGAAAAATGGAATGTTTTTAGTCCGTTATGGGCGCATGCAGGGATAGAAAAGATGGCGGATGGCACACGCGTACTGGCATTAAATGACCATGATAATTTCGACTATGCAAAGGCGGAACGCGTAGTGCCGACATCAAAAAGATTAATAACTGATTTTACGCTGGTTGCAGGGCAAGCTAATACGGGCATGTTAGATATTGAGTTCCAGGATGAAAAGGGCAACGAGGCTATACGGCTTACCCTGGATTCAACAGGGGCATTTACATCAAAGGCAGGCTATCGTAATAAAAATGTGTTGAAAAAGTATGAGGCCAATAAGCCCTATCATATTACGCTGAAATTAAATACCGATACCCGTTTTTATACTATTAACGTAGATGGTAAAGATGTGCTTACCAATTTATTTTTTGCACCGGTGCATTCGATAAAACGTGTGGTTTTCCGCACCGGCGGGGTGAGGCGCTTTCCCAATGCAGATACGCCTACTGACCAGGATTATGATCTGCCCAAAGCAGGTGAATCCGCTAAACCGGCAGTGTTTTATATTAAATCATTCAAAACCAGTAATTTTTAACCGATGCGAAGGATAGATGGGCTTTATTTATTGATGGTTTTAATGGTAAGCTGTTTTAGTAGCTCTGCCGAGATAACGCTGCCTAAAATATTGGGTAATGATATGGTGCTTCAGCGCGATAAACCCAATCCAATTTGGGGTACAGCCATGCCTGGCGAAAAGGTATCTGTAAAATTTGGCAAGCAAGCTAAAAATACAATAACTGATGTTGCCGGAAGCTGGAAAATTATTCTTGATCCTATGCCGGGCTCAGACAAACCTGCGGCGTTAATGGTTATTGGTACAAATACCATAACACTTAATAATGTTTTAGTTGGCGAGGTTTGGATTTGCTCCGGGCAATCCAATATGGTTTATGAAATGCGTAAAAACAGCAAAGTAAATAAGCCGGATACCAGCACTGCAAATTCACCGGTTGATGAGCTGGAAAAGGCTCATAATCCGGCTATACGCATATTTTTGGTCACACAAAAAAATTTAATAAAGGCTGATCCTGAACACTCAAGATGGAGCGTAGCCCAGGATTCAGCATTGAGAGCATTTTCTGCCGCCGGTTATTTCTTCGCTAAAAAATTAAACCAGGAGCTGCATGTACCGGTAGGTATTATTTGCGCGGCAATAAGTGGAAGCCGTATTGAACCCTGGATACCAGAAAGCGCGTTTGAAAACTCAGCTTACTTTAAAAGTATAGGAAAAGATAGCGCGGTTGCCGGGAATGATCATGGTAAGTTTTATCATAAAATGATTGAGCCGTTAGCTCCTTTAGCGATACGCGGGTTTTTATGGTACCAGGGCGAGTCTAATGTTACCGAAACGATTAGTTATACCCATAAAATGAAGTTATTGATCAATTCCTGGCGAGATTTATGGGGGGAGCAGAATTTGCCGTTTTACTATGTGCAGATAGTGCCTTATTATTATTCAAAAATGACTACCAAACTGGTCATAACCCCTGAAACTGAACCTGCGTTTTGGGAGGCGCAAAGTATAGCGTTAAAAGTCCCTCATACCGGTATGATTGAAACATCTGATTTAAATGATGATATAAAAAACCTGCACCCGCCTTTCAAATGGGAAGTGGGCCGTCGGCTGGCGTTATTGGCGCTCGCTAAAACTTATGGAAAAAAGAACTTGGTATATTCCGGACCTGTATACCAGTCAATGAAAATTAGCGGTAATAAGATCATACTCAGCTTTAAATATACAGCTAACGGGTTGGAAAGCCATGATAAAAAACCGCTTAACTATTTTACCATTGCCGGGAAGGACGGAAAATTTGCAGAGGCTAACGCGAGTATTGAGGGCAACAGGGTAATTGTTTCATCACCCGCGGTAACCGCGCCTGTAGCAGTTCGCTTTGGCTGGACCGAAGATGCGCAGCCAAATTTATTTAATAAGGCTGGTTTGCCCGCAATGCCTTTCCGCACCAATAACCCTTTGAAATTTAATCCTGCTGATAATTAAGATAAAAATGAGAACTACCTGTTTTAAATTAAGTGTATATGTACTGCTAATGATAGCAAGCCTAACAACGTATGCGCAACAAAAAACAGAAAAAGTATATCTATCAGGTACGGGCAGCGACCATACGGTTAACTGGCAATTCTATTTAACAGAAGGCCGTAATTCGGGTAAGTGGACAACCATTCCGGTTCCATCTAACTGGGAATTGCAGGGATTTGGAAAATATAATTATGGGTTGGACAAGGATACCCTTAAAGGCAGGGAAAAAGGTATGTATAAATACCAACTTAACGTGCCCACAAGTTGGAAAGGAAAAGATATCAATATAGTGTTTGATGGTTCCATGACGGATACAAAAGTCATGATAAACGGCCAGCAGGCGGGCAGCATCCACCAAGGCTCTTTTTATAGGTTTAAATATGATATTACTAAATTGCTTCACTATGGGCAATCTAACTTACTGGAAGTAACGGTAGCCAAGCAATCTGCAAATGCTTCTGTTAACGCGGCAGAGCGAAAAGGCGATTTTTGGGTATTTGGAGGAATTTTCAGGCCGGTGTACCTGGAAGCTTTCCCTCATCAGCATATTAAACTGGTTGCTGTTAATGCTAAAGCTGATGGCCGCTTTGAGGCTAATATTAAATTAGCTGATATAAGTAATGCGGATGCGGTAACCGGTCAATTATATAACTTAAACAGACAAAAAACGGGCGTTCCTTTTTTAGTTAAAGTTAAATCCGGCGATACTTCAGTAAATATCAAAACGCGCCTGGCAGCACCTAAATTATGGTCGCCTGAATTTCCGAACTTATATAATGTTGTCTTCACTTTAAAGGCCCGGGGTAAAACGGTTCACACGGTACAGCAACGTTTTGGTTTTCGCACAATTGAGCTGCGGGAGCAGGATGGTATTTATGTAAATAATGTTAAGATCAAATTTAAAGGTGTAAACCACCAGTCATTTTGGCCAAATACAGGCAGGACTACCAGCAAAGAGGTGAGCATTGCTGATGTTAAGCTGATAAAAGACATGAATATGAATGCGGTGCGGATGTCCCATTACCCGCCCGACGATCATTTCCTGGACGCTTGTGATTCGCTGGGATTATTTGTGCTGGATGAGCTTACCGGCTGGCACCATAATTATGATACCAATGTGGGTTCAAAGCTGGTAAAGGAAATGATTGAAAGGGATGTTAATCATCCATCTATCGTAATCTGGGATAATGGGAATGAAGGCGGGTTTAACTTTGACCTTGACCATTTGTTTGAAGACCTTGATATTCAGAAACGCCCGTTAATACATCCGTGGACAATTTTCAGGGGCACTAATACGCAGCATTATATCAATTATGATTATGGTACCAATACCAATTTACATGGGCACGAGGTAGCTTTCCCTACGGAGTTTTTGCACGGATTATATGATGGCGGGGCAGGCGCGGGCCTGGATGATTATTGGGAATTGATGTGGCATACGCCAATTTCTGCCGGTGGATTTATATGGGTTTTTTCGGACGAAGCAGTGGTACGTACCGATAAAAATGGCGAACTGGATTCTGATGGTGATCACGGGCCTGATGGTATTCTTGGGCCATATCACGAAAAAGAAGGAAGCTACTATACCATAAAAGAAGTTTGGAGCCCGGTGCATATCGAGACCTGGGAAATAACACCGGAGTTTAATGGGAAAATAAGGTTGGAAAACCGTTATTTCTATACAAATTTAAAGCAATGTACCTTCAGTTATAAGCTGGCAAAACTGAATAATCCATATCAAAAAAAATTAGCGTCAACCCAAATAGGTTCAATAACGTCGCCGGATGTTGCACCCGGCCAATATGGCAATCTGGAGCTGTATTTGCCCGCAGGGTGGCAAAGCTATGATGTGCTGTATGTTACTGCTTTTGACCCCTATAAGCACGAACTTTTTACCTGGAGCTTTCCTGTTAAACAACCTGCCGCTATTGCCGCGCGCATAGTTAATCTTTTAGGAGGCAGCAAGCCGGTAATAACAGAAACGGATTCACTTTATAGAGTAAGCGCCAACGGGATCGAGCTTGAATTCAATCGTAATTCAGGTCAATTAAAAAAAGTGAAAAACCCTAAAGGGGACATTCCTTTTACCGATGGCCCTGTATTGGCAGAAGGTGAAGATCATACCGGTTTTCAAAAGCTTACGAATCATTATGACGGGGATAAACTGGTCATAGCGGCTGAATTCGGGAAAAAAACAAATGAACAGGAATTAAAATGGACGATCTATCCGTCTGGTTGGGTAAAGCTTGATGTTAAATACTGGAATATTGGCGAAGAATCAACATTAATGGGTTTAAGCTTTTCTTATCCTGAAAAGGAGGTAAAAGGGATAACCTATATGGGTGCCGGGCCATATCGTGTTTGGAAAAACCGTATAAAAGGAACACAACTGAATGTATGGGACAAAACCTATAATAATACCATTACCGGCCTCGACAATACCCCACTCATATATCCTGAGTTTAAAGGGTATTATGCCAACTTGTACTGGATGAGGTTGAACACAACCGGTCAGCCTTTTACGATAGTTTGTGCCAGCCAGGATATTTATTTGAGATTGTTCACCCCGGCAAGCCCAAAGAACGCTTATAATACCGCGCCGCCTTTTCCATCCGGAGATATTTCGTTTATGCATGGGATACCGCCTATCGGGACTAAATCTCAAAAACCGGAGGTGCTTGGCCCCAGCGGTATGAAAAACAAGTATTTTGATTATAACAAAGATATAGAACGCGCATTGTCACTTACCTTATATTTTGATTTTTCGAGAAAATAATGAAAAGGGGAGTAATATATATATATATGATAACAGGTATATTAACTTGTTGCTTCGGCAGTTTTGCTTTTGCCGGAATAGGGTTACAGAACCTGAAATGTGAAATGCGCACAGCTCCGCAGGGGATAGGCACAGCCAGGCTGCGTTTAAGCTGGCAATTGACCAGCGACCAGCGTAACATACAACAAACCGCTTATCAAATTATGGTAGCCTCATCGCCCGAAAAATTAAATTCCGGACAGGGCGATTTATGGGATTCGTATAAAGTTGCTGCTGATCAATCTATTATGATCAATTATGCCGGTAAGCCACTCAGCAGCCGCGCCCACTGCTACTGGAAGGTTAAAGTATGGACCAATAAAGGGGAAAGCCCCTGGAGCCAACCTGCTTTTTGGAGTGTGGGTTTATTAACTGCCACAGATTGGAAAGCAAAATGGATAGGTTATGAAAATGGCTTCCCCTGGGATAGTGTTTCTAAGTTTTCACGATTGTCGGCAAGATATTTCCGTAAGGGATTTGAAGCCGTTAAAGCGGTTAAAAGCGCGACAGTTTATATTGTCGGGCTTGGGCACTATGAATTATATATCAACGGAAAAATTATTGGTAATCAGGTTTTAGCCGAAGCGCCAACGGATTATACCCAGTCTGTATTATACAATACATTTGATGTAACCGATAAGGTAAAAAACGGTGCGAACGTTATTGGCACTGTATTAGGTAACGGCCGTTTCTTTACCATGCGGCCAAAATACAAACCTAAAAAGATCAAGGAATTCGGGTTCCCAAAAATGCTGTTACAACTGGAAATCACCTACCAGGACGGAAGTAAGCAAACCATCATTAGTGATAATAGCTGGAAGTTTACGGCCGATGGCCCTATCCGTACCGATAACGAATATGATGGTGAGGAATATGACGCGACTAAAGAATTTACCGGCTGGAATACCCCTGTTTTTAATGAAAGCGAATGGTTAAAAGCTGAACTGGTTGGATCACCCGGAGGCAGGGTTGAAGCGCAGATGAACGAGCCAGTTAAAGTAATGGCCACAGTTATGCCTATTAAGATCACCCTGCTTAAGCCGGGTACATGGATAATGGATATGGGGCAAAACATGGCGGGATGGGTACAAATGAAGGTGAAAGGTAAACCGGGTGATAAAGTTACGCTCCGGTATGGGGAAACCCTAAAAAGCAATGGTGAATTATATGTTGCCAACCTACGAGATGCTAAAGTAACAGATGTTTATACATTAAAAGGCGGAGGCGAAGAAATATGGCACCCGGTATTTGTATTTCACGGTTTCAGGTATATAGAAGTTACCGGTTATCCCGGCACTCCTGATCTGGCCGATTTTGAGGGTCAGGTAATTTATGATGATATGGCCAATGCCGGCCAGTTTGAAACTTCCAATGAGTTAATTAACCATATCTACAAAAACGCTTATTGGGGAATACTAAGCAATTATAAAGGCATGCCGATCGATTGCCCGCAGCGTAATGAGCGTATGCCGTGGCTGGGAGACCGTGCAGTAGGCTCATTAGGTGAAAGCTTTGTGTTTGATAATGAGAATTCATACGCCAAATGGATGGATGATATTGAGCAGGCGCAAAAGCCGGACGGCGCTATACCGGATGTAGCCCCTGCTTATTGGAATTATTACAGCGATAACATGACGTGGCCGGGAACCTATATCCTGATCAATGATATGTTGTATGATCAGTTTGGCGACAAGGCCCCCTTTGAAAAACATTATGCCTCCATGAAGAAATGGCTCAGTTATATGCGGCAGAAATATGTTAAAAACGACCTGATGACCAAGGATAAATATGGCGATTGGTGTGTACCGCCTGAATCGCCGGAACTGATCCATTCAAAAGACTCTTCACGTAATACCAATGGAGAGTTGATCGCTACTGCTTACTATTATCATTTCATGACCATTATGCAGCGTTTTGCAACGATCATGAACAAGCCTGCAGACAAACAGCAATTTGGGGCATTAGCATTTAAAACGAAGAACGCTTTTAACCGGAAATTTTTTGATAAAAATACCTTAAAATATGACAATAATACGGTTACGGCCAACTTGCTGCCGCTGTATTTCGGTATGGTGCCGGACGGGAGCAGTAAAAAGGTGTTTAACAATATTGTTAATAAAATTGGCGAAGCCGGCGACCATATCAGTACAGGCGTTATCGGTACGCAATGGCTGATGAGGGGATTAACCGAGTATGGCCGTCCGGAGATTGCATACAAAATTGCGGGCAACGATGATTACCCCAGTTGGGGGTATATGGTAAAACGCGGTGCCACAACGACATGGGAATTATGGAATGGGGATACCGCTAACCCATCCATGAACTCAGGCAACCACGTTATGTTGCTCGGCGATCTTATTGCCTGGTTTTACCAGGACCTGGCCGGTATTAAGGCTAAAGAACCCGCTTTTAAAACTATTGTTATGCAACCAGCAATAGGTGTTAATGGTTTAGATCATGTAAAAGCATCCTACCAAACGCCTTACGGTTTAGTAAAAAGCAACTGGAAAAAGGAAACCGGGAATTTCGAGTGGAATATAACCATCCCCCCCAACTCAAAGGCAATAATTTATTTGCCCGTTACTAACCTGAATGATATAAAAGACAATGGAAAAAGCCTGAAAGCTGAAAATGGGATAAAATATTTAGGCAAGGATAAAGATAGGGTTAGGATAGAGGTGGGATCGGGAGATTATGATTTTACAGTAAATAATTTAAATTTTAAACAAGGTTATTAAATATTATCAATATGAAAATTCAATCAACATTATTTAGTCTGCTTTTTATAATAGGGGGCGTATCTTTTTCGGCTATGGGACAAACGCAGTCGGCAGGTGCAACGGCAGCAATTCAAATATCACCAGATGTGAAAGCTAAATCAGACACGGATATAGATAAAAAAGCCGTTGAATGGGCCACGTTCCTAAACTTGAATGACAAGGATAAAGAAGCCCGTGTAAGCGCAGTAATTGCCATTCATTTAAAAGCTGTTCGTGATTGGAACAACGAACATCCTTATACTACCGTTCCTGCTGGCATTGACCCTGCAACCGGGAAGCCGTTAAACCAACTGGAGCGCCAGGTCATTGCCAATTCGGCTATACCTAAAACAGTACACCAGGATTTAATGGCAGGATTAAGGAAAGATTTAACAGAAGAACAGGTGGAAGTTATTTTGGATAAATATACAGAAGGCAAGGTAGCGTTTACATTAAATGGTTATAAAGCCATAGTACCTGATCTAACCCCGACCGAAGAAGCGGCTATACTGGTTAACCTTAAACAAGCGCGTGAACAGGCTATTGATTTTAAGGGCAGCAAGCAGATCTCGACGATATTTGAGATCTATAAAACTAAAAACGAACAATACCTGAATACTAACGGGCGCAACTGGCATAAAATGTACGGTGACTACACCAATATGATCAAAGCTAAAAAAGCAGCCGAAGCTGCGGCCAAACAGGCCGGTAACCAATAAAGTACGCTAACCATTAAATGTGCGGGATACCAATAAAGTAAATAAATATGTGTAAAAGGAGTTTAGCTGCAGTAATGATATTATCCCTTGCATTGGCAGTTCAATTGCAGGCGCAGCCATCGGCTGTTTGGCGGCACGGGATAATTACGGATGAATTTATTTATACACAGGCCCCGTATCCCGAATGCCATGCAGCAACTATCGCGCAAACAAGGCATGGTTTAGTAGCGGCATGGTTTGGCGGTACTAAAGAACGTAACCCGGATGTTTGCATTTGGGTGAGCCGAGCGGTAAATGGAAAATGGACAGAAGCTATTAACGTTGCTAATGGTATACAAAATGATTCGCTGCGCTATCCCTGCTGGAACCCCATACTTTACCAGGTGCCTAATGGCGACCTGTTACTATTTTACAAGATAGGCCCTAAGCCCGCTACATGGAAAGGCTATGTTAAAACATCTAAAGATGGCGGCATAACCTGGTCAGCCCAAACGGCAATGGCTGATGGAGTAATTGGACCGGTAAAAAATAAGCCGGTAAGACTAAGCAATGGCAATTTGCTGTCGCCGTCAGGTACAGAAATTGATGGCGCGAAAATTCATTTTGAGCTATCATCTGATAAGGGTAAAAGCTGGAAAATACTTCCGCCATTAAATGATGGTAAAACTGTTAAAGCTTTACAACCAGCAATTTTATTGCATAAGGATGGTAAGGTGCAAATGCTTTGCCGTACACAAAACCGTGCCATATACGAGGCATGGTCGAGCGATAACGGCAATACCTGGACAGCGCCTAAACCATCGGCCCTGCCTAATAATAACTCGGGTATTGATGCGGTTACCTTAAAGGATGGCCGCCAGTTATTGGTTTATAATCATGTATTACCACCGGGAAAAGAAACAAAAGGGGCAAGAACCCCGCTTAACGTTGCGGTATCCAATGATGGGATAACGTGGTATGCGGCATTGATACTGGAAGATTCGCCGATCAGCCAATACTCTTACCCGTCTGTAATACAAACGACTGACGGCCTGGTGCACATAGTTTATACCTGGCGCAGGGAGCGTATTAAGCATGTGGTGATTGATCCGTCGAAACTGGTGCTTGAAGAAATTAAAAATGGCGAATGGCCAAAAGTTGACGGATATACCCCGCCGGTAGTACAAGGGGATACAAAGGATCTTTAATTTAAAACCATGAGAAGTTTAAAATCAGGTATCCTGATAAACGTGTTACTGTTATTGCCAATAGTATTGCTGGCGCAGCAGGATACTGACCATCAGTATAAAAAAAAATTGAAGGAAGTATTGGATGAAATACAGGCCAGATTCCATGTTAAAATTAAATACTCTGAAGCGCAGGTTAAAGATAAAGTAGTAACCTATGCAGACTGGCGTTTTAGGAATACGGCCGATGAAACCCTTGCCAATGTATTAGCTCCGCTGGACATGAAGGTAAATAAGGAAGGCGCGGCAACGTATAAGCTAAAGGATTATGAATATAATAACTGGGCGATAAAGGATGGCTGGGACAAACTGGATAGTATGGCTAAATTATACCATGATGTAAAAAGCTGGGAGCAGCGAAAAGCATTGCTTCGCCCGGAGCTGTATAAGGCGCTTAACCTGTCGCCTTTGCCCGAAAGACCTAAATCAAAACCGATCATCACGCCAAAAAGAATATATAATGGCTATTCGGTAGAAAATATAGCTATCGAGATTTTGCCTGGCCTGTATATTAACGGATCAATTTACCGGCCTTTAAACATTAAAGGGAAGATACCGGTAATATTAAGCCCGGACGGCCATTGGGAAAAGCAGCGTTACCGTGCCGATTGCCAGCTTCGCTGTGCTACTTTAGCCAGGATGGGTTGTATGGCTTACAGCTATGACCTTTTTGCCTGGGGCGAATCCTTATTGCAATTTAAGGCAGAAGATCATCGTACAAGCATGGCACAGGTAGTGCAAACTTTAGGCGCTATCCGTATTTTAGATTACGTGCTGAGCCTGAAGGAAACTGACCCCGCAAGGGTAGGTATCAGCGGTGGTTCGGGCGGCGGTAGTCATACTGTATTAATGGCAGCGCTTGATCCGCGTATCAAGCTGAGCGCACCGGTTGTTTCTGTTTCCAGTTACTTTTATGGCGGCTGCCCCTGCGAAAGCGGCATGCCTATCCACTTTGCCGGGGGCGGAACCGATAATGTAGAAATCGCAGCAATGGCGGCGCCAAATCCGCAACTGTTAATATCTGACGGAAGCGATTGGACCGCTCACATGCCTGAACATGATTTCCCATACCTTAAAAAAATATACGGGTACTATGGTAAAAGCGATATGGTGGAGAATGTGCATTTACCCAATGATAAACATGACTACGGCCCATCGAAGCGTTTTCCGCTTTACCACTTCGTAGCGAAAAATTTCCGGCTCAATATTAAGGCTATTGAAGATAAGGATGGAAACATTGATGAGTCGGGGGTAACTATAGAAAAGGAACCAAAAATGTATGTATTTGGTGATCACGGGCAAAACCTACCCCCTGATGCTGTAATGGGTTTAGCCAATTTACAGCATGTATTTGAAATGACGCCAAGAGAACCAGGCACTAAATAAAAAACAATGTACAGGAAATCACTTTTTGCAGGCATCATCATAATGTTGGGTATTAGCCTATCGCCTGAAATAACACATGCCCAAAATGCGTATAATGTGGCTGTTGCCGACATCATGATATTAAAACGGCAAAAGCTGGGAGCTATACCGCTGACCAAAGATATTGGCGCTGATGGCGTAGAAGTAGATATGGGTGGTTTAGGCGACAGGCCAACCTTTGATAATAAATGGGCGACAGACACAGTAAGGCTGCAATTTTTAAACAAAGCGAAAGAACTGAATGTAGAGCTATGTTCCCTCGCCATGACCGGTTTTTTCTCCCAGTCGTTTGCCACAAGGCCCACAGCTATACAAGCTGTGCGGGATTGTATCAATACCATGAAAGCAATGAATGTTAAAGTTGCTTTTTTGCCAATGGGGGTGAACAGCGACCTGGTTAAAAACCCGGAGCTGCGCCCCGCGGTGGTTGAACGGTTAAAAATTGCAGGTAAAATGGCGCAGGATGCGGGCGTAGTAATTGGCATAGAAACCGCCCTTGATGCCAAAGGGGAATTGCAGTTATTAAAGGATGTAGGTTCGCCTGCTATAAAAAGCTATTTTAATTTTTCAAACGCGATAAAGAACGGGCGTGATTTAAATTCCGAATTAAAGCTTTTAGGCAAAGATAAGATCATACAGATCCACTGTACGGATGATGATGGCGTGTGGCTGCAAAATGATCCTAAAATTAATATGCTAAAAGTTAAGGAAGCACTTGACCAAATGGGATGGCATGGTTGGCTGGTAATTGAACGTTCGCGCGATGCGAATGACCCTAAAAATGTGAAGAAGAATTTTGGCGCTAATACCGCGTACGTAAAATCAGTATTTCAACCGGCTAAATGAAATTGTTGACCTGTTTATTCCTTATTTGTACACTGTCGGTATTCGGCAAAAATAGTTATGCTGCCGAAATATGGGTGGCGCCAAACGGTAATGATGCGAATGCAGGTACAAGGGATTATCCCAAACTGACGATTGCGGCAGCAATACGGCAGGCGCGCGAATTACGCCGGTTAAAGTATGCTGCTGTAGCAGGAGGGATTCATATTATCGTAAAAGATGGTGAATATATATTAGATGAACCGCTGTTCATTCGCCCGGAAGATTCAGGAACGGCTTCATCACCAACCCTTATAGAAAATGCGCCGAATGCGAGGCCGGTTATCAGCGGCGGCGCAGCAGTAAATAATTGGAAAAGAGCCGCAATCCATATATCTGGTTTACCAACCGAAGCACAAGGCAGGGTTTGGGAGGCACACGTTCCGAAGGTTGGCGGTAATACTTTATTGTTCAGGCAACTTTGGATCAATGGTAAAAAGGCTGTCAGGGCAAGGGAAAGTGATACCGATGAAGATATGGGCCGGATATTATCCTTAAATAAAGTAAAGCAGGAAATATACATAGCTGTTCCTAAAGTAGGCTTACCAAAAGATCCAGGTCAAATGGAAATGGTAATCCACCAAATGTGGGCCATTGCTAATTTGCGGATGAAATCTATCACCGTTGAGGGGAATAAAGCTAACCTTACCTTTTACCAGCCTGAAAGCCGTTTAGAATTTGAACATCCCTGGCCGGCCCCGGTAATTGATAAGGATCATAAGATGAATGGTAATTCGGCTTTTTATTTAACTAATTCCTTATCGTTTTTGAATCGACCCGGCGAATGGTATGAGGATTTGCCTGCCGGCAAAATTTACTACTGGCCCCGTAAGGGCGAAAACCTATCTGCCGCAAAAGTAATTGCACCCTCACTTGAAAAATTAGTACAGGTAACGGGCACGCTGGAAAGACCCGTAAGCTACGTGTTTTTTAAAGGGTTAAGCTTTGTATATACTACCTGGCTGCGGCCATCCCTGCAAGGCCATGTACCTTTGCAGGCAGGCATGTACCTGCTGGAGGCGTATAAACTGAAAATTAAAGGAACGCACGAAAAAGCCGGCCTGGAAAACCAGGCCTGGATTGGCCGCCCGCCCGCGGCAGTTGAATTAACCTATGTAAACCATACCGGCTTTGAAAATTGCACCTTTAATCATTTGGCCTCAACAGGATTGGATTATGTAAAGGGTACGCATGATGATGAAATAAAAGGTAATTTATTTCGGGATATTGGTGGAACGGGAATACAAGTGGGTATGTATTCAGACGAGGGTTTTGAAACCCATTTACCATACAATCCACGGGAACCGCTGGAAGTTTGTACCAATGAACATATCGAAAACAATTTAGTAACAGATGTAACTAACGAAGATTGGGGCTGCTTGGGTATTAGCGCGGGTTATGTAAAGGGAATACTAATAGCACATAATGAGATTGCTGATGTGTCTTACTCCGGGATAAGCGTTGGCTGGGGTTGGACGAAGGCCGCTAATGCGATGAGCGATAATATCATCAAGGCAAACAAGGTGCATCATTATGCCAAACACATGTATGATGTTGCCGGAATCTATACCTTATCGACACAACTCAATTCGATTATTGACAGTAATTATATTGATAACATCTATAAAGTAAGCTATGCTCATGACCCGCAACATTGGTTTTACTTATATACCGATGAAGGGTCATCCTATTTTACGGTAAAAGACAACTGGACCCCCACTGAAAAATTCTTGAAGAATGCCAACGGCCCCGGCAATGTATGGGAGAACAACGGGCCGCACGTTGCCGATAAAATAAAAAACCAGGCAGGATTGGAACCTGAATACCGGTATCTGCTTACAGGTATTAAAGTTAACGCTGACAACCAGCCCATTAATCACGTAAAGCCTTAACTGTATGCGTAAACCAAAATCAGTTAATAAAATTACAAGGGCAAACGGCATACTTTGCGTATTCCTGTTTGTTTTATTGAATTTTTTTGGGGGTTATGCCGATGATTTTAAAAATAGCCGCACGCCAATAGTATTAGAGATAATTGAGCGGGTTGGAATTAAGTCAGACGATCATCTGATAATTGTAATCTGCAAGAAAAATCATATCCCATTAACAGCTATTTACCAATGGAATAATCATTTAGCGATTTATGGTTTTTTAGATAAGCCGGATGCGCTGAAAAAACAGATCGCCGATCAATATCCGGGATGTATGATTAAGGTTTACGATCATCCATTCTATAATTTTAATCGTAAGGAACGTTGCGGTAAAGAAAAGCTGGCTAAAGAATGGGATAATGTTTTACTTACTGCTGATTTGGTTAAAAATACAAAACTCCAAAAGGAGTATCTGCACTACCACGCTACCCAGTTTGAAAAATGGCCGGAGGTTTCGCAAGGCTTTTGTAATGCCGGTTTTCAGCAGCTGTTAGTTTTTAAAAATGGCAGGCAGCTAATGCTGGTTATAAGTATACCAAAGGGTGAAAGTCTGGATAAATTGAACTCCAAAACTACAAAGAACAACCCTAAAACGGTACAATGGAATGACCTGATGAAAAAATACCAGGAGGGCATTCCGGGTACCAAAGCGCGTGAAGTATGGGTTTTTTTAAAGCCATTAATATAATAGATAACAGCACATGTTAAAATTAGGCATATTAGGATTAGGAGAGGGCAGAAGCACCATGTCAGCAGCATTGCAAAGCCCGAAATACGAATTGAAAATGGTGTGTGATAGCAATCTTGAAATGTGTAAATCCCGTGCAGCGGAATTTAACTTTCACAGCCATACTACCAATTATCAGGATATGCTGAATGATCCTGAAATTGATGTGGTAGCCATTTACACCCCCGATCATTTACATGCCGAGCATGTAAAGCAAGCCCTGCTGCATGGTAAGCATGTAGTTTGTACCAAACCCTTTATTGATGATCTTTCAAAAGCGCAGGAACTGCTGGAACTGGTAGAAAGTACCGGTAAAAAGGTTTTCGTAGGCCAAAGTTCACGGTTCTTTGAACCAGCAAAGAGGCAGCGAAAAGACTATGAAGCAGGCCTTATCGGCGAGTTGATAACCATAGAGGGTCAATATCATGCCGATCACCGATGGTTCCTGGAAAAACCATGGGCATTGGAATCCTCTTTCAAATGGTTATACGGCGGATTAAGCCACCCGGTAGATTTTATTCGTTGGTATTTACCCAATATTGAAGAGGTTATGGGATATGGAATCAATAGCAGTAACGGCAAAAAGTTGGGCTTAAAAAATGAAGACACTATGCACTTTATTTTTAGAGCTGCTGACGGCCGTATTGCAAGGGTGAGCGGTGCTTATACCGGGCCAACCCAGCCCGCGCAACGAGATAGCGGCATGAGCTGCATTTTAAGAGGAACTGAAGGAGCATCACAAGCGGATTACCATGAACTACGATATGCTGTTACCGATAAAACTGGTGAGGAAAAAATAATTTACTGGGGTGATGCGGTAATGAAGCATTATTTCCGGTTTGAAGGGCAAAGTCATCATGCGGGCGAATATCAAAATTACCTGGAATATTTTGCAGACTGTATAGAGAGCGGCGAAACCGCCTATCCGGATATTAAAGAGGGCATTGGTACCGTAGCCCTGTTACAAGCTATGGACAAATCATTACAAACCGGGATGCCTGTAAAAGTTGCTGATATATTGGCCGAATACGGGTTATCAGCTGATAAATTAAACGCATAATGGGACACCTGGCTACCAATTTAACCTCACTTGATTATGCGATTGTAATTGCATACATCATTATTTTGGTCATTATTGGCTACAGGGCCAGTTTTATAGACAAGAAGAATAAAAACGATACCCTGTTTCTCGCTAATAAATCATTAGGCTGGGCAAGTATTGGTTTTAATATGTGGGGTACTAATGTGGGGCCGTCAATGCTGCTTGCCTACGCCAGTATTGGCTATACCACTGGTATTGTGGCGGTGAATTTTGACTGGTATGCCTTTATATTTTTACTGTTGCTGGCTATAGTGTTCGCACCTAAATATTTGGCAGCCAAAGTAAGTACCATGCCCGAGTTTATGGGTAACAGGTATGGCGACAGTACCCAAAATATATTGGCCTGGTATGCCCTTATCAAAATACTGATCTCCTGGTTATCCCTGGGTTTATTTGCAGGAGGGTATTTGGTGCGGCAAATATTAGGCATCCCCATGTGGGAATCAGTAATTGCATTAGTATCATTCGCCGGGTTATTTGCTTTTGCAGGCGGGTTAAAAGCAATCGCTAGGGTGAATATTTTTCAAATGATCTTATTGATAGCGGTATCCTTACTGCTTACTATTACAGGAGTTATAAAAGCAGGCGGGTTATCAGCGGTGTATCATCATGTGCCCGCCAATTACTGGAACCTTATTCATCCGGGAAGTGACACAAAATATCCATGGTATGCTATTCTTTTAGGTTACCCGGTGGCGGCAGTAGCTTTCTTTTGTACCGATCAGGCAATGGTACAATCAGTATTAGGCGCTAAAAATCTGGAACAGGGACAGTTAGGCGTAAACTTTATAGGCTGGCTTAAAATATTGTCGCTGCCCTTATTTATCCTTACGGGTATATTATGTTACATCCTGTTCCCTAACTTAAAAGACCCGGCTGAAGCTTATATGACAATGGTAACGCATCTTTTTCCGGCCGGGTTAAACGGTTTGGTTATAGTTGTGCTCATAGCGGTTTTAGTGGGCACTATTGGCTCATCGCTTAACTCGTTAAGCACGGTTTTTACTATGGATGTTTATGTGAAAAATATCAATCCGTCTGCTGATAACAAACAGATCATTAAAGTGGGGCGTATGGCGGTAGTGGTGGGTTGTATGCTGGCTATCATCATCGCTTTAGCTATTGATAATATCAGGGGGTTAAATCTATTTGATGTATTCCAATCTGTTTTAGGGTTTATCGCCCCGCCATTGTCGGTTGTTTTTTTGCTAACTGTATTCTGGAAACGTACTACCCGCACCGCGGTTAATGTTATTTTATCGGTTGGCTCGGCATTTAGTTTGGGTGTTGGCGTACTTTACTTATGGGTATTTACTGCAGATAAGTATACCTTTTGGCCGCATTATTTACTGTTATCGTTTTACATTTTTTCCTTTTTGATGATAGTAGCCATTATCATTTCTCTTGCAGATCAATCGCCGGTTATATATCAGCCAGACAAAGAGTTTATGCGCAATATTTTGAAGCCAACCAAACGGGTAAAAATTGCCTGGGTCCTGTTAGTGGTTGTTATGATTTGCCTGTATTTGATATTTGACGGACATTAATTATGAAAGTTATTAAAGCTAAAAATTTGAAAAATCATATAGCATTCGCTACGCTTTTGATAATGGTGCTTTTTACTGATCTGGCGTTTGCACAAAAAGCTACCTGGATATGGTATCCGGGTGATTATGAAATTTGGCTGGGCAACAAAATGCAAAACCGGCGTACAGATCGTGATTCCTTTTTGCCTGTATTATGGAAAATGGACAGTCATTATGTTTTGATCGAATTTCATAAAGATTTTAATGTCCCTGCTGCCGAAGAAGTAAAACTGAACGTGGAAGGTATATATAATGTTAAGGTTGACGGGCAAGCGTTTCCAGGCTATCCCAAAAGCATCACAGTTCCCGCGGGTCATCATAAACTGAGTTTAAAGGTCTATTGTCAGAACCACGTGCCTTCCATATTTGTACAGGGGAAAACCATTGTATCCGATGATACATGGTTGGTAACTTTTGAAGATAAGGAATGGATAGACGCTACAGGTACGGTGTCGGATAAATCAGGGACAACTTATTTAAATGCAGGTTCCTGGAATTTTAATAATATTCTCTCCCCGCCATCACAGTTCAAACTGCCAACAGAACCCCAATATGCCGTTAAAAGTGATAAAGCACCTCATTCATTTTTCCTGGATTTTGGAAAAGAAACCTTTGGCTTTGTAAAACTGCATGGTTTAAAGGGCAGGGGCAAACTGCATATTTATTATGGTGAATCGAAGGAAGAAGCGTTATCAACCGATCACTGCGAAACGCTGGATGAGTTAACTGTCAGCGAGCCACATAAAAAGGACTCGGTAATGGAACTGTCCAAAGCGTTCCGTTATATAAATGTGCAGTTTGATGGGAGTATTAGCGTGGATTCCGTTTCTATGCTGTATGAGTATGCGCCGCTTAATGAACGTGGCGGTTTTCATTGTTCAGACGAGGAAGTGAACAAGATTTACGATGTGGCTAAATATACGCTCCATTTGGCTACGCGCGAGTTTTTTATAGACGGTATTAAGCGTGACAGGTGGATATGGTCTGGTGATGCTTACCAGAGTTACCTGATGAACTATTATTCTTTTTTTGATTCGCCCACCGTTAGCCGTACCATGCTGGCCTTGCGTGGCAAGGACCCGGTAACCAGCCATATCAATACCATTATGGATTATACCTTCTATTGGTTTTTAGGTATTTATGATTACTATCAATATACTGGTGATAAAACATTTATTAAACAGTTTTATCCGCGTATGCAAAGCCTGATGGATTATTGTTTAGGGCGGCGCAATAAGGATGGCATGATGGTAGGCTTACCCGGCGATTGGGTATTTATTGATTGGGCCGATGGCTTAAGTAAAAAAGGCGAGGTAAGCTTTGAACAAATGCTGTTTTGCCGAAGCCTGGAAACCATGTCGCTATGCGCCGAATTAAATAATGATCCGATGGGAGCTGTGAAATACAATGCATTAGCTGCTGATTTAAAAACAAAGATATTTAAGTATTACTGGAACAGCCAACAACACGCGCTGGTACATAGCCGGGTAAATGGCGTGCAAACCGCTAATGTTACCCGGTACGCTAATATGTTCGGTATCTTCTTCAATTACTTTACGGAGCAGCAAAAACAGGAAGTAAAACAACATGTACTGCTGAATGACAAGATACAAAAGATCACTACCCCATACATGCGGTTTTATGAGTTAGAGGCTTTATGTGCTATGGGCGAACAACCGTATGTGTTAAAGGAAATGAAAAATTACTGGGGCGGTATGTTTAAACTGGGCGCAACTTCATTTTGGGAAGAATACGATCCAACTAAGACCGGCGCTGATATTTATGCCATGTATGGGCGGCCGTTTGGCAAAAGCCTATGCCATGCCTGGGGAGCAAGCCCGATATATTTACTAGGGAAATACTATTTAGGGGTAAAACCTTTATCGCCCGGATATCAAGCGTATATAGTAGAACCTAACCTTGGCGGCTTACAATGGATGGAAGGGGCGATACCTACACCCAATGGTGCTATAAAATTATATTGCAGCACTAAACAGATCAGGATAAGCGCTGATGAAGGCAATGGCATACTGCGCTTTAAAAGTAAAACTGCGCCGGTATGTAAACAAACAATGGTTATGGCAAAGGGAAAAAATGTTTACGAGATACAAATGCAAAAAGGAGAAACATTTGTGATTGACTATAATGCAATATAGGATGTTAAAGCAAATAAAATTCACTTTACTGTTATTGGGAATTTTACCTATGCTGGTTCATGCTCAACTGGTAGATAAAACGCCTGCCCCCGTGCCTGTGGCCCCAATCATTTATCATCCTGATCCCTGGGAAGACCAATCGGTGGACGGTATAAACCGGCAGCCGGCGCATGCAACCGCTTATTCTTTCAGTAATATTAAGGAAGCAATAGCAGGAGACAGGGAAAAATCAGGCCGCATGCTTTCCTTAAACGGTTATTGGGATTTCTTTTATGCGCCTATACCTGTCGACACGCCTAAAAGTTTTTATCAAAGCAGGGTGCATGGTTGGAAAAAGATCAGTGTTCCTTCCAGTATTGAAATGCAGGGGTATGGTAAGCCCATTTATAAAAGCGCGGTATATCCGTTCAGGCCGGTTAATCCGCCGCACATGCCGGTTGAAGATAACGGAGTGGGCAATTACCAGCGTACTTTTTCTATTCCCGCAAACTGGGAAGATATGAACATTACACTACACTTTGGAGGGGTAAGTTCCGGTTTTAAAGTTTGGCTGAACGGCAAATTTTTAGGTTATGGCGAAGATAGTTTTTTGCCATCAGAATTTAATATAACGCCGTATTTGCAGGCTGGCGAAAACTCAGTTTCGGTGCAGGTAGTACGGTGGACAGACGGCTATTTTTTGGAAGACCAGGATCAATGGCGTTTGAGCGGTATTCACCGTGAAGTAATGTTGCTAGCAGAGCCTAAGATACGTATTGCTGATTTTCAATATCAAACCAAATTAGACAAAGATTATCAGGACGCGCTTTTAAGCATTCGCCCAAGGATAGAAAATCTGACCGGTAAACCCATATCAGGCTACAGGTTGAAGGCGCAATTATATGATAAGCATAACCAGCCTGTATTGGCAAAGCCTTTGGATAAAAGCGTGGAGAGCATTATCAATGAGATCTATCCGCGGTTAGACAATGTAAAATTCGGTTTAATGCAGGCGGAAGTAAAGAATCCGGATAAATGGAGCGATGAAGTTCCAAACCTTTATACGCTTACGCTTTCATTGGAAGACAGCACAGGCCATATAATGGAGGTAAAAAGCTGTAAAGTTGGTTTCAGGAGTATTGAGTTTTCTAAAACAGACAGTAAGCTATTAATAAACGGTAAAGTAACCTATTTATACGGTGTTAACCGGCCAGACCATGACCCGGTTAAAGGCAAGGCATTATCGCGCGAGGATATTTTAAGGGATGTGCAAACAATTAAAAGGTTTAATTTTAATTGTATTCGTACCAGCCATTACCCAATGGATCCCTACCTGTACGATCTTTGCGACCAGTACGGTATCCTGGTAATTGATGAAGCTAATTTAGAAACGCATGGGCTTGGCTCAAAATTAAGCAACGACCCTATTTGGACAGGCGCTTATTTAGACAGGGTTACCCGTATGGTGATGCGTGATAAAAATCACCCCAGCGTTATTATATGGAGCTTAGGTAATGAAGCGGGGCGCGGGCCAAACCATGCCGCTATGGCTGGATGGGTGCATGATTTTGATATTACCCGCCCCGTACATTATGAACCGGCGCAGGGCACACCCCAAGCAGAAGGTTATATTGAGTCGGATGATCCGAAATACCCGAAAACCAATGATCATTCTCATCGTTTGCAAAACCCGGTTGATCAGCCTTATGTAGATATCATCAGCCGTATGTACCCCGGTTTATTTACAGCGCCGCTATTGGCTAATCAACCAAACGGCGATCATCGACCTATATTTTTTGTGGAATATTCACATGCTATGGGAAACTCCAACGGCAATCTGAAGGAGTTTTGGGAGCAATGGCGCACAACGAAACGGATTATAGGCGGCGCGATATGGGAATTTAAGGATCAGGGATTGCTGAAGAAGGATCAAAACGGAGTCCCGTTTTATGCTTATGGAGGTGATTACGGCGAAAAGTATTACGATGATTTTACCATTAAAGGCATCGTGGCCCCTAACGGCCGTCCAAAACCGGCCATTTACGAACTGAAACATGTACAGCAGCGCATTGAATGTAAGCTCGCAGATACTGTCAAAGCTATTATCAACATAAAAAATTGGAGTTCAGTAAGACCATTGGGGTATTATAATGTGAATCTGCAGGTTAGGGAAGACGGGAAGATCATAACAGTTAAATCATTGCCAACCATTAATTTACCTGGCGGCCATGATACTTTATTATCCATAGCCGCTTATTTACCTGTCATTAAACCGGGCCGCGAATACCTGGCAGATATACATTTCACCTTACGGGAAGATGAACCATGGGTGTCAAAAGGATATGAGATAGCCTCAGATCAATTTGCGTTTACAGGGATTCCTGTCGTGAAAAACAAGGTAAAGAAATATCCTGTTTTAACATTACAAAACAATGCTGATGCCTATACGGTGAGTGGTAAAGATTTTAAGGTAACCATCTCAAAAAATAACGGGGCGTTAATATCCTACATTCATGATAACCAGGAGCAAATAGATGCACCCTTGTTACCTCATTTTACGCGTCTGCTAACTGATAATGACCGCCGTGGCTGGAAAGCGAATAAAAAGCTAAAGCCATGGTACCGGGATGAACCAAAGTTAACAAGTATAAACGCTGCAAAGCTGGCTAATGGGTTAATTGAGGTGATAAGCAATTATACTTTAATTCAGGATAGCGCCCGGGTAAAAGTAACTTACCGGCTTAACGGCAATGGCGTATTGAAAGTTAATTATGCACTAACCACAAAATCCGGATTGCCTAATATACCTAAAGTTGGTATGCAGGCGGGGATCAAACAAGCTTATAATCAGGTAAGTTGGTATGGAAGAGGGCCATACGAAAATTATATAGACCGGCGTACAGGTGCTGAAGCAGGAATTTATACACAACCGATCAGCCAGTTTAATGAACCATACGTAGTGCCGCAGGAAACCGGTAACCGAACTGATGTGAGATGGATGTGGCTGGCCGACAAAAATTCAAATGGCTTACTGGTGGTAGCCGACAGCTTATTAAGCATGAGTGCCTGGCCCTATACGCAGAAAAACATAGAAACGGCAAAGCATACCAATAAACTGAAAGACGCCGGATTTATAACCTTAAATATTGATTTGATACAGATGGGTGTAGGCGGAAATGATAGTTGGTCGGATGTGGGGGCGCCTTTGGAAAAATACCAGGTACCTGCCAAATCTTATCAGTACAGTTTTTACCTGCTGCCTTGTAAAACTAATATGGACAAAGCGATAACGTTAGCTAAATCGATAAAGTTTAACTAAAAAAATGATCACCGATATAAATGCGCCATTACGAGGTATGAAATCAATTGCTGATATGAAAAAGTTTATTCAAATAATACTCCTGTACTTATGCATGCCCGGTTGGTTAACTTTATCGGTATCTGCACAAGTTGGGGGGAGGGTAATGGTTAAGGACGAGCTTGAACAGACATTTTTGCATCCGCCGCAGGCTGCAAAGCCATGGGTGTTTTGGTACTGGATGCAGGCCAGTATAACCCGTGAAGGAATAACGGCGGATTTAAAGGCCTTGCAAAAAGAAGGCATTGGCGGCGTTTATTTAATGACAATTAAGGGCCCTGCTACGCCATCTTATATAAACCCGCCTGTTCAGCAATTAACCAAGCCCTGGTGGGATATGATACGCTTTGCCATGAGCGAAGCTGATAAATATGGTGTTAAGGTAGCCATGCATGATTGTGATGGTTTTGCGGTAGCGGGAGGGCCATGGATTACGCCGGAACTTTCTATGCAAAAGGTGGTATGGACAAAAACTTTAACCACAGGCGGAAAATTATATAATGATACACTGCCTCAACCACAAAGCTATAAAGGCTATTATAAAGATATTAAAGTGTTGGCCTACCCTTCGCCAGAAGGTAGTGGGATAACCACCAAAACTATGATACCTAAAGTTACAGCCAGTACCGGTGCTGATGTACAGTTTTTAGTTGAACCGGATAATAAAAAGAGCTTTACGAGTAATGAACCCTGCTGGATACAATTAGCCTTTGATGCGCCTTTTACCTGCAGGTCATTAGTGATCCATGCCAATGCTAGTAACTTTCAGTCGGAAAGAATGGGTGTGGAGTACAGCAATGATGGTAAAAACTTTAAGAACTTAACCCAACTTGAACCGCCCCGAAGCGGATGGCAAGATGGCGACGCGGATATTACCAATGATATTATACCAGTTACAGCAAGATATTTCCGCCTTACTTATGATAAAGCAGGTACGGAGCCGGGTGCTGAAGATATTGATTTTGCGAAATGGAAACCGACGTTGAAATTTTCAGGTATAGTGCTTTCATCCGAATCTGAAATTCATCAATTTGAAGGTAAAACAGGGAAGGTTTGGCGGATAAGCAAGCGGACAACTAAACAGCAAGTGCCGGATAATTTATGTATACCGAAAGATAAAATCATTGATATAACCAATGAACTTGATGCCAATGGCCGTGTAAATTGGAACGTGCCGGTGGGTAACTGGACCATTTTGCGTATCGGGCATACCTCAACCGGCCGTACCAATGCCACAGGCGGGGTCGGCAGCGGTTTGGAGTGTGATAAATTTAGTACTGAAGCAGCCAAAGTACAGTTTGACCATTGGTTTGGGGAGGTAGTAAAGCAGGTTGGGCCAGATGTAGCCAAGCGTGTGCTTAAAATTTTTCACATAGACAGTTGGGAATGCGGCAGTCAAAACTGGTCGCCGGTATTTGCCGCTGAATTTAAAAAGCGCCGGGGATATGACTTATTACCATATTTACCGGTTATGGCAGGCGTACCTGTTCAAAGCGCGGATGTTGCTGAAAAAGTATTAAGCGATGTCCGCCAAACTATTGCCGAACTGGTTGTTGCTAATTTTTATGGCACTATGGCTAAGCTGGCACATGCAGAAGGCTACAGCTTTAGCGCGGAAAGTGTAGCTCCCGTATTTACCAGCGATGGCATGCTGCATTATAGCCAGGCAGATATTCCTATGGGCGAGTTTTGGCTGCGGAGCCCCACACATGATAAGCCGAATGATATGTTGGACGTTATTTCCGGGGGGCATATCTATGGGAAAAATATTATCCAGGCTGAAGCTTTTACAGAACTGCGCCTGATGTGGGATGAGCACCCTGCAATGTTAAAGGGTATTGCCGACCGTAATTTTGCGGCGGGCATTAACCGCTATGTGTTTCATGTAGATGTATTGAACCCCTGGCTTAACCGTAAGCCAGGCATGACGCTGGATGGTATAGGTGCATTTTTTCAGCGCGATCAAACCTGGTGGAAGCCGGGAGAAGCATGGATACAATATATTCAACATTGCGAAGCTATATTACAAATGGGCCATCCGGTAACGGATATTGCCGTGTTTACCGGCGAGGAAACACCACGCAGGGCTATTTTACCTGACAGACTGGTTAGCACACTGCCGGGTATATTTGGCGAAGAACGGGTTAAACAGGAAGCCATAAGGCTGGCAAATAAAGGCAATCCCATGCGGGTTATCCCGGATGGGGTTACCAATTCAGCTAATATGGCTGATCCTGACAAATGGGTAGATGCGTTACATGGTTATGCTTATGATTCTATTAACCTTGATGCTTTATTAAGATTGGCTACAGTAAAAAGTGGGCGAATAGTATTGCCCGGCGGAGCAAGCTATGGGATATTGGTTATACCGGGATCACACCCCATGTCGCCTGATAGCTCATTAATGTCGCCGCAGGCCATAAAAAAAATACGGCAGCTGGTTAAGGATGGCGCTACTATTATTATGAACAGCCATCCAATAAAAGCGCCGGGGATAGCAGATGACCAAACGGTAAAACGGGCAGCAGCAGAACTTTTTACGGCATCGGTTCAAAAGGGCAGACTATTGACCGGGCCTTACCATTATGCTGATTTTAATAAATTAGGTATCATAAAGGATGTTATCGTAACTGATTCAATCGGAAATTATGCCAGGGATATTGCCTGGAACCACAGGACAGGCAAGGGGTTTGACAGCTATTTTATTTCAAATCAACATGCACAGCAGCGTACCATAACACTGTCATTAAGATCATCTGGCCGGATACCTGAACTATGGGACGCGCTTACCGGTGAAATAAGAATGGCTGGTGACTGGAAGATACAAAACGGACGAACAGTACTGCCAGTAAAACTGGATGGCAGCGGGTCGGTTTTTGTTATTTTAAGGCATCCAGCCAAGGTAGCGGCATCAAAAAAACGAAGCAACTGGCCTGTTAATAGAACCACACAAACTTTAAAAGAAGACTGGACTGTTAAGTTTGACAGAGCTTACGGAGGCCCGCAGCCGGTAGCATTTACAAGCTTACAGGATTGGAGTAAAAATGCGGATGAGGGTATCAAATATTATTCAGGTACGGCAAGCTATAACCAAACATTTACTTGGCAAAAAACTCCGGATAAAGATAACGAGGTATGGCTAGATTTAGGCAAGGTTGACAATTTAGCTGATGTATATCTTAACGGTGTACATTGCGGCACTGCATGGACATATCCTTATCGTGTAAATATTGGCAAAGCCTTAAAGAAAGGTAACAATGAGCTCAGGATAGAGGTGAGCAATACCTGGGCAAACCGGATTATTGGTGACCAGGCTTTGCCTGAAGACAAACGTATAACCTGGACTAACGCACCTTTCCGGCTGGATAAAAAACCATTATTACCTGCCGGTTTATTAGGCCCCGTAAAAATTATAGAGGTGAGTTATTAATTGTAAAATTGGTTAGTATGAAAAATGTGTTCAGGAAAACGGTGATATTAACTATGATGCTGTTTGGCGGCAACTGCCTTTACGCTCAAAATAAGGCTTTGGTAAATACTGCTGCAAGCCCGTTTGCTAAATTGAGCAGTGTGAATATGGATGAAGTGATCTGGACCAAAGGTTTTTGGGCGGATAGGTTTAAGGTATGCCGGGATTCAATGCTTCCTAATCTGTGGAAAATATATACCGATCCGACAATGGGCCATGCTACTCAAAATTTTGAAATTGCAGCAGGGCTGGATACGGGCACACATGTTGGGCCGCCATTTCAGGATGGGGATTTTTATAAGCTGTTTGAAGGTGTGGCAGCCATGTATGCTGTAACCAGAGATCAGAAGCTCGACGCATTGATGGATAAAACCATCGCGTTGTTCGCTAAGGCACAACGGCCGGATGGTTATATCCATACACCTACTTTAATAGATGAACGTTATCATCCAAACTCGTCAAAAGCTTTCGGGGACAGGCTGAACTTTGAAACTTATAATTTAGGACATTTAATGACCGCGGCTTGTGTACATTACCGGGCTACGGGTAAAAGAAGCTTTTTAAACATTGCTATTAAGGCGACTGATTACTTATATCGTTTTTATAAAACCGCGTCTCCCGAACTGGCGCGCAATGCTATTTGCCCATCACATTATATGGGCGTGGTAGAGATGTACCGTACAACACATGATCCTAAATATTTGGAGCTGGCAAAAAACTTAATTGATATAAGAGGTTTAATGAAGGATGGTACCGATGATAACCAGGACCGTATACCTTTCCGTCAGCAAACGCAGGCTGTCGGTCACGCTGTAAGGGCCAATTATTTGTATGCAGGCGCAGCTGATGTTTATGCCGAAACGGGAGACCCAACCTTAATGCATACCCTCAACCTGGTTTGGGATGATGTGGTTAACCGGAAAATGTATGTAACTGGTGGCTGCGGTGCATTATATGATGGCGCTTCGCCTGACGGAACATCCTATTTATTAAAAGATGTGAAGGAAATACACCAGGCTTACGGCCGCGATTACCAATTGCCTAATTTAACGGCTCATAATGAAACCTGCGCGAGTGTGGGCAATGTACTATGGAACTGGCGGATGCTGCAACTAACGGGCGACGCCAAATTTGCGGATATTATGGAACTAACCTTATATAATGGAATGTTATCCGGCATCAGCTTAAACGGGAAGAACTTTTTTTATGCCAATCCGCTTAGTGTTGCTGATGATCTGCCTTTTCAGCAGCGCTGGTCGAAAGACCGGGTAAGTTACATTGCTTATTCAGACTGTTGCCCGCCAAATGTTATCCGCACCATAGCCGAAGTGGGCGATTATGCTTATAGCATAGGTGATAAGGGCGTGTGGGTTAATTTATATGGCGGCAATAACCTGTCAACCAATTTAAAGGACGGTTCAAAAATTAAATTATCACAGCAAACTGACTATCCATGGAATGGCAAGATCAGCATTCGCATAAATGAAGCGCCTTCAAAACCTTTCTCTGTACTTCTGCGGATACCCGGATGGTGTACAACCGGTGCACAGGTTACTGTAAATGGAAAACCTGTCCATATCTGTTTAATTCCCGGCGAATACGCGGAGCTCAACCGCAAATGGCATATCAGTGATAAGATTGAGTTATGGCTGCCTATGCCGGTAAAGATGGTAGAAGCTAATCCATTGGTAGAGGAAGCACGTAACCAGGTAGCCGTAAAATGTGGCCCCATAGTTTATTGTATGGAGTCTGCAGGGGTTCCTAAAGGCACCAAACTGTTCAATCTTTCTCTATCTGTAAAAGGTATTTTAACCCCGCAAAAAATAGTGATCGATAACAGCGATCTGGTTGCCTTAACAGGCAAAGCCAGTTTGGAGGATACCAACTGGAAGGATAAGCTTTATCATGAAGTATCCGCTAAAGCCCCCCGGTCAGTTAATATACAATTGATACCTTACTTTGCCTGGGATAACCGGGGTAAAGGTGAGATGGAAACGTGGATACCATTTAGCAGATAACGCAGGAACGCGAAAAAGAGCGTAATTTCTTTAGATACATTTAAAACATATTGACCACATCTTTTTCTCTTTCTTTTGGTAAGACGATTAACGATTCAACTTTTCCGTTTTTAACCCTTGCCTCTACAGTAGTATTATAAGGCGCATGTAACTTAAAATGTACATTCCAGTTTTTGGGCCATGCCGGGAAAAGATAGATTTTTTTATCATCAACCTGCATCAACATTTCCTGTAAACCAATCATTCCGGAACCACCCCAATTATGATCGGGTGTCCAGTCAAAACCAGGTCCCCAAAAGGCAGGGAAACGGCGGCCCGAATCTTTCAGTTTAAATAGGGTAAGGTCTGCGGCTTCTTTGGTCAAGCCCATGCGTGCGGTAAAAATATTGTCCTGTTTCCAGCCAATGCCGCTTCTGAATTTTAGCGCCAATGTATCGTACTTCCAGGTATTTACTGCTATATCCAGGGAGGGTTTGCCTATGCCGTATATTCCCCAGGGAAAAACGGGATAAAGCTGCATTGTTTCCACATTGCTTACGCGTTCCCATGACTGTGCAGGGGCTATAGTTTTATGCCCGTTAAATTCCCTAAAGCTGATAGGAGGCAGGCGTTTAAGCATCGTTTCAAAATACTTACGTTTTTCGGCTGTTAAATAGGATGGAGGCAATGCCAATAACCGGGTAATTACTGTTTGCAATGCCGCAATAGTTGAAGTGGAATTATAAGCCATTTTAAAGCTTTCTCCCGCCGAACCGGGGTAGAGAATTAAGTGACCGTTATCATCAAAAGGTTTAATCCCCCTGTTATGGGCCAGGTATTGGTAATGCTCATTAAAAAAGGTTAGGCAGCTTTCTACGAATGGTATGTAAGCTGAAATATCTTTACCTGTATAACGTTCATTTTCCAGCATCATCTGGCAAAATTCCAATACGGTATCCCACAAATATTCAAGCCAGGTATTGTATTGCATACCTTTATCATAGTTAGGGGGCCGGTTTAAACCATATTCAGCACGGTTAGGTAAGCCAAAATTTTCTATCTGCTCAGTAAAACTTGCGCCATCATGGCCCCAATAAATTTTAGTGCGTAGTTCAGCATTGCAAAGGGAGCGCAGGTAAAAATCAAACTGGGGCTTCATCAGGTCAAAGTCGCCGCTTTTAAGCATAGGCCAATATACCAGCCGTTGATTTTGCGCGGTCATTAAACCGCCACCCCAGTTCCTGAAATCTGGTGTGTATTTATAAGAAGTATCGGTTAAAACCGGATCATAAGTAAACAGGCCGCCATTAAATTTAGTAGGATAATTGCCAAACGCATTACATCCCAGCATATACCGGAATAACTGGTAATTGCGCCCTACCTGCCATTCAGGACTGTTGGCATTAGCCTGATCCGGATTAATGGATATAAAACTGCGTTCCCAATATTGTTTCCACCAGGCTTCCGTATTCGCCAAAGCTGTTTGCTGATGAAGCGTGGCTTTTTTTATGCTGTTATTTAAGTCTTGTTCCCACTCACTGGCAGAATTTACATAGCCCGTATTTAAATAGATATCCAGTTTTTGCGATTTTTTTGCGTGGATGCTTTGCAGTTTCCAGCCTTCAAAATCAGTATTGAGGTATTTTCCCTGGTAGGTGCCTGCGGGTTCCATCCCTTCGCCCAACATAATGCCGCCAAATGTTAAATGATGAAGCGGGTTAAATAATTGTTTTTTTACAGATTCCAGTCCTTCTTCTCTAACTGTAACGTCAAAAACAGAAGTATCTGAATTTTGATGATAAAATAAAACAGCTTTGTTTTTGAATACAATATTATCTTTTAGTGTTTTAACTACCCCATCTTTAGACCATTTATAGGAATCCTGGTTATTCTCGTTTCCATTAGCCGAACGGTCGCGATATCGCCAGCTTTCATAACCGGCCTCGGTTTTTACCGGCAGGTTACTATGCATTTCCATATGAATTACCGGATAGAAAACATCAACCCATAGTTTTATCTGCGTGTGCAGCTTACCGCTGGTGCCATTTATAATTACAGAGCCGTCCTGTAGGATTAATCGCTGACTGAAACTACCGTTATCAAATGGGTTAGGAGAGAGCTTAATCTTTACCCGCCCTAATTTAAGGAAGGTATTATTTTCGTCAAATGTGCCGCTTTTAGCAATATAAAAATAAAGCTCACCGTTTTCTACCCAAACATTTAAACCAATATCACCACCACCGCAGGGCATTGACTCACC
>NZ_JAQBOC010000048.1 GCF_028288225.1 Mucilaginibacter sp.
CGCCCTAATTTAAGGAAGGTATTATTTTCATCAAATGTGCCGCTTTTAGCAATATAAAAATATAGATCACCATTTTCTACCCAAAAATTTAACCCGATATCGCCGCCACCGCAAGGCATCGATTCGCCTGAATTTTTACTTTGGCTGTTCCATACCAGGTTATATGCTTTTAGTGCGCCCTGCTGTGCATTAACCTTAAAAAAGGTAATGCCTGCTAACATGCATAAAAGCAGAAGATTTGGTCTCATATAAAGTGATATTAGTTTAATGATATATACCAACTAATATACACTTTATATGAACCATAAAAATGGATAAAGCGCCCATTACAATACTGATGTTTTTATTGATTAATTCAAGGGCGTTACAGTTTTCAGTGGAACAAGGCTGTTTAAATAAATTTCAATATTTGTATAACCGCCGCCATTTTTGGGGTATAAGGATGCATCACCGGCATTATGCGGATTTAGACCATGTTTAAGCTCATAATCATCAGGCATGCCATCATGATCAGTATCTTTGTAAGGGGTGCCTTTATATTCCGGATAGCCGCCAACCTGTGAAACATCTGTAATGATGCCATTTTTGTAGGAGTCATCGGGTAAACGATGTTTAACCCATTGGCTTCCTGTGTGGTTGTCCGTATTCTCTTTATAAGTAATTTTACCGGTTCTTACCTCCTCAACAATGCGTACATCAACCGCATCTCTTTTTGGTAATGAGCACCCTACATTAGCCATCACAAAGTCATAAGCCTCTTTAGCTGTAATAAGAGAGATTTTAGCCATTGGAAAAGGTTTATCAGCACGTATGCTGTCTGAATATCTTCCTGCATCAGGCATGTCGCCTATTTGAATACCGCCATCCCAGTTGTTTTTGGTTACTCTTTCATTACCATCAATTATATTACCGTTGGCATATATACGACCAAAAGTATTGGAATATCTTTTATCCCTGCCTGATTCCGGTTTTAGTATGCGGTGACCTATAGGTTTATCAATCGGTGTAATAGGGCCCGGCTTATAATAGTTATTGATAAAATTAAACAGCGAATTATTATCCCCACCGTCGGCACTGCGGTTCCACCAGTTAAATATTACATTATTGGCAAATCCAAAATCGCCGTACATACCAACAGAAGGGTTTCTACTGATATTATTGGCCCATAAATTACGCATAAATGTACTGTTCAGGCCACCAATTGTACTTCCAAAAGCATGGTTATAAGTATCAAGCGCTTCGGCAAATATGGTGTTTTGAATAGTAACATTAACAGTGGGTAGTTTTTCACCGGTTTTTCCTTTACGGTCATACACATGCCTGTATATTGATATTACTTCATCCAGCCCCCAGCTTCCTGATACATGGTCTATCATGATATTGCCAACAGGGTTGCCGCCTAAAGCATCATCCCTGCCGGCAACATCTGTTGCTCCCCTGCGAAAGCGAACAAATCTTATTACTACATCATGGGTATCAATCCATACTGATTCGCCTGCTATGCAAATCCCGTCACCGGGCGCGCTTTGTCCCTCAATGGTAATATATGGCGCCCTGATACTGATGGGTTGTTTTAATTGAATAATACCTGCCACATTAAATACAATGATACGGGCTCCTCCCTGTTCGCATGCTTCCCGTAAAGTTCCCGGACCCGAATCAGCCAGGCTCGTTACCTCAATTACCTTACCGCCACGACCGCCAAAAACGTATGCTCCGCCACCTTCGGCGCCCGGAAATACAGGGATCTTTGCCTGCGGCAGATCAGATGGTTTAGCTGCCCATGGTACAAAGGGCTTGCCGTTTTTTTCGTCCTGCTTTATGGCTGGCATCGCTTTTTCAAAAGCAACATCCGACCTTTGTTTTTCTATAGCCGCTATAGAGTCTGATTTTGCCTGCATTGCAGGGGGGACACGGGGATATTGCGCGCTGGCTTTGTTAAAAGCACCAACCGAAATTATAAGTACAATTGCAATTTGAAGTTTTTTGTTCATAATAATAGTATAAATGGTGTGTTAACATTTTTACACTAAGCAGTAATAGCGTTACTAAATACACTTAGCTGATCATTCAGATCATTAGCTTTTTCAAATATGCATACTACTTAAAATCATTTCATATAGGATTTTTTCTATACGTTATACAATATTAGCTTACCTGATCAATTAGAACATAAACACACCACTTTGGTGCACCCTAATAGGCTCGAACTGGTAAAAAAATTTGAACAACCATGTCGCATCAAAAAAAAGATATATCCGGAATGTTTTTTTTGACAAAAAAGGCGGAAAACTACAAATTTTTCACACTTTAAAACTACAAATTTTTGTTACTGTTTTGTAACTGAAAAAAGTATAACTTGCTGATAATAATAGGTGAAGTATTTTCTGTATCGGGAAAATAAGCCTGCCAAATTATCGCCAATTACTACAGCGTACGGTCGGCGCACCAGTACCTGTCGAGGTATAACGTATTTATCGCCTCGTTAGTAGCATCCTTCCGTACTTGCGTATACTTATTCTCTGTTGGAAAAGGTGTCTTTTCATTTGCGCGAGACAATTTACATCATTGTAAAACTCTTATCTAAATTTCCAATTCTTCGTAAATTTTCGATGAATTGGTTCGAAAAACGCTCAGTGTCTGGGAGCAGTGGGTTCGAACCATTAAAAAAATTGAACAGCTTATGGAAACTTATTTAACCAATAGGCGAGGGCGCATATCACCGATACGGAAATGCAAAAAATTAATACAGGTCGCAATGGCCCATACAATCTGCATAAAGGTTACTTTGATCGCTGTCCAACTTGCCGTTGATTAAGCCTCTTCAGGCTCAATCAAATCGTCTGTTAATGCGTTAATGTCCCGTATCACT
>NZ_JAQBOC010000068.1 GCF_028288225.1 Mucilaginibacter sp.
TTTGCAGGGATAATTCCTATTATACAGGTATTACCAATAATTTGGAAAGTAGATTATATGATCATCAAACAGGTATTGACCCTAAAGCTTATACTTTTAAAAGAAGACCGGTAAAAATGGTTTTTTATGAAATGTTTAATGATGTTAACCAGGCAATAGCATTTGAAAAACAGGATGGCGGAGAGCAAAGAAAGAAGCCATTATTAATGGAGATTGGCATTTATTGCCTGGTTTGTCAAAGAATAATATGTAGATGGATGGCGGTGAAGCATGGCGTACAGGCCACTGCGCACGTCGTCCTTCGACAAGCTACCCATGACAGATTGTTTCGAACGGGGAGGTGGGCTGTCACCCTGAGCCCCGTCGAAGGGCGACGTGCGAAGAGCCCTATCCGCGTGCTAAGCATGGTGCTTAGGCCTTTGCCCGCATCGTGGTTCGACAAGCTCACCATGACATCCCACCCTTGTCATTATCCCTTTAGATTCCGCAAGAGTTTATATCTCAGGATGACACCCAGCCGCAAATTCGGCATGTGGCAGGCCGCTTTCATCACTATAGTTGCATTATCGAACAACGCTGGGTTAACCATGCTTTACCCGGCATGAATTGTTTCTGCCTTACGGGGCTTCCAGATCTTAAAATTTAACTCAAATTTATTTTTTTGGATCAGCGTACGCCATTCGATAAATAAAACGGAAGAGATAAAAAGCAGTCCCAATATTAAACTTAAAACCGACTTCCATGATATTCCGCCTTCCAATATGCTTTCCGTATTGTTTGATACATATCTTCCTAAATGCACCGTAAGGGTATCACTTATGAGTTTACCTACAAAAAAAGTCGGGATTATATACCGTGCGCTTATTTTTGCCATGCCGCTGGCCAAAAATAATGGTGTGGTAGGCAGCGGCAATAAGGTATAAAAAAGTATTGCCGCCTGGCATTTCCAGCCCTTATCTTTCATTTTTTCGCCAAGGAACTGTACATCTTCATTCTTCGATTTCTTAAAAATCCTTCCGGCCAGCATCGGGATATATAAAGTAAGCAGGTACCTGCCAATAATAGACCCTGTAACGCCAAGTATAATAACCCACCAAATATTTAAGTCGTATGCCACCTGTAAAAAAATCATAATTGTAAAAGCAGGCGGAAACGGAATAGGGACAACATCAAACAAAAAGGAACCCGTAAAAACCATCAGATACTGCCACCACATATGTTTAATCTTTAATGATCTTGTTATATAAAAAAAACTATAGGTTTTCATCTAAGATACAAAAAGCGTTATAGAAGTAAATGATTAAAATTATTTGACCGGGTTAGGGGTGTTGCTTGATTGGAAGGCGGGTAAGGGTTGGGCGGCATTGATTGTTTTTTCCGTTCCAGCAGGGTCTCTCATAGAGGACCCTGCGCCGTGGTTTACAGAAATTTTTGGCAAAGGATAAATTTTCTACCGCATACCTGGCAGGCGGCGCAGGGTCCCTTTCAGGAGACCCTGCGGGCACGCTAAATGATTTATGCGATGTTTTCTACCGACATTTTGCACCTACGGCGCATTTTTAAAATGATATCCCTTAACTTAATGACATTGTCCCACAGGACTGGTAACCAAGGTACAGGTCACCCTCTTGCACCCGAAAACAGCAAGATAAAAATTTCTTTGTTTTTATCTGCCAATAAATCTTACCTTGTAATAACCTGATTATTATGAAGAGAAAAACTTTTATCCAATTAAGCGGCACCTTAATGGCAACACCTCTTGTAACACCATTTGATTCATTGGCCTGGCAGCAAAAACTAAAAAACTGGGCCGGTAATTTAACTTTCAGTACCGATAATGTTTTTTACCCAAAAACAGTTGAAGAAGTACAGGCGCTGGTAAAACAGCATAGCAAGATAAAAACGCTTGGTACCCGTCATTGTTTTAACCGCATAGCCGACAGCCGCGACAATTTAATTTCTACAAAAGAAATGAACAGGGTAATTGGGATCAGTGCGGATAAAAGCACGGTTACTGTTGAAGGAGGAATAAAATACAGCGAGCTTGCACCTTACCTGCACAAAAAAGGCTATGCATTACACAACCTGGCTTCACTACCGCATATTTCTGTAGCGGGATCTATAACAACTGCTACTCATGGCTCAGGCGTTAAAAACGGCAACCTTGCCAGCGCTGTTACCGGTTTGGAAATTGTGATTGCGGATGGCAGCATCGTTCATCTTTCAAAAAAATCCGATCCTGAAAAACTAAATGCCGCTGTTGTAGGCCTGGGTGGTTTAGGTGCGATAACCAAAGTAACCCTTCAAATTCAACCCACCTATTTGGTAAGGCAAAACGTTTTTATTGGCCTGCCTATGGAACAATTGAATCATAATTTTGAAAAAATAGTTTCAGCAGGATATAGCGTCAGTTTATTTACCGACTGGCAGACCGACCATATTAACGAGGTTTGGATAAAAAGCCGCATCGGAGTTGATAGTGATAAAATATTGCCCGAATTTTACGGAGCAAAAGCTGCAACAAAAAACCTGCACCCCATAATTGCGCTCTCTGCCGAAAACTGCACTGAACAGATGGGCGTTCCGGGCCCCTGGTATGAGCGCCTGCCGCATTTTAAAATGGGATTTACCCCAAGCAGCGGTAAAGAGCTCCAATCAGAATACTTTGTTCCTATGCATAACGCTGTTGAAGCTATCCAGGCTATCTCAAAATTGGGTAAAGCCATAGGCCCTCACCTTTTTATTACCGAAATAAGGACCATAGCTGCCGATAATTTATGGATGAGCCCATGCCGCAACCAAACATCGGTTACTATTCATTTTACATGGAAACAGGAAACAGAAGCTGTATTAAAGTTATTACCACAAATTGAAAAAGCGCTTGCGCCATTTACCCCGCGCCCGCATTGGGGCAAGGTATTCACTATGGAACCCAAAATACTGCAGGCGCATTATGAAAAATTACATGATTTTAAAAACCTGGTGGCCGAATATGATCCGCATGGAAAATTCAGAAATGATTATTTGGAGAGAAATATTTATACAAAAGGGTAAACCGCCTTACTGCAAATAGTTTAAAATCTAAACTCTTCAGAAAGGTATGCTGATGGTAAATTTACTGTACAGCCCTGGTTCTGATTTTACTTCTACGTGCCCGTTCATTTGCGTTACAGCATCTTTAACCAGGTAAAGCCCCATACCCGAACTATGTTTATTATTACCTGACATGTAAAACTTGTCGAAAATACGTTGCTGGTCATTTTCCCGTATCCCTAAACCATTGTCCTCCACTTCAATTATTGCTGTTGTTCCGTGCCGGTATGTTTTTATTTTTACCCATTGCTCCTCTTTTTTTGAATCGCTATATTTTATGGAGTTAGATACCAGGTTGTTTAATATTACATGTAGTTTCAGTGCGTCACTATCAATTTTATTCAACTCCATTTCTTTATAAATGTGTACCGCTTTTCCACCGTTCCTGTAATAGTTCTGAGCTATTATGGTATCAATAATTGAGGTTAAACTGCATTCTTCTTTGATCAGGCCTGAATGTTTGCTTTTTATAAATATCAGCATTTCCTTAATAAAGTGATCCTGCTTCTCCAAACTCTCTTTCATCATTAAAGTGTATGATTTAATTTGCACAGGGTCACGCTCCTCATCTATCAGTGCTATCAATCCAATAAGCGCCATCAACGGCGAACGCAGATCATGCGTTACATTAAAAACAAACTTGTCCAGTCCGGCATTAATTACCTGCAGGTCTTCATTCTGTTCAACTACCTTCTTTTGCGAGTTAGCCAGCTTGCCGATCATGATGCCTGCATATGATAATGAACTGGTTAAAATAACCAGTGTAATTAAAACATTGGCCATAAAAATATATAAATTGATACTGCGGCAAATTGCGCCAAGCTCATCTGAAAATGCCTGCTCCTTAATGGTCAGTTCCGTCGAAATATCGCTTATTGACAGGATGAGTGCCCCCTTTTCCGCTATTGATATTTTACCCTGATTTACTTTATAACGCGATTGTATCCCTACCTGGTGAAGTTTACTTACCATCACATCGGCGCTGGCCCAGATCCCGATAACTTTTTCAAACATGGGCAAATGCTGAAAGTTGCTAAAAAGCCATATCAAATCGTCAACATCTTTCAAGTGATTTTTTCCCTGCAAAAACCCTTTTTTTGCCAGTTGATGATCATTGTTTGCTGATAACGCGACCCTTGCAATCCGGTCGCCTTCAGGTACACTAATGTCTCTCTCAAAAGCAATGTAATCATCTTTATTTTGCAGGAAAATATATTTGATCAAGTGGGCCGATGCGTCCTTTTGGCCCTTTGAATATTGCGATTCGCCATTAATATAAGCTCTTGCTGCAGATAGGATCCTGATGGTATAAAAATTCATTACTATCATCACCGCTGATGCCATTACCACTATCAGTAATAAAACAAAAGAAGTGTTTTTGAACAACCGCTTAGGTAAGGATGCGGTTGATTTAGGATTATTTTTCAAAGCAATAAAAATTAACTATTATAAATAGTTTATATATGTATTTAAGATATATTTCTCTGCGAAAAATATTGGTCACGGAATCATTAATTTTATTATAAACATGGTTTTCTGAATAGCGGGAAAGCTAACTAAGGAAAGATTATAATATTTACTCCACATAAGGTTTTGATCTTTACAGTATTACGTATAAAGAAGCCTTTAGTTTCATTTTAAGCAAATAATTTGAAATTATCAGTTAATTACTGATTAGAAAAGCGATATGTAAAGCAGCATGATTTAAAAAAAGCAGGCGGCCCAAAAAGAGTCCGGGAACGGGTCTCCGGGATCATAATATTTAGGATAACATATTATGACATTATTATTTGGCTAACACCCCAACAATATCCGGCCCGGGCTTCTGGGTATAAACAACTGTACCGTTATAAGTTACCGAACTGAGGTACGTGGTTGAACAGCAGCCACCTGTAGTTGTACGCTTAAACAGCAAAATATCCTGTGGCTTATCGGCTATGTTCATGGTTACCGTGTCAACCTGGTTTACTGCGATGATCCGGACATTAAAATTGTGGTTCAGGGTGTCGGTATGTAAAAATGCGGTATCAGGATGACCGTTTATAATATGGTGTACTTTTAGCCGGCTGGTAGTATATTTTGCTGTGCTGCCAAAAAACAAGTCCTGGCTGGTTGTTTTATCCACTACCCTGAAAGTTAAATTTGGCGGCGCCTGTAAAGCCATCGGACAGGGAACGCATTTGTTGGTACTTTTTGAGCTGCAGCCTGCCGTAAACATTAAAACCAGTATGAGGCAGGCGGGCATATAGTTTAGTGTTTTCAAAATCTTATAAATTTAGGGCTGTTTAACATAGTACGCCTTAATATCAGTAATGCAACAAGGTATGATAAAATATTAAAAAGGCCCCAATATTAACAATCAGCTTCTGTCTAATTCGTGAAATTCACCTTAGTTCGTGAACATTAGTTCCTTTATTCAATTCGTGAAATTCGTTTTAATTCGAGAAAATTAGTGCTATTAATAAAAAAGGCCTTGAAATTTCTCTCAAAGCCTTTCAGATTAAACAATGTTATATCTTATTCGCCTGATGCATGCTCATGCGCAGCTTCCTCGCGGAACAGCTTTGCGCTGAAATAATCACTATTCATGCGGCTGATATTGGTCATCTTTATTTCCTTAGGGCATTCGGCCTCGCAGGCACCAGTATTGGTACAGTTACCAAAGCCTTCTTCATCCATTTGGGCAACCATGGCTTGCACACGGCTATAGCGCTCTGTTTGTCCCTGCGGCAACATCCCAAGCTGGGTTACCTTAGCCGATACAAACAACATAGCCGAAGCATTTTTACAGGCAGCAACACAGGCACCGCAACCAATACAGGTAGCCGAGTTAAATGCCTCATCAGCAATAACCTTCGGAATTGGAATGGCATTAGCATCAATAGTTACACCGGTATTTACTGAAACAAAGCCACCTGCCTGCTGGATCCTGTCGAACGCTGAGCGGTCAACCGCCAGATCTTTCACTACCGGGAAGGCTGCAGCGCGCCATGGCTCGATCACAATAATTTCGCCGTCATGAAAAGTACGCATGTGCAGCTGGCAGGTAGTGATCGCATTTTTTGGACCGTGCGGATGGCCGTTGATGTACAGTGAGCACATTCCGCAGATCCCTTCACGGCAATCATGGTCAAAGTGAATAGGCTCTTCACCTTTAAGGATCAGGCTTTCATTAACCACATCCAGCATTTCAAGGAAAGACATATCAGGCGAAATTCCTTCAGCCTTATAGGTTACAAAAGCACCTTTGGTTTCTGCATTTTTCTGCCGCCACACCTTTAGTGTTAAATTCATATTTCCAGTACTCATTCTTCGTTTAGATTTGAGATGTGAGATTTGAGATATGAGACTATTTATTTAACAGAGTTCTTTGGAATGCAAAAGTCATCTTTTGCACCTCATCAATCTGTTTTAATAAGTCGTCTAATAAATCATTACTTAACAAGTTTAATTTATTTGATATTACTAGTTGAGTTTGTAATTCGTAAGAAGAGCCATTGGCAATTCCCAGGAAGTTATTAAACTCTTTATTTGAATTTCGTCCCGCACCTTCAGCAATATTCGATGGAATGGATACAGCCGATCTTCTCGATTGGCTTGTTAATCCAAATCTTTCATCAGAGGGAAAGTTAGCAGTAGCTTTATAAACATCTACTGTCAAATCAATCGCCTTATTCCAGATTTTTAGCTCCTTCAAATTATGCATGTGAAATTAGATTTGAGATGTTAGATATGAGATTTGAGATAAAAAAACTCACATCTACATCAATTTTAATTTTTTTTCTTTTATGACTAAGATCTGAATTGAAACGCAGCTCATCTCACGTCTCAAATCTCATATCTCACGTCTAAATACTACTTATAACTTCTTTGTGTCAGGTGAACAAATTCAAAATCAAGCACTTCCTTATTCAATACCTCCGGCTGGTTGTCGCCCTTGTATTCCCATGCAGCAACGTAGGCAAAATGCTCATCATCACGTAATGCCTCACCTTCCGGTGTCTGCGACTCTAAACGGAAGTGACCGCCACATGATTCTCTGCGTGCTAAAGCATCGTCAACCATTAGTTCGCCAAGTTCCAAAAAATCAGCAACACGGCCTGCTTTTTCAAGCGCCGGGTTAACTTCTTCGTTCTCGCCTACTACCTTCGCATTCTTCCAGAAATCGGCCCTTAAACCCTGGATCAGTCCTTTTGCTTTGGTTAAGCCCTCTTCGGTACGTGCCATTCCGCAATATTCCCACATAATGTGGCCAAGGTCGCGGTGGTATTCGTTAACCGTTTTGGTGCCCTTTAAAGCAAGTAATTTATTAATACGGGCAAGCACATCCTGTTTGGTTTGTTCAAAAGCAGGGTGTTTGGTATCAACCGGTTTCGGGCCTATAGTAGCCAAATAATCGCCCAAAGTATAAGGGATCACAAAATAGCCGTCAGCCAGCCCCTGCATCAATGCCGAAGCACCAAGGCGGTTGGCACCATGATCCGAGAAATTGCATTCGCCCAAAGCATATAAGCCCGGTACGTTTGTGCTTAAATTATAATCAACCCATAAACCGCCCATGGTATAGTGCACGGCCGGGTAGATCCGCATTGGTTGTTTGTAAGGGTCTTCGTCAGTTATTTGATAATACATATCAAACAGGTTACCATATTTGGCAGCCACGGCATCCTTGCCAAGGCGATGGATCGCATCGGCAAAGTCAAGGAACACGGCAAAGCCCGAGCCACCTACCCCGCGGCCATCATCCACCATTTCCTTTGCATTACGTGAAGCCACGTCGCGCGGAACAAGGTTCCCGAATGACGGATATTTTCTTTCTAAAAAGTAATCGCGGTCATCCTCTTTTACCTGGTCGGCGGTTATTTCTTTCTTTCTTAACTTTTCAGCTACTTCAACTGTTTTTGGTGCCCAAACCCTGCCATCATTACGCAATGACTCAGACATCAAAGTCAGTTTCGACTGATGGTCGCCGGTAACCGGGATACAGGTCGGGTGGATCTGTGTATAACATGGATTAGCGAAAAACGCACCGCGTTTATGTGCACGCCATGCAGCCGTAACATTTGAGCCTATGGCGTTTGTTGAGAGATAAAACACGTTACCATAGCCACCTGTAGCCAATAAAACTGCATGGCCGCTGTGGGTTTCAATATTGCCGTTTATAAGGTTCCGGGTAACTATACCTTTGGCATGTCCGTCAACCATTACTACGTCAAGCATCTCGGTACGGGTGTACATTTTCACCTTTCCCAGGTGGATCTGGCGGTTAAGCGCGGAGTAAGCACCCAATAAAAGCTGCTGTCCTGTTTGGCCCCTGGCATAAAAAGTACGCGATACCTGTGAACCACCGAATGAGCGGTTATCAAGCAGGCCGCCGTATTCACGGGCAAAAGGCACACCCTGTGCCACGCACTGGTCTATAATATTTACTGATACCTCGGCAAGGCGGTAAACGTTTCCCTCGCGGGCACGGTAATCTCCTCCCTTAATGGTATCATAAAACAGGCGGTAAACGCTGTCGCCATCGTTCTGATAATTCTTTGCAGCATTAATACCACCCTGCGCAGCAATAGAGTGCGCTCGGCGCGGACTATCCTGGAAACAAAATGCTTTCACATTATAGCCAAGCTCAGCCAATGATGCCGCTGCTGATGCGCCTGCCAAACCTGTACCTACAACTATTACATCGTATTTACGCTTATTGGCCGGATTAACCAGCTTTAAGTTAAATTTATGCTTGCTCCATTTTTCGGCTAATGGACCCTCAGGAATTTTAGCATCTAAATTCATTTCTCTTTTATATTTTAGTGAGTGGTTGATTAGGTTGAATAAGTTGATTAGGTTATTTAATCAAACTACTCACTTAATCAACTTAATCTAACTTATTCAACTTAATCTAACCTAATCAACTACTTCCCCAAACTCTGTATATAATAAACCACCGGCATAGCCGCAAAGCCTATCGGGATAATTACAGCGAATAACCATGTGCCTATAAAGTAAACTATAGGCGTGTACTTGCGATGCACCCATCCCAGCGTGCGGAATGCGCTTTGAAAGCCGTGTACCAAATGGAACGATACAGCAAACATGGCTATCACATAAAATATTACATATAATAAATTGCTGAAACTGTTTGTCACCCGTGCATGCAGGTCTTTTACCCTTACTATTTCTATATTGTTTTCAACAGATACGCTCTTTTCAAAGTCAGGCGTTACGGGCTGGTAATCAACCGAGGTTGTTTTACCTGTCGAAAGATCGGTACGGTATTCTTTATAAGGTACTTTGTGACTGTATTTATAGGCAAACCAAAAATCGCTCATGTGGATCACAATAAACAAAAGCAAAATTGAACCCAGCAAACCCATGTTTTTTGATGACCATGTAGCCGGCGACTTATTAGTTGCAGCATATGATACCGGGCGTGCCTTACGGTTTTGTATGGTTAAAACCAATGAATAAACAGCATGAACCAAAATGCAAAGATACAGCAGGTAAGCTATTACCTCAATTGGCGGAAAATGTGTAAGGAAGTTGGCATACAAATTAAATCCGTAACCTTCATCATTACTAAACAACAACAGGTTACCACCAAGGTGTACAATTAAAAAAGTACACAGAAACAAGCCCGTTAAAGCCATTATCAGCTTTTTTCCCAACGATGAGTTAAAGGTTTGTTTAAATTCGCTCATTATATATCAGATTTATTTGGCAAAAGTATTTATTAAATGCCAAAAGATATAAATGGAAACAGCTTATTAAGTATGAATTAGCTATTTAGAAACAATCTAAAAAGACACAAAAGATTTGCGTTAATAACTGGTAATTAAACGTTGGTTAAAGTAATACTATCCTATTTAATAAAGATGCTTTGGAGGAAACTTCGTTAAAAAAATCTTGTTTGTATTAAACAGGTTTTTGGCTTTTGGCCAGGCATTTGTATCAGTATCAGAAAAGACACTTACGAAGGCACGGTTTTCAGATCTTATTTCTTTAATAACCTGTTAAAAATTTATTGCAATAAATATTGATACTTTATAATATTTTTTTTCTATTTTTAGATAACCTAACTCTTAAACACATGTATGGAGAAAAAATTAGAAGGATCCGCCAGATGCGCGGCTTATCTCAGGAAAACATAGCGACACGAATAGGCGTCGCCCCGAACACATTTTCTAAAATTGAAACGGACCAGGCTAAATTGGAATCGGGAATGCTGCTAAAGATCGCGAATGCTTTGGAAGTATCTCCTATAGATATTGTTTCCAATCAGCTTACGATAATTAATTCCCGTAAAATGATAATACCACCATTTGGGAATGTTGAAACTATTATTTCTTTGCAAAGAGATTTTTTTGAGAAAATTATTGGTGCAAAAGATGAAGAGATAGCTAACCTGAATAAAATCGTCGACTGTTTGATTTCACGGATAACTTTAGAATTAAGATAAGCCTAAAATATTGATAAAAGTATACATTGAAATAGCAGTTCTTTTAACTGGCAATGTTATATCCAAACATCACCAACTTTAAAAAACTTCTTATACATTTATCAAATGAAATTCCCCTGCATTATTCTACTGGGTTTATTAATAACCGGATGTAAGAAACAAGCCCATATTGAATTTACCGGAACCGCAACCGGCATTAAAAATGGTGTTTTTATTGTTAAAACAGCCGGCGACAGTACCATTTTTGGCGAGAACATAAAAGACGGAAAATTTACCGTCGTCAAAAAAATACTTAACCGCCCCGGTTACTATACCATTAACATAACCGATGCCGATAGTAAAGACGAGCATAACCCTTACGAAGTTTACCTGGTCGATGGGAAATATACCATTGAAGCCGAAGCAGGCAAATTATATAAATACCCAAAAATAGCCTCGCCCTCTAAAATACAGGAGCAGCTATCAGCCTTTTATACTTTGGCCGATAACATGAGTGTTGAAGCACAGCAACAGGTTACACAAATAAATAAGGAACTTAAAGAGAAATATGCAAGTTTATCGCCCGATGCCTACAATGGTTTATTAAATAAACTACAGCAAAACGAGGCTAAAATACGTGATGTTGATGTCACTGCATTTAAACAGTTTTTAAAACAATACCCGCAAAGTGATATCAGCGCACATATCCTGTCGAAATTAAATTATGAGGGCGATCCGGTTAGTTATTATGCAATTTTTAAAACGCTGGCACCTGCGGCACAAAATAGTGAAGAAGGACAGGAGATCGGCAACAAATTAAGCCACATGATAAACCTGGTTGCAGGCAAAAAGGCCCCGGCTATAGTTGGTAAAACACCCGATGGTAAACCATTTGATTCAAAAAGCGTCAATAAAAAATTGATTGTGGTTGATTTTTGGCGGGCAAGCAATGAGTTAAGCAGGAAGAACCATGACCAGGTCAAATCCCTTTTGGCGCAGGACGACGTTCAAAAAAATGTAGCCTTTATAAGCGTTTCGCTTGATTCAAAAGCTGATTGGTGGGCCACCGCCTTAAAAGATGATAATTTAACCTGGACCCAGGTTGCAGACCTTAAAGGCGATGACTCGCCCAATGCAGCCAACTGGAACATTACCGAAATACCAACCAATTATATATTGGACAGCCGGTGGAATATTGTTATACCTAAAATTGAATTAAAGAATATTGGTTTTGAGATCTCGCAATATTTAAAAAAGCATCATTAATCAATAGCCAGCACTTTATCTTTTGCTATCGCGAAGATGCGGTCGGTTTTATTACTGCGGATGGCTACCTTCCCCGTAAATTGGCCGAACGAGGGCAATACAACCTGTTGTGAACCAAAAGCAAAGCAATGCAATGTTATGGATTGTCGCCCCCGGCCTATTAACCTTACACCCGGATGGATGTGCCCGCAAAAAACGTAACCTCCGGCTTGCTGTAAACTACTTTCTGTTAAAGGATGGTGCAGCATTAAAAACGGGCCGATCAATAACTGATCATGCAGCAGGATGTTTAACCGGGTATAATAGCTCTCGTCAATAATATCATGGTTTCCTCTTACCAGAATGATCTCCAATTTTGGGAACTGGCTGCGCCATAAAATAAACCAGTCCCAGTCGGCATTCATATCGCTATGAAAAAAATCACCGAGGAATATTATTTTTTCGGGCTTATGTTCAAATATCAGGTCTGATAATACGGCAAGATCATTCTGCTCCATATCCCGTGGCACCGCAATACCAGCCTTGCGGAAATGCCCCACCTTACCCAAATGCACATCAGCAGCAATTAATGCCCTTTCCTGCTGCCAGTAAATTGCCTTTTGCGGGAGTAATAAAAGATCCTGATTTAATAAGTTGAAAGAGATTGCGCCATTCGTAAGCATGGGTAAAAGTAAGAAAATCTCTCTGATCCTATGCCTGCTAAAGTGTTCACACGTGTATAGGCGAGTATCTAAACTAATTTTATATATTTAAACGATGTTCGAATTTTTTAAAAAAATAATAGGATATTTTGATTCCCAGCATATTCCATATATGCTGTCGGGCAGCATTGCTATGGGTTTGTACATCGTACCGCGCGCTACAAAAGATATTGATTTTGTAATCAATATACAACCACAGGATATTGATAGCTTTGTAGCACACTTTGATGGTGCATATTACTGCAATAAAGATGCTGTAAACCGTCAAAGCATTTTCAATGTAATAGATCACGCATCGGGTTTTAAGGCTGATTTTGTAGTGCTGAAAAGTAGTGAGTACCGGCTTGCAGAATTTGAACGCAAACAAGTGGCGGATTTTTATGGAATTAAAATATATGTAGTTTCGCCCGAGGATTTATTAATTTCGAAATTGATATGGATCCAGGAATGGCAGGCTGCAGTACAAATGGAAGATATAAAAAATCTTGCTGCTCTTCCAGGTCTGCAACAGGACCACATAACCAACTGGATAAAAAAATTAAATTTAAACACATTTAACCTGCTTTAATCATGAACGATACACCTGAACATGTTAAACAGAAACAATTAGAAATATGGCTGTCAAAACCGCCTGAAGAAAGACTAAGGCTAACACTCGTAATGAATGATGAATTATATGGATTTTGGAACGAGTCGAAGAAAAATGATGCAGTTGCCAAAATGCAAAATGACAAACACAAAGGCGACCAGCCCGGTGAGGTGCCGAAATAACAGGCATGCCAGGTGAAGATAATGTTTCGAACTCCCGCCTTTCAAACCATCTCACCAATGACTAATGACACAATGACCAATGACTTCCCATTAATTCACCACCTGCTTCCTGTATTGATTAGGACTCACCCCCACTTCTTTTTTAAACAACCTCGAAAAATAAGGCAAATTCTCAAATCCTAAAGCGTAAGCTGTTTCGGCAATGTTATTATCCGAACCTTTCAGCATGTTCTTTGCTTCCGAGATCAAAAATAAATGGATCAGCTCGATAGCAGTTTTACCTGTTTCCTGTTTTAAAAGATCGCTCAGATACCGGGTTGATAAATGAAGCTGATCAGCCATCATTTTTACTGAAGGCAAGCCCTTTTGTGCCAGCAACCCATTTCCAAAATACAGGTTAAGTGCATCATTAAATTTTGAAACCAGTTTGCCCGAAAGATCGGTACGGTTAATAAACTGCCGTTTATAAAAACGCTGCGAATATTTCAAAATAGAATCGATAAGGCCTATAATTATATCACGGCTATATTCGTCCTGGTTATTATTATATTCCGTTTCAATTTTGCGATATAATTCCCAAATTATCTGCTCTTCCCTGGGCGAAAGGTGCAGCGCCTCGCTCGATTCATATTCAAAATAGCTGTACTTTTTAATATCAGCATGCAGCACATGTCCGTTTAAAAAATCCTCGTGAAAATAAATAATGAAACCATCCTCCTCAAACTCCAGGTTCTTTAATTGAATAACCTGCCTCGGTTTAATAAACGACATTGAGCCAGAATCATGATCGTAATTTGTCCGTCCATATAAAAAAACACCCGATTTTAGTTTTTTAAACCCGATCATATAAAAATCGCCCGTAAACTCCGTTTCACCTATCGAACAGGTTTTGTTGCACACAATTAAACTAAGCAACGGATTTTCGGGTGGCTGTAATCCATTGGCCCGGTGCAGCTCGGCTAAGCTTTTAAAATGCTTCATGTTAGTTTTTTTATTATATCAAAAATACAGTTGAGATAATTGTGGATGGTAATCTTACGGTAATACTTTGAGGTAACGGACACCATAAACAGGTTCGCTTCAATCCAAAAGAGGCTGTATCAAAAGTAAAATCACAAGAAACTGAACAAAATTAAATTTTGGATAATAAAAACTCCGTGTTTCTCTGTGCCTTCTTTGCGCACTCTGCGGTTAAAAATAAACCACAGAGTGCGCAAAGAGGACGCGAAGATCACAGAGACCAAATATTATTTTGAGTGTTTTTTAAATTTAAGACTTTTGATACAGTTTCTTTTAGGTGCGCCCATATTTACTTCCCATGTGCAGCTGCAGCCACATCGCTCCATTCTTCCCATTCAGCCAAACGGCCTTCATAAACTTGTTTAACCCATGGCAATGCAACCTTGCCCAAAAACAGGCGCAGTGGCGGGTTTTCACTATCAACCAGCTTCAAAACTGCATCAGATGTAGCTTCCGGGATGCCAAAACTATCTTCAGTTATTCCTGCCTGGAAAGCTTCCCTTACCGGGTTATAGATTTCCATAGGCTTGGTGTTAATTGCCGAAGCGCCGGCCCAGTCAGTAGCAAATCCGTTAGGCTCAATCAGCGTTACATTAATACCAAAAGGTTTTACCTCGGCTGCCAAAGTTTCGCTTAAGCCTTCAACCGCAAATTTGCTGGCGTTGTACAGCCCTAAAATTGGCAATGTGGCAACACCCAAAACGCTCGACAGTTGTATAATATGTCCGTGTCCCTGCGCCCTCATTATTGGTAATACCGCCTGGGTTACCCAAAGTAAGCCAAATACATTGGTTTCTATCTGGTCGCGGGCTTCCTGTTCACTGGTTTCTTCAATAGTGCCAAACAGCCCGTAACCTGCATTATTTATCAGCACGTCAATTGTGCCAAAATGCTGCTTTGCTTTTTCAATTGCTGCAAAAGCTTGTTCGCGGCTATTCACATCCAGTTGGATCGGGAGAATTGAATCCCCGTATGCTGCAACCAAATCATTAAGGGTATCGGTGTTGCGGGCGGTAGCAACTACCTTGTCGCCGCGTTTTAAAAATGCTTCAGCCCAGATCTTCCCAAATCCGCGGGAAGCGCCTGTTATAAAAATTGTCTTTGCCATTGTTTTAGTTGTTAAAATTATAAGCCAAAGTTAGGCAGGATAGCGCAGACGGATTTATACAAAAGTAGGAAATACAGATACATTTGGGAGTATGCTCAGGGAAATCGCTTTTAAAAAATAGCAGTGTCAATAATCGGTAGAAAACGGCGATAACTAAACGTCTGATTTTATTAGCATGTTTGATATGACCACTCCCGCAGGCCTTCGACCTGCGCTATTATAGGGCTTGAGGTTTTTGGTTCTACTACAATGTTAAAGGCCTGAAAGGTCGTAATACATTAGCGCAGGTCGAAGGCCTGCGTAATAAATGGCGGTAGAAATTCTAAAAGCGATTTCCCTGTATCACACATCCTCATATTTCATATTTAAAAACAAAATATTATCTTGCCAAATTACAAAATACAACATGCTTGATCTTTGCTGCATAGGCCACATCACGTCCGACAAGGTAGTAACCACCAAAACCACCATGCACATGGCCGGTGGTACGGCTTATTATTTTTCGTGCGCGGTTAGTAAGCTGGATGTTAACTACCAGCTGGTTACCGCCCTTGCCCCCGCCGAAATGCAATATGTGGCCAATTTGCGCGGTAAAGGCATAGAAGTAAAAGTGCAACCCAGCGCCCATACCGTACACTTCGAAAACATTTATGCCGAAGACCAGGACCAGCGCACCCAAAACGTTCTGGCAAAAGCCGACCCCTTCGATGTTGAGCAGCTGCAAACGGTAAATGCAAAGATCTTTCACCTGGGGCCACTACTGGCTGATGATATCAGCACCCAGCTTATAAAAACCCTTGCCGCCAAAAGCCGTGTTAGCATTGATGTGCAGGGCTATTTACGCAAGGTGGTAAACAAAAAAGTGCACGCTGTTGACTGGCCCGGCAAAAAAGAAGCGCTGCAATATGCAGCTATAGTGAAAGCCGATGTTGCCGAATTGCAGGCATTAACCGGCTGCGATAAAACGGAAGATGGCGCCAAACTGCTGGCAGACTGGGGCGTAAAAGAAGTAGTAGTAACCAACGGCAGCGGTGGTTCTGTAATTTTTAGCGACGGGGTCTTTTATGTCATCCCCGCCTGGCGCCCGCGCATAGTAGTAGATGCCACCGGCTGCGGGGATACCTATATGGCCGGTTATTTATACCGTCGTTTAAAGGGTGATGACGAACAGCAGTCGGGAGAATTTGCTGCCGCTATGGCCAGCCTTAAAATGGAAAAACCCGGCCCGTTTACCGGTACGGAGCAGGATATAACGGAGTTTTTGACAGATCATAAATATGGAAACCAGAGGGCAGGAAATATTTAATATTTACCTTGAACGGCAGGATGAACAGTTTAAACCCTGCCTTGTTGCCCTGCGCCAGCTCATCCTTTCCATAATACCCAACGCCGAAGAAACGTTCAGCTACCAGGTGCATTGTTTTAAACACATTTACATGCTGGTTGGCATAGGCGTAACCAAAGAATGCTGCAGCTTATATACCATGAGCCCCTCCCTTGTTAAAAAGATGAAGGACGAGCTAAAAGACTACAAAGCAGCAGGTGCTACTATACATTTTAAACCCGGCGAGCCTTTGCCGGCAGCAATCATTACCAAAATAATTCTGGCCCGCATACAGGAAAACGAGATGCTCGCTTTGAGCCGGGGAAAGAAGAAATAAACAGATCCCATACTACGTTATCCCGAACTTATTTCGGGGCCCCCACAGGGACGGATGATGAATTATCAACGAATAAGGCAAAGCTTTATCGAATGGATAGCATCCGTTGCTATTGATAACGCGGCTTTTTGGTTCAGGAAAGTTTATTGGTTGGGCTACTGCAAACTTGGCTACGTAGCATGTGGCTACAAGCCGGGAGGTGGCTGTTGCGTTAAGAAAAACGCTTGCGGCAGAAGGGGTTTTATCGATAGTACCCTGGCCGTGGCTTTCCTGTTTTTAATTTCAATTTTGCGGTATCAATAATAGGCATGACAAATCTCCTTTTAAAATATGCAGTATCTATTGCAATGCTATTATTAAAATCATAGGTTTCTATCGGCAATTGATCAGTTTTATTAATTAATGTAAGCTGAAATAGCCTGCCTGTTGAAGATTCATTTGCAGAGACAACCGCGTGATACTTTATTTTTGCGAAGGCCCAATATACTCTTGACGTTGTGTCTTCTATTTCTGAAAGAACTTTTTTATGATCACTTATCCAATAGATCTTATAATTAGTGTGGCTATCCCCGCGATCATGATAATCCATTCCCAATCCATATTTGAATTCAAATATCGATGATGAATTGGTGATAAAACTGGAATCTGCCGGATTTTCCAATGGCAGAAATATAGTTCGCTGCGGAGATGATCCGTTAACCGGATCGAAAAAACAAAGTACTCCCCATTTATCCTGAAAAGAAAAGAAAGCCGGCTTTTTGTCTTTATGGATACAACTTTCAAGTAAAAGCAGTAAAAGCAACAGGTGTTTTGATTTCATAAAAGCTTATCCTGATTGCTGAATTTATATTTTGTGCTCATTAATGCTAAAGCTACTGCATTGCTGGCTACTTAGCAAGCGGGGCACGGGTACACCACCTCTTTAGGCTAGCGCTACATACCCGCGCCAGAATGGGGGAACACCGGCTGTCCGGAAAATGTTGTACCTTTAAGCATACTTTTTAGTTTGGTAACTTAAAAGTATGAAAAACGGGATGGCGCACGCTATCCCGTTATCTTTTATCAGACCACAATGATTACCAATAAATTAAATGGCATGAGGCATCTACTAAAAATTATATTGCTGTTGTTGCCCGGTTTATCGGTTGCGCAAAATAAGTTTTTTAATCAACCCAATAAGAAACAGGCGGATAGTT
>NZ_JAQBOC010000069.1 GCF_028288225.1 Mucilaginibacter sp.
TTTGCAGGGATAATTCCTATTATACAGGTATTACCAATAATTTGGAAAGTAGATTATATGATCATCAAACAGGTATTGACCCTAAAGCTTATACTTTTAAAAGAAGACCGGTAAAAATGGTTTTTTACGAAATGTTTAATGATGTTAACCAGGCAATAGCATTTGAAAAACAAGTTAAAGGATGGCGGAGAGCAAAGAAAGAAGCCATTATTAACGGGGATTGGCATTTATTGCCTGGTTTGTCAAAGAACAATATGTAGTTGCCGGGTAGTGTAATATAGCGGTGAAGCATGGCGGACAGGCCTTAACCCGCGTCGTGGTTCGACAGGCTCACCATGACATCCCTGACAATGCTCACCCTTATACTCTTTTTTTTCTGAAATCATCTCAGGTAACCGATAAGATACATTTTTATTAAGCCCCGCTAATTATATTTGCCAAAAGCCCTTTTCATGAAAACACTTTTATCAGCACTGCTCACCTGTTTTATTTTTTTTAACGCCAATGCCCAATTAACGCCATTTGAATTAAGTAAGGATAAAAACTATACCGCAACCTATAGCGAGGTGATTGCTTATTATAAAAAATTAAGCATCGCCAATCCGCAAATGAGGTTGTTTAACTATGGCACAACGGATATTGGCAAACCTTTAACGCTGGTAGTATTATCGCGCGATAAGGTGTTTGATCCTGCACTGATAAAAAAGCAAAATAAAAGAGTACTGCTGATAAATAACGGCATTCATCCCGGCGAACCGGAGGGTATTGATGCCAGCATGATGTTTGCCCGCGATCTGCTTAAAAAAAATGCGTTGCCAAAAAATGTGGTGATCTGTATGATCGCTCTTTACAATATTGATGGCAGTATGAACAGGGGATTGAGCCGTGTTAGTCAGAACGGGCCGCGTGCCTACGGCTTCAGGGGCAATTACCGCAACCTTGACCTGAACCGCGATTTTATAAAGGCCGATAGTCGCAACGCTTTGGCTTTTGAGCAGATAGTAAATACCTGGAAGCCCGAAGTGTTTTTAGATAACCACACCAGTGACGGCGCAGACTACCAGTATGTAATGACGCTGATTGAGACTCAAAAAGATAAGCAAAACCCAATACTGGCCGATTATACCTCCAAGACATTAACGCCCGAGCTTTATAAAAGGATGAAGAAAAGCGGGTATGAAATGATTCCTTATGGTGCCGGTGAAAGAGGTTTGCCGGATTCGGGCATTGTGAGCTTTTTGGAAACACCGAGGTTTGCAACCGGGTATACGGCCCAACGCAACATCATCAGCTATATTACCGAAACTCACATGCTTAAATCATTCGATAAAAGGGTTTACGCCACGTATGATTTTGAGCAGCACCTGGTTGATATTTATGAGCGCGATGCCAAACTGATAGGTGAGTTAAAGCATAAAGCCGATGAGCAGGTGGTAAAGCAAAAAACTTTTGCCTTGGATTGGGATGTAGACCGTGATAAGGTTGATACTATAACCTTTAAAGGCTATGCTGCTTTATACAAACCAAGTGATATAAGCGGCCTTAAACGATTGTATTATGACAGGAACCAGCCCTATACCAAAACTATAAAGTATTGGAACAGCTACAAAGCAACCGACTCGGTTAATAAACCGCTTGCGTATGTTATACCGCAGGCGTGGGGCAAAATAATCGACCTGTTTAAACTGAACAGTGTGGCAATGAAACGCTTAACGCATGATACCACCATTGCTTTGCAAATGTATTATATTGAAGATTATAAAACACCGCAGAAACCTTTTGAGGGGCATTACCTGCACAGCAACGTAAAGCTGAACCCGGTTGATATGAAGGTTAAATTTTACGAGGGCGATTATGTGGTGTATACTAACCAGGCCCTTAACCGTTATATTGTTGAAACGCTGGAGCCGCAAGGTGTTGATTCTTTTTTCGCCTGGAACTTTTTCGATTCGGTTTTAGGGGAGAAGGAATATTTCAGCAATTATGTGTTTGAAGATAAAGCTGCCGAAATGCTGAAAACAGACACTGATCTAAGGAAAAAGCTGGAAGATGCAAAAGCAAAGGACCCAAAGCTGGCAAATAGTGCCGGGGCACAATTAAACTTTGTATACCGCAACTCTATCTATTTCGAAAAAACATATCTTCGCTATCCTGTTGGCCGGTTGCTGACAGATACAAAACTCGATTTGAAATGATGGAATATTTAATGGCAGCGCCGGTGGCGTCTGTTATATTTGCTTTTACTATACTAACCTCGCTTTGGGCGTTTTCAAATGATAACGCTTATGCTCAAATGATCCTGCATCCCTACAGTGTAGCACGCGGGCAGCGGACTTACACCGTGATTACCAGCGGGTTTATTCATAACGACTGGATGCACCTGTTTTTTAATATGTTGAGCTACTACTTTTTTGCTTTTCAGTTAGAAGCAGTTTTGGGACACTGGCAATTTGGGGTGCTATATTTCGTAAGTTTGATTTTGAGCGATCTGCCTACGGTTTATAAGCACAGGAATGATGAATGGTATCATAGCCTTGGCGCATCGGGGGCGGTAAGTGCTGTTATTTTCGGCTTTATTATGTTTGCGCCTACAGTTAAAATGTACATAATGCCAATTCCCTTCGGAATTCCGTCCGCTTTATTTGGTGTTTTATACCTGGTTTACTGTAATTATGCTTCCAAATATTCAAGGGATAACATTAATCATGACGCCCACATGTTTGGCGCCTTGAGTGGTTTGCTGATAACGATTGCTTTAAACCCGCATATTGTAAACAGCTTTATACAGCAAATTACCGCGGGAGTTCAATCGTTGCTTCACTGATCAGGCTGCCATCCGGATTAAATAAAAAGCTCATTGGTTTTTCAGGGTTTTTAATGATCTCCAAAAGCAGGAAGCCCCAGTTTTTCCAGAAGCTTTCAAGCACCTGGCTATAGATCTTGTTCAGCCAATCGTCAAACAAAGGTTTGCTGCTTAAGCCGCGCAGGGGCATGGCCTCCATATAGATCTCATCACCGGCAGGTAACACATTATATTCGGGCAAACGGTTAAACAAATAAGCTGAGTAAAACACCCGTCCGCAAAACTCCTCGAACTGGATAGGATGAAGCAATTGATCTTTTATTTTATCATACACTTCCTTGTGGTATAAATAATTGACGCCATTATCCTGCAGGCAAATTACCAATCCAAAATCGCGGATGCGGAGCGAAAAGGTAAGCGTATTTATCTCATCGCGATAGCCAAACTCAACAGGATTGTTATCAACCTTAAAAAGAAAAATGCTGTATGGCTTAAAATCTTCAAAAATAATGGGAAGGTTAAGGCTTTGCAGCATTAAATGCAGATTGCTGAACTTGTGGATGATGGATTGCGAAATATTAAACTCCTCGCCCTTTGAATGCTGTAATTTTATCCCGCTCTGTACTTCATTAAAAATCAAGCCGTAAAGCATTTTGCCGGCCCATTGAAAAAGTTTCAGTTCATCAAGCTCTTTTATTGCATCATAACCAATTTCAAAAACAGCGGCTATTTCGGTTTCCAGGGGTTCAAGGTAAGCTGCGTTTACATTAGCTGCACAGGGAATCTTAATATCCTTATAAGTAGCCATGCTTTCATCAAGCATTTTAAAAGGCTTATCTTCCAGCTGGTAACGGCTCATCAGCCATTGCGGAAAAACCTGCACATTCTCTTCTTCGGAGGACAGGGTCTGTCCGGTTAAAAAACAATTGCGGTTACCGAATTTAAAAGATTCAAAAGGATGATAAATTTCCTGGGCCATGGGCGCAAAGATAAGCATCAAATTCAACAGGAAAATTTTAGCTTTGAATTTAACATGAAGCTGACTTACCAACCCTTCGAACTGCTGCTGAAGCACACCTTTACCATCGCCAAATTTTCGCGTACCTCAACCCCTGTAATGCTGATCCAAATTGAGCACGAGGGCAAAACCGGCTACGGCGAAGCATCGATGGTGCCTTATATGGGCGAGAGCTTTCAAACCGCAACTGATTTTTTGAGCAAGGTAGATGCCGGTCAGTTTCAATACCCTTTTGATTTTGAAACGATAATAGCTTACATGGAGAGCGTTGCGCCCGGCAACCCTGCAATTAAAGCCGGGATTGATATTGCCTTGCACGATCTTGACGGCAAGCTGCAAAATAAACCCTGCTGGCAACTGCTTGGCTCCGATCCGTTAAAAATGCCGGCAACGAGCTTTACCATTGGCATTGATACGCCCGAAGTAATTATTCAAAAGGTAAAGGAAGCACCCGATTGTAAAATCATCAAAGTAAAGCTTGGCCGGGATAGCGACAAGGAGCTGATAAAAACCATCCGCTCGGTAACTGATAAACCACTTTTTGTTGATGCCAACCAGGGCTGGACAGATTTGGAGCAAAGTCTTGATTTGATCCATTGGCTGCACGAGCAGGGCGTTTTACTGATAGAGCAGCCCATGTTAAAAACGGATCTCGATAGCAATGCCTGGTTAACCGAGCGCAGCCCGATCCCTTTAATTGGAGATGAGGCAGTACAGCGTTTACCCGACGTTGAAAAGGCAAAAGGTGTTTATCATGGCATCAATATCAAACTGATGAAATCTGCCGGGATGTATGAGGCACACCAAATGATCTTGAAAGCAAAAGAGCTTGGCTTAAAGCTGATGATAGGCTGCATGAGCGAAACCAGCTGCGCCACTCTTGCCGGCATAGCCCTTGCTCCCCAATGTGATTGGGCAGATCTTGATGGTCCGTTTTTAACCAGCAACAACCCTTATAAAATGCCGGACTTTGTGGATGGGAAGTGGGTGTTGGGGGATGATGCGGGGTTAGGATTAAGACACTAACAGCAGCTAATTGAATTGTTAGTACCCAATCACGCGCAATGCTTAAAGTTATTGTATTAAGTTTACCTGATAACCCTCTGTAAATTATGAAAACTCTTCTCGTATCCTTTTGCTGTATAACTATCCTGGTATGCTCCACTTCGTTTGCACCAAAGAATGAATGGACGCCGTTGCTTGATAAAAATTTATCAAATTGGGAGATTTATCAAAGTTTTAGATTTCCAAACGGATATAAGGGAGCTGCGCCTAAAGACGCTGATGGTAATGACTTAAAACCTATTGGCTATAACATAAATCAGGATAAAGTATTTTCAGTTATTATGGAAAACGGCGAGCCAGTGCTAAAGATCTACGGCGATATATATGGCTGCCTTTTTACCAAAAAGGATTATGATAACTATGACCTGAAGCTAAAAGTAAAATGGGGTGATAAAAAATGGGCGCCGCGTTTAAATGAAGTTAAGGATTCGGGTGTTTTATACCATTCGCAAGGCAAATGCGGAGTGGAGTATTGGCGCACATGGATGCTGAGCCAGGAATTTCAGATCGCCGAAAAAGGAATGGGCGATTACTGGTCGCAGGCCAGCTCACGCTCAGATGTTAAGGCGAGGAAAGAAGGTAAAGATTATTACTTTGATAACAACGGCACTCTGATGGCATTTGGCTCGGGAACCGGGAGCGGCAATTTTTGTCACGCAGGCACGGATGCCGAGATGAAAGGCAGCTGGAACGAAATTGAGTTGATAACTTACGGCGATAAGAGCATCCGCATTGTAAACGGACAGGTAGTGATGGCGCTGTCAAACAGCCGGTACATGGTTAACGGCGAAGCAAAACCACTGGTAAGCGGCAAGATCCAGATCCAGAGCGAAGCCGCGGAAGTTTATTATAAGGATATTATGATTAGGAAGATTGATGGGATTCCGGCGGAATATGCTGAGTATTTTAAATAGATTGACACTAATTTCACGAATTGAATCGAATTTCACGAATTAGGGAAATGGTTTAATTAAAATCTATTTTAGCAGAGCATTAATCTCCTTTTCCAATCCAGGCAAATGTTTAACAACTATTGCCCAAATAATATCGTCAGAAACACTATCATATCCGTGGATGATGCGATTCCTTGTAACAATTATTTTTTTGATATCTGTTATGGCAATATTGGGCTGTTGTTTTATAATGCGGTTCGCAGCCTCTCCGATAATTTCAACATTTCTTTCAATGGCCCTTTTAGTTTTAAGATCTTTTTTAAACCGAAGAAAATCTTTCTTGTCAGGAAGAAAATCATTAATCTCTTTAATAGCCTGTTTTATGTCAGAAAGCCAGGTTTTGATCTCATCTTCCATAAACAAGCACTTTGGTATTATCGATCTGCTTTTTAAGAAAAGGATTTTTTAAGGCCTTATCTTCCAGCAAATCAACCGGCCTTTTAAGGATGCTCTCTAATTGAAATTTTAGAGCGAAGTAGTTGTCGGAGTAATCAATAGGATCTTTACTATCAATATCAACTATCAGATCAATATCGCTTGTTGGGTTTAATTTATCCGAAACAACTGACCCGAATGCAAACAAGGATTTAACATGATACGCGTTGCATAGCTGTTTTATTTGCTCTATATGATCTTTTAATTCGCTCACGATAATCAAAGTTAGTAAAATTAAGCCGGGAGAGCTTTGACAACTTTAAAAAAGCTGTCAAAGCTAACCATCCAAATTCGTGAAATTCGATCCAATTCGTGAACGTTAGTGCTATCTCAATTCGTGAAATTCGATTTAATTCGTGCCAATTAGTGTCTATTACTTATCAGTCAGCATTATCGGGTTTCCACCCTTGCCGCCAATTATGATAACTTTAGCATTTGGCGATAGTGCAATTTCCTTTTGAGCCTTAATGCTTTCGTAGATCAATTGCTTATCAGATAAGCCGGTTGACAGGATCTTTTGATAATCGGCAATACCTTGTGCCTCTACACGTTTACGGTCGGCTTCCTGGCGCTCTTTTTGTAACACGAACTGCATTTTTTGCGCATCCTGCTCGGCCTGGATCTTTGATTCAATACTGGCGCGAACAGTGGCAGGCAGGCTAATATTGCGCACTAAAACCTGCTGTACCAATAAGCCGTTCCTGGCAAAATTATCAATGATTGTTTTGTTTATTTTAGACTGAAATTCTCCACGCTTGGTTGAATACAAATCAACAGCTACATAATTAACCGCATTATCGCGGATGGCTGTACGTGTAACAGGGCGTACAATTTTATGCTCATAATCAATGCCAATATTTTGCAGGATATAGGGTGCCTTTTTAGAGTTTATTGTATAAAGTACAGAAAGATCAATAGTAACTTCAAGTCCGTCTGATGATAATACACGGATAGCATCATCCCCTTCAACCTGCCCTTCGCCGGTTTTGCTGCTCATGGTATAATTTTGAGTGCGGGTGTCAAAATTGGTTACATCTACAAACGGGTTAATAAAATGTAATCCGCTTTCCAATGTTTGGTCCTGGACTTTACCAAATAATACTTGTACGCCAACATTACCTGCGTCAATAACTTTTACAGTAGATAACAGCAGACCCACTATAATAACTAAAACGGCTATTTTGTTAATGGTACCGGCAAAGCGGCTGGCGGGTTCGGGTGAGCGTTTGAGCACTACGCCCACAACGAGCATAATGATCCCTAAAATTGCGATAAACATAGTTTGAGGGCTAAGGGTTTTTTTGAGCGTTTTTTACTTCTTTCAGAAGCCTCACCTTAAGCACGATAAATATAGCAATAATTACTACAGCCGCTGCCACATAACCATATTGCGGTGGATTTGCTGCAAAGCCATATTGATACCCCGTAATAAGGCATATAAAAATCCCTATGTTATAAAACACATTTAAAAACAGTTTTTTACCCATGGCTTAGTATACGTTAATGGTGGGGTCAATTTGCTCAACCCAGGCCAATATGCCGCCCTCCAGGTTATAAAGATTGGTAAAGCCTTTTTGCTCCAATTGCATTATGGCTGCTGCGCTGCGTTTTCCGCTGCGGCACATAACTATTACAGGCTTATCTTTTTCTACTTTATCGGCTTCAATTAAAATACCGCTTAAAGGGATTGATAGTCCGCCAAGGTTTGACATTTCATACTCAAAATCTTCCCTTACATCAATTAATTGAAAATCTTCGCCTTTATCTTTTTTCTCTTTTAGTTCCTGTACGCTAATTTCTTTCATGATCTGATTATAATAATACTCAAAGGTAATTCTTATCATTCAAATATTTAGGTCTGAAATTTGTAACATTCAATGCCTTGCTGCGTTTCATATATGTTTGTACACAGAAAATAATATTAATGAAGAGTATTACACGCTTTTTTTGGTTCTGTTCCGGAGCCCATATAGGTACTTTAAAAAAATATCCCCTTGAGCATAACAAATATGTAGGCATTGGCGCTACAATATTTTTTACAGCGGTATTTGCTTCACTATCCGGTGGTTATGCCATGTATTTTGTTTTTGCCGGCAATGCGTTTGCGGTAGTTTTTGCCATTTTATTTGGCCTGCTATGGGGTACGGCCATTTTTAATATGGACAGGTACATTGTATCAAGCATTGACAAGCAAGGCACAACAAACCAGCAAATTTTGCAGGCATCGCCCCGTATTTTGCTGGCTATAATGATAGGGATAGTAATATCGAGGCCCCTGGAACTAAAGATCTTTGACAAAGAGATCCGTCAGAAACTAAAAACTGCCTACTTAAAAGGGCAGCACCGCAAGATTGATACCCTCACCAAAACATATACCGAAAAGTATTCGATGGAGATGGGTAAAAATAACGAGCTTAAAAAAGAAAAGGACTCGCTTGAGCGGGATATAAACCGCTCGCGCGCGCAACTGAACCAGGAAGTATTTGGCGATAAAACCGACCAAACATCAGGCATTGTGGGCTATGGCACTTATGCAAAAGGAAAACAGGCCGTATTGCAGGAAAAGGAAGACCGACTGAAAACCGTTACCGACAACCAGGCAAAAATGGATGAATACCTGAGCGCCCGTAAAAACTATGAGGGCGTGAATGATATTCGCCTCTTTAGCGAGCACCAGCTCGACAGCCTTTCGAATGTGGCCGGTTTTTCCGACCGGAACTGGGCTCTTGGGCAATTGTCATATAACGAGAATGGCACCCGTGACCTGGATACCTTTCTTGCCGAATCATTCATCAGCTGGCTGTTCGTTTTATTTGAATGTTTGCCGGTATTTGTAAAGCTGATGTCGCCAAAGGGAGCCTATGATGTTGCAGTTTCAAAAATTTCTGAGGCCGATGAGTATTATGCCGAACGGGATAAAGAAAGGCATATGGAGGTAACCAAAAATGTTTATGACCACCATTTAGACAAAGATATTGACAAACAGAAAAAGATAATATCGGCGCAATCCGAGTATGACATTGAACGGCACAGTTATGATTAGTGCGTTAAGGGCACACTCCTTAAATTAATTCAGAATTGTTTTTTCAATAGGTTAGCTATTATAGGGGGCAATTACATTTCCTTACTCGCCATTAAACCCATCGCTATGGGAATGCCATCAGAGGTCTTTAAATTTAATTTTATCAATCCTTCCAAATGCCGGTTAACAATTACGTTGTCCTTTGGTATTATTATTGTTAAATCATACCCATAAAATCATCTTACCATGGCAACTAAACATGCATCAACAAAGAAAAAATGGTCAGCAGATGTAACAAAGCATAGTGATGCCCTTGACCTTGAAGGTAATATATTTGAATCCGGAGATCCTAAAAAAATAGCAAAGTCATTAAAAAGGTCAGCCGAGCAGAGTGACCGGAAAAAATCTGCACCATACCGTTCTGCCATGTCAATGCTTACTTTTTACATAAACCGCGCCGGTAAAAATCTGGAAGCATCACAAAAGGAAGTATTAGAAAAAGCGAAGGATGAATTGAGAAAAGAGTTTGGCCGGGAATAGAATAAAGCCGCGGGCACTAGTTTATAATAATTATACACTTTCTTTTATAAATAACTCGTTTTGTAATTGTGCAGGTTAAACCTTTATGCAACTAAATCGCTTAATTACGCAACCAGCAACAACATCAAATACGTATAAACCATAAATTTGCCTTAATTTTAATTAGCGTTTAACTGCTATTGTTTATAATAATTTCTACTTTTAAGTTTTGCTATACATAAAAGAGCAATTTTTCGTTATCCACTTAAATATTTATAAAACAGATAATTGACACATGGGGAAAATATACGCGGGATATCTCCCGCTAATTGTTGGGGGATTGGTTTTAGCGGGGCTAATAACATCCTGTAAAAAGGATCATACGTCTGCGCCTACGGCCGTGCCTATTGCTACGCTTGGTTTGTATGAAGTACAAAGCACCATATATCGCAGGGTGTTTATTCCGGTATCGCAGATTGGTACTGTAAAACATACTTATTACACCGTGTTTGATACCGGCTCATCAGCCATGACAATGGATGCTGAGGGACTGATCCCAGCCTCGATGATCACAAGCTCGGGTATAACAATTACCGGTGACTCGCTGGTTGTAAACGGCATTACCGTTACTAAGCAAACCGCTACTTTAACCTACGGCGACGCTACCGCCGGAACAAAGGAATATGGGAACCTTGCTTACGCGACAATAATCATAGGCGACGCGAACGGTTCAGTAAGTACTAAGCGAATCCCCTTCTTTTTATACTATAAAGCAGTTGATACAAAAACAGGAACTAAACTGGGGGCACATGAAAATGATATTTTTGGGGTTGGCCCTAATACCAGCTTTAGCAGCCTTGCCATAGCAAGTCCGCTGAGTTATTTTACTACTGCAGCTAACGTAACACAAGGTTTTAAGCTTTCAAAGTTTAATAAAACAGCTTATTCTACCAGTGGAACTTATGTTGCAGACCTGCTTACAATTGGCCTGGTACCTAACGACCTTAGTTCAGCTGGTTTTATAATGCATTCCCTTACACACACATCTGCAGGTTATTCGCCAAACATTCCGGCCACTATAAATTATAATGGTAAAAGTATCCAGGGGAGCTTATTGTTTGATACCGGAACACCGGCATTTGTCAACATTGAAGACCCCAATGCAACCACCAACCAAACAACGCTGCCGGCAAACACGCCTGTTTCCATTACCACCACAAGCGGGTTTAGTTACCAGTATACCACCACAACTGACGATAATCTTACGCAGGTGTTAAACCCTTCATTTACACATGACCCGCGGACTATTTTTAGTATTGACTTTTTTGCGGATAATGAGTTTCTGCTTGATTATACAAACCACAGGATTGGATTGAAGAACTAGTTCTGAGTTTAAAGTAATAAGTCCCGGGTCAATATATGTAATTGGCCCGGGACTTTATATTTGAAGAAGAATTAAGCTTTTTACTCAAGACTTGAGACTAACGGCTCAAGACTAATATTTAGCAGGTGTTCCCGGTTTCGGTATTGATTCCAGGATAAATTTCCTTAAGTTTTCTGTAGCAGCAGGCAGGTCGTCCTTACGCAGGTACATCATGTGTCCGCTTTTATAACCTTCCCATTTAAGGCGGTCTTTAAGCCTTCCGCTTGGGTCAAGCTGCCAAAGGCTGTATTTTGCATTGAAGTAATCGCATGCGCCGTCATAATATCCTGATTGGATCAACAGGTGCAGGTATGGATTTTGTGCGATTGCCTGGCGCAGGTTTTCGCCGGTATGATTGTTTTTATCATCCCATGGCCACACGTTGCCAAACATATTGTATTTCAAATCGGTTTTATAATTCAGCTCATCACGCAGGTAAATATTAATTGCCGGGGTAAACGCATGCAGCCAGGCAACAAGCTCAGCATTATAATCCGGACTTTCGCCGCCAGCCTGCCTATCAATCCCTTTGTATCTCGAATCAAGGCGGCCAACGGTAAAACCTTTATCGCGCAATAGCTCTTTCCAAAACAAATCGTATGACACATCCAGGTTATTCTGCATAATTAATTTTTCAGAAATACCTGTATAACGGGACATTTTTGCTGCAATTGCGCTACGCTGTGCATCATCAATAAAACCGCCGCGAGACAAGGCCGGGATCAGCTCATTGATGGTAAAGTTCTCAACCTCCGGCAAAAATGCAGTAAGTTCCTTTTGCTGAAGCCCGGGGGCAAGTGTACCATGATACCATGCCGTAGCCGCAAAATAAGGCAGCTTAAGCGCCGCCTGCACCGGGCCGCTGCGCTCAATACCCAAATCGGTCGGCGATACCAGTATTACCCCGTTCAGGTACATCCATTGTGAATTTTGCAGTTCAAGCGCCAACCCTGATGCGCGCGTGGTGCCATAGCTTTCGCCAATTAAAAATTTAGGCGATGCCCAGCGGTTTTTACGGGTAACAAAAGTATTTATCCACTCGGCCAGGTATTTAATATCTTCATTTACTCCAAAAAATTTGGATCCCGGGGTGTCCTTATTAACTATTCTTGAGTAGCCTGTATTTACCGGATCAAGGTATACGATGTCGGCAACATCAAGTATGGAGTTCTTATTTTCTCCAATTCCGTATGGCTGAACAGGATATCCCTCGTTATCAATATTTAGCAGGCGCGGGCCGGTATAACCTATCTCCATCCATACAGAAGGTGTACCCGGACCACCGTTAAATGAGATCACCAACGGGCGCGAAGCCCTGTCAGTAACATCATCCCTTTCATAGTAAGTATAAAATACCCCCGCAATAGGGCGTCCGTCATTATCCCAAATTGGCATGCTGCCTGCAGTTGCGGTGTAAGGGATAAGTTTCCCTTTTATAGTTACATGGTGTTTGGTAACTACTGCCGAGTCCACTGATAAGATGCGGCTTTTTGAGATTGGGTTAGTGTTTTTTTGAGTTGCAGGCTCAATTTGTGCAAGGCTTGATCCGGCTATACAGCAAACCGCTGCGAGGGCAATAAAGTATTTTTTCATATTTATGATTTTGATAAGCTATCAGGAGTTTAAGCGGGCTGATGAGCTGCTTATTGTTTCTGTTAAAGCAATTACAATACTAAACTTTTCTTTGTGCTTTTGCAAAGGCTTCAAAGTGTAAAGCCCCTTTGGCTATTGTAATAATATCATAACAGTAATTATTTGGCATGAGTTTACAGTTTCACAAAGGAAAACTGATCTTCCCCATTAAAACCGCCGGGTTATTTCCTATTGCCATAGGTTCGCCGCACAATGCCTCGTTACCTAATAATGCAAAAAGAATGGCTTCTTTTGCATCCGGATCAATGCCCAGTTCGCCTGTATCTTTAATAATAACCTGTGGCAATGCTTTTTTAAGGTGATCAATTATATAGCTGTTTTTCGCCCCGCCGCCGCTGGTGAATATCTGAATGTCATCAGCCTTAAAATGCTGTGAAACAAAATCAGTAATTGTTTGGGCTGTAAATGCGCTTAGGGTACATATAAGGTCTTCATTACCGATAGCGGATGTATTTGACTTTCTCAGTGCATCCTCAACATAAGCTAAATTAAACAGTTCGGGCCCGGTAGTTTTGGGTGCCGGCTCATCAAAAAATGGGTGATGAAGCAGCGCATTTAACAACTCATTATTCACACTGCCTGAAAAGGCAATTTTTGAATCTTCGTCATATGCCTTATTAAAATATTTACGGCAGGCGGCATCGATCAGTGTATTGCCGGCGCCAAGATCTGTACAAACAATGCCGGCATAATTGCCATCGGCGGGCAGCCAGGTAAGGTTGGCAATACCACCAATATTCAGCAGGATCCTGTTTTCGCCAGGTTTGCTGCCCAGCAATACATCGCCATATAAAGCTAAAGGGGCACCTTCTCCCCCCGCTGCAATATGCTTTTGCCTGAAATCACTGATGGTTAATATCCCCGTTTTTACTGCCAAATGATCGCCATCACCAATTTGCAGGGTAGCGTTTAGGTAGCCCTCCTGTTTATGCAAGCGCCTGGGTGCATGATAAATTGTCTGCCCGTGGCTGGCTATAAAATCCACCTCCGCAGCTTTAATATTCCATTCTTCAAGTGCCTGCAATATTAATTCTCCGTGAAAGCTGCCGATGTATTCATTAAGCAGGCAAACTTTTTCAAGGCTGGTTTCTTTATGTGCAAAAACCTGTTGTACCTCCTTTTTAAAGGCATCTATGTAAGGGATAGTTATAAAGTTAATTAGCGAAAATTTGGTTTGAAGTCCGCTGCCTGTAAAGCGGCACAAGGCAATATCAAGCCCGTCGAGCGAGGTGCCCGACATTAAACCAATCCCCATTTTTTCTTTTTTTTGGGCGATGTTTAAGAGATTCTCCAGGTTTGTGTTAAGAGCTGACATGGGGCTTAAATTACCTAAATGTTAAGGTATGTACAAAAGTTAAAATATTAGTCAAATTATAAACATATCTGATATATTTGTTTTCACCAAATTTTCTAAGTCTAAAGCCGTTAGTCATGAATCCTAAGTAATTGGATTTGCGGCTACGGATACAACCCAACCAAAAAAATGGCCAGATTAAATTTACTAGAAGAGACGCGATACGAGAAGTTGCCGGTAACGGTGTATGGCAATCAGAAAGAAGCCTCGCTGGCGGTAGCGCAGCGGATAGCCAGGCTGATAAAAGCGAAAACAGCCAAAGGCGAGCAGACGGTGCTGGGCCTTGCCACCGGCGTAACGCCTGTTGGCGTATATGCCGAGCTGGTGCGCCAGCACCGGGAAGAAGGGCTGAGCTTTAAGAACGTGACCACCTTTAACCTGGACGAGTACTACCCGATGCAGCCCAATGCGGCGCAGAGCTATGTAACGTTCATGAACGAGAACCTGTTCAGCCATGTAGATATCGATCAAAAGAACGTGCACATCCCGGATGGTACGCTTGACCAGGATGCGGTGGCCGCCTTTTGCCTGGACTATGAGAAAAAGATCACGGCGCTTGGCGGGCTGGACCTGCAGA
>NZ_JAQBOC010000094.1 GCF_028288225.1 Mucilaginibacter sp.
AGGCCAAAGGTTTGGATGGCATTGAAAAACCTTTGGAAAGCATTGAAGAAATTGCAGCGCATTACATAAATGCCATTATGCAGCAAAACGCAACCGGCCCTTATGCTTTGGCAGGCTACTCATTTGGCGGCATCATAGCCTTTGAAATGGCCAAGCAGTTTGAAGCATTAGGCAAGGAAGTTAAAATGCTGGCCATGTTTGATACTTATGCCTACCGAACACCACATTACGATGCCCCGTTAACCAAAGCAATAAAAAGAGGGCTGTTTTTTAACCGCAAAATGAAATATGCTGTTACTTCTAAAAATGGGTTTAAAGATATTGTAACAGATAAACAAACATCTTTGAAACGCAGGCTTGTGCGTGCTTATTGGAAATTGAGATATGGCAAAGAGCAAAGCCAGGAAGGCTTTTTTGGTTATTCAAATAAAATAGATGAAATGAATAACTATGCTGAGAAACGTTACCAGCTAAAGCCTTATAATATTACAGTTGAAGTTTTCAGGGCTGAAAATCGCACATTTTATATGGATGATTTTGAATTTTTAGGATGGCAACAGTATGCCCTTAAAGGGGTTAATGTTCATCGCATTCCGGGTGAGCACAATACCATATTTAAAGCACCTAATGATAAAATATTTGCCCGGGTATTACAAAATTGTTTGGATGATGCTGTAAAAAAGTAAATTGCCCTCATTCAATTTAATTATGCGGTCAATTACAGTCGTCAATCAATATTTAACTGATATAACCTGGCATAAAGCTGCCACATGCACCTTTGGCATAAGTAATAATCTTGATATATGGAAAATTGGAGTTAGCTCAAATATGTCCTTGACAGACGACTTTTTAACAATGCTAGCGCCCGATGAAATAGCAAGGGCTAGCCGGTTCTACCAGCTAAAGGATCGTAACAGGTTTATTATAAGCCGTGGTGCTTTGCGACTCATTTTAGGGGAATATTTAAACCAGTCACCTTCAAATGTTGAGTTTGGGGTAGGAGAAAATAGTAAACCTTATATAAAAAGCGGGAATCCTTTAAATTTACAATATAACCTTTCACACTCGGGTGATGCTATATTATTGGCAGTTTCAAATTCAGCAATTGGCGCCGATATCGAATTTATAAATCGATCATTTGGTTTTAATGAGGTTTTAGATGACAACTTTAGTGTCGCTGAAATAAATTATATTAAGGAAGAAAATTCTATTGACCGATTTTTCAGGCTATGGACCCGTAAAGAGGCGCTGACCAAGGCAACAGCCCAGGGCCTTGATGGAGACCTTAGACTTATCCCGGTCCTTGACGGAACCCACCTGATCCAACCTGGCATTATTGCCTCAAATGCAAATTGGTTAATTAAAACTTTCGCCTTAAATAATCAGTATACAGCAAGCATTGCAAGCGCCCCATTCGTTAATGAAATTTCATTTTGGGACCTTGATGTAATTAGCAATTTGAATGGTTTCAGGTTTCAGTTTAAATAAAAGGCATCCAAAAAGATCAAAAACAAGAGCTATGTGGTTCATAATGTTAGCGTTAAAAATTCTTAAATAATTGTATAAAGTAATTTTCAATTAGGTATTTTTATAGGGTAAAAGTAAAAAAGCAATTATTGAGCCCAACGATACACATTGATTGGATTGCATTAAGATAAGTATTGCATTTAAAAATCGTTGTTTATTAAACCTTTTCATCACAAATTACGTAATCAAGCAAAATTTATAGTACCAGATTAACACATGAAAAAAAGAATACTGATTGTTGATGATGACTTAAGTATTTTAAAGCTCCTAAATTTTATTCTCTCAAAAGATTACGATGTAGTTGTTAGGAATAATGGAATTGATGCCTTTTCGTGGCTTGAGGATGGCAATATTCCTGAATTAATTATATCCGATTTACAGATGCCATATTTTGATGGACAATCATTTATTAAAAATGTTAAGATAAGCGGTCTTTTTCGCGATATTCCTATAATTATGCTTTCTGCAGCTCATGATTTGGATACCCAGGTTAGTAACATGCCTTTTCAAGTAGATGCTTATATGCCGAAACCATTTAATCCTGCTTCCTTAAAATCAGCTATTAATCAAGTATTAAGTATTTATGACGAATTCCATAGCAACTGAGTGGAATGAGAATGCAGGTTCGCATACCCGAATAGCATACGCAGGTTTAGAGATTCGGGATTTAGTAGCAACTGAGCTTAACCCTTATTTTCGAATCACCTATAATAACTATCTTTTACAACTTGAAGAATATTTAGGTAACCAGTCGATTTTAACGCTGCCCGAAATTATTTTGTTAGAGGTGGATGAACAAGGAGAATGTTTTGCATTGGTAGAACGGTTAAAGGCAAATTTCCTTTTTAACGGAATGATCATTGTATTAATTTCATTGTCAAACGATAAGTCGTTAAAATTAAGTGCCATGCAGTTAAAAGTGCATGATTTTTATATTTATCCTTTTTCAATGTCAGACCTGCGCGAGCGGCTGAACTTTTTGGTAAAGTTTAAATTAATTAAACCCAAGTTAATTGAAATTTCAAAAGAGGTTGATATAACCTACCGAACGCCGTTTGGTAAACGGTTTATGGATCTTTCTATCTCCGGGTGTATGATCCTGGCGCTATCCCCTATTATGCTGGCGGTTGTTATTGCCATTAAGTTAGGCTCAAAAGGACCCATTTTTTACAAAAGCAAGCGTGTTGGCACAGGCTATAAAGTATTTGATTTTTACAAATTCAGATCAATGCGCACCGATGCGGATAAGTTATTAGTTGAGTTATCAACACAAAATCAGTACGCAAATGAAGATGGAGGCACAAAGGCAGCATTTGTTAAAATTAAAGACGACCCACGGGTTACCAAACTCGGCAAATTTTTACGAAATTCGAGCCTCGACGAGCTGCCTCAATTATTCAATATTTTAAAGGGGGATATGTCGTTAGTTGGTAACAGGCCATTGCCGGTTTATGAAGCAGAAATGCTAACATCAAACGAATGGTCAATGCGTTTTTTGGGGCCTGCCGGATTAACCGGATTATGGCAAATAACCAAGCGGGGAAAAGCGGATATGTCTGAACGTGAAAGAAAGAAATTAGACAATTTTTACGCGCAAAATTACTCTTTTTGGCTTGATTGGAAGATCCTTATAAGAACGGTGCCGGCAGTTTTCCAGAAAGAAAAAGTGTAAAAAAAAATGAATAAGAAATTTAGGATCATTTGTCTCTCTCTGTTTATTTCAATTTCGGCCAGTAACTTATATGCCCAGGAAACCCTTTTCAAAGACCTATCATACGAATACCTCGAAAAACTTATAGCAACTGCTAAAAAAAATTACCCTGAAGCTAAAGTAAAGCAAAAGCAGGTTGAAATTGCACGAAGCACTTTTCACCAGGCTAGTTTTGGCTGGCTCGAAGCCTTCAGCGCATCGTATATTTATAGTCCGCAATCTTCTATTAATATAACTCAGCCAACCATTTTTAAAGGCTATCAACTGGTAGCTTCGGTTAGTTTAGGCTCGCTTTTTGAAAGACCTTATACAATTCACAATGCAAGAGAGGCAGTTAAGATTGCCGAATATCAGCAACAGGAGTATTACCTGACAATAGAAGCACAGATAAAACGCTTTTACTTTGCTTATTTAGCAGCACAGGCAGATTTAAGGAACAAGGTAACTGCTGTTACAAATGCACAAACTTCAACAAAAAATCTTAAATACACTTTTGAAAAAGGAGAAACACCGTTTCAGACTTACAATGAATCGTTAAACAACCTTTATAATCAAAATTCATTTAGGATACAGGCTGAGTTAAATGTTTTTACTGCCAAAACTAATCTTGAAGAGCTTATAGGGGACAAGTTGGAAAGCATTAAATAGATTAATGGAAATATCTTCATATTTTAAACTTTTAGGTAAATATAAATACGTAATTATTATCATTGTTTTAGCAACGGTAACTGCTTCGTATTTTCTTGTCAAAAATTTGCCCGATGAATATGTTTCCAATACGCAAATTGCCACCGGCATAGTTGATGCATCAAGTCATTTATTAGATAAAGACAATAATCCCAACGCCCAATCTGACCAAATAAACAGGCAATTTAGTAACTTGATGGAGATCATCAAGCTTAAAAAATTAGTAGACAAGGTTTCATATCAACTTATAATTCACGATCTAAGCAGCACTTCTCCATTCAGAAGGCTTAATCACGATTTTAAGAATTTAAGCCCGGCAGCGGTGCAGCATGCGTTGGTTGTTTACAAAGCAAAGCTGGTAAGCGGCGAGCCATTATCATTATATAATAAGGATGAAAACGGTTTAAATCAGTTGCTTATCTCAATGCATTATGATGAGCGCTCATTAAGAAAATATTTAGATATATCCCGGGTTGAAGAAAGTGATTTTATATCGGTTAGCTTCACATCCGAAAACCCGCAGCTATCAGCATTTGTTGTAAATACGCTTGCTAAAGAGTTTATTGATTACTATACCGTAAACATTAAAAAGAATGAATCCAATGCGGTAGATTTCCTTTCAAACTTATTGGAAGAAAAGAGAAATGCATTAAATCAAAAGAAAGATGAACTGCAGCAGTATAAGATTAAAAACGGCATTTTAAATCTTGAGGATCAATCCAAAACTATATTTGCACAAATATTGGCCTATACAGATAAAAAACTGGAGAACCAAAGAAACCTTGCCTCTAATGAAGGTGCATTACAAAATGTATATGCCAAATTCGATCCCAAAAGCAGAAAGTATATTGAACAGTCTGTTAATCAAAATAACGTAGATATTGCTGCATCAGAAGAGCAATTGAAAACATTAACGGATGAATATGTGCACAGCGGCTTTAACCCCAGGTATAAGCCCATGCTGGATTCAATGCAAACGGCGCTCGTGTCCCAGCTTCATACCACATCTGATAAATATTTGCTTGATCCGCGGATTGGGAAGGACGCCCTGGTGCTACAGGCTCAACAGCTTGAAGTGTCTCGTGACCTTGCCAAGTATAGCGAAAAATCAATAAACAGGGAGTTAAACGACCTGAATGCCAAATTCTCAAGACTAGTACCTTTTGACGCAACCGTAAAAACCTATGAGTTTGATATAGATATTGCCAGTAAGGAATATTTGGATGTATTAAACAGGTATAATACCACCAATGTACAGTCAAAATTTTCAATAAAGCTGGTGCAAGTTGAGCCGGCTACGCCTGATGTAGCTCAGCCATCAAAAAAAATGTTTTTAATTGCGTTTAGCGGATTGGCCAGCTTATTTGTGTGCCTGTTGACGTTATTTATTTTATTTTACCTGGATGATAGTATTAAGGAGCCCTCTAACCTGGTGGCCCGCACACAATTACCAATGCTGGGCACATTAAACATGATAAAAGGGCCAAAACCTGATCTGAAAAAGCTTTGGGATGTTGAGAACAGGAATAAAATGCAGCAATTTAAAGAATTGCTGCGCTCAGTCAGGTTTGAAATTGATCAGGAGCTTAAGGGTGAAAAAGTTTTGGCTATTACAAGTATTGACAATGGCGAAGGCAAAACACTTATCACAACCAGTTTAGCTTATGCCTACAGCGCAATCAATAAAAGGGTGCTGTTAATTGATGGTAATTTTGATAATCCAGGCATTACCCGCAATCTACAGCCAACTTTATTTGTGGAAGATTATTTTAGGAACACCTCATACATTGAAAGAGATAACAACAAAATAAGTGTTTTGGGTAACCGTGGAGGTGATATTACTTTGCTTGAGATTAATGATGAAAAGCAAATTCAATATGAATTTGATCAGCTACGATCAAGATATGATATAATTTTGATTGATTTGCCGTCGCTCGATTCATTAAATAAAGCTAAAGAGTGGGTACTATTTGCCAACAAAACTGTAGCTGTTTTTGAAGTCAATAAGAGTGTTTCCGGCTTGCACAAACAGTATATTGATTATTTAAAATCATTGAATAACAAATTTGGCGGATGGATCTTAAATAAATCCACCATAATTAGCGCATCAAAAAAGAGCGAAAATTAATTTACCATTCGGTCTTAATAGTTCATTTTCAATCATTTTTACATACATTTTAGACTATGCAACTTGAACCTTCTCAAATAGCAAATAATCCTTTAAAAGATTTAAGTCCCTTGCAGAGAAAGTGCTATTACCTGGCTGTTACAGTTGCGTTTGCAAGCATTTTTATTTGGGCTATAAAAATTCTGTTTTTTTAATATTCATTACTCATTATAAATGTCAAATGACCAAACCAGAAATAGCGCACCTAAAAAATCGGTTTGGGAAAGTATAATCATACATAAATTTTCGAAGCCGGTTGTACTAATATTCTTGTTGTTTACTTCGTTATTTATAAGTTTTTTAATAGCCAGGCAAGGCATGGTAATAGGGGTACTTATTTTGGTTGCAATTACTGCTCTGCCCCTTGTGTACGCCGCTATTGCTTATCCAAAATTTGGTATTATTCTGTTTATAATTGCTTCGTTTTTTATAAATTATGTTTCGCGTTTCCTTCCCGATGATACCCCAATTGGTTTGGTAATGGATGCGTTAACCTATATCCTTATCCTTGGTTTCTTTATCAAGCAAAAAAACGAAAAGAGATGGGATTATTTTAAAGACCCAATAAGCTATTTTATATTGGCCTGGCTGGTATATAACCTGCTGGAGGTAATTAACCCTTCTGCTTCATCGGTTTTAGCATGGATTTACACGGTACGTACAGTTGCAGTATTAATGTTATTGTACTATGTGTTTGTTTTTCAGATCCGCTCAAAAGACTTTATAAAACTATTGTTCAAGGCTTTGCTGATACTGGAACTATTGGGCGCTATATCAGCTTTTCAGCAAGAAAATATTGGATTTTTTCCATTTGAAAGTAAATGGCTTAATGCTGATCCATTGCGCGTTAGCCTGTTATTTATTTCGGGGCACATGCGTAAATTCGGAATTTTTTCGGATCCTGTGGTGTTTGCTTACAACATGGTTGCTGCTTCTTTATTATGTCTTTCGTTATTGTTTACCAATATCCATATCTATAAAAAAGCGATACTTATTTGTTTAATGTGCTTTTTTTTAATGGTAATGTTTTACTCTGGAACAAGAGCATCATATGTTTTAATTCCGGCAGCAATTGGTTTGCTGGCTATATTAAAATTCAATAAAAGGATTTTGGTATTTGTATTGGCGGGAGGGTTTGTGCTGGCTTTTTTAATTAAAGTTCCAACTTCAAATCCGAGCCTTGTACGATTTCAAACCGCTTTTAATCCGTCAAAAGATGCATCTTTTAATGTACGTGCAGAAAATCAGCGACGAATTAAACCTTACATTCTGTCACATCCTATCGGTGGTGGCCTGGGCTCCGTTGGTATTTGGGGGCAGCGGTTTGCACCTAATTCCTACCTTGCTAAGTTTCCGCCGGATAGCGGTTATGTAAGGGTTGCTGTTGAAATGGGCTGGGTAGGCCTGTTACTTTTTTGTGTATTTAATTTTATAATACTCCAAAGAGGTATTTACTATTACTACATTATTAAAGACCCGGAGCTAAAAACCTATTGCATGGCAATGGTATTAATAATTTTCGCACTTGATATTGGTAACTATCCTCAGCAAGCATTCGTACAATACCCAACTAACATTTTATTTTATTTAGCTATGGCTATAATAAACGTTACCATACGACTGGATAAACAAAAAAACCAGGTGCAGGCCCAATTAGGTTAATTTAATATGCTGAAATAATTAAAAGCAAATGTCCTTACTATCAACTATTAAATCAAACCCAAAGCTTAAAAAGATTGCTCATTGGCTTATAATTCCGCATGGCCAGGCCAGGCCCAGGTTATGGGTAAGGTGGTTTGTTAACCCGTTTATCCACAAAAAAGGGAAAAATACAATCATACGATTTAATACCAGGATGGACCTGTTTCCATTTAATAAATTTGAAATAGGGGCCAACTGTATTGTTGAAGATTTTGCGACAATAAATAATGGCGTTGGCGATGTTTTTATTGGAAACAACGCAGGAGTTGGATTGAGTAATGTAATTATAGGCCCCGTTAAATTGGGCAATTATGTTATGCTTGCTCAAAACATAGTTATCTCAGGCCTTAATCATGGATATGAGGATGTTACCAAGCCCCCACGGATCCAGAAAGTAATAACCAAACAAATAACAATTGAAGATAATGTGTGGATTGGAGCAAATTGTGTAATAACCGCCGGTGTAACCATCGGTAAACATGCAGTAATAGGCGCCGGCAGCGTAGTAACAAAAGATGTACCCCAATTTTCTGTTGCTGTAGGTAACCCCGCCCGCGTAATTAAAAAGTACAACTTCGAAACCAACAGTTGGGGAAAAATATAATGTCGGTAGTAAAAAAGTTAATAAATAAACATACACTTTCATTAGCCAGTAATGCAGTTATGCCTGTTGTTGGCATGGTAACTGTATCATTGCTCGCGCGGAGTATGAGTGTTGAAGATTTTGGCGACTGGTCATTCTTCTTAATAACTTTTACCCTGGCTAACTTAACAAGGAGCGGTTTTTTACAAACTTCATTAGTGAAATTTTATGCGGGTGCGGGTAAGGATGAGGCAGAAATTGTTGCCGGATCAACCTGGTTTTTAGGTTTTGCCGTCACCGCTGCATTAGGTTTTATCAGCTTAATTGCGTTTATATTTTATCATGGTCACCACACTACCGAAATTACTATAAAATGGTTTGCCATAATCTATTTTAGCACACTGCCTTCAAGCGTTGCTTTATGGATATTACAGGCCGAAGAGCGTTTTGACCGTATTTTTACCTTGCAGCTAATTTGGCAGGGCTGTTTTTTACTATTCATTATCACATTAATGATATTACATCAGGCAACTTTCCAGGTTATAATATACGCTTACTTTTTATCTGTTGTAATTACCAGCTTGGTATCGATTGTAACCGGATGGGCCAAATTCACATCGATCCGTAATAGAAGCTGGGATTGTATTAAACAACTTGCCAACTTTGGAAAATTCAGCATAGGCACATCTGTAAGCTCTTACTTACTCAGAAGCTCGGATAATTTTATAATAAAATTCATGTTTATCAATCCTGCTTTTGTAGGTATATATTATTTACCTCAGCGATTAATGGAGGTAATTGAAATTCCACTCCGTAGCTTTATTGCAACAGCTATGCCAGCCATGTCTTCAGCCGTGAACCGGGATGATAAAAGTCACATTACTTACATCCTTAAAAAATATGCAGGCATCTTAACAATTTTATTGGTACCGGTATCATTGGCTTCTATTATTTTTGCCGATTTGATAATCAACCTGTTAGGCGGGCATCAATACCTTAATACAAATGCCGCTAATATATTTCGCATTTTTATGTGTTTCGCCTTACTACTACCGGTCGACCGTTTTTTCGGAATAACGCTTGATATGCTTAATAAACCAAAAATCAATATGATAAAGGTTATAATTATGCTGGTCGTAAATGTTGTGGGCGACTTTGTGGGGATTTATTTTTTCCACAGCCTATATGCCGTTGCTATTGCATCCATATTTACGTTTTTGGCCGGTGTAATTTACGGATACTGGATCCTTAAAAAATACCTGGACTTTACAATTTTAGGAATATTAAAAATGGGCTTTACCGAAACAAAGGCATTGATGGGTACCTTCATTGTTAAGTATAAAGAAAGACATATTTAAGATAGCAATAGATATAATGCTTTTTGATAAATAAATTACCCAGCTTTTTTACATGAGCCTTAGGAACCAGAATATAATTATTTTCTCGCAAATGCAATTTGACGGTCGCCTGGAATCCACAAATTATACAATGGCTAAACTCCTGGCAAAAGATAACTTTGTTTATTATGTAGACAGGCCATATACTTGGTTTGACTATGTCAAATTTAAAAACACGCCCGAATTTAAAACAAGGAGATCGCATTTTTTCTCGTCATCAAACTGTATTATTGAAACGGAGATCCCAAATTTAAAAATCATTATCTCCCCTCCTGTCCCATCAATAAATATGCTGCCTGAAGGTAAATTTTATAGGCTGGCATTAAAAGCAAATGAGTGGATAGTTGGATCGCGAATAAAAAAAGTGATCCGAAATTTAAATATCACTAATTACATCTACATAAACTCCTACAATTTTACGCTGCCAACACTGCATAAGCTACTCAATCCAACATTAAGCGTTTATCATTGTGTTGATCCAATAATTGAACCTTATCAAACCAGGCACGGATTAATTTCTGAAGATCTATTGGTTCAGCAGGTTGATATGGTGATCTGCACAAGTAAAGAGTTACGTAATAAAAAAGCCTTATTAAACAAAAACGCTTACTTTATACCAAACGCAGCCAACATAAGTCACAGTTTAAAAACGCTTGATCCGGATTTAAAGGAATCAGAAATTTTAGCAGGCATAAAAAAACCAATAATCGGCTATTTTGGTGCAATTGAACGCCGGATAGATTATGATATGATGCAAACACTTTTTAAGGCTAATCGCGATAAAAGCTTTGTGATGATCGGCCCTATTGACAGGTATTATATTAAAGAAGAGGAATATAAAGCCCCTAACTTATACCTCACAGGTCCGGTTCCGTACGAAGAAATGCCGGCAGTATTAAAAGGGTTTGATGTGGCTATAATTCCATTTAAAAAAGACGAGGTAAGCAGCGACATCTTCCCCTTAAAGCTTTTTGAATACCTGGGATCAGGCAGACCTATAGTATCAACTGATTTTAATCCCGATCTTAAAGATTTCACATTTGATACTGTGCCTTATTGTACAAATGCTGCAGAGTTTTCTGATGCGATAGAAGATGCATTAAATGACACTGTTACTTTGCAGAAAAGAAGACTTGAAGTTGCTGCTGATAACACCTGGGAACACCGCATAAGCGAAATAAAAGGCCTCTTGAAAATAAATTTTGATAGAAAGAAAAGTGGCTTTCTGTTATAAGTCTAAAAAAAATCAATTAAAACTAATCGTTTAATAAAAACTTACGTATAACACTATAACGTATGGAGATTATCAGATTAATCGCAGCAATTATTACAAGCATACTCTTTATTTATCTGGGTGTGTATAGCTTATACTTATTTATTTTCTCGGTATCAGGAAAATTTATAAAGGTAAAAACACCTCCGCAGAGTTCAACCCTTGCAAAATTTGTTATTTATATATGCTCCTATAAAGAAGACGGGATCATATTAAATTCGGCGGCCAGTGCCATAACATTGGACTACCCAAAAGATCTGTTTCATATTTGCGTAATTGCCGACTCATTAAAACCCGAAACAGTAGCAAAATTAAAACAAATGCCGCTACAGGTTTTAGAAGTAGTTTTTGAGAGCAGTACAAAGTCAAAAGCGTTACATAAAGCCATTGAAAATACCAAAGATGGTTTTGATGCCGCCATAGTTTTTGATATAGACAACGTTGCCGCTCCTGATTTTTTATACCAAATAAACAATTACTTGCAGGCGGGCAACAGGGTGATCCAAGGGCACCGGGTTGCAAAAAATACAAATACCTCTGTAGCTGTTTTAGATGCAATAAGCGAAGAGGTTAACAACCACATTTTCCGGAAATCGCAGCGGGTTTTTAACCTTTCGGCAGCTATTATTGGGTCGGGTATGGCTTTGGAGTATAAATTATTTACGCAGGTTATGATGCGGATTGATGCTGTTGGCGGGTTTGATAAAGAGATGGGTTTGTTACTTACAGGCGATAAAATTAGTGTTGCCTATGCCGGGAACGCTTTGATATATGATGAAAAAGTAAGCAACAAGGAAGTATTTAAAAAGCAAAGGCGCAGATGGCTTTCGGCTCAGTTTAATTTGCTTAAAAAATATGGAGGCAGCGGGATCTCTGCATTATTTAAAGGCAAGTTTGATTATTTAAATGAAGTGTACCAACTATCAATTTTGCCAAGGGTGTTAATGCTTGGCTTAATGCCATTTATGCTGCTTGTTTCACTGGCATTACCGGGTATAGGTCCTGATTGGCATTTATGGCTGGCCGCAACTATTTGTTGCTATACAGGTATATTAATAGCCATACCTGTTAGCTTTTACAACAAAGATTTTTTTGGAGCGTTGATCAGGATCCCTGCAATATTTTTCGCAATGCTGTTGTTGTTGTTTAAATTAAAGGGGGCAAATAAAAAATTCATACATACGCCTCATACGCACAGTGTTAAATAAGCATTTCTTATTGTAATAAAGCCGTTACTTTAAAAAGCAATATTATATATTTAGGCAGTTATGATATTAAAAGACTTACCGGGTAAGCCGGAAAAAACTATAAAATGATTAGCCCCACCCATTTTAATAAAACAGATAATTTGAACGACACGTTTGTTGAGTATTCGAAGGAGAAGGCGCTTCCGCATTTTATCAATGAATGCGCTAAAAAATATGCCGGTAAAGTAGCTGTTAAATTTCATGGCAGGAGCCTCACTTACAGGGAGCTATATGAAAGCTCGAATAAACTTGCTAAAATTCTGATAGATAACAATATTAAGACCGGTGATATTGTCGGGCTTGCTCTTGATCGTTCGCCCGAAATGATCATATCGTTATTGGCTATTTTAAAATCAGGTGCAGCTTATATTCCTCTCGATCCTGAATACCCTAAAGACAGGGTTGAATTTATGCTGGAAGACTCATCAGCCAAAATATTATTAACCTCAAATAAATACCATAATCATTTTATTTCAAATGCATCCGAGATCTTGATTGAAGATGCCTTTGCAAAGTTTGATAGCCACACACCTGAAGCGCCAAACGTTGAAGTTAGCGGAGACGACCTTGCATATGTGCTGTATACATCAGGCTCAACAGGCAAGCCAAAAGGCGTACAGATCCGCCATTTTAATCTTGTAAACTTTTTGCTGAGTATGCAAAAAGAACCGGGCATGAATGCCAATGATAAAATATTAACCGTTACAACTATATCATTTGATATTGCCGGACTTGAGCTTTATCTGCCGCTTATATGCGGCGCGGAAATCACCTTAACAAATTCTGACACTGCTAAAGATGGCCGTTTACTATTTGATATGGTAAAAAATGATGGTATCACCTTTATGCAGGCTACGCCTTATACCTGGCGTATGATGCTTGAAGCTGGCTGGGAAAAGCTGCTTCCGCTAAAAATTCTGTGCGGTGGCGAAGCATTACCAAAGGATCTGGTTAGTAAACTTACCGTGCGTACGAGCGAGTTGTGGAATATGTATGGGCCCACTGAAACTACTATATGGTCAACCATAAAGCTTATTGAAAGTGATGATGACATTACTATTGGTAAACCCATTGCCAATACACAGGTATACCTAGTTGACGAAAATTTAAATAACCTTACAGATGGTTCAATAGGTGAAATTATTATTGGCGGCGATGGTGTAGCAACAGGCTACTTAAACCGTCGTGAACTTACAGCCGAACGTTTTATAGATAATCCCTTCTCAGGAAAATCCGGTGATAAAATGTACCGAACCGGCGATTTGGGGAAATATAAAGAAAACGGGGATATTATTTGTCTTGGCCGTATGGATCACCAGGTTAAAGTAAGAGGGTACCGTATTGAGCTGGAGGAAATTGAACACGCTTTAGTTAAAGAAGCTGATATAAAACAAGCAGTAGTTATTGCACGCGAGGACACTCCGGGCGACCCGCGCCTGGTTGGATATGTAGTTTTGGAGGAAGAGAACACAGAAACTGATCTTAAAACAAAAATCCACAACTGGCAACAAGAACTATTGGCAATACTGCCAGAGTATATGGTACCTGACGATTTTGTTTTAATGCCGGCCATACCGATAACTCCCAATGGTAAAATTGACAGAAAAGCGCTTCCCAAGCCTGATTACAATACAATAAGCCGGCTTGGAGAATATATTGCTCCGCGCACCGAAATTGAAAGCCAGGTTGCCGAAATTTGGCAGGAGGTTATGGGACTGGAGAAGATCAGCATTTACGATAACTTTTTTGAATTGGGCGGACGTTCACTGGTGGCGGTTCAGATAATGTCGCGTATTGAAAAATTAACAGGGAAGCGTTTACCGCTTGCTACTCTTTTTGAGCATTCAACAATTGAGCAATTAGCGGTACGGATAAACGCAGATTCAAAATCCATTACCTGGGAATCACTTGTACCCATAAAGCCTAAAGGCACAAAAATGCCTATTTATATTGTGCACGGTGCCGGATTAAATGTACTGTTGTTTAACGCTTTAGCGATAAACATGGACACAGAGCAACCTGTTTACGGACTGCAGGCACGCGGGCTTAACGGCATTGACGAGCCCCTGGATGTAATGGAAGAAATTGCAGCTAATTATATTGCCGAAATTATAGCTCAAAACCCAACCGGCCCCTATGCTTTGGCGGGATACTCCCTTGGTGGGACAATTGCTTACGAAATGGTACACCAGTTAATTGCCATGGGCAAAGAGGTGAAAATGCTGGCTGTATTTGATACCTATGCAAAGCAAACTGACATATTTGATCCGCCTGTAAAAAGAATGTTTAACAGGGTAAGGCTTTTCTTTATGAAATTGTTCAACAGCTTTGCTTTGCTGGCAGAGGACCCTAAAGGAACTTTTGAATATAAAAACCGGGTAGTTAAGCGCAGGATAATAAGGGCATACTGGAAATTAAGAGGTAAGAATGAAAAACAGGAGGGCTTTTTTGCCTATGATAACGAAATTGACGAGGCAAGTGCGAAAGCCAAACGCAATTACTTTCAAAAGCCACTTAATATAGCTGTTGATTTATTCAGGGCTAAAAAAAGAACGTTTTATATGGACGATTATGAGTTTATGGGGTGGAAGAAATTTGCACTTAAAGGTGTAAATGTTCATGAGATTCCCGGTGAGCATAATACCATATTTGCACCACCTAATGACAAAGAATTTGCCATTGTATTACAGAAATGCCTCGACAGGGTATCGAAACAATAATTCTGCTAAACGGAATAATGAAAAAAGTATCCATCATTACTGTAAATTTTAACCAACCAAAAGTTACTGAAGAATTGTTGCAGTCAATTCCTGACACCTATGAAAACCTCGAAATAATTGTGGTTGATAATGGCAGCAGAATTGAACCCGATAATAATTGGCAGACAAAATTTCCGGGAGTAAAGTTTATCCGTTCCGAACAAAACCTTGGGTTTGCAGGTGGTAATAACCTCGGTATAAATGCAGCAAGCGGCGATTACCTTTTCCTGGTTAATAACGACACGGAGTTTACCGGGGGATTGGTCGAAAAATTGGTCAAGGTGATAGATGAAAACCCAGCCATAGGCATGGTCTCGCCTATGATAAAATATTTTAACGACAAGGGGTTGATCCAGTATGCCGGTTATACCCCGATGAATTATTATACCTGTCGCAACAGTTGCATAGGACTGCGTGAAAAGGATAACGGGCAGTATAATAACATTACCGCTCCTACTGCTTATTGCCACGGTGCGGCTATGATGATCAGAAAAGACGCCATTGAAAAAGCAGGGTTAATGAGCGAAAATTTCTTCCTGTATTACGAAGAAGTTGACTGGTGCGAACATATAAAACGCGCAGGTTATGAAGCATGGGTTTGTACCCAGGCGCTCATCTATCATAAAGAATCCGTTTCGGTGGGAAAAAAAAGCAAGCTGAAAGAATACTTTATGAACCGCAACCGTATTCTTTTTATAAGGCGAAATGCTCCATTTTTCAAAAGGACAATCTTTTACCCTTATTTTATCCTGCTTGTAGTACCGAGGAACTTACTGGCCTACATAAAAGACAAGAATCATAGTTTTATATCGGTGCTTTTAAAAGCGGTATGGTGGAATTTTACCCATAGTAAAAACAGTAAAAATTTAGGATATCCTATTAAATCCATTTCATGATAATTATATTTTGGTTAAGCTTTTTTATTGTTTTTTACACATTTGCAGGGTATGGTATTTTCCTATACTTTTTAATTAAAATTAAACGCGCTTTAAAAGGCAGACCCGCAATACCCTTTGTAAATGATGAGTTGCTGCCCGAATGTACTTTAGTAGTGGCAGCATATAATGAAGAGTTTTTCATTGAAGATAAAATTGCCAACAGTTTAAAATTACACTACCCCACAGGTAAATTAAAGCTGCTGTTTATTACAGATGGTTCATCTGATAGAACGCCTGAAATAATAGGTTTGCATCCACAGATCCAGCTTTTACACCAGCCCCAGCGTGCCGGTAAAATAGCAGCAGTGCACAGGGCAATGGAATATGTAGATACCGAAATAGCGGTATTTACTGATGCCAATACCTTTTTAAATACGGATGCCATTATAAATATCTGCAGGCATTATACTGATAAAACAGTTGGTTGCGTGGCAGGTGAAAAACGTGTTCAAATTGATGAAAACGCAGATGCAAGCGCCGCCGGTGAAGGCTTTTACTGGAAGTATGAATCGGCATTAAAGAAATGGGACTCGGAACTTTACTCTGTCGTTGGTGCTGCCGGAGAACTGTTTAGCGTCAGGCGTTCGCTTTACCAGGATGTACCTGCCGATACTGTTCTGGACGATTTTATGATCTCGATGCTTATCGCTCTAAAAGGCTTTCGCATTGTTTATGAACCCGAGGCCTATGCAATAGAAACCGCATCTGAAAATGTATCGGAAGAGTTGAAAAGAAAGATCAGGATTGCAGCAGGTGGGATCCAATCCATATTAAGATTAAACCAATTATTCAATCCTTTTAAATACCCGGTTCTTTCATTTCAATATATCAGTCACCGTGTACTGCGGTGGACGGCTACACCTTTCCTGCTTATATTGATATTTGTGCTAAATGCTTTTTTACCAAATAACACTTTGTACAATACCATCTTTGCAGCACAAATTTTGTTTTACCTGCTTGCTTTCCTTGGGTATATTATGGAAAAGCGGCAGATCAGGATTAAAGCGTTATTTGTCCCTTATTATTTCTGCGTAATGAATTATGCTGTTTTGATGGGGATCATCAGGTATTTTACCACAAAGCAAAGCGCTGTTTGGGAAAAGGCGCAGCGAAAGCAATAATTAAAGCCTATTTAGTTCTTCGATTATTTCTTCCGCAGTTTGAGACTTGAGTTTACCGGACCTGTAATCTTTCAAACTCCTCCTGGCATTGTTAGCGATCTTATCACGCTTGACTTCAGATTGCCGCTTTTTAAAAATTTCTAAAAGTATTTCCCTGGATTCAAAATCTAAACGCATTATATCGTCCAATACAGAATCAATTGTTGTCATAAATTAATTTTCATTAGTTAAAAATACATACGTTAACTTCAATCATGAAATTTCAACCCATCAATAGCTTTATTTACTTTTTTATTCCGGCAATAAATAAGTTAAGCTAACCAGGTGTTGCTTATCATCGGTATAAGGAGTTGTTTCGTCCAAATTGTCCTGTCCTATTCAGACCTATAAACTCAATTCCATTTGGATATTACTTCTTTCATAAGGTGAAGGCGGGCCGGTTATTTTCTTAAAACCCAGCTTATGATACAAACTAATAGCCGGCTTCAGGATCGTATTACTTTCAAGATATAGCTTCTTAGCGCCTGCTTCTTTTGCCTTTTCAATACAGGCACTGCCTAAAAGAAAGCCTATCCCCTTTCCTTTTGCATCCGGCGCGACGCCCATTTTGGCCAGCTCAAACTGCTCGTCACTCATTTTTACAATGGCGCAGGTGCCAACCGGCTTGTCTTTATATATCGCCATAAAAATATAACCGCCCTTTTTCAAAATATTTTCTTCAGGATGATCAAGGTACTTATAATCAGATTCCTCCATTTTAAAATACTGGGTTATCCAATCTTCATTAAGTTTTTTAAATGCTGATTTATATTTTGGCTGATAAGGCACAATTTCAACCTCTTTACTTTCACGAAGCTTTTTCTCAGCCTCTACCCTTTTAAGCAAACTCTTCTGCTCAAGTAAAAACTCCCATTCCTCAATTGCTTTCCATATGTTGTACTGTGTTTCGGCAAAAGCGCCTTCGATGGCTGCATTTACATCGGTGTATTGGGCCTGGATGTGTTCATTAATACTAATTCCTTTCGGACTAAGCTTTACATAATTTTTCCTGCCATCACCTTTTGCTGAACTTGCTACTACAATATCCTGCTTCATCATCTCCTTTACAATGGTGCTCACTGACGGGTGCGAATGCCCTATCTCCAATGCTATTTGTGTGATTGATTTTTCATCCCCCTCAGATAGTGCATAATAAACAGGAAACCATTTTGGCTGCATCTCAATACCATATATTGGATATACCTGTGCAGACTGTTCAGCAAACAATTCACCTAACCTGCGGAGCCTGCTGCCTAGTGCCATTTTGCCGGTCTTATCATAAAAACTCATAAGTAATAAATTACGTAATCAATTACGCAAATTTAAAAACTTATATTTTATTTTAAAATAAACATATGTCAAAATAGTGTTAAGAGTTTTTTCTCCGTGTTTCTTTGCGATCTCTGCCGTAAAATTTAAACTGCAAAGTTCGCAGAGGAGGCACAGAGAACTCTGAGAATAAGTTTGTAACTATACAGGCTGCCCAAATTGGATTAAGTATCCATTGTTGTCATAAATGGCAAACTCCCGCATTCCATAATCAAAGGTTTCCAGTTCGTAACAATTTATGGTTACTTCCTTTAGTTGGTTCCATAACTCATCTACGTTATCAATAGTAATATAAAGCGAGCCAGTAAATTGCGGCTTATCAAAAGGCAGATGTGCATTTGGATAGGATATCATTATTTCGACCTCATCACGGGATAACGATGCCCAACTCCAATCCTCCGTATAACCGTTACAGGTAAACCCCAGCATTTCTATATAATATTCAACTGTATATTTAACCTGTTTTGAGTAAATAACAGGTCTTAATTTGGCAAACTTCATAATTAGCATTTAGGTTAATTCCGCATAAAAATAACATAAATGTACAATTAAGTGCGTCCTGCGCTGTTCTACTAATTTATTGCATCAATTATAGCGGTAGCTTTTGCTACGTTCAGCGCTGCCAGACAATTGTAGGCCTGTGTAAGCTGCGCCTCTATATTACTATTACCTGCATATTTTTTCCGTAGCGTATACCATTTATAAATCAACTTCAATTCGGTATCAGTATAGGCAACTCCCGTATATTGCTGTATTGTTTGTAAAAAAATGAAGTTAAAATCAAGTGTAGGTTCAATCATGGTGCCCTCGCCATAATCATTCCAGGTTATTAATTGCAAATAGTTAGTACCGCTGGTTTTGGCCAGGTCAAGAGTTGCCTGCAAAGTAGCTGCACCATCATGATCGATTACAAACAAAGTATTTCCCCATCCACCCGCCTTATAAAAATCTTTAAACCCGGGATATGCCCCTGCAAAAAAAGTTGACAATAATGGTGCCCGGTTTTGATAAAACCCCTGCAGATTTACCTGACCGGCCGACCCTACCCAGGCAAATTCTCCGCTGGCCGAACTGCCCGCAACGTTTCCCTGGTATTCCAGCGGCAATAGCCTTGGCTTGGTACTAAGGCCAGAAAATGCCTGTTGCCAATCGTTAGGGGTTTTCATTCCCTGGGGACCAAAACAAAGCAATAAAGGCTGATCATTTACCTTTATATAACTGCTGCTGCTAAAATAAGCTGTTTGCAGGTAAGCAAAGTCCTCTTTAGCCGCAGTTACCGTGTCAATGCCGGCTTTGGCTTTTACCTGAGCCAACTGAGCATCCTCATAACAGATCCCAAATTGTAACCCCGCATATGGAATGCGGTTAAATAACGAATCGGTATTGCGCTTATTGAGCGGATAATCGTTTACATTGTGTATACCATACCAATCTACAATTACCCCATCAATTCCGGCATATTTCATTAAAAGCAGGTGATAGTCAATAACATCCCTGTCTGAGCTGGCATAGGGGCCTATCATCGGATAAAAATAGGAGGCTATCTGCCTGCGCCCATTGCCCACGGTCAAATCCGGGTTTTCATTGGCCATAGTCCAGTGCTGACCCCATTTACCATTACCGGATGTTGCCGGGGTTTCAAACCATGGCATATAATGCACATAAACTTTTTGCTTATTTGTTTTGACTACTGCTTTAGCACCTGTTCCTATTGTTGTATCCGGCGCTTTAACGGGCTGATCCGGAGTTTTTACCGGATCAGGAGTTGAATTACTTTTACTACACCCAATAACCGAAATAAAAAGTAAAGCAATTAAAAAGCCTCTATACATTTTTATATATTTTCTATTATTTATAGGCTTTAATGCCTTTATCATTCTCGGTCAATGGCTTTATACTAACTGCTGCCCCGCCACCGTTTGCCAGTTTAAGGCTCAGCTTTGTACCTGTATTTACTGTATAGCTGCTGATCTGATATGCTTCAGGGTTATTTTTCCAGTCTCCATCTGCAGCATCCGCATAAATGGTGGCTACGTATTTCTTCCCCTTATCTAAAAAATCTAAAGGGATGATGGAATTACGGCTGTTTTCATTGGTAATTGCTCCAAGGTACCAGCTACCGGTTCCTTTTTCTTTGCGGGCAATGGTGATGTACTCACCGGGTTCAGCTTCAATAATTTTTGAATCCTCAAAATCCACCGGCACATCCTTTATAAACTGGAAGGCGTCCATGCGTTTTTCATAATTCTCGGGTAGGTCTGCCGCCATAGCAAGCGGGCTATACATAGTTATATATAATGCCAGTTGTTTAGCCAGCGTAGTATGTACCTGCCTCCCCGGAACGTCGCTGTATCCTTTAATTTTAAAAATGCCCGGTGTATAATCCATTGGGCCACCCATTAAGCGGGTAAATGGCATAATTGTTTCATGATTTGGGTTGTTGCCATTGCTGAATGCATTATACTCGTTACCTCTACCTGCTTCACTGGCAAGCCAGTTTGGATAAGTGCGCTGCAAACCTGTGGGCCTGACCGGCTCGTGCGAATCAAGCATTACATGATATTGCGCGGCCTTTTCGGCCACACGTAGATAATGGTCAATCATCCATTGCCCGTCATGATGTTCGCCACGCGGGATGATCTTGCCTACGTAGCCTGTTTTTACCGAGGTATAACCATATTTGTTCATAAAGCGAAAGGCAGTATCCATTTGCCGCTCGTAGCTTGTTGCCGAGCCGGAGGTTTCATTATGCATGATCATTTTCACATCTTTTGACGCAGCATAATCGTTTATTGCTTTTACATCAAAATCAGGATAAGGCTTTGCAAAGTCGAACACGTTTTCCTTCCAGTTACCAAACCAGTCTTCCCAGCCAATATTCCATCCTTCAACCAAAACACCCTGAATGCCATTTTTTGCAGCAAAGTCGATGTAGCGTTTTACGTTGGCAGTATTAGCACCATGCCTGCCGTTAGGGATGGGGTTCCCATCCGCTCCCAAAGTATCCGGCCTGTCGCTATAGCTCCATGTACTTTTACCGGTTTGCATCTCCCACCAAATTCCAACAAACTTCATTGGTCTTATCCATGATGTATTCTCAATTTTTGACGGATCATTTAAGTTAAGGATCATTTTTGAAGCCAGGATCTCAGTTGCTTTATCGCTGATGATGATGGTTCGCCATGGCGTTTTGCAAGGAGCATGCATGTAAGCTTTGTTGCCCATAGCATCGGCCACTAAATTTGTGGTAAGCTTAAAAGTTTTTATATCCACATGTAATTGCATGGAGGTATAATCTTTAAGGGCAGCTTCATGAATATTAATATAAAGCCCCTCAGCCGTTTTCATCATCAGCGGCGTTTGAATGCCGTATTGATCGGGCACAAACCTCACAGCTATATCCGTTGCAGATTTTGCCAGTACCGATGCATCAACCTTGCTTATGGGTGATATAGTATAAGGGTATTCATTGCTGTCATAGTCTCCCGGGATCCAAAATGTTTTATGATCGCCGGTGAGGCTAAACTCTGTTAGTTCATCAGCCACTACAAAATATTTAAGATTGGGTTGCTGCGGAAATTCATACCTGAAGCCTACTCCATCCTCAAATACCCTGAATACCAGATCCAGCAATCTTTTTTGGCCGCTTTGCTGTTTTAAATGAACGATTACCTGCTCATAATGGTTCCTAATCCTGCTAACTTCACCCCAAACCGGGTTCCAGGTTTCATCAACACTTTTCCTTTCAGTCCCGCTTAGCTCAAAATGGTCGTCAAAATTACTATCGTTCTGTAATTTAATTCCAAGATGCGACGGTTTTATTACCGGAGATTGCCCATAATTTATCGAGTAAACAGGCCTTCCGTCCGCATCAAGCATAAACTGAAGCTTAACTTTGTTCATGTTTACTTCAATAGTCTTATTTTCCTGCGCTATAGCACCGTGGATAATAATCAGGCTAAACATGCATATAAATATTTTTTTCATCAGCATAATGTTATACAATAGCGACAGAACTATCCTAAGCCGTCTTCAATACAAAGCGGCATTAAAATCATCCTCGTTATTTGTTTTTTAATAAAGACAGATCGCGCAAATCCGGCACAGTGGAATTGCAGACACCAATCCTTTTATTGTTATCCAATAACAAAAAAGTGCAAAGCCCTCTCAAAGGCTTTACACTTATTAATCAACTATATCAGTACCCTGGGTTCTGCTTAATTTTCGAATTGGTATTTATTTCGTTTGTAGGAATAGGCCAAACGTATGACTTGCCTTCATCAAAGTTGAAAGGCCCGGTAACATTTATCGCCGTTCCGAAATATGCAGCTTCTGATTTTCCTATCTTCCAGCGGCAAACATCAAACCACCAATGGCCTTCGTTCAATAACTCAGCCCAACGCTCATAATAAAGAGGGTTATTGCCAAGTACGGGATCGCTAATAGCCTTTGTCGGGCTGGTTAAGCTTGCATAATCAACAGGGGATGCACCATTAACCGGATAATTATAAGCCCGGCGTTTAACTTTATTAAGATATTCGAGGCCTGCAGCTTTATCGCCTGCGCCGATAGAAGCTTCAGCATATAATAAATAAACATCTGCCAGGCGAAGGAAATAATAGTTCCAGGCATCAGCTACCGAACCGCCATTACCTGCTCCGTTATTTTCATTATACATAGTTGGTGCATATTTATGCAAGCTCCAGCCGTATACCCCGGTATTACCTGCAAAAAAATTAGGCTTTGCTACCGGCGCTTTGTTAACGCCATCAAACTTAACAGTATCTAACCATGGCTGCAACGCATTTATAAACAAACGTGGGTCAGCTGTTTTGTTGGCTCTAACCAGCTGAGCTTTAGCTCTGTAAACTGGATCCATAACCTGCGCAGGATTTGAATAGCTGGCTGGTTTTGATGAATCAAAATTAGGGTTTGCAACCAGGTTATAGCTGCTGCCTATATCATACCCAAAACGCAGCACGTTTTTATCATGGAAAAATTCGTTTCCATAACCCAATGGGAAGGAACCGCCTTCTGTGCCATCTCCACCTAATACCCATGGGCACCAGATCAACCCGTTAATTGAGGTTGCGTTTGCAGCACCACTATAAACGCCGTAGCCGCCTTTTGAATCCGGATCAATATTCAACTCAAATAACGACTCTTCGTTAAATTCATTGGCGCTGTTTCCATAAAATGCATCTTTATATTTGGCATAAGGCATTAATGATTTACCGCTGTTTTGAATAACATCCAACAAAGTGGTTTTAGCGTTTGCCCAATCCTGGGTATACACGTATGATTTACCTAACATTCCTTTAGCAGCCCACTCAGTTATACGGCCGGCTTCACTGGCTTGCCATACTTTGCCTTTTAATAACGTTGCCGCTTGTTTAAAGTCTCCTTCTATAAAGTCCCATACTTGTTTAACTGTTGAACGTGGTTGTTGGGTTGATGAAAGATCCCGAGGCACATCGGCATAAATTGGTACGCCCATTTTATCGCCGCCACCACCTGATGCTGTCATATAGCTTGCTCCAAACAAACATTCCAACTGGAAATAATAATATCCGCGTAAAAAATAGGCTTGACCAAGTATGTAATTAACCGATTGTCCGTCAGACGATTTTGAATACTTTTCATTGTAAAGCTTTGCTCCAGCAATTAAAACATTACAGTTTTTAATCCCTGTATACAATACGGTCCAGGCTTCTGTTGCATACAGATTGCCGGCGCTAACGTTAGTGTTTGCCATATCGTTCCAGGCAGGGTCGCCGTTGTACACAGAATTAACTACGTGTGTTGAATTTGAAATCGCTTTAGGTAAATAATGAAATCCTAAATATCCCGGATCCCGCATGTTTGAATAACATGCAGCCAAAACACTTTGAAGATCATTAACACTTGCCGGGTAATTACTGGTGCTATAGGCATTTGTTGGCCCAACCAGCTTACCGGGGTCTTTTTTACAACCCGCCACTAATGCAAGGGCGAGAAATGCTGTTGTATATATTTTTTTTAACATTTTGATAAATTTTGAAGATGAACATTAAAAAGTTAGATCAATACCTGCTGAATAAATTTTAGTTTGCGGATACTGCGATACAGCATCAACACCCCTGGTTGTAACGCCGCTATAACCTGATGTGGTGAATGAACCTGCCAATTCAGGATCAAGGCCGGTATATTTGGTTATGGTAAATACGTTATTAGCCATTACAAATATCCTTGCAGATTTGATCTTTGCTTTTTGCAGCATGCTGTTTGATAGCGTGTAGCCTATCTGCAGATTTTTAAGCTTTAAATAATTGCCGCTTTCAACAAAATAACTATTTGGGGCTGTGTAGTTTTTATTCGGATCGAGCGTAAAGGTTCCGTTTGCATTTACCACACCCAACCTTGGTTGTGAGGTAAGCCCGTTTGAACCAAGGAACGAATCGTTAAATACATTCTTATTGGTATTACCATCAGCAAATGGATATTGCTTGTAAGCTTTAACACCGTTAAACAGCTGCACGCCAGCAACACCATGAAATAACATGGCTACATCAAAACCTTTGAAGTTAAGGTGAATGTTTGCACCATATGATAGTTTAGGGTTAGGATTGCCTATTACCTGCTGATCATTAGCATCTATTTTGTTGTCTTTTGTTTTATCGTCATAAATTAAGTCGCCTGCATGTGCTTTTGGTTGAGCGCTGGCTGCCGCTTCGGCATCAGTTTTAAATATGCCAAGCACTTTGTAGCCATAAAATGAGCCAAATGGAAGACCGGCTTTAGTAATGGTTAAATTCTGACCGGCCATTATATTAAAGCCAGGGTCGCCATTGCTGTAATAGTTATATCCATCATACAACGCGTCAGCTGCAACACCATCCAGACTGGTCACTTTGTTTTTATTAAAGCTTGCTGTTACGCTGATATCGTAACCAAAATCGCCTGCTTTATTACGGAAACCTAACAACACATCAAGTCCCCTATTATTTACCTTACCAATGTTAGCAATATATGATTGGGTAAAGCCTGCGCTTGGAGGCAATGGTAGGGCATAAAGCATTCCTATGGTGTTTTTGTTATACCATTCAACCGTGAAATACATTTTTCCATGAAAGGTTTCACCATCTAGCCCCACGTTAGTTTCATGCACAGTTTCCCAATGCACATTCGGGTTAGGAATTGAGCTTGAAGAATTGGCGATGATCAACGGGCCGCCTGGTGAAAAATTTTGTCCCCCGGAGGCAAGACCGCCATTAGTGGTAAATTGATTGTAAGACGATGTATAGCTATAAGCCCTTAAATTGCTATTTCCTAATACACCATAGCTGCCACGTAATTTAAATAAACCAAACACATCTTTTAATGATGCGAAAAAAGGCTCCTCGCTTACGTTCCAGCCTGCCGATGCTGACGGAAATACACCCTTTTGCTTATTAGGACCAAATACTGTAAAATTAGCATCCTGCCTTATGGATCCTGATAAGTAATAGCGACCTGCATAATTATAGTTTACTCTTCCAAACTCTGATTTGATGAGGTTGTTGGCATCATACTGTCCGCTTAGTGATAAGCCTGAATTACTAGTCTGTACAAATGAATATCCCGGTAAGCCGATAGAGGTTTCACCGGCATTGATGTTGTTGTATGAACCAGAGATCTGCTCATAACCAACTACAGCATTTATGTTGTGTTTGCCAAAACTTTGATCATACGTTAACACATAATTGCTTAAAAGCTGTGTGCTTGTAACAGCTTGTTTTGTTAATGAATTATTTGTTTGGGCAACCGGTCCAAAATTGTAAGCATTTTGGAAAGAGTCCGTATTTTCATTGAAATAGGAATATCCGAAAGTGCTTTTGAAATCCAAATGTAATGGCAGCTTTATGTCTAAGTAAGCATTAGCCTGGATGTTATTTTGGGTATCCTGTGCATTTGCTGAATTAACAGCCCCCAAAGGGTTTGGGCCCTGGAACGACAAACCATTATATCCGGTAGGCTCAATACCATAGTTACCACGTTTATCATAGGTTGGGATGATAGGCTGGGTTCTAAATGGTGCATTGTGGATCTGTGCTTCATTACCTACAAGCGGCGATGTAATGCGCTGCGAAAGTGCCAATTGTTCGCCTATAGTGATCCATTTTGCTAATTTGTAATCTGTGTTTATCCGGGCACCGCCTATATTTGAGTAGTTACGGATAAAAATTCCTGTTTGCTGATTATAAAAGCCCGATAACAGGTAATTAACTACAGGCGACGCTCCGTTTACAGAAAAGTTATAGTTTTGCTCGGTACCGTTACGGTACAGTGTGTGTACCCAATCGGTATTGGCCAATGTATCTATCCCCTGTTGTGTTGCATTTCTAAAGAATGCGGGGTTAACAATATTTTCTAATTTGATAAAATCGTTTTTATCCAGCAAGGTAACCAGCTTTGGTTTGGTTATGCCATACCTGGCGCTAAAATTAATAACAGGCGTGGAGCTGTTGCTTTTTTTGGTGGTGATAACAATAACACCTCCAGCTGCCGCCGAACCGTAAATAGAGGCTGCACTTGCGTCTTTCAAAACATCAATAGATGCAACATCCTGTGGATTGATATTGCTTGCATCGCTTACCCTGATCCCGTCAACAACGTATAAAGGGTTAGGTTGATTTAAAGATGATAGGCCCCTGATGATGATTGAAGGCTGCGCGCCGGGCTGGCCCGTGCTTTCAACAATTTCGACACCGGCCGTACGGCCCTGTAAGCCGGCTATCGGGTTAGTTATAGGCTGGTCTTTAAAAGTTTCGCCCCTTACCGAAGAAACAGAACCCGTAAGATCCTTACGTCTTTGTGTTCCGTAACCTATAACTACTACTTCATTCAGTAACCGGTTATCCTCATTTAAGCTCACATTAATTTCGGTTCGGTTATTTACAGTAATTTCCTGTTTCACGTAGCCGACCATTGAAAATACAAGTACACCGGTTTTGCTAACACTGATAGCATACTTACCGTTAATATCGGAGTTCGTCCCGTTTTGGGTTTGCTTTACACTGATGGTAACACCGGGAAGAGGCAGCCCCTTTTCGTCGGTAACTTTACCGCTTACTGTTACATTTTGAGCCGAGGCCCAGCCTGATAACAGTAAAAACAAGGAGCAAAAAAATAATTTTAGTAATTGTTTTTTATACATAATGTTTAAATATTTGAGTTTAATAATTGATTGGTTTTAAATTGGGACACAGCATTAAAAGCTATAGTAACAGGTTTAGCCGGATGGCAAATAAGTACTGACTCGTTTTTTATCCGCGACGTTTTTATACAGCACAAATGCTTGTACAGAAACATATTTAAACAACACACCGGATGCTTGATACATTCTCATGACACAATAAGATTTGGAAGTTGGTTGGTTTATAATTTGTCAATTGCCCAGCTTACTATTAAGCCTCGGGTAATTGACAAATCAAAGAGAGGATATAAAACACGCAGGTGCTAATTTCAAAATCAAAATATAAAGAAAAATAAAGCCACGTCAATTATAAATAATTGATTTACAGGTAATTAAATTATAAATAAATTGATTGAAATATAAACACTGTATAACCTTTTATAAACAGGTATAAAGCGTTTATATAGCTTTTATTGCCATAATTGTAGCTTCAAATTCGTCATTTGTGATAAGCGACTTAGCTTTTATGCGGGCTTTGTAATTGTAGATGGTATTAACAGAGTACTCCAGTATGTGCGCAATTTTTTCAGTGTCGCTGATCCCAAGCCTTATTAAGGCGAAGATCCGTAAGTCGGTATTCAGCAACTGATTGGGTAATAGCTTAACATGGTTCTCTTCGCTAAAAAGAGCATTGTATCCGGTAACAAAATTGGGGAAGATCTTTAAAAAAGCTTTATCAAAATTTATAAACAACTCTTCGCGCTCCTTGGTTAAGTTTATGTTGTTTACAATTATACCAATATCATCATATCGTTTGGTGGTTAGCTTGTTGTCGACAGACCGTTTAAAGCGTTCCAGCTTATTTATATATTCTGATATCAGGTTAAAGTAATAACCTATATATTCTTCCTTTATCTTATTCGCTTCGTTTAACTGGTTAATACTTTCTTGCAGGTTATGATTTGTCTCTAATATTACTTTATCAGCCAATCTTAGCTTTCGCAGTTGTTTGTAAATAATTACAGCAAACACTACTACAATAATAGCCAAAACTGTAAGTGAGGATGCATAAAAGAACAATACACGCCGCTGTTCCTCTACATGATTTATCCTTTCGCTTGCAATAACAGGTAAAATTGCACTAACCTGGATTTTACGCTGCCTGGCGCCATAAGCAATAGCATCTTCCAGTGCCTGTTTAATATACACATAAGCATTTTCAACATCACCATTTTTGTGCAGCAATTGGGCCAGGGTGGTCATTGCGGCAGCTTCTTTGGTTGATGACCTTATATCAGCTATTGCAGCAGAAATCAGCAGATCAATTGCACTATCCGGTTCTTTATTCCTGATATAAATATCGCCAAGGGTTGAAGCCGTTACAGCAAACTGATGATCTGTTAGTTTATAATTTTTTATAAGTTTTTTTAAATTGATGATGGCCTGCGGCGTATTGCCCGTTTTAATATATTTTAAACCTATATAATAAATATATTCAAAGGAATTTGGTTTACATAACGCTGTAGCCGAATCGATATATTTCCCTGCTTTTACATTATAAATAAGGGTATAGTAATTGTCTTTATCAAAATCGGCGAGATCATAATAGGTGCGGGCTGTTAAAAAATAATATTCCTTACGGGATTCATCATCCAAAAATTTAACATTTACAGTTTTTAACGTGTCAAAGGTTTCTTTAAACATCCCGGATGAAAGTAAAATAAACCCAAATTTTATGCGGCTGTAAGCAATTTTTACCGGGTCTTTTAGCGCGTCGCCTGTTTGCTGAAGTTTTTGTGCGTAATGAAAGGCCTTATCATAATTAAATGATTTATACTCTTCATATAGCTCCAAATAAATATTGTATTTAAAATTCAGATCGGGATTAACGGCATTATTTAAGTCCTGTTGTAATTTTTCAATCCGGGCTAATTTTCCGGCATCATAATCCTTCTTTTTCTCGAGTGTGTTATTAAGCTTAATTAAAAGACTATCATGACCCTGGCTGGAGAACGCTGAATGAAACAAAAATAAAAACGGAACTAAAACTAAGATTCGTTTCATGTACGGGTATTATAATTGGGTAAGGTTCTTATAGCAAAGCAATTTAGTTAATAAGGTAGTATTAGCTATGTATTTTTAGCCATTATAGTTTATTTAGTCATTATAGATTACCTTATAAAATTATAAAAAATATTCAATCATAAATCACTGACCATCAATTTATCTTTATTTCAACTGCAGGTATAATATTGCTGCAATAGCGCCACCTGCAATGGGGCCCAAAACTGGGATCCAGGCATATCGCCAGTCACTGGTACCTTTATTTTTAATAGGGAAAATAAAATGCACTATCCTGGGACCAAGGTCGCGGGCCGGATTAATGGCATAACCTGTAGTGCCCCCCAGCGATAAGCCAATTACCCACACCAGGAAAGCTACGGGCAGCGCACCAACAGACCCTAAGCCTATTGGTGTTTTACTTGGGGTAATCTGTGCTCCTGATATATAGAAAACAGTAAATATCAATACAAATGCCCCAATTATCTCACTGGCAATATTTGAAACATAATTACGAATTGCCGGGCCGGTACAAAAGATGGCTAAAATAGCATCGGGTTTGTTGGTTTTTTTAAAGTGATCGTAATACATTATCCAAACCAAAAATGCGCCCAAAAATGCACCCAGCATTTGGGCTAAAATATAACTCAATACATTTCCCCATGCAAATTTACCTGCAATAGCAAGCCCTATGGTAACTGCCGGATTTAAATGCGCACCGCTATATGGCCCCGCAACAACTACGCCTACAAAAACAGCAAGCCCCCAGGCGGTGGTGATAACCATCCAGCCGCCATTATTACCTTTGGTATCATTTAGTAAAACATTAGCAACTACGCCATCGCCTAATAATATCAATAACATGGTGCCGATCAGTTCGGCCATAAATGGTGACATTTTGATTTTTGGTTTAAGATGATTCTCGTGAAGACGCAATACTTTGCGTCTTTGTTAGTATTATAATTTACACATTGGTATTTCCAGAGACGCAAAGACACGCAAAGTATTGCGTCTCTACGAGTTTGACGACCAGCTTTGTGTTGCAGCAACGGCTCTTTTCCATCCGTCCATTGCTTCCTGTACAACAGCTGCATCTTTAACAGGAATAAAATCCCGCTCCGACTGCCATTGTTGTTGGATTTCTTCAACATTGTTCCAGTAGCCCACAGCCAAGCCTGCTAAATAAGCAGCGCCAAGCGCAGTTGTTTCAACAATCTGTGGTCTTATTACTTTACAATTAAGCAGATCCGCCTGGAATTGCATCAGTAAGTTATTGGCCGTTGCGCCGCCATCAACTCTTAATTCTTTTATTTTTAAACCGGCATCTGCCTCCATTGCTTTTAAAACATCAACCGTTTGGTAAGCAATTGCTTCAATTGCAGCACGCGCAATGTGGCCCGCTGTTGTGCCCCGGGTAATCCCAACTATAGTGCCCCTGGCATCAGGTTCCCAATAAGGAGCACCCAAACCTGCAAAAGCAGGGACAAAATATACGCCGCCGGTGTCGCTTACACTTAAAGCAAGTTTTTCAACGTCTGCTGAGGTTTTGATCACTCCCAGCCCATCGCGCAGCCATTGTACTACTGCACCGCCTATAAATATGCTGCCCTCAAATGCGTACTGAATTTTTCCGTTTATTTTCCAGGCAATAGTTGTCAGCAAATTATTTTTTGATTCGATAAACGTCCCGCCAATGTTCATCAGCATAAAACACCCTGTGCCATAAGTGTTTTTAACCATAGCCTTATCGATACACATTTGTCCGAATAAAGCGGCTTGCTGATCCCCGGCGATACCGGCTATAGGTACTTTTGATGCAAAAATGGTAGTATCAGTTTCACCATAAACTTCACTTGATTGCTTTACTTCGGGCAGCATGCTTGCGGGGATACCGAATATTTTCAACAATTCATCATCCCACTGCTGTGTGCGGATATTATAAAGCATCGTACGGCTGGCATTGGTAACATCAGTAACGTGTACTTTGCCGCGGGTAAACTTCCAGATCAGCCAGCTATCAACAGTGCCGAAAGCAAGTTTTCCATTATTTGCTAATTCTTTGGCCCCATCAACATTATTTAAGATCCAGTTTATTTTAGAGGCAGAAAAATAGGAGTCGATTATTAAACCTGTCTTTGAGCGGATCAAATCGGTATGACCTTCATTTTTCAGTTGGCTGCAATACTCTGATGTCCGTCTGTCCTGCCAAACTATGGCATTATAAACCGGCATACCTGTTTCCCGGTTCCACACTATTGTGGTTTCACGCTGATTTGTAATGCCGACTGCCCTGATGCTTTTGCCGTTAATACCCATTTTGGTGGTAGCTTCAGCAGCAACACCCGCCTGGGTCGACCAAATTTCATTCGGGTCATGCTCCACCCATCCGGGCTGAGGAAAGATCTGTGTAAATTCCTTTTGGGCAACAGACCGAATCTGCCCGTTGTGATCAAAAATAATAGCCCGAGAACTGGTTGTGCCCTGATCTAAAGCTAAAATGTATCTTTCTTCCATTGTGTTGTTCATAGTTCATGGATCATAGTTGATAGATAAAAGTATGGGATACAGTTAACGGTAACTAAGTACATGAAGATTGGTTATAATTGGTTGGGTTAAAATACAAATTAACTGTGAACAATTAATAAATATCCCTTAGCTATATTATTAAAATCAGCAATCTCTGCTTTTTCCCATTCGTTATCCCTGTTCAACTCTTTCGCCATCAATTTTGCGACCAAAGGCGCAGTATCAATAGCCGCTTTCGCATCCAAAAAAAGCATCCTTACCCTGCGGGCCAATACATCTTCAACTGTGCGTGCCATTTCGTGCCTTACGGCCCAAATCACTTCTGCCAGGATATACTCCATCCGTGGATGCAACTTCTCTCCCCACTCCTCCTTTTCTTTGATCAGGGCGAGCAAATCTTCCTTGTCGCTTCCATAAACATACAGATGATCATTGCGGTCAACATCCTTTTTATTGCCGTGTATTGACAGTCCCTTTGTTGTATTGGCACTGGGTTGCAGTCCAGCAGTTTCAATGACTTTATCAACCGTATCCTGGGCCATCCGGCGATAAGTTGTCCATTTACCCCCCGTTATAGTGATAAGCCCTGATGCAGAAACTATAAGCTTATGGCTACGAGATATTTCTTTTGTTTTAGCCGACCCTTCCTGTGGTGCAGCAAGCGGACGCAAGCCTGCAAATATGCTAAGGATATCCTTTCGTTCAGGTGCGCGGGTTAAATACTTACCAACCGTCCTCATCACAAAATCTATCTCTTCTTCTAGCGCTATGGGTTCAAGCCTGTGTTCATTTAATGGTGTATCCGTGGTGCCGATCAAAAGCTTTCCATGCCATGGCACAACAAAAAGCACCCTGCCATCATCTGTTTTGGGGATCATAATGGCATCATCACCTGGCATAAATGAGCTATCGACTACAATATGTATGCCCTGGCTCGATCTTACAAGTGGCTTTTTATGAGGTTCATCTTTTTGAAGAAGGTCATCAACGAACACCCCTGTGGCATTAATTACAGCTTTACTTTTAAGCTGATAAACTAATCCCGACTCCAGGTCTTTAGCTGTAACCCCGGCAATTTTTTTATCCTCTTTAAGCAAGCCTGTTACCCGGAAATAGTTTAACACTGTGGCACCTTGCTCCAAGCATGTTTGGGCAAGATTTATGGCAAGCCGGGAATCATCAAACTGGCCATCATGATAAACTACACCGCCATATAGTTTTTTTTGCAGGATGCCGGGAAGCCTGCTAGTAGTTTCTTTTTTTGAAATATGTTTTGACCGCCCGAAACTTAGTTTACCTGCAAGCAGATCATAAATGGTTAACCCAATGGTATAAAATGCACCGCTCCACCATTCATAGTTGGGGATGATAAAGGATTCATTTTTTACAAGGTGCGCTGCATTTTTTAAAAGCAACCCGCGTTCGTATAATGCCTCTCTTACCAGGCCGATATTTCCCTGGGCCAGATAACGGACTCCACCATGAACAAGTTTTGTACTGCGGCTGGATGTCCCCTTCGCAAAATCGACCTGTTCAAGTAATAATGTTTTATACCCACGCGAAGCAGCGTCAAGCGCCGTGCCTAAACCTGTAGCGCCACCACCAACAACTATTACGTCCCATATTTTGTCCGGATCAGTAATAGCTTCAACTAATTTTTCACGTTCAGTATTAACCACAATTTTTATATCAGGTTGGATTGGTTAAGTTCAAATCTAAAAATAAGAATTGCATTATTAAATATAGATGATAATAGTAACAGTTAATTAACTAAAATTCAATGTATATACTAGTGTCGTGTCAATCATGAATTGACGCTTAGTCTTGAGTCGAAAGTCTTGAGTTCTAAGTCAGAAAAAGACAAAATTTGATTTAAGACTGTTGACTTAACACTAGGGATAAAGCTATAATAAATAAAAACATTAGCTTAAGCGTTAAATGCACGAGAGGAGAGAATAAAAAAGACTCATGGAAAAGCTACCTAATATACACCCTTGGGAAATATTACAGGAAGAATTCTTAATTCCTCTAAATATAACTCCTTATAGATTGGCTAAAGAAACCAAGATTCCTCAAACCCGCGTTTCCGAAATAATTAAAGGAAATCGCGGGATCACTGCTGATACTGTGCTGAGGCTGAGAAGGGCTTAAACCCATTCTAAATTCCGAAATCGAAATTCCGACTTCCGAAATCAAATCACTCCACTCCTTTCACGTTCATCTTCAAAGTATAAATAGCTTTCGATGCTGTTATAAATAAAACATCTTTATTTACGCCGCCAAAGCATAAATTGGCTGTCCAGGGTTCGGGGATGGGGATATGACCGATCTTTTTACCTTGCGGATTATAAATAGAAACCCCATTACCACTTATATATAAATTGCCCCTTTCATCAAGAGTAATTCCGTCACCGCCCTGTTCTGTAAATAATTCGCGGTTACTTAGTTTACCATCTTTTTCGACGGTGAACTTATACATTTTATTATCGCCTATATCGGCAACGTACAGGTATTTACCATCGCGTGTGCCAACAATGCCATTGGGTTGTTTAAAGCTGGCATCAACAATTATGGGTTGCTTTTTGCCTTTTGGCAGATAGTAAACTTTTTGCCCGTCAAGATCAGGCTTTTTCCTTGTCCAGTAATCCCGCTGATAGTAAGGGTCTGTCATGTATATACCTCCTTTAGCATCAATCCAAATATCATTCGGTCCGTTCATTAAATGGCCGCCTAAATCGGTCAGTAAAACTTTAATTTTTTTATCCGGGCTGATAGACCAGAGCTGGTTGTGCTCATCGGCACAAGTAATCAGGTTTCCTTTTTTATCAAAATAAGTACCGTTTGATCTTCCGGCGCTATCTAAAAATAGTGACAATTTTCCATCCGTACTATATTCCCAGATCTTGTTATTTGGCTGATCAGTAAAAAACACATTGCCTTTTTTATCAACCGATGCACCTTCGGTAAAGCTGAACTGTTTGGATATTAGCTGTGGTTTTGATAAGGTATCGTATAAAGCTGTTTCCTGTCCAAATACATTGATTGAGCTAATCAGTAATAAAACTGAAGCTGATATTTTAAAAATGCTTTTCATAGTCTTAAATTTTATTGGCTTCTTTATACAATCCAAAATCGCTCAACGCAATACAAACGGCAGCTTTGGTTATTCTTAATCTAACCTTATTTGCTGTAATATCTCCTGGTAAGCGGATAAGCCTGTTTCCTCCAATACTTGTAGCAGATGCAATTTGCTGCCATTTTCCATCTTGCCATGCATCAATTGCAACCGCATCAATACGCTGTCCAAGTTTAATATTTTCCCGTAGCCTAATAACGTTGAATGTTTTATTTTGATGCAGATCCAAAGTTAGCTCCGTTGTTTTTATTTTGTCATCGGTAGCCCAATAACTGTAGCGGTCGTTATCCAGCAGGTTTGCAGCACCAAATTTCACTTTATTTCCTCCCCTTGTATTACTGGCCTTTAGTGTTGCACCTTTAGCGAGGTTAACAGCAAACGTTTGTTTTAAAATTTGGCCGAATTGCTTTAATGAGTTAACGTCATTTTCAAATAGCAACCCGCGCCTGTCAGGAGATAACCCCAAATCAAGGCAGGCTCCTCTTCCAACGCTTTGATAATAAAGGCTCATCAATGTATCCGGTGATTTCACCTTTTCATCCTGATCCTTATGATAAAACCATCCCGGGCGCAAAGACACATCACATTCGGCGGGTATCCAGTATTTGCCATCCCTGTGGCCTTCGGTTCCTTCATAATCTTTTGTATAGCCATTTCCCGGCTCTTTACCTTCATCAGGCGCATGCGGTGTGTAGGTGGCCCAGCAGGTTTCACCGGCATGTCCCTTTTCATTGCCAACCCATCGCACATCGGGGCCAACATCACCAAATAAAACAGCATTTGGCTGCATTCTGCGCGGAATTGCCCAGGTATCTTTCCATCCGTAATAAGTTGAGCGGTCAATTTTCCGTACTTCCTTAGCTCCACCATAATAACCATCTCCTCCGTTTGCGCCATCAAACCACGATATAAATACAGGCCCATAATGGGAATATAGTTCTTCGAGTTGTTTGCGGTAAACTTCTGTTACATATTCGGGTTTGCCATAAAGAGCACTGTTCCTGTCCCATGGCGAGCAGTAGACTCCCATTTTCATACCCAGTTTGTTACAGGCATCCCGGTACTCCTGTAAAATATCGCCTTTCCCATTTTTGTATGAACTTTTAGATATATTATGCTCAGTTGTTTTAGTAGGCCACAGGCAAAAGCCATCATGATGTTTAGCTACTACCACAATACCTTTAAAGCCGCCTGCTTTTGCTGCTCCAACAATCTGCATAGCATCAAATTGAACCGGGTTAAAAATTCCGGGTTCTTCATCACCAAATCCCCACTCCTTATCGGTATAAGTATCCGGCCCGAAATGGATTATACAATACATCTCCGTTTCCTGCCAGTTTAGCTGGCCTTTTGTAGGTAACGGGCCGTATGGTCTTGGTGCAGGCTGACTAAAAGCAAGGCTGCAGATCAATAAAAAAGCGGGTAAAAATAGTTTCTTCATCGATAGATTCATTTTCCGAATAGGTTATAATGGTTTTGCTAATGTAATTGTTTCGCCGATATCTGGAGTAAAAATTTAAATTTACCATCAATTATGAATACTAAATTAAAATGCTGCCTGTTTTTATTTGGATCGATAGTTTTTATCCCTGCCCTGCTGCAGGCGCAGGCTAAAGTTTATAAAGATGCTTCTCAACCCATCGAAGCCCGCGTAAAAGATTTGATCTCCCGTTTAACGCTGGAAGAAAAAGTCTCTTTGTTAGGATACAACAGCAAAGCCGTTCCACGCCTGGACATCCCGGCATATAATTGGTGGAATGAAGCCCTGCATGGTGTTGCACGTGCCGGCGAGGCAACCATTTTTCCACAGGCTATAGGTATGGCGGCAACATTTAATGATGATCTGTTAAAACAGGTATCAACCGCTATATCAACTGAGGCCAGGGCCAAATATAACTTAGCCATAGCCAAAGACAGGCATTTACAATATATGGGCCTCACCTTCTGGACGCCCAACATCAACATTTTCCGCGACCCGCGCTGGGGACGCGGACAAGAAACCTATGGCGAAGACCCATATTTAACAGCCACCATGGGAACCGCCTTTGTTAAAGGTTTGCAAGGCAATGATCCAAATCATTTAAAAGCGTCGGCCACCGCTAAACATTTTGCTGTACACAGTGGTCCCGAAGCTACCCGCGATTATTTTGATGCCGTGGTGGATGAAAAAGACCTGCGCGAAACTTACCTATACGCCTTTCATGCATTGGTTAACGGTGGCGTTGAATCGGTAATGAGCGCTTATAATAAAGTTAATGGCACACCAAATTCAATCAATAAACTTTTGTTAACTGATATTTTAAGAAAAGAATGGGGCTTTAAAGGGCATGTGGTTACTGATTGCGGGGCGTTGAATGATGTATATTCAACTCACAAATCATTACCGGGGCCAATTGAAACTGCGGCAGCAGCCATTAAAGCAGGGGTAGATCTGGATTGCTCCACAGTTTTGCAAAATGATGCTATAAAAGCGGTACAAAAAGGCCTGCTTACCGAAAATGAAATTAACGGCGCGTTGGCAACTTTACTGCGTACTGAATTTAAGCTTGGCTTTTATGATGACGCGACTTTGTCACCCTATCATAATTATGGTGCCGACAGTGTTCATAACAACGCACATATTGCCATTGCCCGCAAAGCAGCGCAACAAAGTATGGTACTGCTCAAAAACAGCAACAATGTTTTGCCGCTTAACAAAAGTAATTATTCCAGCTTTATGGTGCTTGGGCCAAATGCGGCCTCGCTTGATGCTATGATAGCCAACTACCACGGCACCAGCAGTATGGTTGTAAATTTTGTTGAGGGCATAACCGCCGCAGTTGGCCCGGGAGCAAGAGTAGAGTATGACCAGGGATCAGATTACAAGGATACAACCCATTTTGGCGGGACATGGGCAGCAGGCAATGCAGATGCCACCATAACGGTGGTAGGCCTCTCTCCTGTTTTAGAGGGCGAAGCCGGCGACGCCTTTTTATCCGAAACAGGTGGCGACCGAAAAAATTTAAGCTTACCTGCAAGCGAAATAGCTTTTATGAAAGAGTTAAGAAAATCGGTAAAAAACAAGCCTATAATAGCCGTTATAACAGCTGGAAGCGATGTTGACATTGATGCTATTGCACCCTATGCCGATGCTATTATACTGGCCTGGTATCCCGGTGAACAGGGCGGCAATGCGCTGGCAGATATTGTTTTTGGCGATGTCTCCCCATCGGGACATTTGCCTTTAACATTTTATAAAGCATTAAGTAACGTGCCTGATTATAAAGATTACAGCATGAAAGGACGTACTTATCGCTATTATAACGGACCAGTTCAATATCCGTTCGGGTTTGGATTGAGCTATACCGAATTTGCGTATTCATTAAAAAATGAGATAAAGAGCAAATACAAAACTACCGATACTATCAGCGTTAAGATCCTGGTTAAAAATACAGGGAAGATGAATGGTGATGAGGTAGTACAGGCTTATATTGAATATCCGCAAATTGACCGGATGCCTGTAAAAGAATTGAAAAGTTTTAAAAGGGTATCTGTAAATACAGGTGGCGAGCAATCCATCATCATAAATATCCCTGTGAAAGAGCTGCAAAAGTGGGACATGGCATCACATGGCTGGAAAACATATCCTGGCAATTATAAATTAATATTAGGCAGCAGTTCGCAGGATGAAAAACTTACTTTACCGTTTACTGTTGGCAAATAAAAAGAATCGCTTTGTATAGTAAAGAAGAAGCATCCCAGCTTACGCAGCAATTCTGGACGGCTTTTGGGCAGTATATTGCTCCTCAATTATCCGCCGAAGGTTTAAAAGTAAATTGGGTAAATTATAAAACAGGATTAAAGCATGTATACTTTAAAATGCAGGCTGGCAAGCGGTCTGCATCTATCGCTATTGAGCTTACCCACCCCGATCCGGGCATCCAAGAACTATTTTTTGAACAGTTCAGGGAGTTTAAAAACATACTGCATGCTACGCTTGATGAAACATGGGAATGGGAACTGCATGGAAAAGATGAATATGGTAAAACCATAAGTCGTATTTTTAAGCAGATTGAGGGCGTTAGCATATTTAATAAAAACGACTGGCCGGCACTGATTTCCTTTTTTAAACCGCGAATAATTACGCTTGATGAGTTTTGGAATGATGTAAAATATGGATTTGATGCTTTGAAGTAGATTTGCTAACTTTGTTAGCATGAAGCGTTCAGGAAGTGCTGATCTGCCTTTACATTATGGCTATGTGCCTGTTTGGCTGGCCGAACGGATGGCAAAGCTGGGTTTGGCGGTGGTTGAGAATATTGTGCTTGATTATGGCAAAGATGAAGTATTACGCCGGTTAAGTGATCCCTTTTGGTTTCAAAGCCTGGGTGCAGTAATGGGCATGGATTGGCATTCGTCGGGTATTACAACGTCAGTTATGGGGGCGCTGAAACGGTCGGTAAACCCGCATAGCAAAGAGCTGGGTATTTATATTTGCGGCGGCAAAGGCAAACACTCCCGGCAAACGCCCGATGAACTGATGAGGATAAGCGAGACAACCGGGCTCAATGGAAATTACCTTGTAAAATGCAGTAAGTTAAGCGCAAAGGTTGATAACACAGCCATACAGGACGGCTTCCAGCTATACACACACAATTTTATTTTAAGCAACAGTGGCAAATGGGCTGTTGTACAGCAGGGAATGAGCGCTGAAAGTAAAACAGCCAGGCGCTACCACTGGCATTCTGAACAGCTCACCTCGTTTGTTGATGATCCGCATACTTTTATTTACGGGCAAAATATCGGCAGTATCTTAAATATGGCTGATAAACACGCCGACCCATCGCGAAAAGGCATTATGCAAATTGCAGGCGAAAATCCGGAGAAAATGCTTAAAGAGATCAGTAAATTAACCATGCCCTCCCATCATGATGTTCGGGCTAAAGATGTTGACCTGAAAAGGCTTGGGGCAGTTTTATGGCTGGCTCATGAAAAACAGCCTGAGGATTTTGAAGGCCTGTTACAATTACAAGGTTTGGGGCCTCGTACCCTCCAGTCATTAGTATTGGTTAGCGAGGTGATCCACGGAACGCCGTCCAGGTTTAAGGACCCGGCCAGATTTTCATTTGCGCATGGTGGAAAGGACGGACATCCCTTCCCAGTGCCTATAAAAGTTTATGATGAAACTATTAGCGTGTTGCAAACAGCTATTCATAAAGCTAAATTAGGTTTCTCTGAAAAAAATGAAGCTATTAAACGATTGACACAGGTAGTGCAAAGGGCTGAAAAAGATTTTACTCCAAATGCAAATTTTGATAAAGTTATAGAGGAAGAAAGAGATAACTCATGGAAATATGGCGGCCGCACAGTTTTTGGTAAAGCTAAACCACCGATGCAGCAACAGCTTAAATTATTTTAAGCATTAAAACAATAACTGTATTTAATTAAACAAATAACAAAAAAACGCATTGTTGTTTAAAATGACATTAAAAATATTTTGAATTCTCGTAATTATTTATAATTTTGAGCAAGAGAATACGTTTGATAGATTATTACCCTAATATAATAACTAATAATGTTAAATACCATGAATAGGAATTCACTAATCAACTTTTTAATACAGAACGGCATTTTATCCTCAACAACCGGAAACAAAATAAATAAGCTAATAGCCAAATTATTTAACTTAAGGCCTGCTTATACACCTGTACCGGTTAAGGTTAAAGCTCAGCAGCACCCTGCGTTTAAAAACCGCTAATTAATAACTTTTTAATTTAATTTACCGTTTCTTCCAGAAACTGTCCAAATATTTTATCCCAGATCCCGATTGCTATAGCTTCGGGATTTTTATTTCCATCAGCGATAAAAACCTTCTCCTCGTTTTTCAGCAATTCAATAATCTCAAAATATTTATCCCGTACGTTTCGTAAATTATCAAGGGTTTCATAAAGCTCGATAGAGGTTCGTCCTTTGTTCAAACGCTCAATACTTATTTCTGGCGGGATATCAATATAAATGTTCAGATCCGGCCGCAGCAGCCCAGCGCTTAATGAGTTAGCTTTAATAACCCATTCAAGATCCATGTATGGGCTTTGATAGGCATAAGATGATAAGTAATACCTGTCGGTTATTACGGTATAGCCTTCATCCAGCATCTTTAAAATTCCGTTGTTTTTGTTAAGCAGGTGGTCTAACCTGTCTGCAACAAATAATGCAGCTATAGTTCTATGATCAGCTTCTATCCTGTGATTGAATATATCCCTTATCATCTTCCCGATCGGGCTGTCAGTAGGTTCGCAAGTTGTGTAAACTTTTAATCCCGCCAACTCCAATTTTTCTTTTAATAGTTTTACCTGGGTGCTTTTTCCACTACCATCGATGCCTTCAAAGGCAATAAAAAAGTTTTTCTTCATTAATGAACTGTCGGGATATTTTAATCAGCCAAATATACAGTCTTACAAAATAAATTTCCGGGTAATAAATAGTAGTGACACAATATTTCGTTGTTCAACAATGAAAAGTCTATTTTAAACTTATACAAATAGCATTTGCCGAATCTAAATGCATTTTAATAGCAGGTAAGTTTTGTGAAGCGACCTTTTTTATCTTGTTGTCAGAATTATGGCTGGCGATGGTAAACAGCTTTACCGCCTGTTCGTGATTGGTTACCATCATTTGCAGGTACATCTTATCAAACGCCGCACCTGATTTTTTTGAAAGCTCCCTGATCATTTGCTGATGTGCGCTGCTGATGGTATCTGTTTCAGTAATTTTCTTATCTGTTTCTAACTGTTTAAGTTCTTCGCCGGTTTTGGTATGGTCGTCGATCATTGTTTTTGCAAGGCCAATAACTTTATGATTATTTGAGTTAGTGATTGCAAGACCCGATGCTTTTATTTCGGTAAGGCCGCCTTCAATGCCGCTTTTTATAAATTCAATACCATCCTGATCATCCCGTGCCTGATTATAATTTCTTCCTTTTTTATCCTGGCATGCCTGTGTAAAAAGCAGAATTATGATCCCTGTTATCAGGTAAACTAAGTTCTTCATCTATGTGGTTAAGTATATACAGGCTATAACAAGTAAACAGGTATCTGGTTTGAATATAGTCAGTAAAGTCCAAAAGACGAAAAATCCGAAAGAAAAATAAGTGTAAAGTAAAACCACACACTTAAAATCATCTTTCGGATTTCAGGACTTTAACTAGCTTTCGGACCCTCTATGCCAAATTCCTTCCCGCATTCACAATACCATAAACCGTACGGATCACCAGCTTATTATAAATTTTAATTAGCTCATCATCGTTACATTCATTTAAACACTGCAATGCGTAGTGCTGCATAATAACCAGGGGCAATACAATTTTCTCGCGGATGGCAATTGAGCGGCGCTCCACAGGATATTCCTGCATCAAAACGGTGGTATCTGTTAGCTCCAGCAGCATAGCTTTGGTAAGCTCAAATTCATCTTTCAGCATTTTCCAGAACGGGCCGAATTTTTCGTCATTCTCTAAATATGCCGTAACCCTGAAATCTGATTTCGTCATTGACATGGTACAATTATCGACCATCGTTTTAAAAAAACCTGATCTTTTGTATAGTTCTTTTATCTCGTCCCAGTGACCGTTTTCTTTCATCTTGCTTAAGGCAGTACCTACGCCGTAAAAACCCGGTATGCTTTGTTTTAGCTGGCTCCACGAGGTTACAAAACTTATAGCACGCAGATCTTCCAGTTTTAGTGAAGCATCGGTATTGCGCTTGGTTGGCCTGCTGCTGATGTTAATATGTGATAACAATTTTAAAGGGCTGAATCTCTCCAAATATTCAACAAATAAAGGGTGCTGGCGTAAGGCAATAAATAGTTTATAGCTTTCGTCGGCCATCAACGAGATCAGTTCTTTATGCCGGTTATCCAGCAAATCATTCCGGTTTGGATGCAGGGCTGATATAATACCTGCATTTATCAACTGTTCCATATTAAAACGGGCAGTTTCAACCGAACCATATTGTGAGCTAACAGTTTGTCCCTGTATTGTTAACTGAATATGTTCGTTAGCTATCTCCTCGCCCATTGATGCGTAAAAACGGTGCGTTTTACCCCCACCCCGTGCAGGCGGACCTCCCCTGCCGTCAAAAAATGCAAGAGCTATATTGTATTTTCGGGCCATTGCAGTAAGTTCAACCTTGGCTTTATAAATAGACCAATTAGCCATTAAATAACCACCATCTTTTGTGCTGTCAGAAAAACCCAGCATTATTGATTGCAGGTTACCCCGCTTGTTCAAATGTTCTTTATAAAACGGATGCGTATATAAACGTTCCATTACCTCAGCGGCGTGTGTAAGATCATTCACGGTTTCAAACAAAGGCATGAAATCAACACTCAGGCTATCTTTATCCCAACCGCTCCATAAAAACAGGTCAATTAGCTGCAATATATCAGATGCCTGCTGGCAGTTGCTGATTATAAAACGCTGGCAAGCTTTTTCGCCGTTGGTATGCTGAATTTGCTTCATCAGCCTGATAGTGTTCAGCGTATCGCCAATTAATTTATCAGCTTCATCAGGGCAATGAAAATCAGTTTTGTTAAAGGTTATTTTTTTCAGTTTATCCGGCTCATCCAGTTCTTCATATTCTTCCACAATTCCGGTTTCATCCGGGATTTGTTGTGTAGCATAGGTAAATACTTTCCTCAATATCCGGCTGTCCTGCCTTATATCCAACGTAGCAAAATAACAGCCGAATAAACGTACCTTTTTAATCAGGTCATCAACCACTTTTACAAAAAGACTATCGTGATCTGCAATAAGTGTTTGCCTTATAGAATGCAGTACAGCTAATATTTCCGGCTGAACATTCTTAGGCTCATGTTTGCTGTATGCATTTTCATAGATCAACTTTTCAAGGGTTACCATAGATTTCTCCACTCCCCTGAAGGTTATCCTTCGCTTTAACACCCTAAAATCACGGTAATAAGCCCTAAAAACTCTTTGCCTTAAAAAACCCGATACAGCTTTTGTGATTTCTGTGGTTACGTTCGGGTTGCCATCCCTGTCGCCGCCTGGCCAAAAGCCAAGTTCCAAAAGTTGATTGCTTCTTTGAGTATCCATTTCAAACTCATCCTCCAGCTTTGACTGAATACCCGAAACTGCATGATAAAATATATTTTCGAGAAACCAGGCCAGGCTCACCGCTTCATCAAAAGGCGTTGGCGATGTTTTATTAAAAAATGGAGTTTTACCAAGCTGTTGTAATAAAACATCAATGGTATTAATATCATTAGTTTTTAATGCCTCAATTAAATCAGTCATAATACCCAGCACCGATCCTGGGTAAAATTGCGTGGGATGCGCTGTAAGCACTAATCTTAAAGAGAAATCATCAAGTTTTTTAGCAATATTAGTACGCTGCTGCTCACTTAACGAAGCTTGCTGCAGCAAGCTTTGCATTGTTCCGGTGTCATCTTCCCTGCCTATTTTGCTGAATGACGAATCTTCTATAGCATCAAACAAAACAACCTGTCGCTCAATATATTGTATAAAGCGGAACATCCTGTTAATTTGCTCACGGTGATCAATATCCGGAACGTATTTTTTGAAAAATGATTCAATAATTGCCGATGGTGATAATTGTTTATTTACTTCCTTTTCGCAATGCGAGCTAAAAAAAGGCAATAAAATACCGGTATCTTTTACCTGGTAAAAAGGCAGTGTTTGAAACAAACTGTTATATAACTCAAAACGGGTTACAACTTCGTTATTAAAAGCTGTTTCTCTTTGACTGAGTTTTAACGTTGATGGCATATAAATATGGTGTAAAAAATAAGTTCAATTATAATTGGTTGCATAACAATCGGCACAGATAATGGATTCAAAGCCCGGCTTTTATTTTCGATCGTGAATTTAGATATCTGACGCATAAAATTAGTAAAAAATGAGTAATTAATAATGGTTAACTATTATTAATGCAATATTTATTAAAATAAGCCTTTATAATTTAATTTCTGTAAATTTGAGGGCTGATTTTAGCCACAAAAAAGCATTTATGAAAACAGACTTCAGAGAGATAAAAAGCTTTTTTTACAGCCAGTATTTTTCTGATGGTTTAAGAATGTCGTTCGGTATTCTGTTTCCTTCTCTTTTATTAATGCAGCTAAAACATTTTGATATGGGAGTCACCATGTCGTTAGGTGCATTATGTATCTGTACAATTGATAGTCCTGGGCCGTTGTACCATAAGCGCAATGCAATGGCTGTTGGCAACTTTTTCCTTTTTATAATTGCTGTTATTACAGGATTTGCACGATTAAATGTATTTACCTTAGGCATTGAGATCACCTTACTTTCTTTTTTATTCTCCATGTTTACCGTGTATGGTAACCGGGCGGCGTCAATTGGTACCTGTGCGCTGCTGGTTATGATTTTTATGATGGATAAGGAAGCAAAACCAAACGAGGTTTTAACACTTAGCTTAATCATTTTAGCGGGTGGAATCTGGTATTTATTATTTAGCCTGATATTTTTCGGGATAAGGCCCTATCGTGCGGCCCAGCAAACATTGGGTGAGAGCATTGCAGACATTGCCAAATTTGTGCGGATAAAAGCTGATTTCTATTTATCAGATACTGACATTGATGAGAATTACCGTAAGCTGGTATCGCAGCAAATAAAGGTGAGCCATCACCAGGATGATGTACGCGAACTGCTTTTTAAAAGCAGGATAATGGTAAAAGAATCAACCAACCCAAGCCGGGTAATGGTTTTGACCTTTGTTGATCTTGTTGATATGTTTGAGCAAATAATGGCAACCCATTATGACTATGGCCACATCCGCGAGAAATTTAAAGCAACCGGGGTTTTAAAACAGGTAGCCAACCTGATACAGGAAATGGCTGATGAGCTTGATAATATCGCCTATATGGTATTATCAAACACCCGCAATAAACATAAGCCTGATTTTAATACAGGACTCGAGAAATTAAAAATAAGGATTGATGAAATAGGCGCCAATGACCAGGGCATAAGTAACATAGCACTAAAAAAAATACTGATAAATCTGCGCGATTTAAATGAGCGTATAAAAAGCATTTATGGTTATTACAACTCTAAGTCATCAGAATTATTAATTGAAAAAAATGACAGTGACGAATATTCAAAGTTTGTTACCCACCAGGATTATGCCCCGCATATATTTTTCGATAACTTTTCATTCAATTCTACAGCATTTAAACATTCGTTAAGGGTATCATTAGTTTGTTTAATAGGGTTTGTAACTGCCAAGTATATAGCATTGGGGCACCACAGCTACTGGGTGCTGCTAACCATTATAGTTATTTTAAAACCTGGTTTCAGCTTATCAAAACAACGGAACTACCAACGCCTTATCGGCACCATAGCTGGAGGTATTGCCGGGATAGCCATTTTACTTTTTATTCCTGATAAGGACGCTCAATTTATTTTGTTGATTATTTTAATGATAGGTACTTATAGCTTCCTGAGGTTAAATTATGTAGTAAGCGTTATTTTTATGACACCCTATGTGCTTATCCTTTTTAAGTTTTTAGGTGTCGGCCTTGTTGTTAAAGAGCGTATTATTGATACTATAATAGGTTCAACCATAGCATTTGTAGCCAGCTATGTTATTTTCCCAAGCTGGGAGTTCGAGCAGATCCAGCAAAATCTGCGCGAAGTGATCAATGCCAATGTTAGCTACCTGGCAAAAATTGCAGAAAGTATTTTGGGTAAAGAGGTTAGCTCAATTGAATATAAGCTGGCCCGTAAAGATGTGTATGTAAAATCAGCAAACCTATCAGCAGCGTTTGAGCGGATGACCTCCGAGCCCAAAAGCAAACAGCGGAAGATAAAAGAAATTCACAAATTTGTGGTGCTGAATCATATCCTATCCTCATATATCGCAACTATTGCATCATCCGTAACTTCAAAAGCTTTACACAAAGCTCCGGCAGAAAATCTTAAATTGCTTAAACGAAGCATTGCCGTACTTAATGATTCTAATAAAAAGTTGGATGGAGATGTGGTTGAGATAGGTTCATTAAAAAATACATTCGCTACAACTGAAACTGAACCAAAAGCAGCTTCTGCAGATGATTTGCTGTTAAAAGAACAATTGGGTTTTATTAATAAGATAAGTACCGATATTGCCAGGGTGACGGATAGTATTGTGAGTTAGTTGATGATTCATTGTTATATTAAAAAAACAAATCGGATTCCTACTGTGAGTGCAGAGCGTTGTAATTCTTAGCATAATTATTTCTAATGAAATAATTTAACTTAGCGTTTGTTTCCTTAAATTTGATATTATGAATACAATAAGAGTTGATATATTAAATCCTAAAGCTGCGAGACTATTAAAGGATTTGGCTGACCTAAATCTTATTGCAATTCAGGATATCCCTAAAAACGGATTTGAAACTATTCTAAGAAAATTACGCGCTAAAACCAAATCGGCTCCTACGCTGGAAGAGATCACTAAAGAAGTAGAGTTAGTTAGGGCTAAGCGCTATGCAAAATAATATTAGAATTATCCTTGATACCAACCTGTGGATAAGTTTCTTATTAACTAAAGATTTTTCTAAGCTAGATCAGATAATATTTGGAAAACAATGTACCCTTATTTTTAGTAAAGAATTAGTTGAAGAATTTTTGGAGGTTGCAAAAAGACCAAAATTCAGACGTTTTTTCTCTCAAACCGATATTGAAGACATACTGGAAACCATTTATGAGCATGCTGATTTTACAATTGTTAAAACCAATTTAAAAGTTTGCAGAGATCCGAAAGATGACTTTTTACTTTCGTTATCAGTGGATGGAAAAGTCGATTTTTTATTAACAGGTGATAAGGATCTGCTAGACTTAAAAACAATCTCCGAAACAAAAATTATAACAATTTCTGAATTTTTAAAAGATAAATAGTCTTTCGCGGTTGTGGATTTAGCATTATAACAATTCATTTGCCAAATTAGCCAGCTCACTTCTTTCGCCTTTTTGCAATGTTATATGCGCATACAAAGGATGCCCCTTAGCTTTATCAATTAAATAACTCAACCCATTACTTTCAGCGTCAAGATAAGGTGTATCTATCTGGTAAATGTCGCCTGTAAAAACAAACTTACTATTTTCGCCTGCACGTGATATAATGGTCTTCACTTCGTGCGGGGTAAGGTTTTGCGCCTCGTCAACAATAAAAAAGATCTTGCTTAAAGTACGGCCACGGATAAAGGCAAGCGGGGCGATAGAGATCTTGTCGTTAGTTACCAGCTCATCAATCTTGGCCTGCATTTTTTCATCATCAGCAAACTGATCTTTAATAAACTTGAGGTTGTCCCATATAGGCGCCATGTAGGGGTCTATCTTCGATTTAATATCACCCGGCAAAAAGCCGATATCCTTATTGCTAAGCGGGACAATCGGCCGGGTAACGTAGATCTGGCGGAAGTATTTCCGTTGTTCCAATGCACTTGCAAGTGCCAGCAACGTTTTGCCCGTGCCTGCATTACCCTGTATAGTAACCAATTTAATATCAGGATGAAGCAGCGCATGGATAGCAAATGCCTGTTCAATATTTTTGGGGAAGATATTAAATACAGGCTGTTCTGTTATTTTTTCTAATTGTGCAGTTTGCGAATTATAAAAACCAGGTACCGATCCTTTTTTTCCATTTAATATGTAAAAATGATTTGTAGTATGCCCGAAATCAGTACCTGAAATACTTTCTGATTTATTTAATAGGTTGATAAGCTTTTCGGACACCCTGTTTAAAGTAGTTTCGCCGGTATATAGCTCATCCAGATTTTTTATCTTTCCAGTTTCATAATCCTCTGCGTTAAGGTTCAACGATTTTGCTTTTAACCTGAGGCATATATCCTTTGAAACCAAAATCACTTTTTTATCAGGATTTTCTTCCTGCAAACCCAAGGCAGCGTTCAAAATACGGTGATCTGTTTTATCTGATCCAAAAATAGCCTCGGCATCTATAGCTGTTTTGGTATCCATTATTACCTTAAAGCTTCCTTTATTTTCTCCGTTTAACGGACGCCATTGATTGATAAGATGATTTTGGGAAATATCATCTATTAGCCTGATAAAACTGCGGGCTTCAAAATTACGGGTATCATTCCCGCTCTTCATGTTATCAAGCTCTTCCAATACCTGTATGGGTATTGCTACATCGTGTTCCTGGAAATTCTCAAATGCGTTATGATCATATAAGATCACGGAGGTATCTAAAACAAATATTTTTGCCCTTCCGTTACCTTTACTTTTACCTTCCTTACTCATGTCCCGCTAAATTAGCCATTTTAAGGATGCCAGTAAATACCGGCAAACAAAAAATGCTATAAAAGCGAAAACGGAAGCGTCCTCTTGCGATTCTTCTTCCGTTTCCAAACTTTATGCTCAACCGTAGTTGCTCATAAAGCACCAAGTTTTGTGTAAATTAACCGATCTGCTATTCTGTTGTTCTTGCGAACATTGATCCTTTCAGTTCATTGATGGTTTCTGCTCTTCTCCGTAAAAAATTGCAGTCCTTTCAATACCTCTTTTAATTATCCTTCATTTTCCATGACTTGCGTCATTTCTTTTTCCGGGTAACTCAGGCACTTCCGTGATCTTTAGCTCCCCCGAAGGTTTGCCCGATTCAATTCTGTAATCCTGTAAGGTTGTCAAAGTACGTCGTTCTTGATGATTCTAAGATAGCAGCCTGCATAACATTTGTCAAACTTTTTTTTTGATTTTTATTAACAAGTTATTAACATTTTCATACCATAGACACCCCATTGATACATAGGTGTTTCGAATTATTTTTTTACTATACTTTACAGGTTGTTAACATTCTGATTCTTCACAAAAACCCTCAAAATTGCGCTTTTGAGTAGTTGCAAAAATTCCTAAAAAAGAAAAGCTCCTGATTTTTTTTGTCAAAACAAGCTAAAAAAACACTACAAATCAGACAGATCTCGCCTTGTTGCAGAACAAATCCGTTACAAACTTTTTAAATTGTTTTAATAACTTGTAAATACTAAAGATTTACATTAAATATGCAAGTCAATCAACCCTAACCAGCCATTAAATCAAATTCATGAAACGCAATTATTACATCGTAACACTAATACTGCTTACGTTTTTTGTTATTTCCTTTTTAACAAACATCATTGGGCCTTTAAGTCCTGAATTTATAAAGGATTTTAAACTAAGTGATCTTTTAGCCGGGGTATTGCCTTTTGCTTTTTTTATAGCGTACGGTGTTATGTCTATCCCTTCAAGTATGCTGGTACAAAAGTATAACGAAAAAACAATTATGGTTGCGGCATTTGTGGTTGCATTTTTCGGCTCGCTGCTGCTTGCTGTTTCTCCTGGTTATTTATCCGCATTGCTTTCACTTTTCCTGATAGGTTGCGGGATGGCCATGCTACAAGTGGTTATCAATCCCTTATTGCGAACTGCGGGTGGCGAAGAAAATTATGCGTTTACCTCTGTACTCGCCCAGTTGATATTTGGCGCAGCCTCATTCCTCAGCCCTTTAGTTATGACAGTGATGATATCCGAACTGGATAAAAAAAATCATTCCGGGATATTCGGCATTTTGGGGCGACTGGTTCCTGAGGGAATGTCATGGATCTCCCTTTACTGGATCTTCACAGTGATCTGCCTGTTAATGTTTATCATTCTGCTGCTTTCAAAGTTCCCAAAAGTTGAACTGACCAGCGAAGAAAAATCAGGGCCGTGGAAAACGCACGTTCAACTATTTAAACGGCCCGTGGTGATAGCGTTTTTTATTGGCCTGTTTTGCTATGTAGGTACCGAGCAAGGCGTTTCTTACTGGATGTCAGAATTCCTGAGGCGCTACCATCATTATGATCCGCAGGTACAAGGTGCACATGCTGTTGCCTGGTTTTGGGGGCTGATGACAGCCGGAGGCATTTTAGGCTTGTTCCTGCTGAAGATAATGGATAGCCGCCGGCTACTTATCATTTTTAGCATACTTGCAATTATCTCCCTGTCAGCGGCACTGTTCGGCAGCGCAGAAATTTCGCTGTATGCTTTTTCAACTGTTGGTTTTTTCATGTCGGTAATGTATCCCATTATATTTTCGCTTGCGCTTAGCTCAGTTAATGAGCACCATGGTTCATTTGCCGGCATTTTAGTTACAGGGATTATAGGGGGTGCAATTGTTCAGATTCTTATTGGGGGATTAGGAAATCTATTTGGATTAAGGGCGGGCATGCTGTTTCTGTACATCACCTTCGGTTATATGCTTGCTATTGGCTTTTGGGCAAAGCCACTGATTACCAACAAAACTATTTTTGACAAAGACAAAGCCTGAAAATGACAAATACAAAAATTATCGGTATCGATCTGGGTGCCACAAATATTCGCGGAGCTATTGTGGATAATGATGCGATTTTTGAAATTATATCAAAACGGATAAACACCAGGGGCACAGAAGAACAGGTGCTGGAGGATGTTTATTTTATTATAGATAAGCTGATTGACAAAGATGTTAAAGCTATAGGCATAGGCGTACCAAGTGTGGTAGATGTAGAGAAGGGCATTGTTTATGATGTTGTGCACATCCCATCATGGAAGGAGGTGCATTTAAAGCAGATCCTGGAGGATAAATATAAAGTCCCGGTATTTGTAAACAACGATGCCAATTGTTTTGCACTCGGCGAGCATTATTTTGGAAAAGGCAAAGGTGCAAAAAACATGATCGGGCTAACACTTGGCACTGGTCTTGGAGCAGGCATTATTATAAATAACCAGCTATATGCCGGTACTAACTGTGGCGCAGGCGAATTTGGCTGTGTTGATTATCTCGATAACAACTATGAATTCTATTGCAGCGGATCTTTCTTCAATAATGTTTATGGTCTGAATGGTGAGGATGTTTTTAAAGATGCTCAAAAAGGTGATCCCCAGGCGTTAAAGCTATATGGCGAGATGGGAACTCATCTGGGCAATGCTATTAAAGTGGTAATGTATACCTATGATCCCTCATTAATTATTTTAGGAGGATCAGTTAAGTTAGCTTACGAATATTTTGAAAAAACCATGTGGCAACGCATCAATACATTAGTATATCCCAAAAGCGTTGAACGTTTAAAAATAGAAAGATCAGCCCTTGAAAATAGCGGAATATTAGGTGCAGCGGGGCTATACTTCGATTCCTTATAAACCAAAAAACTTACGGAGTTTTCGAAACTTCGTAAGTTTGATATCTTTCAACTAATCTCTAATCTCTACCTCGTATAATTCGGAGCTTCTTTAGTTATCGTAACATCATGCGGGTGGCTTTCGCGCATACCGGCTGCGGTGATGCGTACAAATTTAGCTTTTTGCAAGTCTTCAATTACAGCTGCCCCGCAATAATGCATCCCGGCGCGTAAACCGCCTATGTACTGGTAAATAACTTCGGCAAGATTGCCTTTGTACGGTACACGACCAACTATTCCCTCCGGAACCAGTTTGGTAACCACATCAGTTTCATCCTGGAAATAACGGTCTTTTGAGCCTTTATCCATGGCTTCCACCGAACCCATCCCTCGGTATGATTTAAACTTGCGGCCTTCATATATTATAGTTTCGCCGGGAGATTCTTCAACACCTGCAAATAATGATCCTGCCATTATGGAACTTGCACCGGCTGCAATAGCTTTAACTATATCGCCGGTCTGCTTTATACCACCATCAGCAATAACAGGAACTCCTCTGCCTTCAAGGGCTTTTGCGCACTCATAAACAGCAAACAATTGTGGAACACCAACACCTGCCACAATTCGTGTAGTGCAAATTGAACCCGGACCAATGCCCACTTTAACAGCATCAGCACCTGCATCAGCAAGAGCTATTGCAGCTTCGCCAGTGGCAATGTTACCGGCTATAACCTGCAGATCAGGGAACAGCGATTTAACGCTTTTAACCATATCTATAACCCCTTTCGAGTGGCCATGTGCAGTGTCAACGGTAATAACGTCAACACCGGCAGTTACAAGAGCCTTTACACGGTCAATATTATCGGCGGCCACTCCAACAGCTGCACCTACGCGTAACCTGCCAAATTCGTCTTTACAGGCGCTCGGGAAGTTTTTAAATTTCTGGATATCTTTAAAGGTAATAAGTCCCCGTAAAATGCCATCCTTATCAACAACAGGAAGTTTTTCAATTTTATAATTTTGAAGGATCGCTTCAGCCTGGATCAAATTGGTCCCTTGCGGGGCGGTGATCAGGTTTTCTTTTGTCATTACATCACTTACCGGGCGGTCCATTTCCTTTTGAAAACGAAGGTCGCGGTTGGTGATTATTCCTTTAAGCTTGTGTTCGCCATCAATAATCGGGATCCCTCCTATGCGGTATTCGCGCATAATTTTAACGGCATCAGCAACAGTCGATGCTTCATGTAGTGTTACCGGATCCTGGATCATACCGCTTTCTGAGCGTTTTACTTTCCGCACTTCATCGGCCTGCGCCTGCACGCTCATATTTTTATGGAGGATTCCTATCCCGCCAGCCTGCGCTATAGCAATAGCCAGTGACGATTCAGTAACTGTATCCATTGCAGCAGAAAGAATGGGAATATTCAGCCTTATCTTTTTTGTAAGCCAGGTACTGGTATCAACATCGCGCGGTAAAACTTCGGAGTAAGCTGGGAGGAGTAAAACGTCGTCGTAAGTTAATCCTTCGGCGACAAATTTTTGGGGGTCTAATTTCATAGCAAATAATGTGTTTGGAGTTATTATTTGCCGGGCAAAGCTAACAAATTATTTCGGATTTCGGATGTAGGATTCGGAATTGTGGTAAGGATTTGAAAATATGTCAATTTGATGATTTGAAAATTAGAGCTTAACCCATCTTCAAATCATCAAATTGACACATCATCAAATTAATATTTCCCCACTATAACTTTATAAAACTTATCCAAGTTTAAATACTCATTTGCCAGTTCCTTTAACCGTACAGCGGTTACAGTTTTTACAGCATCAACATACCTGTCGTAATAATCGTAGTCAAGCCCCGCGAAATACAGGTTTTTGAATTTATCAGCATGCGAAAAGACGTTCTCCAGGCTGCCTAATAACGAGCCAAGCATATAGTTACGAACAAGAGATAATTCCTCTTCCGTGATCAGATCGCTTTTTAAAAGGTTTATTTCTTTTTCAATTTCTATTATTGCTGCCTTGCAAACATCTGCACCAACCTCTGTGGCAACAAACATAGCTCCGGCATGTTTAAATGAGCTTATTCCTGATCCGATACCATAGGTATAACCTTTTTCCTCCCGGATATTAGCCATTAATCTTGAACCAAAATATCCGCCTAAAACAGTATTCAGTACCTGTAAAGCCGGAAAATCAGGGTGATTACGATTGATAACGGGCAAGCCCATCCTAATGGCTGATTGTAAGGCATCAGGTTTTTCGGTTAAGTAAAAATGCTCTGTAGCTGATTTTATTTGAGGTTGACTAATATCTGATTTTACATCAGGGTTTGTCCAGTCCTTATCAAATGTATTGGTTATCATTTCAAGTATTCCGGGTTCAATTTTTCCCGAAATAATTATGGTACAGTTTGAAGGCTGATACATCTGTTTAAAATGAGCCAGCAGATCCTCCCTGTGCAGTGTTTTATAGGTATCGGCATCAGCACCCAAACCATACAAGGTATCGCCATATAATGCTTTATTAAAATTGCGGCGGGCCACATAATCATTTTTCTGCATGCTTACCTGCAACTTTTGCTGCTGATTGCGAATATAGGTTTCCAGCTCTTTTTCCGGAAAAATGGAATCTGTAAGGATATCCTTTAGCACAGGCAAAGTATGTTGCAAATGTTTGTTTAGGCTATACAACGTAACTACAGAATTATCATAACCATAATCAACTTGCAGAAATGCACCGTAAAAATCCACTTTGTCAGCAATTTGCGCTGTGGTAAGCTTGCTGGTGCCTTCAGTAAGCATACTATTTACCGCTATATTAAGCAGTGGCTTTTCCGGGTTAAAGCGCTGATTGCCAAAAACCCACTCAATCCTAACCAGGTCCTGGTCGCCAGAGTTAAAGCAGAATATATTACAGCCGTTGTTCAACGCCTGATGAGCAGGCCTTAACAAGTTTATATTATCTATTGCCCTGAATTCAGGAGCTTGTTTTCTTTGTAATGTCATGTGGTCATTGGTCATTAATCATTGGTCATTGCCAATCTGTGATTTCACCTATATCGATTAGGATTATTCTGAAAATTCTTCAATTCTGAAAATTGTGATTCAGACAGCTTCCTCCGCCAAATAAATAAGTGTCGAAGAATTATCTTTTCTGAATAATTTATTAGCCAGGTCTTTTATTTGCTCAACTGTTACTTCCAGGTATTTAGCTGTTTCCTGGTTTAGCAGTTCAGCATCGCCAAGCAATTCGAATGACGCAAGGTTCATCGCTTTATCTAATAATGACATTTCTGAAAATATCATAGTCGATTCGGTTTTGTTTTGAACCTTGGTTAGCTCATCAGCTGGGATAGCAATTGTTTTTATTTTTTCCAGCTCATCCCAAATAGCAGCTTCGGCAGTTTCAATACTGATATTTCCCAATGGTTTACCTTCAAATACAAACATGCCTTTATCAAGGCTGCCTGTCATGTATGCATGCACTTCGCTAAAGATCTGCTTTTCTTTCACCAAACTGCGATATAAACGTGATGAATTACCGCGAGAAAGTATATCGGAAAGCAACTCAGCTACATAATAAGTTTTGTCCAGCCTGTCGCCCATCTGAAAAGCTATATACACATCGTTTAACGGTACTTTTGCAATAACAGTTTCCCGGCGTTCATCGAACTGTTCGGGTTCTTGCGGCAAATTGCGGAGATATTTTTCACCTGCAGGAATTTGTCCAAACCATTTTTCAGATAATTGTTTAACCTGTTCCAGGCTAACATCTCCCCCAACAGCCATAATGGCATTTTGCGGATTATAATGTTTTTTGAAAAAGGCTTTAACATCCTCAATTTTTGCATCTTCAATATGCTTTAACTCTTTGCCTATAGTTGCCCATTGGTAGGGGTGTTTTTTATAAACCATAGGCCGTAATTTCAGCCAAACATCACCGTATGGCTGGTTGAGATACCGTTGTTTAAACTCCTCAATCACCACATTCCTTTGCACTTCAAGGCTTTTTTTACTAAAGGCAAGGTTTAGCATGCGGTCGCTCTCCAGCCAAAAAGCGGTTTCAATATTTGCTGAAGGCAGGGTGATATAGTAATTTGTAATATCGTTGCTGGTGAACGCATTATTTTCGCCGCCTACACGCTGCAGGGGCTCGTCATAACTTGGGATATTTACCGAGCCACCAAACATCAGATGCTCAAATAAGTGGGCAAAGCCGGTTTGTTCAGGATTTTCGTCGCGGGCGCCAACATCATAAAGAATGTTTAGCACTGCCATTGGTGTGGTATGGTCTTCATGTACAATAACACGTAAACCATTATCTAATGTAAATCGGTTGAATTTAACCATTTGTAAATTTTCAATTAACGGATAGCAAATGTAGAGTTTTTGTTGAATGACAGTATAATTTGAAAATTTGTTTTAATTTGATGATTTGAAAATTACAAATCTGTGGATTTTCATTATTTTCAAATTTACTAATCTTCAAATTTTCAAATTGATTCGAAAATTTGTTTTAATTTGATGATTTAAAAATTACTGTGAATTTCATTATTTTCAAAGCTACTAATCTCCAAATTTTCAAATCAATAAATGGTCTCAAAAGACGAGCTTATAAAACAAATTTCCAATTCGTTAGGAAAAGCCAGGGTGCTGAAGCTTGGGCAAATGCTGAGCGAGCAGCAATTTGCACTGGGTGACCTTGTTGATGTTACATTTTATCATGATAAGGTAATAGCTTTCAGGGCAACCTGGATATTGGAAAATGTTTTACTAGCTGATCCTTTAAAATATGAGCAAGACCTTGAATATTTACTATCGCGATTTAAGGATGTTAAACATCCCGGCCCGCAGCGACATTACGCCAAATTACTGATGCATTTAACCGATCCCGGTATGCTGCCCGCAATAGAAACCAAACTTCAAACATTAGATCTTGAACCCGCAGTTGAACAATGTTTCGATTGGATGATTGATCCAAAAGTTAAAATTGCCGTTAAAGTTTTTGCATCAGAAGCATTATTTAACCTGCGCTACCGCTACCCCTGGGTGGCCGAAGAGCTGGAAAACCAAATAAAATTCCTGATGCGGAACGGTTCGCCGGCTATTCAGTCGCGGGGGAAGAAGTTATTAGCACAACTGTAATTGTTAGCTGGCTATAGTTCCGCTTTCAGCATCAGCCTCAGGCTTATCTTGCCTGTTTAAATTATCACTTACCTGGTCATGGTTTAATTTAGCCAGGATAGCAGATGAGCTGTTGTCGGCATATGCACCAAAAGCATTTACCAGCACCCCTTTTAAATTATATTTTTTTGAAGTTACTGCATAAACAATCGACATATCTGACGGATTACTGGCTCCTTCAAAACGATAAAACTCATCAATCTCTATGTCATCGGCTGTCATATGGATGTTTTTATCTTTATCATCAACTGTATCACCTTCAAGGCTGAGGTTTTCGGTATATCCTCTTTTCATTAAATCGTTGGTGGCTTCCACTAAATTGTTATATGCTATCATGGTTAGATTTGTTTAAGTAGTTCAGTTACTTTCATAACCATAAAACACCCGGGTTGTTTGTTTTTTGATGATTTGTTGTGATTAGTTCCAATGGTTAAAGTATGCTTTTATCTTCGTTTTACTCTCCCCTTTACCATGCATTTATGCCATTTATACATTATTTGCCACAATAAATCAGTTTATGTGTATCTTGTTTTTAATTATCCAAACCTCTTATGAAAACCTTCACCATACTACTTGCCTGCACATTTCTTTTCTTTATCAAAACAAATGCAGTTGCACAATCCCCGTCGGAGATCAATGAAAAGATCCAGCGTGTTGAGAAAAACCTGATCCCAAATATCCAAACCGAAAATGATGGCCCTATGACCATGCAGGACCGGATGGCATTTTACAAAGTGCATGGCGTAAGCGTTGCGGTTATTCATAACTATAAACTGGAGTGGGCAAAGGGATACGGCTATGCAGACGACAGCCTGAAGATCCCGGTAACAACGCAAACGCTGTTCCAGGCGGCATCCATCAGTAAGTCGCTAAACTCAGTTGGGGTGCTTAAATTGGTACAGGATAAAAAAATCGATCTTTATGCCGATATCAACACTTACCTCACGAGCTGGAAATTCCCTTATGATTCACTCTCTAAAAATAAAAAGATCACAGTTGCTAACCTGTTGAGCCATACAGGTGGTTTAACCGTCCACGGTTTTGGAGGCTACGCCATCGGAAAGGAAATACCAACAATTGAGCAAATACTTGGAGGTAAAAAACCAGCTAATTCGCCTGCGGTACATTCCATGTATGAACCTGGTATAAAATCCGAATATTCCGGCGGGGGTATTACTATTTCACAACTGATAGTGATGGATATTACACATGAGCCCTATGATAAATTCATGTACAATAATGTTTTGAAACCGCTGGGGATGACCGGCAGCACTTATACCCAGCCACCAACCGGTGTAAAATCAGAACTGCTGGCTACTGCCTACCGTTACAACGGGAAGGCGCTGCCAGGTAAATACCATATATATCCGGAACAAGCTGCAGCAGGCTTGTGGACAAACCCCACAGATTTGTCTAAATATATTATTGAAACACAATTAGCCTTACAGGATAAGTCTCATAAAGTGATTAATCAACAAACTACAAAATTGAGATTAACACCTTATCTGAATAAAAATGCAGCATTAGGTGTCTTTATAGACAGCTTGCAGGATGGCGTAAAATATTTTGAGCACGGAGGTGCAAATGAAGGTTTCAGGTGCCAGTACTTTGGCAGTATGGAAGGAGGAAATGGTGTTGTTGTAATGGTAAACTCCGATAACGGAGACATTATGAATGAGATTGTAAATAGTGTGGCAAAAGTTTACGGGTTTAAAGGCTTAAACCGTTCAAAATTTAGAAAGGAGATTGCCGTGGCCGACACTATTTTACAGAAATACACTGGCAAATATGAAATCTCTCCCAAACTAACATTTGCCGTAACCCTGGAGGGCAGTAAATTATACGGACAACCAACCGGACAACAAAAACAGCAGCTTTTACCTGAATCCCAAAATAAATTTTTTTTAAAGAAAATTGATGTTGAAGTTGAATTTGTTAAGGACGACAAAGGAGAAATTGTAAAGGCTATTCTTTATGAAAATGGCACGCATGATGCCAAAAGATTAAAATAATCAACAAAGGCCACCCGCAGGCAGCCTTTGTATATATGGAGTTAATTATTTTAATTAGTGATTGACCGTTTCTAACTTAATCAACCCAATCCAACTTAATCAACTCACTCAACTTTATCTAAAAGATCCTCATTCAAAAACACAAACTGATTATCAAACATATCCAGCTTTATTTTACTGTCTTTATCCACCTTTCCGGCAAGGATCTGTTTTGAAAGCTCATTGAGGATCTTTTTCTGGATCACACGTTTCAATGGCCTTGCTCCAAATTGCGGATCGTAACCCAACTGTGCCAGCCAGTCCAATGCCTCTTCTGACGCTTCCATGGTGATGCCAATTTCGGCAAGGGTTTGCTGTAACTGTTTAAACTGCAGCTTCACAATATCAGTGATCTCATCGCGGGTAAGCGGTGTGAACATAATGATCTCATCAATCCTGTTCAAAAACTCCGGACGGATTGTTTTCCTCAACAGGTCAAACAACTGGTTCTTGGTTTTTGCTACCACTTCATCCCTGTTATCATCTTCCAGCTCCTGGAAGTTGTCCATTATCAGGTTTGAGCCGATGTTAGAGGTCATAATGATGATGGTATTTTTAAAGTTTACCACCCTGCCCTTATTATCGGTTAAGCGGCCGTCATCCAAAACCTGCAGTAGGATATTAAATACGTCAGGATGGGCTTTTTCAATCTCATCCAGCAGTATTACACTGTAAGGTTTACGACGTACGGCTTCGGTTAACTGTCCGCCTTCGTCATAACCCACATAGCCCGGAGGCGCACCTATCAGCCTTGAAACCGCATGGCGCTCCTGGTATTCGCTCATATCTATCCGTATCAATGCGCCTTCATCATTAAACAGGTACTCTGCCAATGCTTTGGCAAGCTCAGTTTTACCAACGCCTGTAGTGCCCAGGAATATGAACGAACCAATTGGTTTCTTTTTATCCTGTAACCCGGCCCTGCTGCGACGAATAGCATCGCTTATTGCTTCAATCGCTTCCTCCTGCCCTGCCACACGTTTATGCAGTTCTTCTTCTAAATGCAGCAACTTTTCGCGTTCGCTCTGGATCATTTTTGAAACCGGGATGCCTGTCCACCTCGAAACTACGCCTGCAATATCATCAGCAGTAACTTCTTCTTTCAGCATGCGACTATCGCTTTGGTTTTCAAGCAAAGTTTTTTTAAGGTCTTCAACTTCCTGCTGGGCTTTAACTATGGTTCCATAGCGCAGCTCGGCAACTTTACCGTAATCTCCGGCGCGTTCAGCCTGTTCAGCTTCCAGCTTATAGTTTTCTATTTGCTCAACCTTTAAATTGATGCCATCAACAAGGTCCTTTTCACCCTGCCATTTGGCTCGTAATGAATCCCGTTCGGCCGAAAGGTTAGCAATTTCTTCGCTTAGCTCTTTTACCTTTTTATCGTCATGCTCGCGTTTAATAGCTTCGCGCTCAATTTCAAGCTGCATAATACGACGATCAAGCTCATCAACAACTTCAGGAACAGAATCCATTTCCAAACGTAGTTTTGAAGCAGCCTCATCCATCAGGTCAATAGCCTTATCAGGTAAAAATCTGTCAGATATATAACGTTGCGACATTTCAACGGCAGCTATAATTGCTTCGTCCTTAATCCGCACCTTGTGGTGTGTTTCGTAACGTTCTTTCAGCCCACGTAAAATAGAAATAGCATCGGCTGTATCCGGCTCATCAACCAAAACCATCTGGAAACGGCGCTCCAGGGCTTTATCCTTTTCAAAAAACTTCTGGTATTCATTTAAAGTAGTTGCGCCTATTGCTCTTAACTCGCCACGGGCCAGGGCAGGCTTTAATATATTAGCCGCGTCCATTGCACCTTCGCCACCGCCGGCGCCAACCAATGTGTGGATCTCATCAATAAACATAATGATCTCACCATCGGCCTGGGTTACTTCTTTTATAACAGCCTTTAAACGTTCTTCAAACTCACCCTTATACTTAGCACCTGCTATCAGTGCACCCATATCAAGTGAATAAACCGTTTTAGATTTAAGGCTTTCAGGCACATCGCCCTTAATTATCCGGAAGGCGATACCCTCGGCAATGGCTGTTTTACCAACGCCAGGCTCGCCAACCAATATAGGATTATTTTTTGTACGGCGCGAAAGGATCTGGATAACCCGCCTGATCTCTTCATCCCTGCCAATAACAGGATCAAGTTTGCCCGATTCGGCATATTCATTCAAATTACGGGCATATTTATTTAGAGCATTATAGGTAGCTTCCGCATTCTGGCCGGTTACCTTGTTGTCGCCGCGTAAGGCAGCAATAGCTTTTTTAAGGTCTTTTTCATTTACCCCATAGTCCTTTAAAGCAGTGCTGGTTTTATCATTTACTGATAAAATTCCCAATAAAATATGCTCAACGGATACAAACTCATCCTTAAACTCTTTAAGGTAAACTGTTGCTTTTTGCAAAGCAGAATTTGAACCTGATGATAAATAAACGTCGCTGCCGCTAACTTTAGGGAACGAGGCAATTTGCTCATCCAAAGTTTCATTTAAGCGGTTAAGATTAACATTTAATTTTTTTAACAGGTATGATATTACGTTCTCATCAACCAGCAATAAACCCTTAAGCAGGTGCGCAGTTTCAATAGCTTGCTGCTGGTTGCCTATGGCAATTTCCGAAGCCTTTTGAACGGCCTCCTGCGCTTTTATGGTAAAATTGTTAAAATTCATGGTAATGTTTTGTTTGTTGTCTGAACCAGAATTTGCAGAATTTTAAAATTGACAGAATTTGGCCTGTCAATTTGTTAAGACACCATCAAAATAAGCATCCTGATAATTCTTAAATTCTGTAAATTCTGATTCAGACTAAACAACCTCAAATCACCTGCCATATTCCCCAAACTGCTAAATTGTCGCCTAAAAACAAAATCATCCGCTACTTTGTCATTGCCCTGTAAGCTGGTATTTATTGGCTTTTATCTTAATTAAAAAATTATAATTTTGATAAGCCCTTTAATCACACTGTTTTGAACAAGCATCTTTTTAAATACCTGCCCGGAAAACATAAAAACTCCTACCGCGAATATTACACCAGTCAAAACCTGGCGTCTGTACGCGTAGGGAGCATTGTTTTTTTGGTGTTGAATGTTATAATCAGGGCTTTGTATCTAATATTCCCTTTAAGCCTTACGCGGGCCGAGAACTTTCCGGAGTTTAATACTACCAATTGGGTATTTATGATATCGGCACTGATATTCTATATCATCAGCAATTTTTTAATAGAAGAATTCAGGAAGAACAACAAAGCCACTGCCATAATGTCGTTGTTTGTTTTTTCGTTTTCTCTGTACATTATTCTTTGTGGTATGTTCAGCAGCTTTATTGCAACCGCTAATCCACGCAATGCCCTTATACTTTACTTAATATCGTTAACGGTTATCAGCATTTTGTGTGTGTTTGAATATTACGAAACCATTATACTCATCATTTCTGTTGAATTGTTATTTACCGCGCTGCTGATCCATAGCCATACCGATCCTACCGAAATGATCTATAATCAAATGGTTTCTATTATTTTGCTTGGCGGATTTTATTTGATATCCCGGTACTTTTTCTCATATAAAGCCAGTTACTGGATGCAGGTGAACGAGATAAAGGAGAAAAACCTGGAAATTGAGCGCGGAAGTGAATTTAAAAGCCAATTACTGGGTACTGTGGCTCATGATTTACGCAACCCTATAGCTGCTGTAGAAACATTAGCCATGATGATGGAAATGGAAGACATTGATGAAGATACGCAGGATACATTAAACCTGATGAAGGCATCGTGCATAAGGGCCCGTACCATAATTGACGATCTGCTTGAATCTGCCCGCAATGAAAACTCAGGAGAGTTTGTCACCGCCAAAACTGAACTTAATGCCCTGGTGAAGGATAATATTGAGGTTTGGAAGATCCAGAAAGAGGCTAAAAATACTATAGAGCTTATCAGCTCGATAAGTCCGGCTTATGCATTGATAAATCATGAGAAATTTACCCGCGTATTAGATAATCTCATAGGAAATGCGCTAAAATTCTCGAAAGAAAAAAGCAAAATAGAGGTATTTTTAAGCAAAAAGAACCAGCGTATTATTATTGAAGTTAAAGACAGTGGTTTGGGCATCCCAAAAGATATGCTGCCTATTATTTTCACGCCATTCTCAAAGGCAGGCCGTACCGGGCTAAAGGGCGAACAGTCAACCGGACTGGGCTTAAGCATAGTAAAACAGATAATAGAAAAACACAAAGGCAAAATTGAGGTAGAAAGCGAAGTGGGAAAAGGATCAACTTTCAGGATAGTGTTGCAGGAGGTTAGAGATTAGTTGATTTGAGATTAGAGGTTAGTTAAATGCGGAATGTTAATTTAAAGATCCACTCCATTCAAATCCTTTACTATTTTTAAGGTACTGTCAAAAGTGAATCTGCAGGTATCTTTTTTAACAACGCCTTTTTTATCTTTTGCTTTGTAGATTAGCCTGACATCCCAGCCAACCAAAATGTTTTTATAATTTTTCATTCTTTGTTTTAATAAAGAATCTATTTCTGCCACTTTTGCGGTATCACCGCTAATTATAAAATTGTTATACCCCTTCATTAATGATCTGTACTCCGGGTTATCATGATAGGTTGTGTAAATGCTATCTGGCTTCAGGAACTTAATGGTATCAACAAAGGCCAGATTAGGTACTTTAGTTTTTAAATATTCAACAGCAATTTGTTTATAATTAGCATTTGATGAGCAGCCGAAAAAAAACAGGGCAATTAATATAACCGGAATTAACCTTTTCATAATTGCAAATATATCATTATAAGAAGAGATTCAAGAGTTCAAGAATCAAGAGGCAAAAATTAAAAAGAGTAACCTAATCAACCCATGTTGTTTTTAAAAAAGGCAAGCGTTAATGCCCAGGCTTCCTTTGCTGCCTTTTCATTATAACTGTCACGTTCATCGCAATTAAAGCCATGATCAGCGTAGGAAATTTTTACGTTGATGTATTCCTTGCCGGCTTCATCCATGGCCTTGGTAATGATATCTATCTGGTCTTGCCCGATATGCTGATCCAGTCCACCCCAAAAAAACAGGTGCCTCCCGCTTATATTTGCAGCTTTATTTGCGATAGATTTAATATTGCCGCTGTAATAGCTGGCCCCGGCTTTGATGGGTTGTGTAGCATTTGCCAAAAAAGACATGCGGCCACCCATACAGTAACCAATGCTAAAAATATTGCCCGGGTTAACCAACTCGTTGCTGCTTAACCAATGATAAGCCGCTTTTATATCGGCCGCGTTTCCTTCAATCGTCATTGCCGAGATATGTGGCTTTACCTTATCAAATTCGGTATAACCAACTTCAAAATAAGGCGGAGCAGTACGATGATACATTTCAGGCGCTATTACCACAAAGCCCTGTGCGGCAAACCTGTCGGCCATATCGCGGATATGGTGATTTACGCCAAATGCTTCCTGCAATAAAATTAAGCCAGGATTGATTTTGCCTGCGGCATCTTCGGGGATAGCTGTATAGGCTTCCATATCGGTGCCATCAGCTACTTTTAGGTTTATGTATTTTTCCATGGGGTTGTAAATGTTGTAGTTGTTGTAATAGTTGTAAACGTTAAAAGAATTTTTATCTTTTATTAAGTTTACAAAAATCATCAAATCTCTTTACGCCTTTAATCCTTCACTAATTCACACCCTCACTAATTCACTAATTAAAAAATCGTTACTGGTACAATCAGCTCAAACCTATTGCGCCCTGTTCCTCCAAAAATATCCTCATCAACCAAATAACTATATCTGAAACCAAAGCTAATGGATGCCTGGTTGAAAAATTTGGTGTCAAAATAGATCTCAGCCCCTGTTGAGCGGAAAATACCTTTAAACTGGTTGCCGTTTGTTAAAAAATCTGTCGCACGGGTATAATCATAAAAAGCATTCCCGCGAATGCGCAGCAGGTAAAAGGTATTGGCAAAGCCCGCATCGGGGTAAGCAATCGGGAAATGGTAGTTTGCACCCAGTTTATTCATATCGTGTAAATTTTCAGCCTTGTACCCTCGCGAAAAAGGAAAATCATTCGAAAAACTGATCACGTTGTTTTTATTTTTTTGCTGATGGGCAGCGCTTAATACCAGGCTATGATTGGGAAATAAACCGGGGAAATAAAAATTACCAGCGGCCAAAAATTGGTTGGCTGTTAAACCTGAAACAGCTGATTTATAGGAAAGCCTGATACTTTCGCCAAGCATGGGGTAAATATTTTTCCGGGCTTGTTGAACACTATTGCTAAATGATATAAAGTTACTGCTGTACAGGTATGATCTGTCATTAAACGTGCTCCTGAATGCTTGCTGGAAATTGGTTTGCGAATAAACAAGTCCGCTACCAAACTGCAGACTGGTTAGATGTTTACCTGCTGATAAATTAAGTGGCACCTGCAACCCAGCGTTAATTTGAGTTTCATTCCAGTATATGTTGCTCCCTTTGTAATATCCCCGGCGGTCGACAGTATAATTCGCGCCTGCCGAAATATAAGGGAATAAGGCCCCGTAAATTGCATCAAAGCCAAACTGCTTATAGCCTTCATTACGGTTATAATCAAATGAAATATTGGTTTGCATGGTATTCAGCACGTTTTCCCCGGCTATGGATATTTGGTAATTAGGGTCGCTAATATTGGGAATAATGCTATGAAAATTAAATAAATGATACGATTTGGGGTATTTACTTACCGGCAGCGTTTCATCTTTTACTGATGCTAATATATTGGTTGATGAATCCCGCTTTAAGGCACCGATATTAAAATCAGGCAAGCTTCCGGGAATACGCTCAATATTGATCTCATCCCATTTAATATCTTTTTTATTGCTTTCATTTATCTGCCAGCCAGATGCGGTAAAGCCAACCCAGGCAAACTTATTATTGCTAATAGCCGGCTGGTAATTGCCAATTGATTTTTTTTGATTAAGTGAAGCCACCTCATACAGTTTTCTTGATTTTATGCTCAGTGAAAATAAGCGGTCATTAATTCCCGCAGCTGCCGAAAAATAAACCGTATCATTTTTCACGGCCGGGAAAACTATAGGCTGATATGAGAAAGGGAGCAGATATTTCGTGTCTCCTGTTTTTATATCGATCAGGGCTAACGACATTTTACCTTTTGAATTTCTTACAGCCGATATTACCTTTTCATTGCCGTAAAATTTGGGATAAGTATAATACAGACCCTGTTTGTTTGGAATAATAGAAAGCAATTTACCATCTGCCGTGTTAATTAAATCCAGATCGCTTTTACCGGATGTAGCCTCTTCTACTGCTACTATAGTTTTGCCGTCATCGCTAAAAGCCGGAGAAAAATATTTGGTCTTCGTGGTTATTCTTTGTTCTTTTCCTGTATGTATGTTCAGTAAAACCAGTTCACTGTAGTTACGATAACCCCATCTTGTATCAGGCCGGTAGGCGCTGTAGATGATCTTACCATCGCGGTAAGCAAAATAATTATCGATTGATACATCTCTTACATTGAGATCTTTTTCGGTGTTACCGGTTTTCATTACAAATACCGGACGGTAATCATAGGTACTTTTCAGGTAGATAAGCGTTGTATCGTTCACAAAAGCCGGATATTCCCTGTCGGCATCAAAGTGTTTATGGGTGTTTAAAGTTGTGGCATTATCAGAGGAGCTAAACTCCTTTTTAAAGTGATCAAGGCCATCATTCCTGAACGTTTCAAAATTCTTACCTGAATATTTTTTAACGGCCCGTTGTAAAGGATAAAACCCACCTTTAAAAGCAGCAACGTCATGAGTTACCTTTTTCCAGAAATCATCGCCATATTGCTCTCTCCCGTATGAAACCAGCATATAGCCAAGAGGATACCAATCGGGAACATAATCACGGTACGATCCATTGCGGATCTTCATATAGCTATAATCCTTTCCTTCGGCCCATAATGACCGGAAGCCGTTAAAGAAATAAGGGAGCCTGCCCCTGCCCTGTTCGCTCACATGTGTTTCATTAAAAACGGCATCGCCCTCAAAAAACCAATCGGGTATGGCAAGATTATTACCCAACGCCTGTCCGCCCTCCCCAAATAGCACTTTTAATATATGCGATACGCCTACATTAAAATTATTGTACTGTTGCACATGCCTGAATTCGTGGATAGCCAATTGTTCGTGCCAGGGCAAGCTGCCCACGTCAAAGCTATTTTGCTCGGGCGTTAAAAAAAACTCACTACGGAAAGGCGCCAAACCAACATAAGCATTGGCAACGGTGGTTTGGTTTTGCATTACAATGCTTACCTGCTTTTGCTTAAAACCAATGGTTGGTTGTATAACACCATTCATTTGCTGGACTATATTAGCAACTTTTAAGGCCATTGAATCAAGCCCGGCTGGGAAGATAACTTTAGCAGCAGGGGTGTTCACTTGCTTCCATTTTATGGATGGCGGGTTGCCTCCAAATTGCTGGGCTTGGGAAATAGTAGCAGTGGCAGTTAAGAGTAGCAGTAAAAAGGAGTATTTCGGGCAAAATTTCATTAGCGTAAAGTAAGTACAAATTGTGGATTGTCTGAATCAGAATTCATGGAATTTATAAATTGTTTATTCCGCATTCGACATTTCGACTTCCGCATTTTAATTAGATCCGAAATTGAACATCCGAAATCCGAAATTAACATGACACACCATCAGCTAAAACATCCTACATTTGCGTTTTGTTAATCTATCGTAATGGCTAAAGTTTCTATCAACCTGGCAACGGGTTCTATACAAAAGGAAGAATTAATAGTAGGGATTGATTTAGGTACCACCAATTCATTGGTTGCTTTTATTAACCCGGATAAAAATCCGCAGGTAATAAACGATACCGGCAAAGGTGTTTTGGTACCTTCCATAGTACATTTTGGTGCAGCGGGAGATATTACTGTGGGAAATGAGGCAAAAGATTATTTGATAACAGATCCTCAGAACACGGTCTTCTCAGTAAAGCGCCTGCTCGGTCGCTCCTACCTCGATATTGAAAACTATAAAGATTTTTTCTCCTACAAAGTAATTGATGACGACTCTGAAAGCCTTGTAAAAATAAAGGTTGGAGATAAATTCTATACCCCTATCGAGCTTTCGGGCCTGATATTAAAAGAACTTAAAGCTCGTGCCGAACATGCTTTAAAAACACCTGTAAACCGCGCGGTGATAACCGTACCCGCTTATTTTAACGATTCGCAACGCCAGGCTACCCGCGATGCCGGTAAATTAGCCGGGCTTGATGTATTGCGCATCGTAAACGAGCCAACCGCCGCAAGTTTGGCTTATGGCATCGGCTTAAACCCTGAAGAAACAAAAACCATTGCAGTATATGATCTTGGCGGCGGAACGTTTGATGTTTCTATTCTGCAAATTCAAAACGGCATTTTTGAGGTATTAGCAACAAACGGCAATACTTTTTTAGGGGGCGATGATTTTGACAGGGCCATAGTTGATTACTGGATAGAAAAGAATCAGCTTAATAAAGCTGATGTTGTAGCTGATAATAAATTAGCCCAGCAACTGCGCCTTAAAGCCGAGGAAGCCAAAAAAGCATTTGCCCACCAAAGTTTGGTTAATGACAAGATTGGCGAGATCTGGTGCACTATTGACCGCACTACGTTTGAGCAACTCATCCTTCCAAAAGTACAGGAAACCATTACCTGCTGTAAAAACGCGTTGAAAGATGCAAAGGTGGAGATCAGCCAGATTGATGAGGTGATCATGGTGGGCGGTTCAACCCGTACGGCGCTGGTTAAGAAAATGGTGGCTGAGTTTTTTGGCCGTCCGGTGCATGATGAAGTTAATCCTGATGAAGTTGTTGCGCTTGGTGCCGCTATCCAGGCAGACGTATTAGCCGGTAACCGCAGTGATATTTTGTTGCTTGATGTTACCCCGCTTTCCCTGGGTATTGAAACTATGGGCGGTTTAATGGATGTGATCATCCCGCGCAACTCAAAAGTACCTACAAAGGCCGGTCGACAATATACTACTTCGATTGACGGACAGGTGAATATGAAGATAGCCGTTTACCAGGGTGAGCGCGACTTGATAAAAGAAAACAGAAAGCTGGCTGAGTTTGATTTGAAAGGGATCCCATCCATGCCTGCCGGTTTCCCGAAAGTGGATATTAACTTTTTATTGAATGCCGACGGGATCTTAAAGATCCAGGCGGTTGAATTACGGTCAGGCATAAAGCAGGAAGTAGAAGTTACACCAACCTATGGCATTACCGATGACCAGGTTGAACAAATGCTAATGGACAGCATCACTCATGCCAGAGACGATGTTAGTCAGCGCATGCTGATAGAGGCCCGTACCGAAGGCGAACAAATGGTATACACCGTTGAGCGTTTTTTACAAAAAAACAGTGATTTTATTTTGGTAGCTGAAATAGCCGATACAAATAAATATATTGAAACACTCAAAAACTCATTAACCAGTGGCGATAAAGATCAGATCCATAAAGCCATTGATGAGCTTAATGAATTTACACGTCCTTTTGCCGAACGATTAATGGACCACGCGATTAGCCATGCCATGAAGGGGAAAAGTATAGAGTAATTCTTAAAACGACTTGTAGGAGACGCGATGTTTCGCGTCTAAATGCAGACAGGTTACCAAAATGTTGCACAAACCAGACAAACTGTGCTTCATAATTATGACAGCTAACCTTAATGGTTTCAGACGCGAAGCATCACGTCTAAATAAATAATATATTAATTATACAGCTAATTAAACACCTATTTTGAAAAACATCAAATCTGCCTTCCTTCTATTGATTCCGCTTTGCTTCTTGAGCTTTACAAAAGCATCGGCAACAGAAATCAGTTATTTTAAATTTAATGACACAACCGCTAAGGCTTTAGATACTGCTTCATATGACTCATTAATGCACAAGTTGGCCAACGGTGACAAAAGATGGCCGGTAAAAACCAAAGCTTACCCTTTGCCAGGTGCAATTTTACCCTTTAACCGCATAGTTGCCTATTATGGCAATATGTATTCAAAAAATATGGGGATCCTGGGTCAATATGCGCCAAAAATCATGCTTGCCAAATTAAAAGCCGAGGTAAAGAACTGGGAAAAAGCGGATACAAGCGCTCCCGTTATACCCGCTTTGCATTATATATGTGTTACTGCGCAAGCAGATGCCGGAAGAAACGGGCTGCACAACCTGCGCATGCCCTTTAAACAGATTGACAGCGTGATCAGCATGGCCAAGTCTATAAACGCACTGGTGTTTTTAGATCTGCAGGTTGGCTTTAGTACCGTACAAAAAGAAGTTCCGTTGCTGGAGAAATATTTGATGATGCCTAATGTGCATTTAGGTATCGACCCGGAATTCTCTATGAAAGAAGGCAGTGTCCCCGGAAAACGCATAGGCACTTTTGATGCGGACGATATTAATTACACCACGCAATACCTGGCTTCGCTGGTTAAAAAATATAACCTGCCGCCAAAAATATTTATTGTCCACCGCTTTACTAAAAAGATGGTGACAAATTATAAAAACATTAAGCTACGTCCTGAAATCCAGTTTGTAATGGATATGGATGGCTGGGGCGGCCCGGATCTGAAAAAAGGCACTTATAAATACTTTATCCAGGGTGAGCCTGTGCAGTTCACCGGTTTTAAGCTGTTTTATAAAAACGATATCAAAAATGGCCCCAAACGCTTACTGACGCCTAAAGAAGTATTACAGTTGAAGCCCGCTCCTATTTATATACAATATCAATAAAGCAAAAAGCTGAAAGGTAAAAGCTTAAAGCTCCTTTGCTTTAAGCTTTTACCTTTCAGCTTAATTTACCTTTCAGCTTTAACCTAATTCCTACAGCTTATTTATCGCATCCTGTTCTTTCAGGGCTGCAATATTATTGCTATCACTAAATTGATCTGTTTGCGATGCAAAATCTGCTAATATACTTGCAATAGTATCAAGGTTATCTGATACGCGCTGGTGCATATCGGGCAGGTCTTTTTCAAGTCTTTTATCAGCCAGTTCCATATTATCTACCTCAATTTTAGCAAGTTTTTGAATTATCGCCTGCTGACTGTTTTTTAAATCTTCCAGTTCATGGACAATCTTTTCCATTAACCCAAATTTCTTTAACTTATCCATAATGTTTTGGTTTTATTTATGCTGATACAACACAATCTGAAATAAAATGTTTGAGAATTTGGATTTATGATTTATAACTAATAATTTAGTTATATGAAAAGCATTCTTGCATCCCTTCTATTTTTCTGCCTGTTTACAACCACATTTGCACAGCAACAATCAAAACCCGATGATGCCTTGCTGATGGACTATTATCAAAGTCAGCGGTATAATGAGGCAGTGGATTACCTGAAAAAGAATTTTCCGGAGCCTGTAACCGACCTCAAAGTTTTATCCCGCCTTGCCTATGCATCGCAAATGGCAAATAAGCTTCCTGATGCAGAAGGTTATTACCAGCGTGCTTATGATATGGATACTACCAACCAAAACATATTGTTCAACATGGCGGGCATAAATTTAAGGCGCGGTAATTTCCCAAAAGCAGAGCAATATTATAAGCAGATAGCTTTACGCGATACAGGAAATTTTGCAGTATACAGCCAGTTAGGGTTGCTTGCAGAAAGAAAGAACGACACCATTGCCACCATCGGCTATTTTGAACATGCCAACAGGATCAATTCCAGCGATGCTGATGTAGCAAGCGAACTGGCAGATCTTTACACTGCCCTTAAAAATTTTGACAAGGCGCTGCAAGTGTTACACAAAGCGGCAGAAAGCGATCCGGATAATGTTATTATTTTGCTAAGCACCATGAAGTTAACCTACGCTGAAAAAAAATGGGCCGAAACTGTTGATGTATGTAATAAGTTGATCCAAATGGGATCGGCAAGTGGGATGATAACTACCAAGCTTGGTATTTCTTATTATAATTTAAACAATTATGCCTGCGGAGCCGAAACTTTAGCCAGCCTGAAACCTAATGAACAAACAGAATATACCCTTTATTATGCAGCCTTATGCTATAAAGGGCTTAAAGACAATGTACAGGCTATTAATTTTTTAAATCAGGCTATTGCCCAGGGCATCTCGCCTAACATTGCTACCTATTATGGTGAAATTGCAGACAGGGATATAACTTTAAACAGGCATAAAAAAGCAACCCTTGCCTATCAAAAAGCACTGCAGTTTAGCGGTAGCCCGATACTTTATTATTTACTGGCCAATTTGTATGATACAAAATTGAAGGATAAAAGAAATGCCCGCATCTACTATAAAAAATTCCTGGCCTCAAAACCATCCGGGAAACAACAAGCCTATGTAGCTTTTGTAAAAAGCCGGGTGGAACAGCTTAAAAATTAAAATAAACGCTATTTTTATATTTATGACAGTCAACCGCGATTTCGAACAAAGCATTCAGATATATTTTCAAGACTTAATTGAAGAATTTAATCTTGAATTAATTAAACCATACGAAAACGCCGATACATTTTTGCTAAAAGGAGAAAAATGTGATATTGAATTTAGTTATGATCGCGGAGAGACCGGGTGTGCATTTATTCCAAAAACGAGCCAACAATTTAATCCAGGTTATCGAGTGGATTTTGTTTACAAATTCCTCTATCCATTTGGCGGATTTTCTGATATGGCAGAATCCACTTATGATCAAAAAAAACAGCTATCATGGTATGCTAGTATAATCCAAAATGATCTGAAGAATGTCTTAAAAGGCGACTTTAGCTGGTTAAACGATTATATTACAAAAAAAGATATGCACGGGTATTTAACTGCATTAGCTTTATGTCTTGCTAGCAACCATCCCATTCATAAGAAATTTGTCGTTGGCGATCCGACGTGGATGGCAGATGCTGAAAAATATGCCATCGACAATAACTTCATTCATCTTTAAGTAATGCTATCGACTCTACAACGGTTATAGCGCCTAAGTTAACGCTGCATCAACCTTGCAACGTATTTGCCGATAATATCAAATTCAAGGTTAACAACGGAACCAGCTTTTACCTGCTGTAAATTAGTATGTTCAAATGTATAAGGTATAATAGCAACCGAAAAATTGTTATTATGAGAATTAACAACCGTAAGGCTTATCCCGTTTACACAAATGGAGCCTTTCTCAACAGTTACGTTACCCTGTTCGGTATCATATTCAAAGGTATATTCCCAGCTGCCGTCCAACTCTTTAAAATCTATACAGGTGGCTGTTTGATCAACGTGGCCCTGCACAATATGCCCGTCAAGCCGGGCATTCATTTGCATACAGCGTTCCAGGTTTACCAGGTCGCCGGTTTTTAGATGGCCCAGGCTGGTTTTATTTAAAGTTTCTTCAATAGCGGTAACCGTATGTTTGCCATCTGCTAACGCGATAACAGTTAAACACACCCCGTTATGCGCTACCGACTGATCGATCTTTAATTCAGCAGCTATTGACGACTCAACAGTAATATGCAGGTTACCCTGCTCATGCCGCAGTTCACTTATTGTTCCTAAAGTTTCTATTATTCCTGTAAACATAAACAACGCCCCTAGCCCCCTAAAGGGGGATTTTTGAATTGCGCAAATGTAGTTAATTGAAGTGCTTTTTATGTCAGGCAAGTATGATATTACCACTTCAGGGGGCCTGGCCTTTATTTAAAATTACTGCTCAATTCTAATCGCTTATTCCTCAAATCAATCCCGCCTTCAATAACCGATTTTAGGTTGGCCATATAAAAAGTCCATCCTATCTGGCATTGTACATATAGGTTTTTTGTTAGATCTGTTTCTTCAGGAATATTCTCCTGGGTAAGCTCAACTATTGAAACCCCGTTACGGTTGCATATATAAATGCTGACAATGCTTCCCCCGGAAAAAGTAAATTTTAAAGAGTCGGTTCCATTTGCTTCCAATATCTGGCCTTTTTCAACTGCATCATCACCATAGCCATGCCAGTACCAGTCATAGGTATCCTCTGTCATAATAAATTCATGGGGCTCTCTTGTGCGCCGGGGTATGGTATAAAAATTAGCTTTCCGCAAAAACCATTTTTCAATACCTGCTGTAGTTGCCCAGGCTTCATACAGGCTCCTGATATCAGCATTATAATCTCCGGCTATTTTAAAGCTTGTCCATTTATTGTCAGTCATATTGGTAATATAGCTTTTATAATTTCAAATTTAGCTATAATAGTTTTTGTGTTTGTTAACTTGCCAATAAATCTTAAAAAATGTCACATCAAAGTGCCGGGATCCTTTTATACCGTAAAATAAATAATAACCTGCAGGTTTTCCTTGTTCATCCCGGCGGCCCCTTTTTTAAAAACAAAGACCTGGGCGCATGGTCGATCCCAAAAGGTGAGTTTTTGGATGATGAAGAATCACTTATAGCAGCCAAACGTGAGTTTGAGGAAGAAACCGGGCAGGCCATTGATGGTAATTTCATTTCCTTAAACCCGGTTAGGCTAAAAAGCGGTAAAAAAATTTATGCGTGGGCTGTTGAAGGTGATATTGATCATGAAACCATTTTTAGTAATTTATTTGAGATGGAATGGCCGCCAAGATCCGGCAAAAAACAATCATTTCCCGAAATTGACCGTGCCGGTTGGTTTGAGGCTGATGAAGCAAAGCTGAAGATAAATGCGGCGCAGGCGGCTTTTATTGAGGAATTGATTACTCTTTAATCTCAAAAACTCTCTGTGCAACTTTGCGTATTTCTTTGTGAACTCTGCGGTAAAAAATAACCACAGAGATACCGAGCGGGCACAGAGGTCACTGAGATTTGGGAAAATGCCGGTTCAAACGATGCGCCTGTTCCTTACCCAATTAGAAAGCTCCCCATCTGCTACGTCAGCAATCTTTAAATGTTGCTCTCTTAATAATTTGTCCATCACCAAAGCAGCTATCTTTGCTTCATTATCATTATTATTTTGCAATCCAGGTGTAAAATATTTCTGTACAAAATGTGTATCAAAGTTGCCCGATACAAAAGCCTCGTGCTGCATCACAAATTTTCCAAATCCTAAAGTGGTGGTTATGCCGGTTATACGGTATTCATCAATAGCCCGTACCATCCGCTCAATAGCCTCTGTTCTATCTTTACCATAAGTTATCAGCTTGGCTATCATTGGGTCGTAGTAGATCGGGATCTCCATTCCCTGCTCAAAGCCGTCATCAACCCTAACACCAGGGCCTTTTGGTGCAACATAAGTTTGCAGGGTGCCTATATCCGGTAAAAAATTATTGTCAGGGTCTTCTGCGTAAACCCGCAGCTCAATGGCATGTCCGTTAATTTTAAGGTCTTCCTGCCTAAAGCTAATGGCCTCGCCCCTTGCTATCCTGATCTGTTCTTTTACCAGGTCAACCCCGCTTATCAGTTCTGATACCGGGTGCTCAACCTGCAGGCGGGTATTCATCTCTAAAAAGTAGAAATTGAGCTGCTCATCCATTATAAACTCAACCGTGCCTGCCCCGGTATAGTTAACAGACCGTGCCACATCCACCGCACATTTACCCATCTGCTCCCTTATCTCCGGCGTTAAGATAAACGAGGGCGCTTCTTCAATCACTTTTTGATGTCGGCGCTGTACAGAGCAATCCCGCTCAAACAGGTGCAGGATATTGCCGTGCGTATCGCCCAGTACCTGGATCTCGATATGCCTTGGCGATGAAACATATCGTTCAATAAATACAGAACCATCTCCAAAAGCAGAGGTAGCTTCAGATACAGCCAGCTGCATCTGTTCCTCAAAATCTGCAGCACTTTCAACTATCCTCATTCCTTTTCCACCGCCGCCTGCTGCTGCTTTTATCAATATGGGGAAACCTACCTCAATTGCCCGAAGCTTAGCTTCATTAATGTCAGTAATGGCTTCTTCGGTGCCGGGTACCATTGGAATATTATATTTTAATGCGGCTGCCTTTGCAGAAAGCTTATTGCCCATTATTTCCATGGCTTCGGGCGATGGGCCTATCAGTATTAGTCCGGCTTCCCTCACCAGCCGGGCAAATGCCGCGTTTTCGCTTAAAAATCCATAACCGGGATGAATAGCTTCCGCACCGGTTTTGCGGCAGGCATCAATTATTTTATCACCCACCAGGTAGGATTTGCTTGAAGGAGATTCGCCGATGTGCACCGCTTCATCAGCATAGCGTACGTGAAGCGCATTACGGTCGGCATCTGAATAAACAGCTACGGTTTTAATACCCATTTCGCGCGCAGAGCGCATTACTCTTAAAGCTATTTCGCCACGGTTGGCAATAAGGATTTTTTGCATAGACAATTTCAAAGTTAGAAGAATTGCCGGAAATTTTATGAGGTTATAAAATTAAGCCTTAGCTAAGTTTGCCTTAAAAAAGCAAGGTGCTAACCGATATTATAATAATTATAATAAACTTTAAATATTGCGTAACTTTTATGTTATAGGTTCCGTAAAAAACCATAATTATTTAGAAAACCCCTCTATATGAACATTTTAATTTTTTCAGTAAAAATACTTATGATCCTCGGCGTTATTTTAATTATCGGGGTATTATTTTTCGGGTATTTAAAACATTTAAAAAAGACCCGCTTTCCTAACTGGAAATTTCCTGACTACATCAGCGTTGGCTATGCCGAGTATTTATACAATAAATACGTAAAGAGAACTATCAAAAAAAGCTAAACAGCTTTAGGAGTGTTACTCAAAATCAGCTCAAGGAACTTAAGATCAAGCCAGCGGCCAAACTTATACCCTACTTCTTTAAAATGAGCTACCTCCCCAAATCCAAACGAGCGGTGGAGATTAATACTAATTTCATTATCTGCACTTATGCCCGCCAGCAGTGCGTGAATATTCATTTGCCGCGCCCGCCCTATTAATGACTGCAGCATTATTTTACTAATTCCTTTTCCACGATACGAAGCCTCCACGTAAACCGATAGCTCAGCAGTATAACGATAGCAAGGCCATACCCTAAAATGCCCGAAGCTGCAAAAGCCTGCTATTTTATCATCTATTACAGCCACAAATACAGGGAAATAATTATTCACCCTGTCATGGTACCAGTCTTTCCGCATTTGTAATGTGTGGGGCTGTTCGCTATATACTGCGGTGGTATTCAGGATAACATCATTATAAATATTAAGGATGGCTGGCAGATCATCTTCCTGTGCATCTCTAATTGTTATTTCATTCATAATTACTATAAAGCAAAACACCCTTTAGCATAAATGCTAAAGGGTGCTTATTATATTTTTGTATTTTATTGTTTATGATCGCCTTGCGGAACTAGTGTTCCACCCGGAGCAGGTACACCCGGAGGGGGGCCACCCGGACCTTTTCTGCCTTCCGGAACAGTAACTTCAGGATGTGAAGTTCCCTTATGACAGGTGTTACAATTAACGCCGCTGGTCATCACCATTCCTAATGAATCCTTTTTAGCTTCAAAATATTTTTGGTTGATCTTGTTCATCATCTTATACATGTGGCGGGCCATTTCCTTTTCAGGCTTGGCATCGCTAGCGAAATCCATTTTCTTTTCTGCCTCATTACGTACGTGGCAAAAATTACAATGTACGCCTAATGAATGCGCCCACTCATCCATTACCTTGTCCAATTGCTTGTCGGTAATGTGTTTAGGCAACACTTTAAGGTTTTTAAATTTATGTTCCTCCTCTGGCTTCATAGATGTTAGGGCAACTACTGCTATTACAGAAGACAAACAAAGCGTTACTAAGATTTTTTTGTTGATCAGCATATTGTCATGTTTAAGTCATCTAAGGTAAATTATTAATTTCAATGTTCCAACCGATACATGTTCAATCACAAATATTTTACTATTCAAAAAAATATTTGTTAAAAAGCGTTAAAACATTTGCTTTATTACGAATTAATCGTAGATTTACGAAACAATCGTAAAAAAGATGGAGAAATTATCTAAGCAAGAGGAAGAAGCGATGCAGGCAGTATGGCAGTTTGGCAAGGGTTTTATAAAAGATTTTCTAGATCTGCTTGAAGACCCCAAGCCTCCCTACACCACGCTGGCATCAACCGTAAAAAACCTGGAGCGCAAGGGTTTTGTTGAAAGCGAAAAAATGGGAAACTCATTCCGTTATGCCCCTGCGATATTGGAGGAAGATTACAAAAAGAAATTTATGAATGGTTTTGTAAGCGATTATTTTCAAAACTCCTATAAAGACCTGGTTACGTTTTTCGCCAACGACAAAAAAATCAGCGCCAGTGAATTAAAAGAGATCATTAAACTTATTGAAAACCCTAAATCCTGAAAGCCATGCCAGCTTTGTTTGTTTTCCTGTTTAAAGTAAATATTGCCCTCCTATTATTTTGCGCGGGTTATTACCTGGTGTTGAGGCATCTTACCTTTTACACTTTAAACCGTATTTACCTTGCTGCCGCGATATTATTTGCAACTATATATCCTAAAATAAATCTTTCGGGCTTTTTTGAACACCATCAGCAAATAGCAAAACCTGTGGAGGTTATTATTTTGAACTGGCAGGCACCCGCTAAGGCACTTATTAAACCGATTGCACAGCCAAATTACTGGTTATGGGCCGAAGTGGTTTTATGGGCAGGCGTCTTATTATTTGCATTACGGTTACTGGTGCAACTATATTCATTATACAAATTATATCGAAGTTCAACCGCTACTAAAATTCATGATCATGACGTAAGGGTGATCAACAGTGATACAGGTCCGTTTTCATTCTGGAAAAGCATCTATATCAATCCGGCAAAACATGATCCGTCAGATTTGAGATCGATACTGTTGCATGAACAGATCCATGTTAGTGAATGGCACACGCTGGATGTATTATTGGCTGAATTAAGCACCATATTTTACTGGTTTAATCCGGGAGTTTGGCTGATGAAAAAAGCTGTCCGCGAAAATATTGAATTCATAACCGACCGTAAAATATTAAATACCGGTACCGATAGTAAACAATATCAATATAGCCTGGTGAACGTAAGTTTCTCTGCCGCGCCGCAGGGAATTGTGAACCATTTTAATATATCAACCATTAAAAAAAGAATTATCATGATGAACGCAAAAAGATCTTCGAAATTCAACTTAACCCGCTACGCATTTTTAGTGCCTGCTGTGGTTGCCCTGCTGCTGGTTTTCAGCATTTCAAAAGCCGCTTTGGTTAAAAAAAGCAGTCCTGTTATTAAAGCATTTTCAGCTATAACAAATAAATCCATAGAAAAACAGACCCCAAAAAACACTGCCTTAAAATTAATTGCTCCACATAATAAAACCCTTACAATGCAGTCGGTTATTAATAAGCATACAACCGATACCATAAGAAAAGGCAAATTTTCTATGAGCTTTAACGGAAAAAAAGATTCGATAAATTATGTTATAAACGGCATTAAAGCTACTCAAGACGACCTAAAAGCACTTAATGCTGATAAAATTGAGAGTGTTACTGTATATAGCGTCGGCAGCCTTGATAAATTAATAGCCAATCTTGACAAAAAAAATAGCATTTTGTGTATAACAACAAATGACTCTCAAGCTGGCAAAAAGTTCAAGGAAAAATTAGATAAACTGGATAACCATAAATATACGATAGTTAGCGATGGAAATGGCATTGCTACAATCAGCGACGCTAAAGACATCAATAAAATTGTGGTTGTAAATGGTACATCTAAAGGTTCAGGTGCAACATTCAGTGTTGATGATTCAGATAACATAGCCATTGCAGGTTCAAACAATGGTGCCGCAACCGTTCAAGCATTTGACCAAAATGGCAATAAACATGCAACATTAACGCTGCGTAAAAACTATAAAAACGGAGAGCCCGTTAGAGTGTATACCTCTATAAACGGGGACACTTCCAATAAAGCCGCAATTTATACCCTATCTTTTGACACTGCAACCATGGGGCATAAGCTAAATTCAAGGCTTTATAAAAGCGGAGTTAGTTATAATTCAAACGCCACAATAGCTTTCGCAAATCCAAGATCAACTATTAGTCATCTTTCTGATAAACTGATCATCATTAATGGCAAAATAGCCTCAGAAGCAGATTTGAAAAAGATCTCGGCCTTTGATATTGACCGCATGATTTTAAAAACCGATGATGAAACTAAGGAGCTTTACGGTGATAAGGCCAAAAACGGAATTGTTTTTATAGTGACAAAGAAGGGGGTTAAATAGGTTGATTAAGTTGGATTGGGTTGATTAGGTTAAAACAGTTAATAATACGAGTTATTTGATAATAAAACTTAATCAACCATTCAACCCAATCAACCAACTCAACTGGCTTCGGCCAGTTTTTCGTTTTCCAATATTTTGAGCAATGCTTTTTCGGCAATATTTAAGTCGGCCGAGTCAACATCTTTTTCCTGATCAATATTTTTTATGTATTTAAAAATGGCGCCGTCCTCATAGCTTTTTATGACCGTTGGGTGTACATAGTATTTTTTACAAACGGTACGGGTATTGCCTAAGTTTATAGCCACCTCATCTAACACGTTTACAATTTTCTTTTTACATTCAGTAATTGTTTCAAATTCACCGGCTTGCTTAAATGCATATAAAGCGCTCACACTGCCAGCCCATGTACGAAAATCTTTGGCAGTAAAATCTTCGCCGGTTATTTCTTTCAGGTAATTATTTACATCACCTGAACCAATTGCACAGCGCTCTCCATCTGCATTATAATATTGAAAAAGCTCCTTCCCCGGAATCTCCCGGCATTGCTTTACCAGCTTTGCAAGTTTCCTGCTTTGTAATGATATTTTATGATAGACGCCTTTTTTGCCTTTAAACTCAAAATTTAGCGTCGATCCCTCAATTTGCACGTGCCGGTTCATCAGGGTGGTTAATCCGAATGAGCCGTATAGCTTTTTGTACGACTCGTTCCCTACCCTTATGCCGGTTAGCTCCATCAGCCTTACTACTAATGCAACAATTTTATCATGATCAAGGTTATGGCGGGCAAGATCCTTATCTACCTGTTTTCTGATAGCCGGTAAACAGGCTGCAAATGTTTGTAAACGATGATATTTGGATTGATTGCGAATTTTGTTCCAATCAGGATGATAGCGGTACTGCTTTCTGCCTGCTGCATCGGTTCCTGTAAACTGTAAGTGCCCATTCTCATATGGGGAAATCCATACATTGGTATAGGCAGGCGGGATAACCAATTTATTAAAACGGGTTATTAAATTTTTTTCTTTAACCAAATTACCGTCAGCATTATAATAGCTCCAGCCCTTACCTGCCTTTTTCCGGGTATAGCCCGGTGTGGAATCAGATGCATAACGCAAGCCTACAGCTTTAGCAGTAACTTCAGGATCGCGGCCTATTTTTTCAAGTTTGGTTAGCAGCCTGTTCATCGCAGGTATAACAAGTTGTTAAGATTTAAGTTTTGTCGGCTCATATACAATAATGCATTCAATTAAAAATCAATTAATTACATTTGATAACAACAGAAAAAAGACAAATGGAGCTAATGCCTATAAAAGAGCATCTTCATGAAAACAAACAATTTACCGACAACCCTGATTGCCAGGAAGGTATTTATATGACGATTGATTTTTACAGAAAAGTTGGATATAACCCTCCGTGGATAAGTTACTATTTTCAATTAGACGGACAATTAGTTGCAGGCGGAGCTTTTAAGGGTAAACCCGTGAATGGCAAGGTTGAAATTGCTTATGGCGTTTTTCCGCAACACCGGCAAAAAGGAATAGGCACACAGGTAGCTGCCGAATTAGTGCTACTATCACTCAACACTGCTCCATCTGTCATTATTACTGCACGTACCCTTGCCGAAGAAAATTACTCAACCTGCATATTGCGCAAAAACAACTTTAAATTTTCAGGAACTGTTATGGATGAAGAAGATGGTGAAGTTTGGGAATGGGAGTATCAGCCTCAATTTACCGACACGCCTTTTTTGACCAGCCGCTGACTGTTTTTAATCCATAAAGGCTGAATTTTACTTTTATAACAAACATCAAACTTATGAAATACAATTTTTTAGGAAACACCGGCCTGGCGGTCTCCGAGCTATGTTTTGGCACCATGACATTCGGCGGCAAAGGATACTGGGAAGCCATCGGTACAATTCAGCAACAAGGCGTAAACGATCTGATGAAGGTTGTAATAGATTCTGGCATTAATTTTATTGATACAGCCAATGTTTATTCGTTTGGCGAATCGGAAAAGCTACTGGGTCAATCCATAAAAGATCTGGGCTTTAGTCGCAACGAACTGGTAATTGCTACCAAAGTACGCGGCCGCATGGGCGAAGGTGCGAATGATATGGGCCTTTCACGTTATCATATTTTTCAATCCGTTGATGACAGTTTAAAGCGTTTACAGCTTGATCATATTGATATTTTGTATGTACACGGCGCTGATCCAAAAACTTCGGTTGAAGAAACTGTGCGTGCCCTTAATGATGTTGTACTAACAGGCAAAGTACGTTATATTGCGATTTGCAATTGGCCGGCATGGATGGTGATGAAAGCCATAGCAATAACGGAAAAACATGGCTGGAATAAATTTATGGGCCTTCAATATTTTTATTCATTAGCCGCGCGCGATATTGAAAGAGAATTGTTGCCCCTGGCTGCCGACCAAAACATTGGTGTAATGCCCTGGAGCCCGCTGGCAGGTGGTTTCCTTGGCGGCAAATATGGCCGTAACGCAGAAAAAGCGGAAGGCAGCCGCAGGGATACTTTTGATTTTCCGCCCATTAATAAAGATAAAACCTACGATATTATTGATGTAATTACCGAAGTTGGCAAACAGCACAATGTTTCGGTAGCTGAAGTGGCTTTGGCCTGGGTTCGCCAGCAAAAAGGAGTGACCAGCACCATTATCGGCGCTAAAAATATTGAACAGCTGAATGCGAACATCAAATCAACTGAATTACAACTTTCAGCAGATGACCTGAAAAAGCTTGATGAAGTAAGTGCATTACCCAAAGAATATCCTGCCTGGATGGTTGAACGGCAGGCTGCGGACAGGGAATTGAAATACTAGTCTTGAGTTATTAGTCTTGAGTCGTAATCTCTTTTTGACTTACGACTCAAGACTTTAAACTTCAGACTGACTTCAGCACACTCACTACATGCTCCACCTGCTCAGGGTGTACATCAAGGTGCAGCACAAAGCGGATGCGGTGTTTATCGGTTGATAATGCTTTTATACCTTTTTCTTCCAGCTTTTGCAGAACAATACTTGCAGGCTCAACGGTATCAAACAAAACAATATTGGTTTCCTGCGGCAATACATTGGCAACCCAGCCGCACTTCCCCAGCTCATCAGCAAGGATCTGCGCATGAGTGTGGTCGATTTTTAATCTTTCAACATGGTGATCAAGGGCGTAAATACCTGCGGCAGCTAAAAATCCTGCCTGGCGCATCCCTCCCCCAAAAACCTTGCGGATCCGGCGCGCATATTTTATAGTTTCCTTATCTGCCAGGAACACGGAGCCAACAGGAGCGCCTAAACCTTTTGAAAGACAGACGGAAATGCCGTCAAAATACTTACCATAATCTGCAGCCCTATCACCCGTATGGATCAAAGCATTAAAAATGCGGGCGCCATCCAGATGAAGCTTTAGCCCTTTGCTGTTACATAACTCAGCTATTGGCTTTATTTGTTCAATTGTGTAGCAGCTTCCTCCGCCCTTGTTAACCGTGTTTTCAAGCACCACCAAGCTAGTATGCGGATAATGAATATTTTCTGCATTAATTTCCGGCTCAATCATTTCGGCAGTAATAATACCGCGATAACCGTTCAATAAACGGGTTGACACGCCTGAGTTAAAGGCTATTCCCCCACCCTCATAACGGTAAACATGCGCAGTTTGATCAGCAATCAGTTCATCTAATGGTTGGGTAAAGCATTTAATGGCTACCTGGTTGGTCATGGTGCCTGATGGGCAAAAGATGCCTGCTTCCATTCCAAAAATGGCTGCAGATTTTTCTTCCAGCTCTTTTATAGTTTCATCCTCCCCAAAAACATCATCGCCCACTTTGGCATTAAACATAGCCTCCAGCATGGCAGGAGTTGGTTTGGTAACGGTATCACTTCTTAGATCGACAATCATCATATTAAATGTTGTAAAATTACGTTATTTGTATTTTAATAGTTATGCGTTCAATTTTAATCATTTTATTTTTTATGCTGATAATTGTATCAGCAAAATCGCAATCAAATAAATGGCAACCCGGTCGTTTTACTGATATTAAAGGAAATACCGAATCCGGCTTTATCCGTATAAATCCATCTGCTAAAGGCCCAATAAAAGGAGAAGGCTTTATTGAATTTAAAGAAGATAATAAAGCAACCCCGTTTAAATTAAGTGCAAGTGACCTTAAATCATTCGTGGTAGCAAAAGACAGTTTTGTTGTTGCGCATGCCCCCGGTAACGAAACATGGGCTAAAAATGAGCTTGATTTTGTAAAGGTTGAGATTGATGAAGATGTTAAGCTGTATATAAGCCGGGGCGGTAAAGGAGGCAAAGGGGGAATCGGAGGTTCAGGAATTGGCTTTGAACCGGGCATTGGCATTGGCACAGGCGGTTATGGCAGTGGTGTTAGTGGCGGTGTCTCAATCCCCATTGGCGGCGGTGGCGGCTACAGCAACGAAAAAACAGTTTACTACTACGGCACCAACACCGCCGAAATGAAGCGCATAACAAATGAAAACTTTGAAGACGTAATGACCGATATTATGGGTGATGAACCAGAGGTAGTTGATAAGATCCACGCCAAAGTTTATATGCTTGCCAACATTGATAGGTTGATAGCTTATTTTAAACAGGTAAAAGCAGCCGGTAAAAATTAAGCATCATTTTTACGTTCAACGATGCCTTAGATCTGCATGGTTTTGGAGAAGTATTTTTGCAATACCAGTAAGGAAATGATAGCCTCCCGTTTCTGATCAAAAAATTGCCTTACAAAAGCATTCGCATTACTTACAATTCGCTCGGCTTCATCAGTGTGTTCTATATAGTAATTAAGCTTTTCAATCAGATCGGTATAATCGTCTTTAATTGGTATGTAGTGAAAATCAGGAACCAGTTTCCCCTCCATAAACCAGGTTTCATATTTAGGTTTTGGCATTACCGCAATTGAGTTTGAAGACATGACCCATTTCAAATTGGTGGCTACATCATTACCTTCCAAACTCAAAATAAATTTATATTTCAAATGCTGGTCAATAGAAATAGGCGGTTTAAGCCATTTCATATTGCCGCCCTTCTTATTAACCTGGCCCAAATCACATAACGGATTATCAAAGTACATTTCCATAAATTTCACTCTGTGGGGCTGGTATATTGTTCCGCGACCTATCAGCATATTTTTTTTATCCCGAAACCGATTTTTATCGTTAACAAAAAAGAAATGTCGTTTTTTATCCAGTTTCAATAACACGGCGTTCGAATTATCTCCGGCTATGGGCCTGCTTTTTTGTATTGACGGTTCATTGGGGGTGTAAGTTATATCTCCAAAGAGAAAATTGGCTTTAAGGCTCCCTTTAAAATAACGCAGGTATTCAAAAGCATCAAAATTATACGTTTTGGGACTTTTAAAAACCTGCATCTTTTTTAACGCAGTAGCATTATCGCCTATTGGTGCAGGGTTTTCAAGCTTGTTATAATAGTTTATACGGTCTGCCAGCGCGGCGCCATCGTATCCTCTTATTGATAATAATTTCTTATTGAGCGAGCTCTTATAAAATATTGTTGGTATAATTTGCCGTAAAATATTTTTAGAATAGTACAGCGCTTTATTCCTCTTAATTTCTTCGCTTATTTTTTTAAAGATCATATTAATGTTTCAATCAACCACTAAAGTTCAGGTTTACAAACTTTGTGCTATAACAAATCCGCTTGCCCAGGCCCATTGAAAATTATAGCCGCCAAGCCAGCCGGTTACATCCACACATTCGCCGCCATAATACAGGCCTGGCAGTTTTTTAACTTCAAGGGTTTTTGATGACAGTTCATCGGTTGATACACCGCCGCGCATCACCTCGGCTTTGTCGTAACCCTTATCCCCTGCCGGTTTCATCTTAAACTCATGGACCAGGCTGCTGATATTCTCTATATCTGTTTTACTTAATGATGCCAGGTTTTTATCTACCGGCAGTTTATCACTTAATGCTTCGGCAAATTTGCGGGTAAAAAGATTGGCCAAATAAGCCAGCAGCATTTTTTTACCATTTGTTTCACGTTCCTGCTGAATCAGTTCAGCTATATTTTGATTAGGCAGCAGATCGATATAAATAAATTCACCAGGCCGCCAATAGGATGAGATCTGCAATATGGCCGGGCCGCTTAGTCCCCAATGCGTAAACAGGATATTTTCTTCAAAGCTGACCCTATCGTTCCAAACGCGGCAAAAAATACTATTGCCGGATAATTGCTCATACCATGGCTGATCTTTCCCGGTTATTGTCAGCGGTACCAATGCCGGTGCCGTCTCATTAATTTTTAGGCTGAACTTTTTCGCTGCCCTCAACCCAAAATCAGTTGCGCCCATTTTCGGGATAGGTAATCCACCGGATGCGATCACTGCTTTTGGGACAGATAGGTTTTCGGTTCTTCCATTCCTTTCCACCGAAACAACAAAACCATTATCAACCTGTTCAATCCCTTTAACTTCTGCATCACACCAGATCTCCTGCCCCAGATCGGCACAAAGGGAAGTAAATACCTTAATGACATCCTTAGCATTGTTGCTTTCGGGAAAAAGCTGGCCCAAGGTCTTCTCCTTGCCGATAATTCCATAAGTCTCAAAAAAGCTGACAGTATCATCAACCGTCCATTGTGATAAAGTTGATTTACAAAAATGTTCATTATCAGAAATAAACTGCTGTGCAGACGCATACATGTTGGTATAATTACAGCGCCCGCCACCACTGATCAGGATCTTGGCGCCCACTTTATCGTTTTTCTCCAATACCAGTGTTCGCTTGCCTAAAAATCCGGCTTGCACGGCACACATTAAACCGCAGGCGCCGCCACCAATAATTATCGCGTCAAAGTCTGTTTGTTTTGTTAAATTTGCTGTCATGGCTGAAGTGTCGCAAATATCAGAATTTGGAAAGATACTTATCTTCCTAATTACAGGAATAATGATGGTATGCGTGGCTTTTTTCATAAACAAGCTTATTGCACCCCATAAACCCAATCCCGAAAAGCTAACTTCGTATGAATGCGGCGAGGAAACAACCGGTAATGCATGGCTGCCTTTCAACTCCCGTTTTTATGTGATAGCCCTGGTATTCCTGCTGTTTGATGTGGAGATGGTGTTTATTTTTCCCTGGGCAACAGTGTTTGGCAGTCATGAAATAAATAATTATGAGCCGCGCTGGGGCTGGCTGGCATTAACTGAAATGTTTATATTTTTAGGGATCTTGATCCTCGGCCTGGCATATGTTTGGGTAAAAGGCGACCTTGACTGGATAAAACCAAAGCCAATAATGCCAACAACTGATACTTTTATTCCAAAATCTCTTTATGAAAAACTGAACGCAGAACAAAGCGTTTATAAAGTGAAGGCGTTTTCGCTTATCAATGTTCCGCCTGTTCCACTTGAAACAGTGTTAACAGCGGAAACAACCGGAACAAATGAAACACCCGGAACAACTGGAACACCCGGAACACCACCAATAAGAAAACCCATGTTTAAACCAACTTTTAAAAAACCCGGCAATGAGCAGTGATTTAACAAGTGAAAGCGGCGGTGTGGTGATCACCAAAATGAACGATTTGCTCAACTGGGCAAGGTTGTCATCCTTATGGCCCTTAAGTTTTGGGATTGCCTGCTGTGCCATTGAATTTATGGGCGCCTTTGCCTCTACATATGATCTGGACCGTTATGGTGTGTTCCCCCGCCCGTCTGCCCGCCAGGCTGATGTTATTATTATTGCCGGCACGGTTACTTTTAAAATGGCGGAACGCATTAAACGCCTTTATGAGCAAATGCGCGAACCAAAATATGTCATCTCTATGGGCTCATGCTCCAACTGCGGTGGCCCTTACTGGCAGCATGGCTATCATGTGGTAAAAGGTGTTGACAGGGTGATCCCCGTTGATGTGTACGTGCAGGGCTGCCCGCCAAGGCCTGAGGCGCTAATTGGCGCTATACTGGAATTGCAGAAGAAGATTGAAGGGGAACAGTTATTAAAAGCATAATATTTTACTTAATTAAAATCAAAAAGCTATATTTAATCACGTCACCCTAAAACTAAATATGGAAGATCAATACCCTCCACTGATTGTTCGATTACAATCCATTTTCATTGACACAGTATTTGTTATTGTATGTATGATGATTATTTATTTGATATCAGACAATTTCCCTGGCACTCCTGACTGGCTAAGAACATTCCTTTTTCTGGGCATATTTATTTTTTACGAACCTATATGTTTAACTTTTGGGTGTACCATTGGCAACTATGCCAGGCAGATCCGTGTTAAAAAATTTGCAGACACAGGCAGCCGAATCAATTTCCCACATGCAATAATAAGATATTTAGTAAAGGTACTTTTAGGCTGGATCTCCTTTTCTTACTATACATAGTAATCCCTCAAAAAGGGCTTTACATGATTTAGCTTCAGGAAGCGTAATGATTAATTATTCTAAAAGAAATGATATTTAATATCCATCTGGTTAGATCCAATAATTTATTATGAAAATATTTTTTTTATTCTCCTTATTGATTTGCCTGTTTAAAAGTGGATTTTCCCAACCCACAAATCCAAAATTAAACTTCTTCCCCGCAGGCACAACTTTAATTGGTAACATCCCTTATGCCAACGATACCCTAAAAAAGCACCTGCTTGATATTTACCTGCCGCCTGTTAAAAAGGCAAATTACCCACTTATTGTCTGGATTCACGGCGGGGCATGGATGATGAATGATAAATATGCCGACATGGGCTACATGACCCAAACTTTGAAAGCTTTTGCAGATAGCGGTTATGCGGTTGCATCAATAAACTACCGGTACAGCACAACTGCAGTATTCCCGGCACAGATTAGGGACTGCAGCCAGGCTCTTGAATTTTTGTATGATAATGCAGCCAAATACAGTTTGGATAAAAACAGGATTGCAGTTATCGGCTTTTCTGCCGGAGGGCATTTGGCTTCGCTGTTAGCTTTATCAAACAATACTAATGTGAAAGCTTTTTATCCGGATGGCAAAAGGCCAAAATTTAAAATCAGGCTTTGTCTTGATTTTTATGGGCCATCGGATTTTACAACACTTAAGGGCAATGACAGCTCTGATCCTAAATCCCCTGTCACATTATTATTGGGTGCAACTGTAACCACCCGGCCCGATCTTGCCAAAGCAGCAAGCCCGGTAACTTATATTGATAAGAATGACCCGCCATTTCTAATAGTTCAGGGTGAAAAGGATGAATCGGTAAACCCGGTACAATCTCAATTATTAAGCACACGTTTAAATGAAGCCGGCGTTAAAAACGAACTGATAATTGTTAAAGACGCACCGCATTATGGTGTAATGTTTGATGCGGATTATATCCGTAAAAGCATCTTTTCGTTTTTGGATGCCTATATGAAATAACTACTGAATTAACATCAGCCAAATTTGTAAACAAAGCGGCTAATTTTATGAAAGCTTAGCATTGATGATGCGCACCAGCTAATGCCTCTCCGTTCAGAGGTGCAGTGAATAGATCTTAAAATTGTCGGGACAGGCTACGGATCACTATTTAGTAAAAAAGCCCGGTCTGTTTTGCAGTGCCGGGCTTCTATTAAGCTTATAATATTCTACTTATACATAAAAACACCGTTAACACCATGGATTATTCCATTTGAAGCCGGTGTGTCAAATGAAGTTACCTCAGCGGTATTGCCTTGTGCATCCTTTAGTTGTAATTTTTTATCTACAACTGCTATGATGATGGTTTGTCCATCAATAGTTTTTAATGTGGCAGATTTTGTGGCATTTGTTAACGCCTTAATAATTGCCGCTTTGTCATATTTGCCTACCACCACATGTGCTTTTACAAGTGTTGCAAGTTTAGCAGGGTCTTTCATTAAGCTGTCAAGCCTGGTTTTAGGGATAGCGCTAAATGCAGAATTACCTGGTGCAAACACAGTATAAGGACCAGGGCCTTGTAATGTAGCATCCAAATTTGCGGCCTTTATAGCTGCTGTTAATGTTGACAGATCAGCAACGTTTGCCACTGTAGCGTCCAGGTCTTTAACCGAATCTGCTTTTGCAGCCGGGCGTGTTGTTACAGGCGGCTGAGTTTGTGTTGGTGGCTGCGTTGGTGTTGGCTGCGTTGGCGTCGGCTGGGTCGGCGTCGGCTGCGTTGGTGTCGGCTGTGTCGGCGTCGGCTGAGTCGGCGTCGTTGGCGTTTGCGCAAATAAATTATTTGATAGTAGTCCTATTGATATTGCTGCGGCTACAATTAAAATTGATCTTTTCATGTTAAATTACTTTAATTAATATTATGGTTAGTTTCAGTTCTATAAGAGCCATTTAAAATTCATTTTTAGCGGCACTTCTATTAGTTCGCTATTTATAACCATTAATTACATAATATGGTTTTAAAGAAATAAAAAAAAGTTTATAAAAAATTAATAAACAACAAGTTAAAAGACGTTTTTTAGTTGCCGCTTATAAAAGGACGGTACGAATCAGGCGTTTTTCATAAATTTAACATCTTAATTAACGGTAAATTTTCAGCAATGGCAATTAAAAACACCGCCTGGCACAGCAACAGGATATTTCTAAACATTATTTTGACAGGATTATTAACCGGCACATTGGATGCAATAGCCGCCTTAGCCTGGAATTATAAAGCAAATGCCGGAATAATTTTTGAATTTATAGCAAGCGGCATATTCGGAAAAGCCGCCTACACCGGCGGAAGTACTATGGTTTTATTGGGAATATTATTTCATTACATTATAGCCTATGCCTTTACTATAGCATTTTACCTAACCTATCCGTTTTTTTATAAGATCTTCCGGAATAAATATTTAATCGGTTTTGAATATGGGATAATTTGCTGGTTTGTAATGAACATTATTGTTATACCGATCAGCAAGATAGGCTTAAAGCCATTTCACGTTGTGCCCACTATAATTGGGATAGTGATCTTAATAATTTGTATAGGATTACCAGTTGCGATTTTTGCGGACAGGAGGAGGAAAAGGATTTTTATCAGATAAGATGAGGCTGTATCAAAAGTAAAATCACTAGAAACGCAACAAAATTAAAATTTGGATAATAAAAACTCCGTGTTTCTCTGTGCCTTCTTTGTGCACTCCGTGGTTAAAAATAAACCGCAGAGTGCGCAAAGAGGACGCGAAGATCACAAAAACCAAATATTATTTTGAGTGCTTTTTAAATTTAAGACTTTTGATACAGCCTCATCTGCGTTATGACTTTAGACTAACGACTCAGGACTTATTACTGCCCCTGCGCCAGTGTGTAGCCTATCTTATCTCCAAATTTCATCAGGAACTCAACTGAACAAACTTTAGCATCTTCAGAAAAGTCGGCTGCTATGTGTAAAAGTTCTTTCTGGCTTACAATTGTACCCGGTTTCTTTTCAAAACGTACACGGTACTCGTTAACCAGTTCGGTATAAATTGATCCGGTAGGCCAAACCTGTGTTCCCCGGTTTGAGATCATTACCAGGTCGAAATTATCTGTAAGCCTTTTCTTAGCCAATTCAGCAAGTTCCGCTGGTTGTAATTCACCGGCTTCTACAAACACGTCAACCCCAACCATTTCTTCCTTGATGCCTTTGGTTACAGTAAGCTTATTTTTCAAAAGATACGGTTGCGTGGCTTTAAGCTGCATATTTGCCTGGCCAACAACGCCGCCGTCTGCCGGGATCTTCCCTAAATTAGCAATTACCGCATCGGCGAAACCGTTTGTACCAACAGCTGCAACAGATCTGTCACCGAAGTCGCCGGTATGCACACCTTGCTCTAACGTATAAAGCAAAGCATTTTCAATTGTAGCAGCATTTTCAGTAAAGCCCATATAACGCAGCATCAAAATACCCGAAAGCAGTAAGGCTGTGGGGTTAGCTATGCCTTTACCTGTAATATCAGGTGCGGTGCCGTGTACAGCTTCAAAAATGGAAATGTTATCGCCGATGTTGGCTGACGGTGCAAAACCTAAGCCGCCAACAAGGCCGGCGCAAAGGTCTGAAACAATATCACCCTGCAAATTTGTTAATACAATTGCCTGGAAATTTTGGGGTTGTGTAACCAGTTTCATGCAAAGGTCATCAACAATAATATCTGATGATTGAATTTCAGGGTACTCTTTTGCTATTTCCTGGAAGGTTTCTAAAAACAAGCCATCAGTTAATTTCATGATGTTTGCTTTATGGGCACAGGCCAATTTGGTGTAGCCCTTACGTTTTGCCATTTCAAAAGCATAACGGATAACCTGTGCTGAGCCCGGGCGGGTAATTATCCTGCGGCCGACAGCAACATCATAAGTTAAAAGATGTTCGATACCGCCATAGGTGTCTTCAATATTTTCTCGAATAATAGTTAAATTGATAGGAATCCCAGCTTTTGAAAAAACGGTTTCTACTCCTTTCAACGTTCTGAAATCCCTCTGATTGGCGTAAGTGTTCCAAACTTTACGGGCCGTAACATTTATACTTTTTACGCCTTTTCCTTTTGGTGTTTCCATAGGCCCCTTAAACAGGGTTCCCAGGCTTTCAATAGTTTCTTTAGCGGCTGGGGTCATCCCGGTTGAGTGACCCGCGTCAAAATATGATTTCCCCATTTCAACAAATTCATATTCAAGGGGAACATTGTTAGCTTCAAAAATGCGAAGAACGGCCTGCATTATTTCGGGGCCTATACCATCACCGTTGGCTACGGCTATTTTAGTTTTCATTTTAAAGAACTTTAAAGTAAAATACGGCGCAAATATAGGTGTTTGCAGGTTTATTTAATGAGCGGCTTAGTAATATACTGTATTTGTGACATTAAAATTGACCGGAATTAGACCATTGAATATTTTTTTGAGCACAAACATCCAATAGCCATGCAAAATACTGAAATTTGAAGAAATTTAAATTAGCTATGCTCAAAATAATTTTTATTAATCTTGTTAAAACTTTTATTTTCTCGCTGATTATTTCAATAGCCATATCCTGCATTTTTTATGCTGTAGTAATAAAAGGAAATGATTACAGCAAGGCAATCCCTGTAATTATATCGGCATTATTTTATCTCAATGGCATTTTATTAATAATGGCCGCCCCTGCTTTATTCCTGCCAAATCCAACTATCTGGAATAATCCTGCATGGAAGCTGTTTTTGTATTTTGCAGGCCCCTTAGCTTACATAATCACTAATTTCATAGCTCCAAAGCAAAGCCTTAATAACACCATATATATTATCGCAGGTATTGTGTTTTTTATTATTCATGCTATTTTTTATTATAAACTCACTAAAAAAGCAGGTACCCAATAACACTATTTAGGCTTTTTGAAAGATTTAGGCTAAACTTGCATCATTATAATGAAAGCATTTTACGGAGACCTTAAACTCGGAATTTTAGGCGGCGGCCAGCTGGGGCGCATGCTTATTCAGCAGGCTATTAATTACAATGTTACTGTAAAGGTACTCGATCCCGACAGGGAAGCGCCTTGTCGTAAACTATGCGACGAATTTGTAGTTGGCTCATTGGGCGACTACGAAACCGTTTACAACTTTGGAAAAAAAGTTGACCTGCTTACCATCGAAATTGAAAAAGTAAACGTTGATGCGCTGGAGCAGCTTGAAAAAGAAGGAGTTTTAGTTTACCCGCAGGCACGCATTATCAGGCTGATCCAGGATAAGGGCCTGCAAAAACAATTCTTTAAAGAGAATAATATCCCAACAGCCGAGTTCCAGGTAATATCGTCAGCACAACAATTAAAAGAAAGTCATATCCCTTTCCCCTATATTCAGAAATTAAGGCGGGACGGTTATGATGGCAGGGGTGTTTATAAAATTATTGATGAGTCGTATTTGGCAAAAGCTTTTACTGAACCCAGCCTTATTGAACGCTTGATTGATTTTGAAAAGGAAATAGGCATAATCGTCGCCCGTAACGAAAGCGGTGAAATAAAGACCTTTCCGCTGGTTGAGATGGAGTTTAATCCGGATGTTAACCTGGTTGAATTTTTGATCTCTCCATCAACCCTGCCATTTGAAGTACAGCAGGATGCAGCCCAAATAGCCATCAAGATAGCCCAGGATCTAAAAATTGTAGGCTTACTGGCTGTTGAAATGTTTTTAGATAAACATGGCAAAATATTGGTCAATGAACTTGCCCCAAGGCCGCATAACAGCGGGCACCAAAGTATAGAAGGAAACGTTGTTTCGCAGTTTGAGCAGCATTTAAGGGCCATATTTAATCAGCCGCTTGGCGATACTGCCTGCCTTAATAATGCCATAATGGTTAATGTTTTAGGCGAAGCCGGATACGAAGGCCCTGCAGTTTACCAGGGTATTGAAAAAGTATTAAAATGCCCGGGCGTATATGTACATTTATATGGCAAGGCATTAACCAAACCTTTCCGCAAAATGGGGCATGTTACCATTGTTGATGTTGACAGGGAAAAAGCGATTGAAAAGGCAAGGTTTGTGCAGGCAACATTGAGAGTGATAAGTTAAGTAGTTCATAGTTGATGGTTCATAGTTCATAGTAAGAATTTATAGCCGCAATTAGTGAATGAAGTTTTTAAAAAGATAGATTTATATCAGCAACACGCTGAGCAATTAGCAAATTTCGGCTATGAACCATGAACCATCAACTATAAACCAACCCAAAGTAGGTATAATAATGGGCAGTAAGTCTGACCTTAACATAATGCAGGATGCTGCGGATGTATTAAAAGAATTAGGGGTTGAATATGAAATTACCGTAGTATCAGCCCATCGCACACCCGACCGCATGTTTACCTATGCCCGTGAAGCCGCAGGGCGCGGATTAAAAGTAATTATAGCCGGTGCAGGCGGTGCCGCACATTTACCCGGCATGGTGGCTTCGTTAACCCATTTGCCTGTTATTGGCGTACCGGTAAAATCAAGCAACTCAATTGACGGCTGGGATTCTATCCTTTCCATATTGCAAATGCCAAATGGCATCCCGGTTGCAACTGTAGCGCTAAATGCTGCAAAAAATGCCGGCATCCTGGCGGCACAAATTATATCTACCGCTGATGAACAGGTTGTTAAAAATCTGGTTGCTTTTAAAGAGGAGTTGAAGAAGAAAGTTGAAGAATCAGCGAAGGAAATGGAAAAATAGAGATTAGAGACCAGAGATTAGTTGAATTTTGTATATAAACGATGATCTGCCATGGATTTTTTCCTAATCTCTAGTCTCCAATCTCTATTCCCAACCAATCCCTGGTCTCTAACCTCTGATCTCTATAACTAATTCAACGCCGGGTCTTCAGGAAAATTAGCAATGTGAGCATATCGCTGCCCTAATCCTATTACCACCTCACGCCACAAGGTTTCTTCATTTTGTGAAAACATGGTATCAATATTTAATTGCTTAGCAACAATCCAGCTGTCTTCTTTGATCTCATCATCCAGTTGTTTGGGGATCCAACCGGAATACCCGGTAAAAAACCTTATTTCACCGGCATTTAACTGGTAGCTTGTGATTAGTTCTCTAACCGCTTCAAAATCCCCACCCCAAAATACACCATCGGCTATTTCAATGCCATCAGCAATTTTCTCAGGACAGCGGTGAATAAAATGAAGCGTGTTACCGGCTACCGGGCCGCCAATAAAAACGGGAATCTCAGAATATGACAAATCGGGCAAAATATCACCCAGTAAAAATTCGCTTGCATGGTTCAGAATAAACCCCATAGCGCCTCCTTCAGAATATTCTGTCAATAAAATTACCGCCCTTTTAAAATTCGGATCTACCATAAATGGCTCCGATATTAATAAGCGTCCTGCTGCTGCCGAAATAGAACTTAGCATAAGGGTTTAATTTTGGTTTAATATAACAAGTATTGCAAAAATAAGTCTAGTTTTTGAAAAAAGAGCCAAAAATCAATCCCGAACAAATGAAATATAAAAAATTAAACTTATTAACGATAAATTCACAAAGAAAGTTCTCTCTCTTGATATTTTATTTTTAATATTTCTTTACTCCTGGTTCCTGGTTCTCCTACTCTTGGTTCTATTTATTAATTTGTAAGTTTGCAGGGATGAATCAGGATAAATTAGAAAGCATAAGAGAGGATTACACAGCATCCTCATTATTAGAAAGCAACACCAAAGCCGACCCGATAAAACAATTCGAGATTTGGTTTAATGAAGCACAGGAAGCGGCTGTTCCTGAACTTAATGCTATGAACCTTGCAACTGCAACACATGACGGAAGGCCATCGGCAAGAATTGTTTTGCTTAAAGGCGTTTATAATGATGGTTTTGTTTTTTACACCAATTACCTGAGCCGTAAAGGTAAAGAGATCACCAAAAATCCGGTATGCGCACTTACCTTTTTTTGGCCGTCAATGGAAAGACAGGTACGTATTGAAGGCACTCTGGAGAAATTAAGTAAAGAGCAATCTGAAAAGTATTTCCAATCGCGCCCTAAAAACAGCCAGATTGGCGCTGTGGTATCTCCGCAAAGCCAGGAGATTGAAAGCCGCGATGTTTTAGAAAAAAAATGGGATGAGTTAGCTATCGAATACACCGATAAGGAAGTGCCTAAACCATCGTTTTGGGGTGGCTACATTGTAAAGCCCCGTATGATTGAATTTTGGCAAGGTAGAACTAGCAGGTTGCATGACCGGATAGCTTACAAAAAGATAGACAATAAAAACTGGAAAAAAGTACGGTTAGCGCCATGAGTTTTGAAGAGATTAAATTATTACTCACTGAAAAATTTGGACCTGGTGTAATTATCGGCGAAGAAACAGGTGGCCTGCAACCCGCTTTGCTTATTGCCCCGGCTAGCATTGCCGAAGTTTGTCTTGAGTTGCGTAATAATTCAAATACTTATTTTGATTTTTTGAGCAGCCTTACAGGTGTTGATTATGGCGTTGAAGCTAAATGCTTTGGCGTAGTTTATCACTTGGCATCTATCCCCTATCAAACACAACTTACATTAAAGGTAAGCGCAGACAATGATCGCGATCTTAACGATCTCCCGGCTTTCCCCAGCATAACATCTGTTTACCGCACCGCCGACTGGCACGAACGCGAAGCTTATGACCTTGTTGGAATATTTTTTGAAGGCCACCCTGACCTTCGCCGTATTTTATTACCTGATGACTGGGAGGGTTTCCCATTACGTAAAGACTATAAAACAGCGGAGTATTATAAGGGGATAAAGATAGATTAGTTTTTTTAAGAGATTAGAGACCAGAGGTTAGAGATTAGTTACGCTTTGTAAAATTTCCCCTAATCTCTGGTCTCTAACCTCTGATCTCCATTCCCAACTAACCTCTGATCTCCAGCCTCTAATCACTAACTATAACCTTTTAAATATCAATACCGTACAAGCCTGTACAACTTTTGTAACAATCAACTAAAAACCAATTTTTGTACTATGGATATTATAAGAAGAGATAACATTTCTTATGAAGAGTTTATGGAAGAGCATTATAAACCAGGCATTCCGCTGGTTTTTACTAATGCGTCAAAAGTTTGGAAAGCAAACGGACTTTTTAGCCCGGATTGGTTTAGAGAAAATTATCCCGAGCGGGAAACCGATTGCAGGGGAACAACCTACAAAATGAAAGATATAATGGATATGGTTGAAACCAGCACGGCAGAAAAGCCTGCTCCCTATCCTATTATATTTAATATCCCGGAAACTTTACCCGAAATAATGCCATTGATTGACCCGCTCGATCTGCATTATGCTTCACCGAACTGGCTTAAAAACCCTATGTTCAGGGTTGGCAAATGGGGTGGCGCCACCGAACTATTTATTGGAGGAGCTGGCGGCAAGTTTCCATATTTACATATTGATTATTATCACCTGAATGCCTGGATAACCCAGTTATATGGCGAAAAACGGTTTACTGTATTTCCGCGCGGCCAGGATGATATGCTTTATCCCCGCCCTGGCGATCCATGGCGCTCAGAATTAAATATTTTTGAACCTGATTTTGAAAAATTCCCAAAATATAAAGATGCAACACCTATCCATTTTACGGTAGGCCCGGGCGAAACATTATTTATTCCATTTGGAACATGGCATAGCGCGTATTCTTTAACACCAACCATTTCTGTAGCTTTTGATACATTGAACAGCAAAAATCATAAAGAATTTATGAAAGATGTATGGACTTTCAAAAGCCGGCAGAGCAAAGTTAAGGCCGTTGCTATGTATAGCTATGCATGGCTGGCTACCCAAAGCAGCAAACTTAAAGAGAGTTTTGCCTAAAGAGAATATAGTTTGATTTCGGAAGTTCCATTTCGGGATTAGTAATTATAATTTATCAGTTCGCCCGTAGATTAGTAACTACGGGCGTTTTTTATTTATGTACGACTCATCCGGTAGAATTTCCTAAATTTGAAATCGAAATTAAGACAATTCAAAATCCGAATTCGAACATCTGACATCCGAAATAAAAAATTGGCTACACATCCCAAATACGATACCGCTTTAAACAATTACTATCAAAAGATAGCTGATGCAGCTACCGAAGACATGGTGCTGAATATGGGGCCGCAGCATCCATCAACCCATGGCGTTTTGCGGCTGGAACTGATAACTGATGGCGAAATAGTTAAAGAAGTAATCCCGCACATCGGATATTTGCATCGCTGCTTTGAAAAACATGCAGAATCATTAACCTACCAGCAAACCATCCCTTTTACCGACCGAATGGATTACCTGGCATCAATGAACAACAGCCACGCTTTTGTTATGGGTGTTGAGCGGATGATGGGCATTGATAAAGAAATTCCAAAACGTATTGAATACATCAGGGTGCTGGTGTGCGAGTTAAACCGCATAGCATCGCATCTTATTGCCATTGGAACCTATGGCATTGATATTGGCGCCTTTACCCCTTTTTTATGGTGCTTCAGAGACCGGGAGCATATTATGGGCATGCTGGAATGGGCATCGGGCTCGCGAATGCTGTACAACTATATTTGGGTTGGCGGTTTATTTTATGATCTGCCGGTGGGTTTTGAAGAACGCTGCAGCGAGTTTGTAACCTATTTTAAACCCAAAATGGTTGAGCTTAACCAGCTTTTAACAGATAACCAGGTATTTATTAGCCGCACAGCAAATGTTGGTGTTTTACCGCTTGATGTAGCCATTAATTACGGTTGCTCTGGCCCCATGCTGCGCGGATCGGGCCTCAAATGGGATTTGAGGCGTATTGATAATTATTCTGTTTACCCTGAACTTGAGTTTGATGTACCGGTAGGTAAAGGCGAAATGGGTACCGTTGGCGACTGTTGGGACCGCTACAAGGTGCGCGTTGATGAGATCGAACAATCCCTCAAAATGATAGAGCAATGCCTTAGCCGCCTTCAAAACGAATTAAAACGCACGCCTGATTTTGATCCGCGCTCAAAAATGCCGCGTAAAATTACTCCAAAAGCACAGGATTATTATGTAAGGTGCGAAGGGGCAAAAGGCGAACTTGGTTTTTATTTTATGGCCGATGGCAGATCTGAGATCCCAACACGTGTAAAAGCCCGTGCACCCAGCTTTAGTAACCTGTCTGTACTGCCCGAAATAGCCAAAGGAGTAATGATTGCCGACATGATTGCTATAGTTGGCTCTATTGATTTTGTGCTGGGCGAGGTGGATAGATAAATGTGCGGATGCGGAATGTGTAGATGTGCGAATGAAAAGGTCTTTAAAGTCTCCCCCTACCTGGGATTTAGAAGGGGCTTAAAAAACATGGCGCTATGAATAAATCACAGCGCCATGAACTATATAAATAGTTTTTTGGGATCTTTATTGATTATAAACTCTCACCATAAAAACATAGTTCCCCAGTTTCTTGATCTGCTGCGGACGGGTTAACCCGGCTAAAATATTTTTATTATTAACATTTAAAGTACCATTTAATGAGTCGGCAGGAATATCTTTTATTGCTTTTAATAAGTATCCTGATTTTATTGCAAAAGCCGTACCTTCCATATGTGTTTGCTTCGCATCAATAATACCAATTAAATTACCCTTATTATCTAATAATGGGCCACCGCTATTTCCCGGGTTTACAGGTATTGAAATTTGGTAAGCAGTAGTATCGCCTTGATAACCAGTACTTGCAGTTAAAAACCCGGGACCCAAAACAATAGCATCACGCGGATAACCAATTGTGAAAACATTTTCACCAATGTCGGTTTCTGCTTTCTTAACACTATAAGGTATGGCGCCCAAACCCTTAAATGAAGGATCATTGATTACTAAAATAGCAATATCAGTTTGGGGTTCAGCGTATACCAGCTTAGCCCTGAATGATTTGCCGTCTATATTTTGCACATGCAAGGAATCAGCATCTTTAATAACATGAAAATTGGTAACTATGTAGCCGTTTGATGATAAAGCAAAGCCTGTTCCCCTGAAATTACCGGGATTATCATTAACCTTACCATGGGTATTAAGATTATTAATCTTATTATCCAGTTTATCAGTCACCTTTTTTATGTTCGCTACTTCGCCTCTCAATTTTAAATAATTTGTTTCGCGGTTATTTAAATAACCTGTAAAAAACAAAGTACATAAAACAGCAAATATAGCTATTGATGCAGCTACAGATATTTTTGAATGATGGTTGCGCCACATGCTCACTATCCATGACGGATGGATCATCAGCTCATCTTCTAAAGCATGCACATCAATCTCATCATGTATGGCATCCAGGCGTTTCTCAAGCTCCAATCGTTCGCCGTACTGCTTTATCAGGTTGGTGAAATGTTTGTGCTCGGCTACTTTAGTGTTAACAGAGGTATCCTCGTTCCGAAGTGCTTCGAAACGTGCACGCTCATCCTTGGTCATCTCCCCATTAAGATACCGCTCAATTGTTTCGGTCAACTGGTTATTCTCGCTCATCTCTTTTCTCTCCTTATTTTTGCTGAAAAAACAATTTCTTCAGCCTTTGCAGGCATTTATACTTTTGGGTTTTGGCATTATCTGCATTGGTATACCCAAAGTTTTCGCAGATCTCCTGCATCGATCTGTTATTTATATAAAAATCTTCTATAATAGTTTTACAAGGTTCACCTAATGACTGAAGTGCGTTCCCCATTTTATTAAACTGGATATCCCGCTCATTATTCTTTTCAGTTTCATCATCAACAGACAAATACTCCTGGAAGTCTTTAATATCGCCCCCATACCTATTCATTTGTGTAAGCCTTTTAAGCCAAAGCCGCCTGCAAATTGAATAAATGTAGGTTTTAAGCTTACTGCTCAACTCAAAGTCACCGGTTTTAACTTTATTATAAAGAACAATTATGGCTTCCTGGTAAATGTCTTTAGCATCATCACTATTGCCATTGTTATTAATAACCAATTGTAATATCATCGGAAAATAGGCGATATACAGCCGCTTTAACACATTTTCCGAATTATTAAGAATACCAAGAATAACTTCACTATCTGTAGGTATTCCGTTGTTTAACTCTTTACTCACTACTTAATACTATTTATGCGAAATTGTAACCCATTATTGATAAAAAAAAATTAAAACTAAAATAAATCCACTTTTCATTTGATTGAAGGATTAGTTGATTGAGTTAGACTAAGTTAGCTTAGGTCGAATAAGTTTTCCCAATTACTCTTTCAGCCTGCTGCAATTTCATAAATCTATCGTTAAAGTCTTATACGTTAAATAGCTATTTGCAAAACATATCAGGCCCAACCAAATCTAACATATTCAACTTTATCAACCTAATCCAACTCAATCAACCGGTTTAAAGGTTGATAGCTCTTTTTATCTTGAAATATCTACTATAACCATAGATTTTATATTTTTTTTAAAATTGGTGGGTTACCTTTTTCAACTTCAGGTATTAATGCTACAAACACTCACATTTAAATTATAAAAAATGAAAAATTCATTCAAATTAGGTTTCGTAGCTTTAGTAATTGCTGTTTCTGCTGCTGCTTGTGGCGGTAAAAGCACTAGCGGTTCTTCTGATACAACTGTAAAAGTTGATTCAACTGTTAAGAAAGATTCAGTAGTTAAAGTTGACAGTACTGCTGTTAAAGCTGACACAACTAAGAAAGATACAACCAAGAAATAGTTTCTCCAGGTTTTTCTGTTAATTTTTTAGTTTTTACACTTTCAAAAGGTAATCTCTGGTTTTTTTTTAAATCATGGGTTACCTTTTGCTTTTTCAGGTATTAAGGTAAACTATTTAATCACTTAAAAAGAAAATTAACATGAAAAATTCATTCAAAATGGGCGCTTTAGCCTTAGTTATCGCAGTTTCTTTCGCTGCTTGTAAAGGTAAATCTGATTCAGCTGCTGCTGATTCAGCTAAAATGGACTCAGCTAAAATGGATTCAGCTAAAATGACTGATACATCTAAGAAAACAGTTGATACAGCTGCTAAAAAAGACACCACTAAAAAAGACACTACTAAAAAAATGTAATTTCATTTTTAGTAAAAGCAAAAACGCCTGGTTAGCAATAGCCAGGCGTTTTTGTTTTATTCATTTTTCTTGTATCCATTTTGAAGCTGTTATATCTGCTTTAAAATATTTCGGGCTTATTCAAATAGATAATTAATTTTACCGGCAACAAAAAAGCAAATGAATAAACCTTTAATTTCTATAAATAAAGCAACTGTTCGATTTTCAAATAACACACTTTTTAGTGGGTTAAGTTTTTCCGTTAGCAAAGGAAAAAGCTGGGCGCTGATAGGAAAAAGCGGATCGGGCAAAAGCGCTCTGCTGCATACCATCGCCGGCAGATTTAATGTAACCGGCGGGGATATTACTTACCATTTTTTTGATGAATTTATTCAGCATACCGGAAATGCGGATGGCCACCTCACTTATCACAAACTGATAGCCCTGGTTGAGCCGAAACACCATTTTAAAAACCTTTCAAACACATCCGATTTTTATTACCAGCAGCGCTATAATTCATCAGACTCTGAAGATGCACTAACTGTTGAGCAATACCTACAGACCATAGTACCTGCATCCCGGCAAAATAATTATTGGAATTTTGAAAAAACGGCCAGTTTATTAAAGCTTAATGAATTATTAAGCAAACAGATCATTAAACTTTCAAACGGCGAAACCAAGCGGCTGATGCTTGCTGCTGCTTTATTGAAATCGCCTGTTTTATTATTGCTGGATAGTCCGCTTACCGGCCTTGATGTTCAAACCCGCAAGGAATTTAATTTGATAATTGACGAGATCATAAATTCGGGCATAACGGTAATAATGGCCACATCGCCGTATGAAATTCCGGAAGCTATAAGTAACGTTGCCATTTTACAGGATGGGATCATAAGTAAAAACCTCACTAAAGATGAGTTTAAACCTGCTTTGTTTACTCAGGATGATAATGATATTATTGACAACGAAGAACTTAAAGCATTATTAAACCCCGAAACAGCTAAAACAGCTTATAAGCACATTGTTAAAATGAATAATGTATTTATAAAGTATGGCGATAAAGTTATTTTAAACCAAATTAACTGGCAGATAGTTCCGGGTGAAAGATGGGCGCTGCTTGGGCCAAACGGGGCCGGTAAATCAACTCTGCTCAGTTTAGTAAACGCCGATAACCCGCAGGCCTATGCCAATGATATTATTTTGTTTGATAAAAAACGAGGCACAGGCGAAAGCATCTGGGATATAAAAAGCAAAATTGGCTTTGTATCGCCAGAGCTGCACCAGTATTTCCCTACCGATAACAGCTGTTTGCAGGTTATAGAATCCGGGTATTATGATACCCTTGGTCTATTCCGTCCATCACAAAAAACAAAAGCCGAAACCGCCTTGCGCTGGATGAAGGCGCTGGAGATAGACAAATATGCCCGTGTGCTTTTAAAAAACATCCCGGCGAGCGCACAACGCCTGTGCCTGTTGGCCCGCGCCCTTATAAAAAACCCTGACCTCCTTATTTTTGATGAACCCTGCCAGGGCCTTGATGAACATCAGCAGCATCACTTTAAAACGTTAGTTGATACTATTTGCAGGCTCAGTAATGTTACACTAATTTACGTAACCCATTACCAGCATGAAATTCCGGATAGTGTGACGAAGGTTTTGAAGCTGGATAAGGGGATGAGAACGAATTTATACGAATTTCACAAATCTAATTGGTTAAACCCGCGCTTTTAATTCGTCAACTCCATGTTAATTAATTCGTGAAATTCGTGTGCATTCGTGCTGATTAGTATATTTGTACATGAACACAGCGGATCTGTTGCAACGCGCTTTGCGGTTTGATTTTTTAACCCAGGATGAGGGAGTATTTCTTTATAAAAATGCTTCTACCGCCGATTTGATGTATACAGCTAATGAACTGCGCAAGATCCAGGTGCCGCATGGCAAAGTTACCTGGCAAATAGACCGGAATGTAAATACTACCAATGTTTGTATTGCTAATTGCAAGTTCTGTAACTTTTTCCGCCGCCCGGGGCACGAGGACAGTTACATAACTGATATTGAAACCTATAAGCAGAAGATTGAAGAGACTTTCCGCTACGGTGGCGATCAGTTATTGCTGCAGGGCGGCCATCATCCCGACCTGGGATTAAAATTCTACGCTGATACTTTCAGGCAATTAAAAGAATTATATCCAACATTAAAGCTCCATTCATTAGGGCCGCCGGAGATTGCTCACGTTGCCAAGTTGGAGGGCATGAGCCATATTGATGTTTTAAGAGAGCTAAAAGCCGCCGGCCTTGATTCATTACCTGGCGCAGGTGCTGAAATATTGAATGACCGTGTGCGCCGCTTGATAAGCAAAGGCAAATGCGGTGGCAAGGAGTGGCTTGATGTTATGCGTGCTGCCCACCAACTTAACCTGCCAAGTTCAGCCACCATGATGTTTGGCCATATTGAAACCATTGAAGAACGTTTTGAGCATTTGGTTTGGATCCGCGAGGTGCAGTCTGAAAAACCTGAAGGTGCTTACGGCTTTGTTGCCTTTATCCCATGGCCTTTCCAGGATGATGGTACCTTATTACGTAAGGTAAGGGGCATTACCAACAATGTTACAGGCGATGAATACATCCGCATGATTGCCCTTAGCCGTATTATGCTGCCAAATATTAAAAATATCCAGGCATCATGGTTAACAGTAGGTAAACAGGTAGCACAATTATGTCTGCATGCAGGCGCAAATGATTTTGGATCAATAATGATCGAAGAAAATGTTGTATCCGCAGCAGGGGCGCCACACCGCTTTACAGCAAAAGGCATCCAGGAATCAATAAAAGAAGCCGGCTTTGAACCACAGTTACGTACCCAAAAATACGAATGGCGCGAAATACCTGCAGCTATTGAGGAACAGGTGATAAATTATTAATTGAGTCCGAAAGTCGGTAAAGTCCGGAAGTCCGAAAGAAGCTGCATTCTTTAGGGGAGGGTAAATTATCTATAACAAATTATTTTGAACGCGCGTTGGCCAGTCTGCCGCTAAGCATTGAGCTAAGGCCTTTGCCCGCGTGCTTCCCTTCGATAAACCCGGGGTCTGGCATATGCCTCAGCTTGACGCTCCTTTTCTTGTCACTCTCAAACAGATTCCACAAAATCTTATTTCTCAATATGACGTATATCTTGAAAACTGCTGGCCCGTATTCCACTATTTTAAACTTTTTTCTTTCTTTCGGACTTTACCGACTTCCGGACTTCCGGACTTTTCCTTACTTTCGGACTTTACTGACTTTCCGGATTTTCGGACCACATGGACAATATCGAACAATACATAGAGGCCCTTATATTTGCATCGGAACAAAGCATCCGCACAGAAGAAATTATTTATTGCCTGCAATCGGCATTTAGCCAGGATTTTAGTGAGGATGAGATAAATAATCACCTGCAAAACATTACCAATAAATACCATGATGAGCAATTTGCCATTGAGGTAGTTAAAGTGAGCAATGGTTACCAATTTTTAACAAAGAAAAGCTATCACCAGGTGATCAGCCTGTTGCAGGCACAACGTTCAAAAAAGAAATTAAGCCAGGCTGCACTTGAAACCCTTGCCATTATAGCCTATAAACAACCTGTAACCAAGCCGGATATTGAACAGATCCGTGGGGTTAATTGCGATTACTCCATTCAAAAACTGCTCGAAAAAGAATTAATTGCAATTATTGGTAAATCAGAAGCATTGGGCAAACCTATACTTTATGGCACTAGTATGCTTTTTATGGACTATTTTGGCATAAATAGTATAAACGAACTGCCTCAACTGAAGGATTTTACTAATAATGCCGTTTCAATTGGTGAACAATCTGAATAATTATTATAAATCCCTCTAAACCAGTCGAAAAATATTTTTTTTCCAAATGATGTTTTTAATGAAAATGATTTTGATTATTTTTACTTAGAAATATAATTAACAGAAAAGGCTTATTTGCATTTGTGTGCATTTATTACTAAAAAAATTACTATAAAATTCATGGCAATGGGAACTCCAAAAAAACCTGTAAACAAGAAAGTTGAAAACACGGGCGAGGATGAAGATGATGATGATAGCACGCTTGATCAGAAACCCAAGAAAAAGGTAGATGATGATGACGATGATTTTGATGGCCCTTTAGACGATTTAGGGTTTGAAAGTTATGGTGATGACGATGAGGACGACGATTATTAATCTTTAAAATAAAAATCTACTTTAAAGCATCCGGGCCATGCCTGTGGATGCTTTTTTTATATTAGCTGTTCCCAGCAAAAAATTTATGATCGTAAACGAAGTAAAGGATAAAGCCACAAAAAAAGCATTTTTAGACACAGCGAGAATAATTTATAAAAACGATAAGATCTGGGTTTGTCCGCTTGATAATGATATTGAAGCAGTATTTGATCCGGCTAAAAACAATTTCCATAAGGATGGTAAATGTACCCGCTGGGTGCTCACTGATACAAACGGCCAGTTAATTGGACGCATTGCCGCCTTTATAAATAATAAAAAAGCCTACAATTATGAACAACCCACCGGTGGGATTGGCTTTTTTGAGTGTATAAACAATGAGACTGCCGCCTTTTTACTGTTTGATACCGCCAAAAAGTGGCTCATTGAAAATGGCATGCAGGCAATGGATGGCCCGATAAATTTTGGCGAAAACGACAATTTTTGGGGCCTGTTGGTTGAGGGATTTATTCCTCCATCCTACGGTATGAATTACAATCCGCCTTATTATCAATCGTTTTTTGATAATTATGGATTCAAAACCCTTTACGCACAAATCACCAATCATCTAGACATCCTTAAACCATTCCCTGAAAGATTTTATAAAATAGCCAAATGGGTTACTCAAAAGCCGGGTTATGAATTTAAACATTTGAAGGCTAAGGATATTGATAAGTTTGCAGCGGATTTTATAGATATTTATAATGACGCATGGAAATATTTTGAAAATTTTGTACCAATAACACATGTTACCATTGCCGAAAGTTTCAAAAAAATGAAACCCCTGATGGACGAAAATCTTATATGGTTTGCCTATATAAATAATGAGCCGGTATCATTTTTAATAGTTTTGCCCGACGCTAACCCAATGATAAAACCATTAAACGGAAAGCTAAACCTGGTTGGGAAGCTGAAATTTTTGTATAATAAATGGAAAGGCGTTTCGCGGATGAGGGCAATTGTAATGGGCACGAAGCAAAAATTTCAGAATCACGGGATTGAATCAGCGCTTTTTATAACGCTGGGCGAATATGTTTTGCCTTTAAACCAATATACAGAACTTGAACTGTCATGGGTTGGCGACTTCAACGAAAAAATGATAGCAATGCATAATGCTATGGGGGCGGTATTTGGTAAAAAGCATTTAACAATGCGTTACATCTTTAAATAGCATAGCGCTAATTATCACGAATTTTATCGAATTACACGAATTGGATTGCCTGGCTAGACAATTATAGAATGTTTGTTTTTATAATTCGTGAAATTCGAATAAATTCGAGTCTATTCGTGATAATTAATATTAGGCGGTTACCCTGTTGTGCCTTAATTCTTCAAATAATTCAATAACCTTCTTTTGCAGATCAATCACCTCCGTTTCGCGATCCATTAATTTTTTGTTAATGGTTTCCAATTCGTTAATAACTTTTTGATCCTGCTCAGAGTCAGTAAAGGTAAGCAGCTGAACTACTGACATTTCAAACAAAGCTGCTATCTGCTCAAGTCGCGACAAATTAATGTCTGTAATGCCTGTTTCAATTTTTGAAAAGGCTGGAATAGAAATATCTAATCTCTTGGCAACATCCTCCTGGCTCCATCCTTTTTGGTGACGTAATAATCTGATTTTTTTTCCGAGTGTCTTCATTTAATGTTAAAGGTTAATAGATTTCGCTATAGTTAATAATTTTACAATTATATTCAATATCTGTCTAATTATCAAGTATTTTGAATAATATTTTATTTTAATGTGAAGTTAAATTATTATCTGTAAATTTAATATATTGATGATTATTATTAATATCTAATATAGGCTTTTTATACTTAAATTAACTGCTTATGGTTTATTTTAATATCAAAACAGGTACAGCAGCATTTTCTAGCAATTGCCGCGAAACGCTGGTATGTAACAACGATTGCAAAAAACTGTATTTATGTGGCAATGCTATTACTATTTGTGCATCATTATGCTTTGCAAACTGAAGAATTCCGTTAATAATATCTGTTTCATTAATGAAATAATATTTGGGGTCATATGGTTTAAGGGCTGCATACAAGGCAGTTCCTTCTGCCATTTTCCCGGTATCGTCTGTTGAACCCTTGCCTTTATTATTAATATTCACCACCAGCAGGTCAAACTTTTTTCTGTTTAGCAGTTTCACAAGCGACTCTAAAGGGTCAAACTCCGTAACTTTATTAAAATCACAGGCAACAACTATACGGCTTATATCTTCGATATTGTAGGTTGGCGGCACAACTATTACCGGTACCGGGCAGGTTTTTGATATTTTAACTACGTGGCTTCCAATTTTTGCATCATCATTGCTGCTATTCCCTTTAGTGCCAATTATAACAAGGTCGGCATTTTTACTGATGACATTTTCAACCACTGCACGCACTAAGTGCGTGCGGTTTAAATGCGTGCTTATTTCAACACCCGGCCTAACTTTTTTGTAAAGCTTTTTTTTGAACTCTTCCAGTTTTTTTATCCTATCGGCTGCATTTCGTTCAATTTCTTCATTCATCATAAGAACCATATCAGGATTAGGCAGCATGGTTTCATATACCGATACATAATAAGCATTTAATAAAACAATGTGCTTAACTTCGGTTTGATGACTTAAAGCAGCAGCAAAATCGGCTGCGTGGACGGCGGTTTCTGAAAAATCAATAGGAACCAAATATGTTTTCATTAACAGTAAATTAGGGTATTCAGCTTTTATCCCCAGCACCAGGTCAAACAAAATATAAATTGACATTGCTTAAATTATCAACTCACATCTTTCAACACTAAAAATATGAAAAATTACTGTTAGTGTTTATACAAAATTAATGTAATGGTAATTTTTCTTTTATAGAAATAAGAAAAAAAACCTGCCCAGATGAAGTCCCTGAAATAAATTTGTGATAATATCGGCAAGTAATAAAACCATGATAAAAATTTCATTGTGTTATTCATTCTTTATCTATTTTACAAACTTGGCAGCTACCCAATTCTTGTTTTTTTTGTGGCTGATATATTTTAGCCCATGTTTACGGGCTTCTTCGGTAATTATATCAAGATCCGGCACTTCATAAAATCCGCTAAAATAAATTTCGCCATCCGTTTTTAGCACCTGGCTATAGCGGTCCATTTGATCGATCAGGATGTTGCGATTTATGTTAGCCAGGATAATATCGAAGTTTTCACCGGGAATCACTTCTTTCGACCCACAAAGCGCCGTAATATTTTCAATTTTATTTAATTGGGCATTTTCAATAGCACTGGCATAACAAACCTCATCATAATCAATAGCTGTAATTTCTGCAGCTCCCAATTTGGAAGCCATAATGGCTAAAATACCAGTTCCGCACCCCATATCAAGCACCTTTTGGTTTACAAAATCGTTTTCAAGCATCAGCTCAAGCATCATTGCGGTAGTTTGGTGATGCCCTGTGCCAAAAGCCATTTTAGGATCTATCACGATCTCGTACGGAAATTCGGGCTTGGGCTGATGAAATGTTGCCCGAACAAAAATTTGTTTGCCAATCTCTATCGGCTCAAAGTTACTTTCCCACACCTCATTCCAGTTTTTTTGAGGAATAAGCGTTATTTCATAGCTAAAGGTAAACAGATCCTGGTATGATGATAAAGTTTCGTCCAGCTTATCCTGGTCAAAATCAGTTACAGGGATATACGCCTTAAATCCAAAATCCAACTCCTCAAAAGTATCAAAACCTATTCCGCCCAAAGCATTTATCAGCAGATCTTGTTGGTAATCTTCAGTAGTTATGGTGGTGAAAAGTAATTCGTAATAATTCATGGGAATAGAGATTAGAGGTTGGAGATCAGAGATTAGTTGTTAAATAGTTTAAAATTGTATTTATCAAAGCCTGTCAGCTTCATCCAAATTATCAGCAAAAATCAAGGTCCTTTCTTTCGGACTTTACTGACTTTTCCGACTTTCGGACTAAAAACATTATTCAAACAGGTATAATACAATAAAATTAATCAACCAATAAACCAATTGAACTGCCGACATAAAGCCAACCAGTTTAATGAGGTTATGAATGCCCCGCGCCGGATCCCAAATGGCATAACCTATCCCCAGTGCGAATATGAGGCATACAAAACAAAGGTCGACCGTTAAATTTATTCTGTCGGCAACTGTTTTTTTCACCAGGCTGCGCCATACCGGCACCACAACTAATAATTGGGTTAATACAGCTACAACAAAAAGCAGTGGCAGCGTGTACCGGTAAAAAGACATAAAGCTTTTCAGGTTACCCAAACCCATTTCATCAATCTTTAAAGTAAAGTACACAGAACTATACCTTACCCCCGTAAAAAAGATAAAAAAACCGATGAAAGGCGGCAAGATAACTCTTAATAGCTTTTTCATGTTTGGGGACAGTGATTAGAGGTTAGAGACCAGAGATTAGTTGATATGCGGTACTTGCTAATCTCTGATCTCCAGCCTCTAATCTCTTTAACTCAATTAAACACTTTCACAATATCAATAAAATCGCGGGATTTAAGTGAGGCACCGCCGATAAGGCCGCCATCAATATCGGGTTGCGCAAAAAGTTCGGGGGCGTTTTTAGGATTACAGCTTCCTCCGTATAAAATGGTTGTACTGTCTGCCACTTGCTGATTGTATTTTGCAGCTATTTCCTTGCGGATAAATGCATGGATCTCCTGTGCCTGTTCTGATGATGCAGTTACACCGGTGCCAATAGCCCAAACCGGTTCATATGCTATTACAAGTTTAGCAAATTCAGTTTCAGCTAAATGAAAAACACCTTCAGCCAATTGGCTTTTAATAATATCAAAATGCTGGTTAGCTTCCCTTTCCTGTAAAGTTTCACCGATGCAGAAAATAGGTTTCAAATCGTTTTTTAAAGCGGTGTCAGTCTTTTTAGCAAGCAGTTCATTGCTTTCGCCAAAATACTGGCGGCGTTCAGAGTGCCCTAAAATAACATACGCTGCTCCAACAGATTTTATCATTTTTGCTGATGTCTCGCCCGTATATGCTCCCGACTCGGCCTGATGAGCATTTTGCGCGCCCACAGCTACATTATTATAGCCCCTTGCCATTTGCGCAAGGCTGTGCAAGTGAATAAACGGACTGCAAATAACGGCCTGCTGTTTGCCTGTTGCTTCGTCTTTAAACATATTTATTATTTCAGAAAACAAGCTTAAACCTTCATTATAGTCAAGGTTCATTTTCCAGTTTCCGGCAACAATTTTTTTTCTCATGATTGTATTATTAGTTGATTAAGTTAGATTATGTTGATTGAGTTAGATTAAGTTTATTGTGTTGTAAGCTGATTGATGTTGATTTAACCACTCACTTAATCAACCTAATCAACTTAATCAACCACTAATCAAAACCTTCTCAGCTCCTCAGTTAATTCAAATACAGTTTGTAATATATGTTTTTCATTCTCATCAAAATCACGATGCTCTCTGCGGGCAAATACTCTTTCGGCCGTTTCAAACATTTTTTTTATAGAATAAACGTCATACCCGTGTGCGCCGCCCCATGAAAAATCAGGAACAAAATTCCGCGGGAAGCCTGAGCCAAAAATGTTTGCACTTACGCCTATTACCGTACCTGTATTAAACATCGTATTTATAGCACATTTGGAGTGATCGGCCATTATTAGCCCGCAAAATTGCAGACCAGTTTTGCGGAAGCGTTGTGCGGTATAGTCCCACAGTTTCACATCATCATAATTATTTTTCAGGTTTGAGTTATTGGTATCGGCGCCGATATTGCACCACTCGCCTAAAACAGCATTCCCAAGGTAGCCTTCATGCCCTTTCGATGAATAACCCCAAATCACGGCATTATTAAGCTCGCCCCCCACCCTTGAGTACGGGCCTACGGTTGTAGCGCCATAGATCTTGGCCCCCATTTTCACCTGCGAATGCTCACATAAAGCAAATGCGCCACGAATATGGGTTCCTTCCCAAACTTCCGTATTATTTGCCAGGTAAATTGGCCCGTTTATGGTGTTAAAAGTTGAACAATCAGCAATGGCGCCTTCCTCAGCAAAAAACTCATCCCCGATTATAGTATTTGTTTGGCTGATAGCTGCGCTGTTGCGGCCCTTTGTAAGCAAGGCAAAATCCTTTCGAAGCTCTATATCATTTTTCCTGAAAATATCTTCGGGAAACCTGACTATTACCGGTATATTTTCTAATACAGTAACTGCGGAAAATTCAGCATTAGTGTTAAAATCAGCAGCATCGGTCCCGTTTAATCTAACAGCCAGCAGCTGGTCGCCATATTTTAAAGCTTCGCCGTTTTGCAGGCGGTCAATAGCCTCGGTTAAATATTCGTCAGGACAAACACCTCCATAAATAAATATATTATCCTGCTCAATTTTTAAAGGAAACTTTTTCTGTAACCAGGGTTGGGTATGAAAAGAAGTTTGCTGTTTTAAATGCTTTGCCCACTTTTCGGCAATGGTAAGGATACCTATGCGCAGGTCGGCCACCGGGCGGGTAAAAGTTAAAGGCAGAAGGGTTTGATGTGCGTTATCGTCGAATAAGATAATTGCCATGTTGCAAAAATAAAAAAAGTCCCCCGATGTACCGGGAGACTTGTAAATATTTTATCGAAAAAACAAAATTACTTTTTGTTGTAACGGGTGCGGAATTTATCAATACGCCCTGCAGTATCAACCAGTTTCATTTTACCGGTATAAAAAGGGTGTGAAGTATGAGAAATTTCTAATTTAATCAGCGGATATTCATTGCCATCTTCCCATTTAACGGTTTCGCGGCTATCGATGCATGATTTGGTTATAAAAGAATAGTCGTTTGACATATCCTTGAAAACAACTAACCTATAGTTTGATGGATGCAGATCTTTTTTCATTGTGTTATAACTTCCTTATAAAAGAGGTGCAAATGTAGTAATAATATTTAAATATGAAAGGGGTATTTTGTTTTTTTGTGAATGGTTGATTAAGTTAGATTAGGTTGATTGAGTTGGTTATGTTGAGCTGGTTAAATTGATTAGGGAATGTATGCAGGAGACGCGATGCTTCGCGTCTTTCTGCACGAAGTTGTCTGAACCGGGATTAAACGGATTTTTGGATTTATCAGATTTTGCTTTTACCAGGAAAAATATTTAAAATCGCCGGCAATCGCTAAAATCCTCTAATCTGTTTAATCCCGGTTCAGAAAATAATGGCGTTCCCGCTGATAGAAGCGGGCCGGGCTATCCGCTCAAACTGCACAGGCCTTAGCCACGTGGGCGGTATCCGTTTCTATCCCTAACGCAAATAAATTTCATCTTGATTCCTGGCTCTTGATTCTTGGTTCTAACTCCTGACATAACTCAATCAGCACCCCATTTGCACTCTTCGGGTGCACAAAACACACCAGCTTATTATCAGCCCCTAATTTGGGCTCATCGTTCAACAATACAAATCCTTCGCCTTTAAGCCGTTCCATCTCAGCTTTTATATCATCAACCTCAAAAGCAATGTGGTGGATCCCTTCTCCTTTTTTGGCAATAAACTTAGCAATCGGGCTATCCGGGTTTGATGCCTCCAATAACTCAATTTTATTGGGGCCTGCACTTAAAAAAGCTGTTTTAACGCCTTCAGAAAGCACATCTTCTATTTTATAGATAGTAGTATTCAGCAGTTTTCCATAGATCTTTCCTGCGCTTTGGAGGCTGTTAACAGCTATGCCAATATGCTCAATCTTATTCATGTCCAAATATTGTAAATTAATGCTGCTTTAAGTAGTTTAAGCCTTGTTTTGAATGATTTTAAATAAACTTTATCTATCTTTGTATTGTTAATAATATTCGCTTATGAATCTTCCGATATACTTAGACAATAACGCTACAACTCCCATGGATCCACGGGTACTGGAAGCGATGTTGCCGTATTTTAATGAAAAATTTGGTAATGCTGCAAGCCGTAACCATCCATTTGGATGGGTAGCCGAAGAAGGTGTTGATTATGCACGCGAGCAGGTGGCCAAGTTAATTGGTGCCAGCGATAAGGAAATTATCTTTACATCAGGTGCTACAGAATCAGATAACCTTGCTATTAAGGGCGTGTTTGAGATGTATAAAGAAAAAGGTAACCACATAATAACTACAGTTACCGAGCATAAAGCTGTTCTTGATGCCTGCAAACACGTTGAAAAACTTGGCGGAAAAGTTACTTACCTGCCGGTTAAGGAAGATGGTCTGCTTGACCTTGAAGTGCTTGAAAAAGCCATGACCAGTGATACTATTTTAGTATCAGTAATGTATGGTAATAACGAAATAGGTGTTATACAACCAATTAAAGAAATTGCTGCAATTGCCCATAAATATGGTGCATTGTTTATGACAGATGCTGTACAGGCCGTTGGTAAGATCCCGGTTGATGTTAACAGGGATGGAATTGATCTTTTAGCACTTACTGCTCATAAAATATATGGTCCTAAGGGCGTTGGTGCATTGTATGTACGCCGCAAAGGCCCAAGAGTTAAAGTTACCGCTCAAATGGACGGTGGCGGCCATGAGCGCGGAATGCGTTCAGGCACATTAAATGTACCGGGCATTGTTGGCCTTGGTAAAGCTTGTGAATTGTGCGGTTTGGAAATGGAAAGCGAAGCAAAACGTTTATCAGCTTTACGCGATAAATTACAGGCTTCGTTAACTGTACTGGAAGAAAGTTATGTAAACGGCAACGTTGAACATCGCTTACCGCATGTAGCCAATATCTCATTTAAATATGTTGAAGGCGAAGGCTTAATGATGGCTATGAAGGACCTGGCTGTATCATCAGGTTCAGCTTGTACATCGGCTTCGCTGGAACCATCATACGTGTTGAAAAGCTTAGGTTTATCAGATGACCTGGCGCATTCGTCTATCCGTTTTGGTTTAGGCCGGTTTACTACTGAAGAGGAAGTAGATTATGCAATTGAAGTAACCAAAAAATCGGTCACCCATCTTCGCGAGCTTTCTCCGCTATGGGAAATGTTTAAAGAAGGTATTGACCTTAACTCAATTGAGTGGGCAGAACATTAATTGATGTGCAAATATGCGGATGTGCGAATGTGCGGATGCAAAAAATATAAAATAACGAATTGGCATTAAAATCACTAATTCAATAAATCACTAATTCAATAATTAAAGTAAAATGGCTTATTCAGATAAAGTAATCGATCACTATACCAACCCCCGCAATGTGGGCACTTTGGATAAAAGTAACCACAAAGTAGGCACAGGTTTGGTGGGCGCCCCTGAATGCGGCGACGTTATGCGCCTGCAGATCCAGGTTGATGACAATAACATGATAACTGATGCTAAATTTAAAACATTTGGATGCGGCTCAGCTATTGCATCATCGTCATTAGCTACAGAATGGCTTAAAGGCAAAAGCATTGATGATGCCATGAAGATTGACAACATGGATATTGTTGAAGAATTGGCGCTTCCACCGGTGAAAATTCACTGCTCGGTATTGGCAGAGGATGCAATAAAAGCGGCGATTAATGATTACCGTGTAAAAAATGGCATGGCGGCAATTGAAAGCCAAAAAGTACATCACTAAGAACAGAAGCAAGACAATAAGAGTCGGGATCCAAGACTAATTTTTCTTGATTCTTGCTTTCTTGATTCTTGAATCTAATTAAAACAATGATAACAATAACTGATAAAGCAAAAAGTAAAATAGATAACCTCATGACTGACTCGGGGCTTGATGCTTCGTATTTTCTGCGGGTATCTGTTCAGGGAGGTGGATGCTCAGGCTTATCATACAACCTTGATTTTGATAACGAAATAAAAAAAGGGGACCAGTTTTTTGAAGATCGCGGCATCCGCATAGCTTTGGATATGAAATCGTTCCTTTACCTTGCCGGCACAGAGCTTGATTTTTCGGACGGATTAAATGGCAAGGGCTTTAACTTCCACAACCCTAATGCAAGCCGGACTTGCGGCTGCGGGGAAAGTTTTTCGGTGTAACCCTGATATTTCTATAAAACAAAGAAGGCGCCAATTGGCGCCTTCTTTGTTTTATTACCTTCTCTTCCCCGTTGGCTGTGTCCCCACAGCCAATCACAGGACATTTATAGTACATCCATATAATGTGTTAACCAGTCGAAACGATTATCGCCCTGTTCATAAAAAGAACAGGAAGAAAAATAATAATCATTAGGGTCAATTACCAAATTCCAATGAGGCTGTAATGGGTTATAATGTGTATAGCTCAATTTCTGCTCCAATATTTTTCTATCGTACATTATAACCGGCAATGCATTCTTCCGCCAAAACTGATGATCACGACTATTACGATCAACTTTAAATTTATTTAATAATGGACTGTCTATCGTTCTAAGCTCTTTTAGAAATTCATGCCCGGTAAATTTCATAAAGCTTGCATGAGGCATTTCTTTGCCATTTTTAGCTTTACATTCCCATAGTACATGAATATGGTTTGGCATTATGACAAAGCCATAAACTATCAACTTCTCTCTTTTAACAAGATGAATAAGGCTGTCTAATACAATTTGCTTAAACCGATCTGTTTCTAAAAGAGGGATCCAGTCAAGAATTGCAACTGTATAAAAGTAGACGGTGTTTAATTCCATATATGAAGATAATAGTTTTCAGATATTTCTTCAAACCAATATATTTTCTGCCTTAGCTCCCCCCTCCCGTTGGCTGTGTCCTCACAGCCAACCACCAGGACATTCACATCATATCCATCATCATATCCATATAGTATATTAACAAGTTTACGTTTACCCGCTGGCACATTTCTATCTGTTGAATAAATCAAACTAATACATTTTCGATTAGCATGGTGATTGGCTGTGAGGACACAGCCAACGGGGAAGAGAAAACTAAAAGACCCGATAAATTGGGTCTTTTAGTGGTTTAAAACATCCCATTTCCATGCGCCATTACCTCTGGCACCTCCTGCTCCACGCTCCAGTGTTCAGTAATTTTATTTACATCAACTCTGAATATGTGTATTTGTGCAAAGGTTTTACCCGAAGTAATACATTCACAATGCGCAACAACGAAATTGCCTTCGCCGATAATCCTGTGAACTTTGATCGTACTATCCATTTTGCTTAGCAATCTGTTTGCAGTATTATGTTCTGCATAGTCGGCTGCTAAATAATTGTTAGCGGCATCTCCTTTTTCAAACACATTCTTGAAAAAATCGCTGATCAAGCTTTTACTCATATTTGCATCAGCAGTTTCATCAATTACAGTTGTTCCATTGGTCATGGTAACCCTATCTTCATCCTCATCTGTTAAAGTTTGTCCTGCATCCCAATGTTCAGCTATTTTGCCATCTGCCAGCCTGAACAGGTCAATTACAGCCACTCTTTGTCCCATAAATTTAATATCGAGGTGGGCTGCCACTAAATCGCCATCAGCTATCACCCTCATTACGGGTGATGGCCCTTGTTCCGCAGGTTTAGGTAGTGTTTTAAGAAAGGCTAACATTTCTAACAAGCCTTCCTTTCCATCTTTAACTATGGGACTATGCTGGATATAGTTCTCGCTTACATAGCTATCAACCAATGAAAGGTCAAGATCACGGATTATCTTGCGGTAACATTCTAATACTATTGTTTTATTGGATTTCTGTTCCATAAATTTTTATTCTGATAACAGAGCCATAGCAATAAACTGGCTATGACTCTATATAAATTATTAAGTGATTTTAATTAAAATTGAATTGTGGCTATTGAAAAAAATAGCAATGTAAAGCCTTGTGCTGGTTAATAAACCAGCGTTTACATAACCTGTTTAGCAGGCCGGATTCTTGGCAATCCTTATTTGATATGTAGTGAAAGCAATTATGTTGTAAATGTAAAAAATAATCGGTGTAATCACTCCAAATAAAATCAGTGCATCAATTAATAAAAATAAATTAGCTTTGTTTATATTATAAAACCCCTTTTAATTGAATGAACACGGCATCTGAACGATCAACTATTCCCAGTCTTATCCGCAACATTGTAAAAAACATTCATCCAGATACGCAAACCTTCATGACTCACAAAGTTGGTGATGTATGGGTTGAGATAAGTTACAGGCAGGCATTAGAGAAAATAGATGCCATTTCGGCCTGGTTACTTAATATCGGCATTAAAAAAGGCGACCGCTTAGCTTTAATAATTGAAAACGGTCCGGATTATATTTATTACGACCAGGCACTGCAGCAAATTGGGGCAATAAATACATCAATATACCCTACTCTTTCAGAAACAGAAATTGAATATATTTTAAATGATTCCGGCGCCAAAACTCTTTTGGTGGGCAATCCTTTTTTGTTACGTAAAATTGTTAAAATTGCCAATAATTGCCCGGCATTGATCAGGATAATTCCGGCATTTGATGATTTTGAAAAATCAATAGCAAAGTTAAGCCTTAATGCAGGTGTCGTAAGCTTTAAACAGGTAATTGACGAAGGTTTAAAAATGGACGACCAATATACTTCGGCCATAAACGGCGCACGTGAAGCTATTTTGCCATCTGATGTATCCTGTTTAATTTATACCTCGGGCACAACCGGCATACCTAAAGGGGTTATGCTTACGCATTTTAACCTTACCGAAAATGCAAGGAACAGCCTGATCCAGATTCCAATTATTGAGACTTCGGATATTTTCCTGTCCTTTTTGCCATTATCACATGTATTTGAGCGTACTGCTACCTATCATATTTGCCTTTATACTGGCAGCCGTATGGCCTTTGCACAAAGCCTTGATCTGCTTGCAAAAAACATGGCTGAAGTTAGACCAACTATAATGAATTGTGTCCCCCGGCTTTTAGAGCGCATTCATGACAAAGCCATGAAAAATGGCACAAGTGCAGGTGCCGTTAAATCAAAAATATTTTTGTGGGCGCTTAAAATTGGCAGGGAAGTACGCCTTGCAAATGAAGCCGGTAAAGACCCAGGATTTATACTTAGCCAGCAGCACAAAATTGCTGATAAACTGGTATTCAGTAAAATAAAAGAAAAAACGGGAGGACGTTTAAAAATTATGCTCTCTGGCGGGGGTGCGTTGCCTAAAAACATAGGCGAGTTTTTCGGCGACCTGGGAATAAAAGTACTGGAAGGCTTCGGGCTAACTGAAACATCGCCCGTAATGTCTGTTACCGAAACCCACCGGATAATTTATGGTACCGTTGGCCGCATAATTCCGGGAATTGAGGTTGCCATACAAAATGTGGATACCAAACAGATTTATACCATACAAACACATGATACTTTTAAAGAGAATTTCCAGTCGGAAGAGGGCGAGATAATTGTGCGTGGGCATTGTGTTATGAAAGGCTATTGGAACAAACCGGAAGAGACCGCCTCGGTAATTGATCCTGACGGATGGTTCCATACCGGAGATATTGGGCGTTATTTCAGAGGAAATCTGCAGATAACAGACAGGCTGAAAAATATGCTGGTAAATGCTTATGGTAAAAATATATACCCAACCCCGGTTGAAAATACCTATTTAAAGAGCCCAAAGATTGAACAGCTATTTTTAATTGGTGACAAGAGAGAATCCATAACTGCTATTATAGTACCCTCAAAGGAAATTTTGCAGGAAACATTTAATTTAAGCCATGAGTTTTTTGAAAAGCCGGATGTATTTATTGACGACAAAGAGATTATCGATTGGATTGGCCAGGATGTAAAAAAATATTCAAACGAGCTTGCTAAATTTGAGCGGATAAAAAACTTTAAGGTAAAACGTAACCCTTTCAGCATTGAGGATGGCGAAATAACACCTACCATGAAAGCCAAGCGCAAAGTGATTGAAAAGAAATACGCAAAAGCTATTGATGAAATGTATACATGGGAAACCGAAGCGGATTGATTTGAAAATTTGATGATGTGGGTTGATTTGAAGATGCGTTGATTTGAGAATTTGAAGATTTAAAAATCAACTTCATTTCATATTGCACAAACAGGTTCATTTTCAAATCTTAAAATTTCCAAATTTTCAAATCAATCAACATTTTCAAATCAAAACAAGTGTTTAAAGAACTGCTAACCATCAGCGAATATCCAAACCTTTCGCTGTTATCAAAATCTACCTTTGTTGAAAAAACAGGCAGATTATTGAAAATCTACGGGTTGGTTTTTCTTGTTATAATATTAGTTGTACCGTTAATTTTAGCAACAGATCAGTTTGTTACACACGTGCTTCATTTTAAAGCTATTAACCAGGTACAAAAAAATGAGATGAGTCATTTTTTTCATAAACTGGGCTATTGGAAAGCTGCACTTTATATCTGCCTCGTAGGTCCGTTGCTGGAAGAAATAGTATTCAGGTTGCCCTTATCATTAAAAAAAAAACATATTGCCATAGCATTTGCTGCTGCTGCTGCGTTTTTATTTGCCGGATTCTTATTCCGCAATATTACCAGTCAGTTAATAAATTTTGGCATCAGGCTTTCAATATCAGCTGCCATTTACTTTATCTGCATATTCCTGGTACCAAATAACCTTTCAATTATTGATCACCGTTTTCGTAAACAACTAATAATTTTATCAATGTGCCTGTTTGGGTTAATGCACATCGGCAATTACTCCCCTATCCAATGGCCATTGATCTTGCTCTATCCCATATACATAATCCCGCAACTTTGCATGGGTTGGGGTATTACGTATCTCCGCTTTAAAAATGGTTTTTGGTGGGGATTTGCCCTGCACTGTATTATCAACTCAGTTTCTGTACTCCTTTCAGCAGGGCGGGTTTAAGGCTAGTGTCGTATCAATCATGAATTGACGCTTAGACTTGAGTCGAAAGTCCTGAGTTCTAAGTCAGAAAAAGACAAAATTTGACTTAATACTGCTCCTATTTTGGCTTACCTGCTTTAATGAATATTTTGGGATGTTTGTTTCTGTTAGTTGATTCATTTGCTACAAAAATTCAAGTATATCCTTAATTGCAATCACGCTGTTAAACCTTTCATGTTCAATGGTATGTTCAATTTGCTCATGGGCCCAGGTAATATGGTAAGGAACATGTACAGCATAGCCACCAGCCTTCAGTACAGGTAATATATCGCTTTTTAAGGAGTTGCCTACCATCATTAATTCATCCGGCTGGATATCAAGGTGCCTGATCAGCTTAAGGTAATTAGCATCATCCTTTTCAGACATGATTTCGATATGATGGAAATAATGGCTCAGGTTTGATTTTTTTAGCTTCCGTTCCTGGTCAAGCAAATCGCCTTTTGTGGCAACAACCAGGCGGTATTTACTTTTTAATGTTTCCAGCACATCCTCAACCCCATCCAGCAGTTCAATTGGCTGATTAAGCATTTGCTTTCCCAACTCTAATATCGCCCCAACTACTTCTGTACTTATGGTTTTATTTGAGATCCTTAAAGCAGTTTCAATCATCGAAAGCACAAACCCCTTTATGCCGTAGCCATATAAAATAAGGTTTTCAATCTCTGTTTTCAGTAACTCCCGCTCTAACTCGCGCTGTGACGAATATCCGCCCAGTAAATTGTAAAACTGCTCTTCTGTTTGCCGGTAATAGGGTTCATTTACCCATAAGGTATCATCGGCATCAAATGCAATTACTTTTAATTTCATATTCAAAGATATATGCTCCGGTTGAAGATTTGTCAACTTTTAAAAAGTTGACAAATCTAAGCTGTACTTTTATCGCTTAAAAATGAAAAAAATAAATGGTAGTCAACCCAAAGACGAGACAGAGCGGATAATGACTAACCCGTATCTCGCTAAAAAATTAATTCAAAGCAGAAAAGATGGGGAGCAAGGAAAAGGGATAAAGATTTCGATTGAAGAGTTGGCTAAATATTTCAAAATTTGATATTAATCTTAAATCTCCTGTCTCAAATCTCACATCTCTTACCCACCCTCTCCAAAAAAACGCTATTTTTGCACCTTTATTAAAAATATGAGTACTGCCCTATCCGAACAGGAAATTTTACGCCGCGAATCATTACAGCAATTACGCGCATTAGGTATTAATCCGTATCCCGCCGAAGAATATAAAGTAACTGCCTTTGCGCAGGATATTACCGACAATTTTAATCGTTTCCCAGATCATTATAAAAAGGTTACCCTGGCCGGCCGCATTATGACGCGCCGCATTATGGGGAATGCTTCATTTGCAGAGCTGCAGGATTCAACAGGCCGGATGCAGATCTATCTAAAACGCGACGATATTTGCCCCGGTGAGGACAAAACTTTATATAATACTGTATTTAAGAAACTACTGGATATTGGCGATTATATCGGCATAAAAGGCTTTGTATTTTTAACTCAAACAGGAGAGATCTCTGTACACGTACAGGAATTGATGCTATTATCGAAAGCATTAAAACCATTACCGGTTGTAAAGCGTGATGAAGAAGGGAATATACATGATGCTTTTACTGATCCTGAATTACGTTACCGCCAGCGCTATGTTGACCTTACCGTTAACCCGGAGTACAAGCAAATTTTTATAAAGCGCTCAAAAGTGATCAGCAGCATGCGCGAGTACTTTAACAAGAAGGGCTGGATGGAAGTGGAAACCCCAATATTACAGCCTGTGCATGGTGGTGCAGCGGCACGTCCGTTTAGCACACACCACAACACGCTTGATATGCCTTTATTTTTGCGCATAGCTAATGAGCTGTATTTAAAACGACTTATTGTAGCCGGTTTTGATGGGGTTTATGAGTTTGGGAAGATGTTCCGTAATGAGGGAATGGACCGCACCCACAACCCGGAATTTACCAGCATGGAAATTTACGTGGCCTATAAAGACTATAACTGGATGATGGCCATGGTTGAAGAGTGTTTGGAAATTGTTGCCCGCACTGTGAATGGTATCCCTGTAGTACAGGTAGGCGCCAATGAGATAAATTTTGCAGGGCCGTACGAAAAACTATCCATGTACGATTCCATTCTGAAATATACCGGCATTGATGTTTCAGCTATGGATGAAGCTGCATTACGTGAAACCTGTAGAGACCTCGGTATTGAAGTTAACCCTTCAATGGGTAAAGGCAAGCTGATTGATGAGATCTTTAGCGCTAAAGTTGAAGCTAACCTCATTCAGCCAACTTATATTACCGACTACCCTATTGAGATGACGCCGCTTGCCAAAAAGCACCGTACAAAAGAGGGACTGGTTGAGCGTTTTGAGTTGTTTGTAAACGGCAAAGAAATTGCCAATGCATATTCTGAGTTAAATGACGCCATTGACCAGCGTGAACGCCTGGAAGAGCAGCTGATATTAGCCGGCCGTGGTGATGATGAGGCAATGGCTATGGATGATGACTTTTTACGCGCATTGGAATACGGTATGCCGCCAACATCAGGACTGGGAATTGGTATTGACCGTTTGGTTATGCTGATGACCAATCAAAGCGCTATACAAGAAGTATTATTCTTTCCGCAGATGCGCCCGGAGAAAAAGGCAAAAACGGTTACGGCAGATGATTTTTTACATATTGGCGTACCTGCCGAATGGGTACCTGTATTAAACAAAATGGGCATTAATACGCTTGAGGATTTAAAAGCTGCCAACCCAAACAAAGTGTTTAATGATTTGGGCGGAATGCGTAAAAAGTTAAAGCTCGATATCACCCTGCCTTCAAAAGAACTGGTAATGGCCTGGTTTGCGTAATATCCTTCAAATTAAAGAGATCGATAATTAACTCCGTGATCTTCGTGCCTTCTTTGCGCCCTCTGCGGTAATTTTTAACCACGGAGCACGCAGAGGATTTACAGAGTAACACGGAGTTTTTTTATTGTAATACTTTCCTATTCAAATTTATGCCCAAAGGTTACGCCATCCCAGGTATCTGACCTAAACGGGCTTACCGGTAATCCCTGGATACTGAAAAGATTGGCATCAATTGGCGAGTTAGTCCAGCCATAACGAACTGCAACCGGGTTGGGGACCGCACTACATGATACCTTTACTTTATTTTTATCGGTTATTACAGCCTGCGCATAATAAAATTTATGGTCTGCCCCCGCCAGCTCAAATCCTTTCACATAATTATATATGTCTTTTGCCATCAATCCACTTTCCGCATTTTTAAAGTTTATCATGGCATAGCCATTTGTAAAATCGGCAGCGGTAAATAGCGGACTTTCAAAAAAGCCCGGTAAATGGTAAACATTAGTTAATGCCGATGCTGCCAGCCTGTAACCAACATCTGCCTTATCTTTTGGATGAATATTAAATGCATCCCCGATATCGGTAGTAACGGCAAGGCCGGTATTAGGTAATTGCAGCGCCATGTTTTGGGCTTCCCTCAACTCGGCCCAGCTACTGCCAAAATTACTGCTCTGCGAAGCTCCAAATGACGATAGCTGTACAAATAAGAACGGGAGCTGCTGTTTCCATTTGTTACGCCAGTCGGTGATCAGCAATGGAAAAACAGAACGGTATTGATATGCCCTATCTGCATTTGATTCACCCTGGTACCAGATCACTCCTGCAATTGCAAAAGGGATAAGCGGATTTACCATTCCATTATAAAGCGTAAACGCATTGTTATTGGGCAAAAAGTCGAAATGATACGGCTTGCTCAAATCGGGCATTACGCGCCAGTTGCCATCGGCTAAATTAACGGTAGTATCGGCAAAACGAACATTTAAATCATTCACGCCGCTGCCATTAAGCCCTATTCCAAACCAGGAAGGATCTTTTTGCGCTGATTGTAAATTAATCACTAAGCTATTCATTCCTCCCTTCCATGTTCCGGCAGGTACGGTAAATTGAGACCCGGTTGTTGAAGTGCTCCTGTTAATGAGTTTACCATTAACATAAACAGCCAGATCCGCATCTGTTACTCCCAGCGAAATTATCGACCCCATTGAAGAATAAGAACTATCAAGGCTAATAGTACGCTGCATAAACCCTTGTCCGCGATAGGAATAAAGTTTTCCCATCCACTCCCAGGAACCCGGCGCATTGCCGTGCTGCCAGTTTTCAAAAAAATAGGCTGGCTTAGCGGCAAGTTCCTCCGAAGTATAATTTACAACAGGCTTGTTATGATAAGCCCATGATTTTAATAATTTGTCTGTTCGCTGGCTCAGTTGTTCATTGTTTTGGGGTAGTGTTGGCACGATAGCATTTAATTCGGGTGAGCCTGACATTGCTTCCCTGCTTATCCAGTCTTCTGCCTCAGTTCCTCCCCAGCTACTGTTTATTATCCCCACGGTAACATGTAAATTTTGAGCCAGTTGTTTGGCATAAAAATAACCTACTGCCGTAAAATCGCCTATGGTATTGGCCGCTGCAATTGTCCATTGGCCACCACTGGCAAGATCTTTTTCGGGGGTCAGGCTTATTTTGCTTGGAACATGAAACTGGCGGACTGCAATTTTTGCAGCAATCTTTTGCTCTGTCTTGTATCCATAAGCATTTTTCAGCTGAAACTCCATGTTTGATTGCCCTGAGCAAAGCCACACCTCGCCAAGCATAATATCTGAGTAGGTAATGGATTCTTTCCCGGAAGAAATTTTCATAACATAGGGGCCGCCTTCCTGCATTGGATGAAGAGTGGCTTTCCAGTTACCCTGCTCATCAGCCTTAACTGTTAAGAGTTGCTTATTAAAGCTAACTGATATTTTGGCTTTTTTTGCGCTTTGGCCCCACACCGGTATATCATGGTTTCTTTGCAATACCATATGGTCGCCAAATAATTTTGATGTTGTTAGCTGCGCGTGAGTTACAGAGACAGTAAAAAAAACTGAAAGAATGATGAATAAAAATTTCATAATTGGTTGATTCAGGAAAGGGACTTTGTTTTACAATTGATGGTAAATATAAAGAATTAACAAACCTGAATTTTGATGCATGCGTAACAATCTATTTGCCTAGTTGATAACAATTTGTTAACCAAATGATAAAATGAACAGTACTTTAGTGTATTTATAGATGCTTAATATTGTAAATAACACATACTAATATAGTTATGACAAATTCAATTCTGGAAATAACCGAAAAAGAATACCTGATAAAATTGAATAGAAGCAATTTTAATTTATCTTTTATCAGAAGCTTATTAAAAATGGTTGAAGTGGCTAATCCTTCGGAAGAAAGTTCATTTATCGCCGACAGGTACGTATCACCCAATCAGCACCACTCATCTGAGCCTGATTATTACAGCTCAATTGAAGAGAAATAAAAACGTCCCGATAATTCGGGACGTTTTTTAAATTATCTTAATACTGGCGATATCCGCCTCTTACTACCTGTTTATCCATCTGTGCCATCTGGCTTTTCATCATCTTTATCTGGTCGGTAAGTAATTTATTCTTATCCTCTTTTGAAGCTTCCTGCAAATACATCTGCGCTTCGCGTTTGTTGCGCTTTGCCATGGCAATCCCGGCAAGACTTAGCTTTGCCAATGCAATGTTATGCGACATTTTCATACCTAACGTAAGCGACTTCTTGAAATATTTTTCTGATTTCAAAGGTGATTTGCGCGACTCGACCAGGCCGATTAATAAATTATAATACCCCCATTGGCTTTTATTTAACTGCTTTTCGTAATCAGTTATTTTTAATAACCATTCTTCGGCCTTCTCTGATTTTTCTTTACGTAAAAACCATTGTGAGATGATCATGTTTTCATTAAAAAAGTAGCTTAACAACACAATACCACCTAAAAACAACACCAATATGCCCCAGCCCCAAAAACCAAAGGCACAAAGAGCAACGGCAGCACCTAAAACTACACAGGCAATAATTAACCTTACTATATTTGACATCTTTTTGTAAACTAAAAATTAGTATGCAAATATCCGTTTATTTGTACGCTAAATCAACATCTATATAAATATTTATGGCAGTAGAATTAGAGCCCTTGTGGCTGAAAGTTTTGGGTGATGAATTTGATAAGCCGTATATGGCAGATCTGAGGAAATTCCTGAAAGAAGAAAAGGAAGCAGGGCACAAAATATTCCCTAAAAACGGCGATATATTTAACGCATTTAACAAAACGCCGTTTGATAAACTGGAGGTAGTTATACTTGGCCAGGATCCTTATCATGGCGAAAGCCAGGCGCATGGTTTGTCATTTTCGGTACAAAAGGGCATCACTATACCTCCATCATTAAGAAACATCTACAAAGAGCTGGCGACGGATATCCCGGGTTTTACTATTCCAAACCATGGCGACCTTACAGAATGGACAACTCAGGGCGTACTATTACTAAATGCAAGCCTTACCGTTAGAGCGGGTACACCGGGCTCGCACCAAAAACGTGGCTGGGAAACGTTTACCGATACCGTAATAAAAAGGATCTCCGAAGAAAAAGAAGGAATTGTGTTTATCCTTTGGGGAAGCTTTGCACAGGCCAAAGCCGAACTGATTGATCAGAAAAAACATCACATCATTAAATCACCTCACCCGTCGCCATTTTCAGCAGACCGGGGCTTTTTTGGCTCAAAGCCATTTTCAAGAACTAATGAAATACTTATAAAAGAAGGTAAGAAGCCGATTGATTGGCAGATACACTAATTTGAAGATGTGTTGATTTGAAGATTTGAACATTACAGGAGAATAAATTCATCTTCAAATTGACACATCGTCAAATCTTCAAATCGAATTAATACTCCAGCGGCACTATCGGTTCTTTCTTACTGGTTGACATGATCATCATGGTTTGGAAAGTTTTAACCACGGTGATGCGGCTTATTTTTTCCATGATCAATTGTTCATATGATTTAATGTCACGTACATATACTTTCAATAAAAAATCACACTGCCCGGTTACGTGGTGGCACTCTGTAATTTCTTTGATGGTTTGGATCTCATCCAAAAATGTTTGGATAGTGTTTTTTTGATGAAAATCAAGAGAGATCTGGATAAAGGTTTTTATCCCAAGGCCAAGTTTTTCTTCATCAACCAAAGCATGGTAGCTCTTTATATATTCTGCATTTTCCAGCTTCCGCACCCGTTCTAAAGTTGGTGCGGGCGAAAGCCCTATTTCATTTGACAGTTGAAGGTTGGTTATCCTTCCATTTTCTTGTAATATCTTTAATATTTGCAGGTCTATTTTATCTAATTCAGCAGCCATAGTAATGCAAATATATACTTTTACTTAATCTACAAAATAAAATTTTTTAAAAAACGCCTTTAACCGAAATAAATTCTTTTTCTACAAATATTTAGGTTTGTCTAAATTTTTAATTAGATTTGTATAAATGAATACTTTAGCCGAAGAAAACTACTTAAAGTCAATCTATCACCTGTCACTTAATGCCGAAAGTGTAAGCACTAACCAGCTTGCAGCACTATTAAATACAAAGGCATCGTCGGTAACAGACATGCTGAAAAAGCTGGCTGATAAAGAGCTTATCAATTATACCCCATACCAGGGCGTTACGCTTATGGCCGCGGGCGAAAAAATTGCTGTAAATATTATCCGCAAGCACAGGCTATGGGAATTTTTTTTGGTTGAGAAATTGAATTTTAAATGGGACGAGGTACATGAGATGGCTGAAGAGATGGAACATATCTCTTCAAACGAACTGATTGACCGCCTCGATAAATTTATGAACTTCCCGAAATATGATCCTCATGGGGATCCGATACCTGACTCCAATGGTAAATTTAAAATACATGATCTGAAGCCCGTTTCAGCAATTGAACTTAATGGAAGCGGGATAATTTGCGGAGTGCGTGACCACTCTGCCGCTTTTTTACAATACCTGGAAAAGCATGGCCTTACTATAGGAAAAAAAATAATGGTTGAAGACATTATTGAGTTCGACCGATCAATGGTATTGCAGATGGAAAACAAAACCGTACAGATAAGCCGCGAGGTAGCTAATAATTTATTGATCACCTTATGAGTAACAAAAACGACCGTTCATTAGCTAATGTTCATAGTTCAATAAACACCGAAAGTAAAACCGGATGGAAAAGAGTTTTAGCTTTTTTGGGTCCGGCTTACCTGGTTAGCGTAGGTTATATGGATCCGGGCAACTGGGCGACAGATATTGCCGGCGGCAGCGCATTTGGGTACAGGCTGATATGGGTTTTGTTTGCGTCAAACCTAATAGCATTGTTGCTGCAATCACTCAGTGCGCGATTGGGAATTGTGCGCGGGCTTGACCTGGCACAAGCTTCAAAAAATGCCTACCCCCGTTTTGTAAATTTCTGTCTTTACATATTGGCCCAGATAGCAATTATAGCCTGCGACCTGGCCGAGATCATCGGTATGGCCATCGGCTTACAGCTATTGTTTCACCTGCCGCTGTTATGGGGCATATCGCTTACTATTACCGATACAGTATTGATGCTGTTCCTGATGAATAAAGGCATGCGCAAGCTTGAAGCTTTCATTATGTCGATGATATTTATTATCGGCTTATCATTTTTAATTGAGATGTTTATTGTCGGGCCCAATGTTGTCAGTGTAGCCAAAGGGTTTATTCCGGGTAATTTATCGGGCAGCGCATTATATATTGCCATAGGTATAATCGGAGCAACGGTAATGCCGCATAATTTATATCTGCATTCATCATTAGTGCAAACCAGGCAAATAACCCGTACAGATGAGGGTATCAAAGCCTCTATTAAGTTCAATCTGTTTGATACGGTTATTGCACTAAACCTGGCATTTTTTGTTAATGCTGCCATATTGATATTAGCGGCGGCGGCATTTTACAAAAACGGCTACTTCCAGGTTGCTGAAATTCAGGATGCTTATAAATTGCTGGAACATATTTTTGGTGCTACAGCCCCTACCCTTTTTGCAATAGCTTTAATAGCATCGGGCCAAAGCTCAACTATAACCGGCACACTTGCCGGGCAAATAATTATGGAGGGGCACATTAACCTGCGTATTGAACCATGGCTGCGGCGATTACTAACCCGTGTGCTGGCCATTGTACCTGCTGTTTTCACTATTATTTACTTTGGTGAAAGTGGTTTGGGCAGCCTTATCATACTAAGCCAGGTTGTATTGAGCCTGCAGTTAGGTTTTGCGGTAATCCCCCTTATCCATTTTACATCAAACAAAAAGAGAATGGGTAAATTTGCCATCAGTTTAAAAGTTAAAATATTGGCCTGGACAAGTGCTATTGTAATTGTAAGCTTAAATGCAAAATTGGTGTATCAGCAAATTGGCGACTGGATAACACAATACCCTTCGGCTACTGTATGGGTTTACGGGCTGGCAACACCCCTGATAGTTGGCGTTGGACTATTACTGGTATATGTATTTTTAAGGCCGATATTTTTTAAACACAGAGATATGCCTGCACAAGTACCCCATGGCCTAGCCACTACAATTGAAGACTTGAAACCGGTTGTTTACAACCATATAGGTATAACTATTGATTTTTCAAAAAACGACGCAGATTGTATCCGAAACGCTATAATGCAGGGCGGCAAACATGCAGCTTATACATTAATACATGTTGTTGAAACCGCAGGCGCACGTTACTACGGTACTGAAGTAATGGACCACGAAACACAAAGCGACGTTGATAACCTTAACACTTATGTTAATACGCTTGTAAAACATGGTTATAAGGCAAGAGCCCAAATTGGTTACGGAAGCGCTGCAAGCTCAATAGCTAAAATTGTAAACAGCGAGGATATCGATTTTATAGTAATGGGATCGCATGGACATAAGGCATTAAAAGATCTGATTTTTGGAACAACTGTAAATTCCGTGCGCCACAAGGTGAACGTACCTGTGCTGGTGGTTAAGCCACAAAAATAATTTGCATATTTGCAGCAAAAGAGGCAGTGATGAACCAGGATATTTATATAAAGAACAAAAAAGCTTATTTTGAGTACCACATACTTGATAAATACATTGCAGGCATAAAGTTACTGGGTACTGAAATAAAATCTATCCGCGATGGTAAAGCCAATATTAATGATGCGTTTTGCACTTTTATAAATGATCAGCTTTATGTACGGAACCTGCATATAGCTGAGTATAGTTTTGGCTCATTTTATAACCACGAAGCCAAACGCGACCGCGTTTTACTGCTCACCAAAAAAGAATTAAAAAAATTGCAAACCCGCGGCGAGGAAAAAGGATTAACTATTGTACCTCTTGCATTATTCATCAGCGAACGCGGCTTTGCCAAATTGGAAATTGGCCTTGCCCAGGGCAAAAAGACCTTTGATAAACGCGAAACCCTAAAAGAGCGTGATACAAAGGTTGAGATGGATAGAGCGATGAAAAGATAATTTTGATTTCGGATTTCGGATGTTCGATTTCGGAATTGTTTTTTTAGAAAAATTTATTTAAACCATTGTTTATCCTGCGTTTAAATCCTTTTAAATTAAATCCGAAATCGAACATCCGAAATCCGAAATTCCTTCTACCACGCTTTATCTCCAACCAACGGCACAAATCTAAAAGTATCCAGCACAATCTTTTCATAGTCATGCTCGGCAACTTTAATTATGGTAACCATTTTTTGCAATCGCTCGTCACCTACGGGGATCACCAGGATGCCTCCAATATTCAGCTGTTTTAATAACACATCCGGAACTGTTGGCGCACCGGCAGTAACTATTATTTTATCGTAAGGCGCATGTTTGGCTAAGCCTATTGAGCCATCTCCAACAAAAAAATTAGCTTTGTAACCAATATGCGGTAAAACCAGGCGGGCAAGGTTATACAATTTCTCCTGCCGTTCAATAGTATAAACTTTTGCGCCGAGTTCAAGCAAGATACATGTTTGGTATCCGCTGCCGGTACCTATCTCAAGCACCTTGTCGCCTTTATTAATATGGAGCAATTGGGTTTGGTAGGCTACCGTATAAGGCTGAGATATAGTTTGCCCTTCGCCTATTGGAAAGGCTATATCTTTATAGGCCTGGTTCCAGAAGGTTTCATCAAAAAAATAATGGCGCTTTACTTTGCCTATTGCGGCTAAAACCCGTTCGTCATCAATTCCTTTTTTCTTTAATTCTTCAACCAGTAACTTGCGCGCACCTTTTTCGCGGTAATTGTCGATATACTTATAGGCCATTGTAAGTACAAATCTAATACGAATTTGACTCGATTTATTGATTTAACAGATTTATAGGAGAAAGGATTTATAATTGATTAATTTTCAGATTGATTTTCTTTACACAATTGGGCTCTCACCCGGTTTAACTAAATAAAATCCTTAAATCGTGTTACATGTGGGTTTATGAAAAACCGGAAAATTACAGGAGTTGGCCACAAAGCACATTTTGTTTGCTTTCTGATGTAAGGCGTTAGCTTCATCAATCATTGATTCATCGCTAACAATAACCCTGGGATATAAAGTTACCTCTTTAAAATGCCCCCCGCCGTCTGAGGTTTCTATCATAATACCTTTTGCCTCATCAGTATATTCAATTACAACAATGCCCACTACCGAGCATAAATGAAGATACCATAACATGTGGCATGAGGAAAGCGATGCTACCAACAACTCTTCGGGGTTATACCTTATATTACTACCACGAAATGAGGGGTCGGATGAAGCGGGAATTGTTGGTTTTCCATCTACAGTTATTGTGTGACTTCTTTCATATGACCGATAGTCACTTGTTCCGTTGCCCAGGTTTCCTGTCCAGGCAATGTTTGTTTTGTAATGATGCTCGCTCATAAATCAGTGATTTTTTAACAAAGTTATCACTACTAAATTGAAAAAAATCAATATGGATCAACATCAGGCTGCACTATGCTCCCTTTGCTCAGCTTAGTGGTTTGAAACTGCGTAATTATATCCCTGATGATAGCTTTTACTTTATTAATGGAGATGCCGTCCTTTTCAAATTTCAACATTATAGTTTTAATATAATAGTTCCTGATCCGGCTAACCAGCGGAAATTCAGGCCCAATTACCCTGTCATCGAACTGTTTACGTAGCTCATTGGCAAGGTAAATGGATTGATTATGCACAATTTCGGGATCTTTGTGCTTAATATCCAGGTTAATGATGCGGTAAAATGGTGGATATTTAAAACTCTTACGCTCCTCCATCTCCGTAAAATACAGATCGGTATAATTATTTTCAATAACCTGTTTTATAACGCGGTGCCCAGGGTCATAAGTTTGGATCACCACCTTCCCCTGCTTGCCCCTGCGCCCTGCCCTGCCACTAACCTGGGCCAGCATCTGGTAGCTGCGCTCATTGGCACGGTAATCAGGATACTTCAGCAGGCTGTCCGCATTGATAATCCCTATAACCGTAACATCTGCAAAATCCAATCCTTTGGCAACCATTTGCGTGCCTACCAGTATATCAATTTTCTTCTCTTCAAGATTATTTAATATGGTTTGCAATGAATTGCGCGAACGGGTAGTATCCAGGTCCATACGGGCCATCCGGGCATCCGGTAAAATCATCGCTAGTTCATCTTCAACTTTTTCTGTCCCAAAGCCTTTGTATTCAAGGTGGGTTGATCCGCAAGCAGGACAAATCTGCGGGGCATCTTCTTTATACCCGCAGTAGTGGCAATGCAGCTTACCACTGCTTTTATGATAGGTTAAGCTAACATCACAATTAATACATTTGGGCGTATAGGCACATATCTTACACATCAGCAGCGGTGCATATCCGCGCCTGTTCTGAAACAAAATAACCTGTTCCTTATTTTCAAGAGCCTTATTAATATCCCCCATCAACACACTTGTAAAGTGCGATTGCATGGTTTTTCGCCTGGTTTCTTCTGCTATGCTAACCACCTCTATTTCAGGAAGCTTTACGCCGCCATATCTTTCGGTAAGCTCTGCAAAGCCATATTTATGGATCCGGGCATTGTAATAGCTTTCAAATGATGGTGTCGCTGAGCCTAACAACACCTTACCCTTGTGCATATTAGCTAAAAAAATAGCGGCATCGCGGGCATTATAGCGTGGTGCAGGGTCAAATTGCTTGTACGAAGTTTCGTGCTCTTCATCCACAATAATCAAACCCAGATCATTAAACGGCAAAAAAACAGCTGACCGTGCCCCCAGCAAAACCTTATATTCATTACTGATAACTTTTTGCCAAACCTCAACCCGCTCATTATCATTAAACCGGGAATGATAAATCCCTATGCTCGCCCCAAAATATACGCGCAGGCGCTCAATAATATGTGTGGTGAGTGCAATCTCAGGCAGCAGATACAGAACCTGCCTGCCTGAGCTGATCATCTCTTCAATCAGCCTAATATAGATCTGTGTTTTGCCGGATGATGTAACCCCATGCAAAAGCACCACATCCGTTTGCTTAAACTGCTCTTTAACTTCTCCGAGTACCGCATTTTGCTGTTCACTTAATTCAAAGTTGCTGTAAAGCTCTTCTTCTTCAAAAAACAAACGGCTTACATTTTTTTCCTCAATAACAAATACTTCCTTTTCTTCAAGCGATTTAATGCTTGCCACACCTGCTCCGCTTTCTTCAATCAGTTCATTTTTTGAAATACTTTTTTGATGGCGTGAAAGCTTTATATAGGCCAATACAGCATCTGCCTGTTTAGGGGCACGTTTTTCAAGAATGCCAAAAAGCTCCCTTAAATTATCCGGGTTTTGATAAATAGGATTCAGCGTTATAAAACTCCGGGTACGGGGTTTATAACGTTCGCTAACCTCCTCTGATATATGAATTACATTTTTTTCGAATAATGATTTTAAAATAGGCATAACCGTTTTTTGCCCCAACAGCTTCACAATATCGCTAACGGTTAGTTCGGGCTGAATATCAAGCGCTTCAACAATTAAAAATTCTTTGTCGTGCAGCAATGTGCGGTCAACCTCATAATCTTTGTTAAGCATTATCCGTGTTTCACTGGCCAGTTTTAATGCTGATGGCAATGCGGCATTCATCACCTCGCCCAAAGTACACATATAATATTCCGACATCCATTGCCAAAACTTTAACTGTTCGGCGGTAACTACAGGTCGGTCATCCAATAGTTCTATAATATATTTTGCCTGGTATTTTTCAGGCGCCAGTTTGCCTATTGATGCAATAATTGCGGTGTAAAGCTTGCTTTTGCCAAACTGCACTACTGCTCTCTTGCCCACCATTACAGCGTCGTTCATTTCATAAGGAACGCGGTAGGTATAATTTTTTGCAATTGCCAAAGGCAAAATCACTTCAACAAAAAGTGTTTCGCGGTCGGTATACTGTGCTTCGGCAAACTCTAACATTAAATTATTTATTTTTGGTAGCAGCAATACCCATAGTTATCCATCCACAAATAAACAGAAATCCGCCAAGCGGGGTTACAGGGCCAATTATCCGGATCCACGCCCATCCAAGTAGTTCGAGGGTTGCAAGCAGGTATAATGAACCGCAAAAGAATACTATCCCAATGGTAAAAAGATAATAGCAAGTGTTAACAAGTGTAGTTTGGTACCTGCTCAGGTGTGATAAAGCCAGTAAGGCAAATACATGGTAAAACTGGTACTGTACTGCGGTATTCCATACCTGCATATCTTTCACAGATAAACGTGTTTGCAAGCCATGTGCAGCAAAAGCACCTGCAATAACAGCAAGCGCACCTAAAATAGAAGCGGTAATAAATATTTTCTTCTTCATGAGTTATAAAGATGAGTTATAAGCGGCAAAGTTAAGATTTATTGAGATAGGTTGATTGGGTTGGATTAAGTTGACAGGGTTAAAAATCACTTACATGTTGCATTAGTTAAAGCAGAAAGCAGCCTGGTTGATATTAATATTTTAAACAATTATAATTTAAAAAACCGACCATGGCAACCTAATCAACGCAATCAACCTAATCTAACTTAATCAACTTAAAAACCTACATTTGCACAGCAGTCAGCAATGAAAAAGCAAATAATTATTACCCTAATTTTATTAGCAGTTACAGCGTTTGTAACGGTTGTTTATTTTAAAAACTTAAACCCGCCGGGAACACGTACCAACCAGGTAATGGATTCAATCCCTGGTAATGCATCGTTGATATTTGAATTTAATAATGATAAAGGTTTTTATGATATTTTTAAAGATAACAAACTATTTGCAGCAGTTATTGGAAAACAGAAACTGGGCCTGTTAGATACCCTAAGGCAGCAGCTACTTCAAAATCCGATATTAAGCAAATACTTTACCGGTCAAAATATATTCATTTCCTTACATCCTTCAAAAACAGATGGCATTGATCTGCTGCTCTCCATGTCGCCGGCCAATGGGTTTGAACCTGATTTGTTTGACCAGTTAAGTAAAAAAACAAACAGCGGGCTCTTGGTAACCCCTATCCGTACTGCGGGAAGATCTGGATATAACATTTATATAAGTGCACTAAAAAAACGTTTTTATATAATAAATAAAGGGAACAATGTTTTTTCAGGCAGTTTTTCAAAAGAACTGATAGATCAAAGTATATCTCATAAAAACAAGGCTGATAAAGAACCCTTTGTTTTACTTTCCGAGCAGCAAAGCAATAATTCACTGGCTAACCTTTATGTAAATTACACTGAGCTTTCTCCCTTATTTGAGCAACTGTTTAAAAATAAAAATACTGATATTTTTAAAAACTTTAAACTGTTGCCTGCGCTGGCAACATTAAGCCTGAATTACCGCAGTGATGCTATTATGTTTAACGGATCTACAACGGTGCAAAACAGTGGCCCGTTAAGCTATTTAAACCTATTTACAGGCCAGCAACCGGTTATTAATCATCTGAAAGATATTTTTCCTTCAACAACTGCATACAGTACCAATTTCTCTGTTTCAAATCCTTTGAAATTTGGCACAAACCTAACTGACTGGCAGAATAAAACAGGGCTTTCAGCCGAAAGAGATCAACTATACAGCAAGGTAAAAGCTGAAGCTGCAGTGAAAATAAAAACTGAGTTCAATAGTTTACTTGGCAATGAGTTTGCTATTGTAACAACCCGTTTTTTTGAAAAATTCGCGATAATATCTGTAAAAGACGGATCAAAGCTCAAATTAATTATAACGGCTATAAGTACTATGAACGATGAAAACATAGGGCAATTAAGTTATGATAAGTTACCGTTTTTTTTACTGGGCGATGCTTTCAGTATTTTCAGAAAACCGTATTTTATAATAATTGACAATTATTTAATACTTGCTAATAGCAATGCTGAATTAGCAAGCTATTACGATACCTATATAAACCGTAAGTTTTTAAACAAAAACGAACAATATAACCAGTTTGATAATTTACTGGCAGCACAAAGCAATGTTGCTTTCTTTTTTCATTTTAAAAATGCTCAACCTATACTCGAAAGAGATATGGATCCGGGTGTATATGACGATTTTAAATCAATTGATCCCGGGTGGAAAAATTTTTATGCTGCATCGTTTCAGTTTACCGCGGCTGACAAAAACTTTTACACCAATTTTTGCATGAAGCTGAGTACCGATACAACTGCTTACCAATTAAAATAGACCTTCATTCACACAACTATAAACACTCAATTTCGTTAAACTGGTTTATTGTTATTATTTTTCAATTAATCGATTTGGAGTTTTATCTTTAAGACGAATATAAAAATACCGTCACTGCGCGATATATGAAGAAGATTTTACTTGTTTTTTTGTTAATATCATTCTCAGTTAAAATTTTTGGTCAACAATTTTCCCAGTATAATACAGGCAGTTTGTATGACTCTTTTGAAAACCCTTCCCAAAAAGCTTTTATAACCGATTCAAGCAAGCAATTTGCCTCCAATTTCCTGGTACCCAATTTTAACGTTAACTTTTTTATTCTTGGCGATGCACAGGCAAGCCTAAAGGGGCGGGCTTTTAATAATATGTATAATAATACAGCATTACGGATAAACAAGGGCAGGGAAAATCATTTAAATGCTAATTTGAACGCGTATTCTATTATGTTCAAAATGTTTTCGAGCCTGAATGGAGATGTTGAGCTGGGTTTCGCGGTGCAAACCAAAATGGAAGGAAAAGGAACATTTACCGATGAGTCAATAGCCTTGTTAAATGGCCCGGCAAGTTTTAACGCCAATAGCTATTCTAATATTTTTAATAATAACTTCCATTTCCAATCATACCACCAAATCAGTTTCACTTATAAAGAAAAGATCAATAAGCAATTTTCTTTTGGCGCAAAGTTAAGTGCGTTATTAGGCATACAATATGAAAAGTTAAATACTACCAGCTCACAAGTAGTTTTTGATAATATTAATGATTCGGCTATCCTGGGGTTAAGCGGCGTTTATTATACAAATTACATTCCCGGGCATTTAACTTCCCGCGATTATTTGCCAACTTTCCGCAATCCGGGGGCGGCTATCTCATTAGGCGCAACCTTCCGAACGGAGGATAGCTTTTTCATACAGGGGAATATAAAGGACCTGGGCTTTATTCACTGGAGCAGCCGTTCACGTGTGGGTGCATTTAATGATATTACTACTATAAATGGTTTATCATCAAAAAGCAGAGAAGACAGTATATACAATGCAGTTAGCCACATAATTCATGGTAATTCAGTACAAACATCATTTAACACTCCGATTGATGGCAGGGCCGAGTTAAGTATCCATAAAAAATTCTGGATAGATGATAATAAAAACTTCCGGTACTCGCCAACACTTATAGCATCAAAAGAATTGTTTTATCCGGGTTTTACCGGTGCCTTGGTTAATCCTTTTCAGTATAAAAAATACATTTTAACCCTTACCACAACCTATGATGACTTGAAAATGTTTAACCTGGGTGCACAGTTTATGGTACAAACTCCAAATTTTGAATTTTATTTGGGCAGTGATAAACTATCGCAAACCGGCAGTTTATTGTCATCACAGCTAAATAAAAGTACAACCCAGACCTTTCAAAACAGTGCATTTACCGGGGCTGATATCTTTTTAGGCTTTTCACTTAAGATTGGACCGGTAATAGAGCATCCCATGAATGCAAGTGTTATCCCAACAGGCGAAAAGGGATTTTTAAGCCGTTTGTGGGGACGCATATTTAAAACAGACAACTAGATTTCGGAATTCGGATATTCGATTTCGGATTTATTAAATGCGGAGTTCGGAGTGTTGAATGCGGAATTTTTGGAATGCGGATGCAAAATAATTGCCTTTGTTATTTAAATTCTGAATAAATTTCTAATCGCTATAAATCCGAAATCGAATATCCGAATTCCGAAATCACCCCGCTTTTTTACCGGCAATAAAATCCTTAAGATAATAGGGTTCAAAGTAAGCAACGTCTTCAAATTCCCCATTATTAAATTTTTCTGCTGCCTTTTGGGTAAGGCTGGTTGCCGAGTTTTCAAAGCCCGGTAAAAAGGAAGCGTTGGGGTTTTTATTCAAAACATTAAAACACTTTTCGGCACCGTCGCCAAAAAACAAGATCTCGTTGTTTTTTAAAAGATCATCAAAACTATTTTCATCAACTATTGTCGCAGAGGTTGGTTTTATTCTTTCGCCGCTAGTGGTAAATACTGCGGTATAAACCTCCATTCGCCTGGCATCTATCATAGGGCACAAAAGCAGGTTTTCTTTTGATTTGTATTCATCCATACTGATAATCCCATAAGCCATGGCCTCTAAAGTTTCAATAGCAATAAGCGGTTTATCAAGTGCAAAACATAAACCTTTGGCTGTTGATATACCAATACGCAACCCTGTGTATGAACCTGGCCCGCAGCTAACTGCAATAGCATCAAGATCCGGATAGTTGAAACCAACTGTTGATATTATTTCTTCAATAAACCTGGTGATTACTTCGGCGTGTAAATTACGCCCGTTAACCTGTTTACAGGCCAATACAACTCCATCTTTTGCCAGGGCAACAGAACATGAGGGAGTAGCGGTTTCAATTTGTAAAATCAGGCTCATTTTTTAAGTCTTAAGTCCAAAGTCCGGAGTCTTAAGTCAGTGCATATAGCCACTTTTTGACTTATGACTCCGGACTTAAGACTCATATCATGGTACGGGATCATGCCCGTGGCCCCCCCAGGGGTTGCAGCTGGCAATACGTTTTAAAGTTAACCACCCGCCTCTAAAGGGGCCATGTTTTTTTATTGCTTCTACTCCATATTGTGAGCAGGTAGGTGTATACCTGCATGAAGCACCGGTTAACGGTGATATAAAATATTGGTATATTTTTATAAGCACAACGAAAACTGATCCAACTATAAGCTTCAATATGTTGCTGATAGCTTTCATTTTTCAATTTCTGCACAAAGCTGTGTTAAAAGCTTCAGCATTTTTTTTTCAGCAAAATCATATTCAGCAATTTCCTTACCTATAAAGCCTACTGAAAGCACAATTTTTTTGTTGCTACTGTTCAATACATCGTATAAATATTTTTGCTTATTAAGCCTGTAAGCCTCACGTATGCGTCTTTTTATTAAATTACGGTCAACAGCGTGTTTATAACGCCTCTTTGATACCGAAAATAAAATTTGAACGGGAAATTGCGCGGGCTCATTAACCAACAGCCACGAAGCTTTAAAAGGGTAACATAAAAAAGAAGAACCGTTATGAAAAAGCTTGTCAATAAGCTTCTTATTACATAACCGTTCTTCTTTTTTAAAAGTGTACATAGTTGCTGATGCTGAACCGAAATTTAAGTATACAACCGGCTCAAGCCCCTATCCGGAGAAAGCAACCAGCTTTATGCTTTATGACTGCGTTCGTCAGATACTGATAATCTTTTTCTGCCTTTAGCTCTTCTCGATGCTAATATTCTTCTGCCGTTAGCAGTTGACATGCGCTCACGGAAACCGTGTTTATTTCTTCTTTTCCTTTGTGAGGGCTGAAACGTTCTTTTCATGGCTATTTTATTCTATTCGTCGTTTTTAAAACAAGAGCGCAAATGTAGTTATTTTTTGGTATTTCTCAAATATTGTTTTGCTTTTTTGAGTTGATGAGGTTTCGAAGGGTTGATTAAGTTAGATTAGGTTGATTGAGTTAGAGCGGCGTACCAATTCTATCTTTAATGCTGGATCTGAAATCAGTTTGATATGTTCAGCGGTTTAAATATATTGCACTTTATAATCATGAAGATGCGCTTAAGTAATTTTCAAAACTCAATCTAACTTAATCAACTCAATCAACCTATAATGAAAGCTATACTCATAATACTACTTGTATTGCCTCTCTGTGTATTATCACAGGATTCCTTATCTACCCATTACAAGATCTACAGCTCATCAAAGCAAAAGATAGTAACGCTTGATGAGATAGCAAATGATATGAGAAAAGCCGATGTTTTGTTTTTTGGCGAAGACCATAATGACTCAACGGGGCATTACCTGGAATATGCTATTTTCAAAAAGCTTGCCGATAAATACCAGGGAAAGGTGGCTTTATCAATGGAAATGTTTGAAACAGACTGCCAAACCCCGCTTAATGAATATCTTGCAGGCCTTATCCGCGAAAAAAACTTTATTACCGAAGCACGTGCCTGGCACAATTATAAAGATTACCGCCCGCTGATCGAACTGGCTAAAACTAACCATATACCGGTTACAGCAGCTAATGCACCGGCACGATACACCAATATGGTTAACCGTTTAGGGCTGGGCAGTTTGCAGCAGCTTGATGAAAAGGGGAAAGCTTTATTACCTCCATTACCCATTGATACTGCCACCGGCGCTTATTATGATAAATTTGTTGCTATAATGGGCGGGCATGGCGCAATGGGTAACATGAAAATGTACCAGGCGCAAAACCTTTGGGATGCAACCATGGGCTATAATGTAGCACTATTATTTAGAAACCATCCAGGGTTTAAGATATTGCAGGTAAACGGCGGTTTTCACAGTGAAGAAAAATTGGGCACCGCCGCCCAGTTAAAAAAGTATGCGCCCAATGTGCGCATCCTGAATATTGCTGCTTATGATGATGATAGTTTTGATAACCCCGACTGGAGTAAATTTACCAGCAAAGCCGATTATATTATACTTACAGACCCTAAATTGCCTAAAACTTTTTAGTTTACTGGTTCATTGGTTCAATAGTTCATTGGTCTTGTCACTTCATGTTTAAAATGACAAGACCAATGAACTATTGAGCCAGTGAACTAATGAACAACGAATTAAGCTTTCTTAGCAAGCAAATCTCTTATCTCAGTAAGTAAAATTTCTTCTTTTGTTGGTTCCGGATCAACTGCAGGTGCAGGTTCTTCTTCTTTTTTTAATGAATTAATTGCCTTAACCATCATAAAAATACAAAATGCAACAATCAGGAATTGGATTATAGCGTTTATAAAATTACCGTAGTGTATTGCGTTTTCTAAGATCTTGTGTGCTGGATCGGCCTCTTTCAAAACAATCTTTTTATCAGCAAAATCAACTCCGCCAGTTATAAAACCAATTGGAGGCATAATAACGTCAGCTACTAACGATGTAACAATTTTACCAAAAGCGGCACCAATAATAACGCCGACAGCAAGGTCAACTACATTGCCACGCATGGCAAATTCTTTAAATTCTTTTATTATCGCCATATGCCCTGATTTTTGTTAATCTAAAAGTAACTAATAAATTTCAAAGTCATCCAAACAAATTATTTTTTTCAGTATTATATGCTTTGCCAATGCCAAGTTATTTTAGCTATTTTTTAGTTAAAGTAATTGATGTATTTTTGACGTCATCTAATTATGTTAAAACAAAATCTTCAACAGAAACTTTTACAGAAACTCTCTCCGCAGCAAATACAATTTATAAAATTGCTGCAGGTCCCCACCGTTTCATTGGATACACGCATAAAAGAGGAGCTGGAAGAAAACCCTGCGCTTGAAGATCTTAGCTTAACTAATTTAAACGAACCCGAAGAACAATACCCTGACCGCGACCCGGAAGAGGATACTTATAACGGTGATGAAGAAAAAGGTGAAGCCGATGAGTTTAACATTGAAGATTACCTGCAGGAAGATAATTTGAATGAATACGGATCAAAGTATGATCAAAACGGGGATGATGAAGATGAACGAAAGGAAATACCTATTGCTGTACAGAGCTCGTTTTTTGAAAGCCTTCAGCAACAGCTTGATCTTCTCCCGCTATCAGATAAAGATTTCAGAATAGGCAAACAGATAATTGGCAGCCTTGATGACGATGGTTATCTGCGCAGGCCTATAACATCACTTACTGACGATCTTGCATTTTCGCAAAATATTTTTGCCGAAGATGAAGAGGTCGAAGATATGCTAAAAGTTATCCAGAGTTTTGACCCTGCCGGTGTAGGCGCCCGTAGTTTGCAGGAATGTCTTTTGATTCAACTGCGCAAAAAAGACCCGAACGATCCGATCATAAAAAAGGCGATAATGGTTGTTGAGCATTACCTGGATGAGTTTACCCGCAAACATTATGATAAGCTTGAAAAATCATTAAACATGAACTCGGCTGAATTAAGGGCTGTGGTAAATGAAATTTTAAAGCTTAATCCAAAACCAGGCGACTCTAACGAGGTAAACACCAAGCAAATGCAGGTGATCCCTGATTTCCATATCTCAAATAACGATGGGTTCCTGATACTTACCTTAAATTCAAAGAACGCCCCGGAACTTAGGGTAAGCCGTTCATACCAGGAAATGTTTGAGCATTATGACAAGGCGTCGCAACGGGATAAAAAATTGAAAGAAGCTGTTCAGTTTGTAAAGCAAAAGCTCGATTCGGCAAAATGGTTTATTGATGCTATTAAACAGCGCCAGCAAACGCTCTTAAAAACCATGAACGCCATTATGCAATATCAATACGAGTTTTTTCTGACCGGCGACGATAAGAATTTAAAACCAATGATCCTTAAAGATATTGCCGACAGGATCAACATGGATATTTCAACCGTATCAAGGGTTGCCAATTCAAAATATGTACAAACAGAGTTTGGCACATTCCTGCTAAAATCCTTTTTTTCCGAAGCTATACAAACTGAAAGTGGTGAGGAGGTATCAAATAAGGAAGTTAAAAAAATATTGGAAGAACATATTGGCACCGAAGATAAACGCCATCCGTTAGCTGACGAAAAACTCACTGACATCCTTAAAGATGCCGGCTACAATATAGCCCGCCGCACAGTTGCCAAATACCGCGAACAGATGAACATTCCGGTTGCAAGGCTGAGGAAGGAACTATAGGATATAGTATGCAGTTGGCACTGGACAGTTAGCAGTTTTAACACACTTATCAACTGTCAACTGAAAACGGCCCACTGCAAACTCAAAAAAGGTGCTGCGGGCATGTAACCTTATACCTGTTATTAAGCAGTATGCCTATCACAATTTCATGGGTGCCGTTACTTACCGTGTTTAAAGCTGATGTTGTAATATCATAAGAGTACCCGATATTTATAAACGAGCTTACATTTACCCCGGCTAATACGCCAAACGAGTCGTTATGGCGATAGGAGCCGCCAAACCAAAATTTATCACTGAAAGAGAACTTGGCATTTAAATCGTAAGTGACTGGAGTAGGTTTAATCATTTTTATTAAAAATGATGGCAGCAGGGTTATCTCATCCGTTAAAAAAAGTTTCACCCCCCCGGTTACAAAATATTGAGGAACTGTTTTGCTTTGGTTGTAAGAATTATTGGTGCTAAAGTAAAGGTTTTGCGGTATTAGCTGCTGTACCGAAGCACCCACATAATAGTTTGATGAATATAACCAGGTGCCTATGCTCAAATCCGGTTTCCATTGGCTGTTATTCCCGTTACTAATGGCAGGGTCAAGTGGATTTTCAAGCGTAATTAGCGATGTATTTAGACTGATATGATTAAATCCTGCGGAAGCCCCCACAGCCAGGTTTAAATTACTTGCCAGGCCCAGGTGATAAGCATAGGATGCATTAATATTGGTTTGATTGATAGGTCCGGCCTGGTCGCTAATAACCATAAAGCCTATACCATGATGCGGCTCGGCAGCCATATAGTTTTGCGTATATAACCTGCTTGACGGATTTATGCCGCCGTTGGCTGGGAAAGCTGTAGCATCGCCCTGTAAAAAATTCTGGCCAAGCGGTGCATTTATAGTTAGATAACTGGTTACAGGCGCTCCCTGCAAACCTGTCCATTGACTACGGTAACCAGCTTTAACATCGGTATAATTTTCAATGCCCGCAACAGCCGGATTTAACAGGTAATTATTAAAAACATATTGAGTGTACTGCGGCTTTTGTTGTGCCGATATCAATTGCATGCACGAAAGAAAAACCGGCAATAAGTATAGAATTTTTTTCATTAACAGTTTATGCTCTTATACAGCAAGGTAAATTTCATGAACATTATTGGGATTATGTTACTATCAAATCATTTGATTAAATCTTGAATTTATGATCAACCCTCCCAAACAGCCATATCAATGTACGAATATACTTTTTCTCCCTATCTGTTTTATATACCCGGCCATATTATTTGATTAAGAATTAAGATATTGAATACGATTTAACATGTATGACATCAAAATTTGTTATAAAGATGTAATATAACGTGATACGCAATGCCAATAATAAAATACATGCAGGTGCCGCAGATGTGCAAAAATTGCTTGTGTGCTAAAAGAATTTATCGGGATTAGGGACAAGGTTTAAAAATCTTTCAAAATTCTCAGTATAGTGTGATTGATCCAGCTTGTAATAAAATGCTCCTTTTTTTGAAGAAAACTTATCTTTTTCGGACAATTTTACCAGCAAACCGGTTGATAATAATTTACGGCTGAAATTACGGTCATCAAACGTGGTGTTATAAACGCCTTCGTAAAGGGCCTGTAGTTGAGGGATAGTAAATTTTTCGGGCAGCAGCTGAAACAATATAGGGTGCAGGGCAGCTTTGTAACGCAACTGCCTTTTAGCCAGTTTAACCATTTCGTTATGGTCAAAGATCAGTTCGGGCATTTCGCTTAATAAAAACCATTCTGCATGATATTCATCGCTTATTTGTTGTTCATACTGGTGAATATCTATCAGCGCGAAATAGGCTATGGATAAGGTTCTTTCAACCGGGTCTCTGTCCGGCTTTCCAAACACCTGGAACTGCTCCATGTAAACATTCTTTAAACCCGTCCGCAATTCCAAAACGCGATTGGCTGCATCTTCCGGAGATTCTGAGGGTTGAATAAAACCACCCATCAGGCTCCATTTATTTTTTTCGGGCTCAATATTACGCTGGACAAGCAGCAATTTTAAATTCCATCCGTCAAATCCGAAAATTATACAATCAGTAGCAACTAAAATTCGTTTTTGACCAGTATATCTTTGCATAATCGGTTTTATAGTTTATTTACAAGTGTATAAATTTTTTTTGGGAAAATAGTCCGAAAGTCCGGAAAGTCCGAAAGTCCGAAAGAAAAAAAACTTATTACTAAGATAAAAGAAAAGTAACAGCGGATAATTTGTTTAGAAACCTAAATTACATAGTCCGAATAAAGATTAATCTTTCGGACTTTACTGACTTTCCGGACTTTCGGACTCCAATCAACTCACTCTTTTTCCCTGCAACAGCATATCCATTGCATGATCAAATGAGCCTGCACGGATCACTTCGCCTGAGTTGACAAAAAATATTTCATCGGCATTTTCAATGGTATTTAACCGGTGTGCTATAATTACGCGGGTTGTAGTTGCGGGCAGCTTGTTTAAGATTTCACTTAGCAATTTTTCTGTAATTGTATCAATGTTGGCGGTTGCTTCATCTAAAATAAGTAATTCGGGGTTGCGTAATACAGCCCGCATAAAGGCAATCAGCTGTTTTTGTCCCAGGCTGATGCTATCACCACTTGATAGGACTTTTGTATCCAGTCCGCTTTCAAATATAGCAAGTAAGCTGCCAAGGTTTGCTTCCCTGATCACCTGTTCCAGTTGCTCATTGGTGTAGTTAACATAAAGCTCATTGCCGTACAGTATATTATCACGTACCGTGCCGGTAAATAAAAATGGTTCCTGTAAAATAAAGCCTATTTTTTTTGTCCTGTCAACAGGTTCATAGCTCCTTATATCTTTACCGCTAAGTAATACCAGCCCTTCGCCAGGGTCATACAAACGGGCTATTAATGATGCGGTTGTTGTTTTGCCTCCCCCCGTTGGACCAACTAAAGCATAGGTTTTGCCCTGCTCCAATTTAAAGCTGATATTGTGCAGGATCTCTCTATCCTCATCATATCCAAAATGCACATTCCTGAATTCCAAAAGAGGAGCAGCGGGCTCAGATACATTGCTTTGTACAATCGCCAGGTCAGGTTTCAGCGACAGGATCTGTGATATCCTGTCCCACCCAGCCATAGCCACCTGAAAATTTGTCCATAATGCTGCTAATTGCCTTAATGGATTATAAAAATTGTTGGCGTATGATAAAAAGCTTACCGCCAGCAAGCCAATGCCTAACTCTCCCAATGATACCAGGTAAATACCATAAGCTAATACTATCAGCTGTGCAAAGCTCGAAAGCATTCCGTAAACCGGCACATATGAATTATTGGCTATACCTGCGCCAATGGATGTTTTATAGTTTTGCTGATTTGCCTCATCAAAACGCTTGCGAAAATAATCGCGCCGGTTAAACGCGATGATCACTTTAAAATTGTTCAGGCTTTCCTGAATCTCAGCACTCATGCCGCCAACGCTTTTAAGATTTTTGGCATTCTTTCTTTTTACCCATGCTGATGTTCCGCTGGTAAATATTAATATAATAACAGCAGGGATAAGCGTTGCCGCTCCAAGCTTTATATTTATAGTCAGTAAAAATATTCCTGCACCCAACATGGTAGCTATACTGCCAATAAACTGCATTAATGATTGCGAAAAAAACTGGTTCAGCTTATCCGTATCATTATTAACGCGCGAAATAAGATCGCCTGCCTTGTTCTGGTTAAAAAACCCTACCGGCAACAGTTGTAATTTATTAAATATAGAGTTACGGAGTGTAAAAAGCATGCGCTGTCCTACCCCGCCCATCAGCATGGTTTGCACATAGCTGGATACTAACGAAACCAGGTACATACAAAACAAAATGGCACAGTTTACCAATACACCATGATAGTTTTTGTGTGCTACAAAAATGTATTTATCGATAGTGTTGCCCACAACAAGCGGACCCATTAGGTTTATTGTTGAAGTAACCAGGATGGTAAAAAAAGCCAGCCAAAGGTTTCTTTTTTCGTGCGATATTAGCTGCAGCAGTTTATTTAGCGACGACCAGGTTGAGGTTTTTGGCGCCTTTGCCTGCAGGTCATTTAGGTTGTAGTTCATAATTGCTGGTGCTTTGTTGCGAGTTATAGATCTGTACGTATTCGGGGCTGGTTTTCATCAGGTCATCATGCTTGCCGCTGGCTATAATTTCTCCCTCCATTAATAAAATTATCTGGTCGTAATGCTCAACCGAAGCTATTTTTTGAGTTACCGACAGCAATGTTAATCCCGGATAGTTCTTTTGTACGTTGGCCAGAATCTTCTTTTCGGTATTGGCGTCAACCCGGGCAGTAAAATCATCAAGCAATAAAATTTTAGGATTTATTGCCAGCGCCCTCGCCAGCATTATGCGCTGTTTTTGTCCGCCTGATAAGCTCGAACCCCGTTCTGAAACTATGGTACTTAACTTTTCGGGCAGGCTCTCAATAAATTCCCTTAACTCGGCCGTATCAATGGCTTTTTGTAATGATTCATCGGTAACCGTATCACTAAATGCAATATTCTCGCGGATGCTCATGTTAAAAATAATACTATCCTGGAAAACAAAACCTACCTGGCTATGAAACGATTCGCTATTATAATCGTCAATGCTGTTACCATCAAATAAAATGGTTCCGCTTTTTGGTTTTATAAGGCCGGTAAGCAGGTAAAGCAGCTGGGTTTTTCCGGCGGCGGTCGGGCCAATTACGGCAATCTTTGAACCTGCCTTTATATCCATGGATATTGCTTTAAGCGCCGGCTTTTGTCCGTAGGATACTGATATATCGTTTAGCTGGATATTCCCGAGTAAAGTTTCCTCTAATACACCTTTCTCAGTTGTATCAACAGCATCTAAAACCGTACTAATCCGCTGAAAGGAGGCACTTGCCGCGACTATAATATTGCTCATAAAACCGATAACCAGGATAGGAAAGATCAGCAGCGCCAGGTAGCTGTTAAAAGCTGCAAAATCTCCGAGACTCATGGTACCGTTTATTACAAAATGTCCGCCCAATGCCAGAATACTTAGCATAGCTATATTGGCCGAAAAAGTTATAACCGGAATTAGCCCGGCAAACATCCTTAAAATAGATATGCCAAAATCTTTTGCTTTGGTGTTGGCCTGCAAAAATTTATCAAACTCCAGTTGTTGTGAGTTAATTACGCGGATCAACGCCGCCCCTAAAATACTTTCGTTTATTACTTTATTAAGCCAATCTATAACCTCGCGGCTTTTCATAAAAAGCTTACGTACCTTTTTAAGCACGTAAAAAAATGTACCGCCAATTATGGGGATAATAGCTATTACGCATATGGCCAGCTTCCAGTTAATGGTAAGCAGCAAAATGCTGGCGCCAATTATAATAAATACTGACGATACAATGGATACCAGCGCCTGAGATACAAATAGCTTTATAGAATCTACATCAGCCGTAAGATTGGTTAATAGTTTTGATGGATTTACCTCCTCAACAAAAGCATAACTTTGGCGCGAGATCTTATCTGAAAGCCTGGTGCGCAGATCGCGGGCCACCTTTTCAGAGGTATAGGTTTGGATAACACTTTGCAGAAAGGAGCAGATAAAGATAAACAGTACCGCTAAAGTAAATTCTATAATAACCGGGCCTGTGTCAAAGTGTACCCGCTGCGTCATGCTATGAATATAATCATCAATACCATGAGAGATTATCCTGGGCAGCCATAGGTTAATGCCGTTGCTAAAAAGTGCAAACATTATCAACAAAAACACCAATCCCGAATATGGTTTTAACAGGCTAAAAATGCCGGGTTGTTTCGGTTTATCTTCAGGCATATTTTTTTTATTTTTTATTTAGACATAAAGCGCGGGTAAAAATAACAATGAATTGTTATTTAATGTGATGACGATTGAGGAAAGGAAAAATTTTATTGTCTGAATCAGGTAATGCCAACTATTTCAGCGTATGTGTCAGTTGAAAAATAGCAAACAGGTGATGAGCTTCATGTAAAAGAAAAAATTCGGTCCATTCTAAGATGTTTAATTTCCCATATTTGGGATGACGGCCCATGCGGTCAAGCTTATCGGGCGATAATTTGGTTACCAGGTTATAGATAATTTCCCTGTCTGATGATATTTTCTTCAGCAGTTCATAAGTTGTAAATGCACAATAGATCTCAAAACCATCATCTTTTTCGGCGTTGTATGCTTCAAACTCCGGGTCATCCATCAACAATATCTTCCTGATCCGGTCGATAAAAACAGGCTGATACTTTGCCAGGTGGGCAATATGCTCATGAATGCTCCATTTACCTTTAATATGATGTTGTTGTATTTGCCTGTCATTAAGGTTTATAATGATAGAGGTAATAGCGCGGTGCTGATCTTTTAAACGGTGTGTTAAGGAGGATTGGATCATTTATCTATATAACGGATATTATTAAAGATAGTTGGCTGTTTATTAAAATTTACTTATCAGGCTACCCAGTGTTTTAAGGCTCTGCTCAATTTCATCATTATACGGGATCCCAAAACTGATCCGGATAAAATTTGTAAAACGGCTGTCCGTGCTAAAGATCTGCCCCGGCGAAATGCTGATTTTGTAATCTAATGCCTGTTTATACAGTTCAAAGGCGTCAATTTTTTTGTTCATCTCAACCCAAAGCACATAACCACCTTGCGGCCTGCTTACTTTAACATCACCCGGAAAATATTCGGCAATGGCCTGGGTATACCTTAAACATTGTGTATGCAGCGCTTTACGAAGGTTGCGCATGTGCAGGTCATACCTCCCTGTTTCAAAAAAGTGCCCAATTGCCGCATGTGTGGGCGATGCTGATGAAAGCGAATGCATCAGCTTTAAATTGATGATCTGTGCTTTAAATTTCCCGGGAATACACCAGCCAACCCGGTACCCCGGCGCCAATGTTTTCGATACCGACGAGCACAGCATCACCAGGCCATGTTTATCGTAGCTTTTGCAGGTACGCGGCCTTGTTTTGCCAAAATGCATCTCGCCATAAATATCATCTTCAATAAGCGGCACCTGGTTTTTAGCTAATAATTCAACCAGCTTCTTTTTATTTTCATTGGTCATGCAATAGCCTAATGGATTGCTGAATGTGGGTACAAACAAACAAGCTTTTATTGGCTGTTTGCCAATAGCCTTTGCCAAATAATCCAGGTCAAGTCCATTGACGGGATCAGTAGGGATCTCTATTATTTTTAACCCAAGGCTTTGCACAGTACTAAAGATCCCAAAATAGGTTGGGCTCTCAATCGCTACTACATCGCCTGGCTTTGTCACCGCGCGTAGGCAAAACACCAATGCCTCCATACATCCCTGCGTGGTTACTACATCATCTGGTAATATATTACCGCCCCAGCTAAAAGCCTGGCGGGCTATATGTGTTTTTAAATTTGCGTTCCCCTGTACTCCCTCATAGCCAATGCAACTATTGTTGCTTAAGCGGATAGCTTCCACAATTGATTTATTGAGCTTAGCCCGCGGCAGCAGGGATAACGCTGGTGAAGCGACCGATAATTTCACAATACTATCAGCCGAAAAATTACGATATACCATGGCTATCATCTCATCAAGGCTTACCTTTTCCGACTCATTGCCCTGCATCTCACGCCTGGATTCGTCAAAAGAGCGGGCTGGCGTGTACCGCACATAATAGCCCGATTTGGGCCTTGCTTCAATCAATCCTTTAATTTCTAATTGAACGTAAGCCTTATAGGCTGTGCTCAGGCTTATGCCCTGCTCCTGGCTTAATGCGCGAACAGAAGGTAATTTCTCTCCTGTTTTTAATGTTCGCTGATGGATCAGGCTGCCCAGCCTATCGGCAATTTGCATATACAAAAAGTCTTCGTCAGGAGCCGTTACCAGGGTCGGATTATCTATCATCTGTATTATAGCAACAATCGGGTTTTTAATATTAGGTAATTGACAGAACTTTGTCTGTCAATTAATCCACTAATCTGTTATGCACAAAAATAATAATTCTGCATCTGTTTTATTAATAAATTATAACACATTTTTGTAAGGCAAAATAATTTTATGAACGAGATAAATTCAAAACCCGAAATTGGGTTGGATCCGGCGGATTGGGATGATATCAAAACTTTAGGTCACCAGATAATTGACGATATGGTTGAATATTTAAAGGGCATTGGCGAAAAACCAGTGTGGACGCCTATTCCAGAGCAGGTAAAGGATGAGCTTAAAAAGCCCATCCCTCAAGAGCCTGCTAATATTTTTGATGTATATAAGGACTTTAAGCAAAATATTTTTCCATATCATGGCGGCAATATCCATCCAAAATATTTTGCATGGGTAGAGGGTACCGGTACGCCAATGGGCGCCTTTGCCGATTTGCTTGCAGGTGTAATGAACAGCAACGCTACCATTGGCGACCAAAGCGCGTTGTATGTAGATAAACAGGTTATTAACTGGTGTAAGCAATTAGTGGGCTATCCTGCAGATAGCAGCGGTATATTAGTAAGCGGCGGATCAATCGCTAATATTACAGCACTTATAGTTGCCCGCAATACCATTATTGCTAATGCAAAAAACGCAGGGGTTTACGCAGCACAGGGTAAATTAACTGCCTATTGCAGCAGCGAAACCCATAATTGCCTCGGTAAAGCCGCTGAAGTAATTGGTATTGGCAATGAACAGTTAAGAAAGATCCCGGTAAATGATAATTACGAAATTGACGTTGAAGCGCTGAAAGCCAAAATTAAGGAAGACAAGAATAATGGCTTTATGCCGTTCTGCATGATCGGCAATGCCGGAACAGTTAACACCGGGGCCATTGACCCATTAAACGAGCTTTTGCAAATAGCCAGGACCGAAAAGATCTGGTTCCATATTGACGGCGCGTTTGGTGCACTTGCAAAACTGGTGCCTGCATACCAGGATAAGCTAAAGGCAATTGAGGAGGCGGATAGTGTGGCTTTTGATCTGCATAAATGGATGTATATGCAATATGAAGTGGGCTGCGTATTGTTTAAAAATGCAGCAACGCACAGGGCAGCCTTTGCTACCGCTGTCAACTATCTTACCGCCCATGACAGGGGCCTTGCCGCAGGGCCCGAAACTATTTCCAATTATGGGATGGAATTATCACGTGGTTTTAAAGCTTTAAAGGTTTGGATGAGCTTAAAAGAGCATGGAATAGATAAATATGCAGCTATGATAGCACAGAACATTGACCAGGCATTTTATCTTGGCAGGCAAATACAACAGCATATTGAATTAGAACTAATGGCAGCAGTTACTATGAATATTGTGTGCTACAGGTACAATCCCGGTAATTTGGATGATGATCAGTTAAACGTTCTGAACAAAGAGTTATTAATGAGGATGCAGGAAAAAGGCGTTGCCGCCCCATCAAATACCCTGCTTAATGGAAAATATGCTATCCGCGTTGCCATTACCAATCATCGCACCCGACGGAATCATTTGGATGAGATGGTTGCCGGTACTATTGCCATAGGCAATACGCTGATGAAAGAATATGACTCAAAATTGTTCAAATTTGACTTTTTAGTAAAAAAATAAACCACAACAAAACTTTATAATGATGACGCTGAACTATGATCTGAATGCCAATTATGTTCTAGAGGATGAACGTGTATTGTTGAGGCCCCTGCTCGAAAGCGATTATGACTTCCTGTTACCTTTCGCCTTAAATGAGCCCGATACATGGAAATACTCCTATTTAAGCGCCAGGGGCGAAGATGGCATGCGCAGGTATATCAAAGACGCGCTTGAGAATAAAGCAGCCGGCAAAGAATATGCTTTTATAGTTTATGATAAACAAAGCCAAAGCTATGCAGGGAGCACACGGTTTTATGATATTCAGCAAACGTGGCAAACTGTTCAATTGGGATATACGTGGTATGGCGAAAAGTTCAGGGGCACGGGGTTAAACAAGCGTTGCAAGTTTTTACTATTGCAACTGGCTTTTGAAACTTTAAATGCTGTACGTGTTGAGTTTAGGGCCGATGCAAGGAATGACCGCAGCATTGCAGCAATGAAAAGCATAGGCTGCGTCACCGAAGGGATTTTAAGAAACAATATGCCCTTGCAGGAAGGCGGCCGCCGGGACTCGATAGTTTTAAGTATTTTAAAAGAAGAATGGGATAGCGGAGTTAAGGAAAAACTTAAAAACAAGTTGATTGGTTGAATGAGTTGATTAGGTTTAAAATCATCTTAATGTAACTTAATCAATTTATTCTAACTCATTCAACTTAATCAACTCATCAAAAATGTAACAAAGAGATATTTTCACTATCTATACCATAAAAAAGGCTTATAGTGGAAAACATCCTCAATATTTCAAATCTTACAAAAACATATCAAAGCGCAGGCAGAACGCTAACTGTGCTTGACAATATAAACTTCGCTGTTGCGGCCGGATCGACTAATGCAATTGTAGGGCCATCAGGCAGCGGTAAAACAACATTGCTGGGCCTGTGCGCCGGGCTCGACAGGGCCAGCTCAGGCATGGTGGAACTAAACGGCATTAACCTTGGCAAACTAACTGAGGATCAGCTTGCACAGGTACGCAATCAATATATAGGCTTTATATTCCAAAACTTTCAGCTGCTGCCCACATTAACCGCGTTAGAAAATGTGATGGTTCCACTGGAGCTTCGCAGGGAAAAGAATATCAGGGCGCGGTCTTTAGATCTGCTTGATAAAGTTGGCCTTGCCGATCGCGGGCACCACTACCCTACCCAATTATCAGGCGGCGAGCAGCAGAGGGTTTCTTTAGCAAGGGCTTTCTCCAATGCGCCCCGCATCTTATTTGCCGATGAGCCAACCGGAAACCTTGATGCCGAAACCAGCGAAAAGGTGGTCAAACTGATTTTTGATCTGAATAAAGAAGCCGGAACCACTTTAGTTGTGGTAACGCACGACCTTGAGCTGGCAGCAAAAACGCAACGCATCCTCCGCATAAAAGGCGGCAAACTGATAGCTGACGATTTAACCATTAATGGATAACCGGCAATGGAAAATACTCCTGGCATTAACAAAAGAAAAATAAATATTCCCTGGCTTTTTGAAATGGCTTTGCGCGATAGCAGGAAAAATCGTTCCAGGTTGCTGCTGTTCATTTCGGCTATCATATTCGGTATAGCTGCGCTGGTTGCTATTTACTCTTTCAGGTACAACCTGCAAAATGATATTAATTCGCAGGCCGCTACATTAATTGGGGCCGACCTCGTAATATCAGGCAATAAACCTGCAGATGCCGCTATAAAACCATTACTTGATTCACTGGGTGATAAAAGATCGGAAGAGCGAAGCTTTGTATCCATGATCTATTTTCCAAGAACGCAGGGAACAAGATTAGTACAGGTGCGGGCATTGCAGGGTGGCTTCCCATACTACGGCAGCCTTGAAACAGAACCATTACAGGCAGGAACATCATTTAAAAACGGTAAAACAGCTTTGGTTGATAAAACCCTGATGATGCAATACAATGTGCATGTAAATGACTCAATAAAGGTTGGGGAGGTTACCTTTTTAATAGCCGGTATACTTGACAGAGCACCGGGGCAAACCGGTGTTTCAGCGGGCGTTGCCCCTATAGTTTATATCCCAATGCAGTATTTGGGGCAAACCGGCCTGTCAAAAAAAGGCAGCCGGATCAATTATAGCTTTTACTACAAATATGATAAGCCTGTAAATATAAGCAAGCTGGTGAAAACTATTGACCTTAGGGTGGATAAAGCAAATATGAACATCGAAACCATTGAGACCCGGAAAGAAAATACCGGCCGTTCCTTTGGCGATCTGACCCGCTTTTTATCATTGGTTGGCTTTATTGCCCTGCTGCTTGGTTGTGTTGGAGTAGCAAGCGCCATACATATTTATATCCGCGAAAAAATTGCGTCCATTGCCATTATGCGCTGCCTTGGGGTAAAAGCCTCGGAAGCATTTTTGATCTATCTCATCCAGATCATTGGCATAGGCATAATAGGCTCTGTCATCGGCGCCTTGCTGGGCACATCAATTCAGCACATTTTACCTATGGTGATGAAGGATTTTTTGCCCATCACTATCTCAACCGATATTTCATGGCTGGCCATTGGTCAGGGCATTTTATTGGGCATTATTATTTCGGTATTGTTTGCTTTACTGCCACTCATCTCCATCCGCAATATATCACCACTTAATACCCTCCGCATTGACTATGACAATGTGAACCTGGTGCGCGATCCTTTAAGATGGCTGGTTTATCTTTTGATCATCCTTTTTATCATAACATTTACTTTTTTGCAATTGGGTAGCTGGCTCGCAAGTATATTTTTTACCATCGGCATCCTAATAGCTTTCCTGATCCTGACTTTCACCGCATGGCTTTTAATGAAGCTGATGCGACTATTTATAAAAAGCTCGTGGGGTTATTTATTCAGGCAGGGCTTTGCCAATCTTTACAGGCCAAATAATCAAACCATTATATTAATCGTCTCGATTGGGCTTAGTACCGCTTTTATTTGTACGCTTTTCTTTATCCAAAGTATCCTTATGGGGCAGGTTAGCCTGTCATCAAGCGGCAATCAATCAAATATGATCTTGTTTGATATTCAAACCAGTCAGCAAAAAGGCATAGCTCAATTAACCAGGCAGCAAGGCCTGCCTGTTTTACAGCAAGTACCAATTGTATCTATCAGGATAGAGAAAATAAACGGCAAAACCGAAGCTGATGTAAAGAAGGACACTACGCTAAAAATTTCAAGCCGTGCCTTTACTTATGAATACCGGGTTACTTACCGTGATACACTTAGCGCTACCGAAAAAATAATAAAAGGGGATTGGATCGGCAAAGCGGATGCCGGCAAAGAGATCCCGGTTTCCATTGAAGATAATTTTTCAAAGCGTAACCATGTTAACGTTGGCGATCACCTGGTGTTCAACGTGCAGGGAGTAAGCATGCCTGCCGTTGTGAGCAGCGTAAGGCAAGTGAATTGGAGTAAGATCCAAACTAATTTCCAGATAGTTTTCCCAAAAGGTGTTTTAGAAGATGCCCCGCAATTTCATGTGCTGCTTACCCACGTGCCTTCTGCAAAAGTATCGGCACAATATCAAAGGGCGGTTGTTCGCCAGTTTCCAAATATCTCTATTATCGATTTGGGTTTGGTTTTAAATGTGATAGATGGCCTTTTGGATAAGATAGGCTACGTTATCCGTTTTATGAGCGCTTTCAGTATTATTACGGGTATAGTGGTTTTAATTGCTTCGGTAAGGATCAGCAAATATCAACGTATCCAGGAAAGTGTATTGCTGCGTACCCTTGGTGCAAGCCGTAAACAAATATTTACCATCACTGCTTTAGAATACTTATTTTTAGGCGCCTTATCGGCACTAACTGGTATAGTTATTGCTATTTCAGGGAGTTGGCTTTTAGCCAAATACAGTTTCGAAATTCCATTTACTATTAATTTGATCCCGGCGGTAATATTGTTTTTTATAATATCGTTACTTACAGTAATCATCGGCCTTTTAAACAGCCGCGGTGTGTTGAATAGACCACCATTGGAGATATTGAGAAGTAATTGATTTAAGTCCGGAGTCTTAAGTCGATAGTCCTTCGTCAGCCATCCGCCCGTTCAAGTGTCCACACTTGAATGCAAACAATTTAAGCGTCTACGCTTAAATTAACTAAGTGGAAAAGACGTAAGCGTGGACGCTTACAACAATAATCATTCAAGCGTGGACGCTTGAACGGGCGATTTTTTTTAGCTCAGAGCCTTAAGTCTCTAGCCCTTAGTCAGGCTATCGGTTTTGACTTAAGACTCTGGACTACAGACTTTTGACTCTGTACTTTAGACTAAAAATAAATGCGTAAACTAAATATCATATGCTTAATTATAATCGCACTGTTTTTTGCAGCCTGCGGTGATAAAAAAGCGCCATCTGAAGAAGCGTCAGTTACAACTAACCGGCCTGATTCTTTGTCAACAGCAAAAATCGTTTTATTTTTTGGCGATAGTCTTACTGCGGGCTATGGTTTGGATGATCCGTCACAGGCATTTCCGGGTGTCGTGCAAAATAAAATAGATGAGGCAAAGCTGCACTTTAAAGTTGTTAATGCAGGGGTAAGCGGCGAAACTTCCGCCGGCGGCAAAGCCCGGATAGCCTGGATCCTAAGGCAAAAGGTAGACGTATTTGTGCTGGAGCTTGGCGCTAATGACGGGCTGCGCGGCATCCCTGTAAGTGAAACCATGCAAAACCTGCAGGCAATTGTTGATGCAGTAAAAGCTAAGTATCCCGATGCTAAATTGGTATTACTGGGCATGCAGGTACCACCAAATATGGGGAGTAAATATGCCTATAGCTTTAAAGCTATTTTCCCCGGACTGGCAGCAAAAAACGACATGACCTTTATGCCCTTTCTTTTAAAGGATGTTGGCGGCGTGCCCTCTTTAAACCAAAAGGATGGCATCCACCCAACTGCCGAAGGCGCCAAAATTGTGGGTAATAATGTTTGGCAGGTATTGGAGAGCGTATTGCTTGGCAAAGGCTAATTTCAATACACAAATTGGTTTAAATCGGTTTAATCGGTACAAAGCGTTATAAAATTATCCGGGCCACTTTTCTTTAAACGATATTATATAACGCGTTTTCAAAAAAAATGCCGGTAATTTTTAATTAGAATTCGTCTATATAAGCAACAATTTCCTATTGATAGTAAAGGATGATTACCTTCGCAAAAAATTAAAATAAATGGAAAAAACCAAACTTACTATCAACAGTAATGGGTCTGTAAAAATAGATGGCGACTTTGAAATAGTTGACATGCAAGGCAATGCTTATGGCTTGCAGGGCAGAAATATTGTTTCTATTTGCCGTTGCGGTCTTTCGGCCAATAAGCCTTTTTGCGATGGCTCACACAAAGGCAACTTCGACCACAATGCAATAGCATTTGATCTGCCGCCAAAAAAAGTATAAATGACATAAGATTTACGAAGTTTTTAGGAACTTCGTAAAACTGAAATTTGTTATACTATAAAATCTTATCCATGGCTTCGGTAAAAGTTAATAACGTTACAATTTCCTATAAGGTAACCGGCAAAGGCGCACCTATCCTGCTGGTACATGGCCACCCATTTGATCACACCATGTGGGATCCGCAAACGGAGGCTCTTTCAAAACTATACCGGGTTATTACGCCAGATATAAGAGGCTATGGCAAAAGCAGCTTGCCTAAATCGGCTCCTACAAGGTTTGAGGATTATGCAACCGATCTGCTTACACTAATGGATGCTTTGGCCATTGACAGTTTCCATTTGGCCGGGTTATCGCAGGGCGGTCAAATTATTATGGAAATTTTCAGGCAGGCACCGTCAAGGATAAAAAGCCTGATATTTGCCGATACATTTGCCAGTTTAGACACCCCGGAAGTTAAGCAGGGCCGTTATGATACCGCTGATCGCCTGGAAAAAGAGGGAATGGATACCTACTCGGATGAGGTTATCTATAAAATGATAAAGCCTGAACACGTTACTTCACAACCAGCGGTAGCCGCTCATATAATAAAAATGATGAAGGCAACTTCACCAAAAGGCGCAGCGACAGCATTACGGGCCAGGGCCGAAAGGATTGATTATTTAAAGGATGTTTTGCCAACCATTAACATCCCCACCCTTGTAATTGTTGGCAGGCAGGATGAATTTACCCCTGTTGCCAAAGCTGAGGAATTACAGCAAAGCCTGCAAAACTGCAAATTAGTGGTTATTGAGGATGCCGGCCATATGCCAAATTTGGAGCATCCCGAAGAATTTAATAAAGCAGTGCTTGATTTTTTGGATGGGATAAGTAATTCCAACTCTTTTTAAATTTTATAAATCTCAGTGCCCTCCGTACTTTCTCTATGGTTAATTTTAACCGCAAAGGTCGCAAAGAGATTCGCAATGAAACACAGAGAAATAAGTTATTCTATTGATACCATCGCCTTAATCACACCGGTTTCTGGCTTCAACCAGCTTTCAAAATCCCTTTTTAGCTCATCAAAACCAACCCGATGGGTTATATAGTTTTTGGGATCTATTAAACCATTTTTCATGCAGGCAATAACATGCTCAAAATCATGCCGGGTGGCATTTCTGCTGCTCATTAACGTTGCCTCCCGCTTATGAAATTCAGGGTGACTAAAACTAATCTCACCCTTTTGCAAACCTATCAACGCAAACCTTGCCCCATGGGCCATATATTGAAAGGCATTATTAATAGCCTTCTGATTTCCGGTTGCATCAATAACTACCGTTGGCATATTTCCGGCAGTTATTGTCTTTAACTGATTCGACACATCACTATCCTTAGCATTTATTGTATAGTTTACTTTCAGGTGCTGCCTGCAAAAATCAAGGCGGCCTTCATTTACATCCATAGCTATTACCTGCGCACCGGCAATCCGGGCAAATTCCATCACGCCTAAACCTATTGGCCCTGCTCCTATCACCAAAACAAATTCTCCGTTTTTTATACCTGCACGGCCAACGCCATGAGCGCCAATTGCCAATGGTTCAACCAGGGCCAACTCATCATAGCTTAATCCTTCCCCATGCACAAGAGATGAGGAAGGCACAGAAATATATTCCACCATGCCACCATCAATATGTACCCCACAAACTTTAATATTCACGCAACAATTGGGTTTGCCGCTACGGCACGCTATGCATGTTCCGCAATTAAAATAAGGCATAAAGGTTATCGGTTCGCCTTGTGCAAAGCCAGGTGCATCATCAAATTCTATTAACTCTCCGGCAAGCTCATGTCCTAATATCCGTGGATATTCAAAATAGGGCTGTGTACCTTCAAAAGCATGCAGGTCTGTGCCACAAATACCAATCCGCTTTACTTTTATAATGGCATGCCCCTTTTGCAAAACAGGTTTTTCACCAGTTTTATATTCCAGCAGGCCAGGGGTGGTGCAGATCAATGTTTTCATTTCTATAACTCAACACGTTTCATAGTTGGCGAAAGCAAGTGCATTATTACCCACGCTAATAAATAAGCAAAACCGCAAATAGTGAAGATAATATTATAACCAACAACCAGGTGACCTGCTTCCTTATAGGTCTCCAAAATGTAGCCGATCAAAGTAGGAAAGAAGATCCCACCAACTGCACCAGCCATACTACCGATGCCTACAACAGAGCTGATTGCCTTTTTGGGGAACATATCTGACGCTGTTGTAAAAATGGTTGCGCTCCATGCCTGGTGTGCAGCAGCAGCCAATGCTATTAAGCCCACAGCCTCCCAAATGCCGGTTGCAAAACGAGCGGTTATAATCGGTACAACGCAAATTGCAAATATCAGCATAGAAACTTTACGCGCTTTAAATATTGGCCATCCTTTTTTAATCAGCCACGAGGAAAGGTAACCACCGCCAATACTACCAATAGTTGTAGCCGAATAAACAATTACCAAAGGCAGGCTTGGCTTTTTCAGGTCAAGATTAAAAGTACTTGCAAAATAGGAAGGCAGCCAGAATAAAAAGAAATACCAGATAGGATCGGTTAGTAACTTACCGGCTACAAATGTCCACGTTTGTCTCTTGCTTAATAGCGCTGCCCATTTAACTTTTTCCTGGGGTCCATCAACAACTTCTTCTGCATCGCTGTGAATAAATTCATACTCGGCAGCGGTTAACTTTTTGTGCTTTGAAGGAATTTCATAAAATATCAGCCAAAAAATAAGCCATATAAACCCGATCGCTCCTGTAATTATAAATGCCATTTGCCAGCCGTAAATACCCAGGATCCATGGAACCAGCACCGGGGCAGTAACCGCACCAATATTCGCCCCTGAATTGAAGATGCCTGTAGCAAATGCACGCTCTCTTTTAGGAAACCACTCTGCAACAGCTTTAATGGCAGCCGGGAAATTACCCGATTCACCAATACCCAATCCCATTCTAACCACTATAAAACCTGTAGTGCTTTTGACAATAGCATGCAGCATTGCGGCCAGGCTCCATAAAATTATGGAAATGATGTATCCTAATTTTGTACCTATCTTGTCAATAAAATTTCCAAATATCAATAGCCCGGCAGCATAAGCGGCAGTAAAAGCGGTTACAATATGTCCATAGTCAATTTCCGTCCAGTTAAACTGTGTTTCTAAGGTTGGTTTTAGCAGGCCGATGATCTGCCTGTCGAGATAGTTGATAGTTGTAGCAAAAAACAAAAGGGCCACTACTACCCACCTGTAGTTTCCTACCTTATTTTCTTTCATAATTATTGGTTTCAGGTTTATTACATTGCCGCTTTAACAAGTTCTATCGCTTTAATGGTATCGGTGTATAATTGGTCGTAAAGTTTTTTGTCCATAACATCTTTGCTTATCAGCTTGCTGCCCATGCCCACCGCACATACCCCGGCGTGAAACCACGAGCTGATATTTTTTGAATTAAGCTCCACTCCACCTGTAGGCATAAAAAGCTGCCCCGGAAACAAATCTTTGATGGAACTTATAAAGGCCGGACCTAATATATTAGCTGGAAAGATCTTTATCAGCTCCGCCCCGTTTCTTTGAGCCGCATAGATCTCTGTTGGCGTCATACAACCCGGAATCCATAATAACTTATATTTATGGGCTACTTTTGCAACCTCGGGGTTTATAATTGGCGATACAATAAAGTCGGCCCCAACATCAATAAAAGCCTCAGCATCCGACACATTTTTTATAGTGCCTATACCTAATAAAAGCTCGGGCATTTCCTTATGTGCCGCTTTCTTTAAGGCCTTAAAGTTATCCAAAGCCTGTTTTCCCCGGTTGGTATATTCAATTACCCTGATGCCGGCTTTGTAAAGCGTACGGGTTATTTGCAGACTCACTTCGGCATCTTCATAAAAAAACAAGGGTAACATGCCCTGTGTTAATATGCTGTTCAATACGGCTTTTTTGATTTTCATTTTGGTAATTCGTTTTTAATGGCAATGAAGCTATCATGAGCGGTTATTTATTTTTTTAGCTCATGACGGATTCATTTCATCGCATTTTTAATATCGGTTATAGTTCTGTCTGTAGCATCGCTTTTAACAAATAATTGCTCAAATGCCGCAGCAGTGGCAAATTCAAGCGTTTCAACTGGTTCAATATCATTATAAAACCCATAAATAATACCGGCCATAAAACAATCGCCGCTGCCAACTTTGTCTGTTACCTGCGTGGTTTCATATTCTTTTGAGTTATAAAATTGCCCATCTGTATAAAGGGTTGTATAATAATCTATATCAGCTGATGCATCAAACCGAAAGGTATTTGCCACGGCTTTACATTTTGGGTATTGCTGCATAATGCCTTCTGAAGTTTTTAATGCCTCCTTTAAGTAAATACTTTTTTGCCCCGATTCATGAATATTGGGGATAACCTCAATTCCTAACATAGTTTCGGCGGCCCAAACATTACCCATTACCAAATCGCAATATTTCACCAGTCCGGGCATTACTTCCAATGGTGTTTTTCCATATTTCCATAGTTTGGAGCGGTAATTCAAATCTACGGAAATAGTTATCCCTTTTTTTGAAGCAGCTTGTAAAACCTCCGTACAAACATCAGCCACATTTTTACTAATGGCAGGGCATATCGCGCTGAAATGAAACCAGCTTACATCTTTCAGTATCTCATCCCAATCTATCATTCCTCGTTTAAGCCGGGAAAATGCGGAGCCGGCACGGTCATATATTAAAGCATCATGTTTCAGGTCCTGGCCTTTTGTTAAATAGTAAAGACCCAGCCTGCCCTCGCCATAATAAACCGGCGAAGTATCAACCTGCTTATTTTGAAGAAACGATATGATCTGTGCAGACAGTCCGTTATCCGGCAACGCTGTAAAGTATTTGGATGGCAATCCCCATAAGGCCAATGCAGTTGCCACATTCAGCTCGGCACCACCAACATAAAAAGGCAATTGATTATTATTGAGCCATTCGCCACCAGCATCAGGGGTTATCCTCAGCAATAATTCGCCGAAG
>NZ_JAQBOC010000040.1 GCF_028288225.1 Mucilaginibacter sp.
ATAACTACAGCTAATATGCCAACAAAAGCTCCGGCTTTAAATATGTCGCCGATAACAGAACATCCGCTCAAGGCAATCATTGCCAAAACGAATAGGGTAATATTTATTTTTTTCATGGTTTAAATTGTTTTTTTAATTAGCATACAATAACTACGCCTATCCGTTACATTTATTCAATTCTGCTTTATGCAATGCAGTTTTACAAATATTGTTGTATAGCAATGGCTACAACCGATCTCCTTTTTTTAAAACCAACACAATTATTACTTAATACATTAAGGCTTATTGGGCTATATAACTAATTTTACCGCTCAATATAAATTATGGTCTCTCCTGTTTTTTCAATTCAACACGTAAGCGTTCGGTTTTTAGATGGTATATTGTTTAATAACTTAAACTTTGTAGTTAATAAAGGCGAAAACTGGGCGCTGGTAGGCGAAAGCGGATCGGGCAAAACCGCGCTATTACAAACTATAGCCGGAAACTTTAATGTAACCGCCGGCGAAATTAAATATCATTTTTTTGAGGAATATTTAAAACAACATCCCGGTAACGCTGAACATTTAACGCACCATAAATTAGTTGCATTGGTTGAGGCCAAACACCATTTTAAAAACCTATCAAACACCGGCGATTTTTATTATCAGCAGCGTTATAACTCGTCAGACAGTGAGGATGCTTTAACCGTTGAGGAATATTTACATACCATAAAACCTGCTCCCCAACCCAATATTTACTGGCATTTCGACAAGATAATCTCCACCCTAAAACTTGATAAATTAAGCGGTAAACAGCTCATCAAACTATCAAATGGCGAAACCAAACGGTTAAGAATAGCGGCGGCTTTATCAAAAAATCCAATTTTACTATTAATGGACAGCCCCTTAACGGGACTTGATATAGAAACCCGTAAAGAGTTTAACACTATAATTGAAGAGATAACAGCGTCGGGCATTACCATTGTTATGGCAACATCGCCCTATGAAATACCTGGCGCCATTACCAATGTAGCTGTGTTAAAGAATGGAGTTATAACTGATATTGTTACTAAAGATGAGTTTACACCGCAGTTAGTTGAGCCGCAAACAACGGATAGTATTGATAAGGAAGAATTAAGGTTGTTATTAAATGCGTATAATACTTCACCTGGTTATCAGCAGATCATTAGCATGAATAAAGTACATGTTAAATATGGCGATAATATTATTTTAAATGATGTAGACTGGCAAGTTAAACCAGGCGACAGGTGGGCACTGCTTGGACATAACGGTGCAGGTAAATCAACCCTGCTAAGTTTAATAAATGGCGATAACCCCCAGGCTTATGCTAATGATATTATATTGTTCGACAAAAAGCGGGGTACCGGCGAAAGCATCTGGGATATTAAAAAGAAGATAGGCTTTGTATCGCCCGAATTGCACCAGTACTTCCCTACGGATAATAGTTGCCTGCAGGTAATTGAATCTGGCTATTATGATACGCTGGGTTTATTCAGACCAAGCAGTAAAGAAAAAGCAGCAATAGCTTTACGCTGGATGAAGGCTTTGGAAATTGATAAATATGCCCGCACCCTATTAAAAAACATTCCCGCCAGCGCGCAGCGTTTATGTTTGCTGGCAAGGGCACTAATAAAAAACCCTCCCCTTTTAATTTTTGATGAACCCTGCCAGGGAATGGATACCCATCAGCAGCAGCATTTTAAAAATTTGGTGGATACCATTTGCAGTTTGAGTAAGGTTACGCTGATCTATGTAACACATTATCAGCAGGAGATACCGGATAGTGTGGATAGGGTTTTGAGGTTGGAGAAGGGTTGTGTGATGGGATAAGATGAATTGATAATGTATATTTGATTTATGAGCGGTACTCAACAAACTTTTGAGAATTATAAAGATAGTTGCTTTGAAGAAATGTCATCATTACAAGATGCATTCATGGCCATGTATGATATCAATAGTTATGAGAATTGGTTTTATGATCATGCTATAGGTGTATTTAATTTTAAGTCTGATGATGGAAGGAATCTTTACTTTAAATACGTAGATGTAGGTTCATTTTCAACAGCCTCAAATACCTGGAATTGGTCCTGGAACAATGAATCCACTCCTTATAATGTACAAAGAGGTATCGAAAAAGTAAAATCTTTTGGAGAAACACATGGTTTTGGACAATTAGCGAAAGGGCTAATTGATGGTGACGAGTATACGGGCTGGGATTTTACTGTAATAACTGCAAAACTATTAAGTGCGCTTGGCATGTATCGCTTCCCACATGAACATCTTTTCAATTACTTCATATTCACATCTGAATTAAATGATGATGAGTATAATGTTCTTAAAGATAAATTGATTGAATGTGATCGACACGAGTCGGGTACAATAGCATTTGTTTGTAAACACCTAATTAGTAATGACAATATAGGCTTTCATGAAGCATTTCAATCTAATCCTCTAATTGAACCGGATGATGATTATCAAGCATGGTGCGATGAATGCGAAGTTGAACGATTAAAAGAGGGGGAATGGAACGATAAATCAATGGCTTTCTCTGACATCAAATTAGTTTGTGATCAATGTTATTTTGAAATTAAAGAAAGAAATCAAACACATAATTGATACCTATTCAGTCTCAAGCAAAAAATCACAATAATTCTACAATCATATAAATCAGCGATTTATATGATTATTGATAAATTTAATTTTGTAAACTTGTTATATGATCCGCACCATATTAAAATCTGATAATAACAATCTCAATATTGAGTTACCGGATGATATGGTAGGCAAAGTTATTGAAGTTATAATTTTTAGTCTGGATGAAGTTGAGTATATTGAAAATGGCGATTTAGAAAAAGCCGAACGATTAGCGGCAATTGAAAAAGCACTTGAAAAATATCGTATAAATACTTCTGGTTTCAAATTTGACAGGGATGAAGCTAATGATTATGGGTAGAATCGTGAATATAATCTTGTCACCCCTCTATAAAATCACAATAATCCTACAATCAAATAAATAAGCGGTTAATACAATATTGTATATTTGCTTTATGAATACTGCCGATCTGTTACAGCGTGCTTCGCGGTTTGAATTTTTGAGTATTGAGGAGGGGGTGCACCTGCACCATAATGCTTCAACACCCGATTTAATGTATGTAGCCAACGAACTGCGTAAAAAGCAGGTACCGCATGGCAAAGTAACCTGGCAGATTGACCGTAATGTTAACACCACCAACGTTTGTATAGCTAATTGTAAGTTTTGCAATTTCTTTCGCCGCCCCGGCCACGAGGATAGCTACATAACAGATATTGAAACTTATAAGCAAAAAATAGAAGAAACCTTCCGTTTGGGCGGCGACCAGCTTTTACTACAGGGTGGACATCACCCGGATCTGGGACTAAAGTTTTATACCGACCTGTTTAAAGAATTAAAAAGCCTGTACCCTACTCTTAAATTACACTCCTTAGGTCCGCCGGAAATTGCACACGTTGCAAAGCTGGAGAACATGAGCCATATCGATGTTTTAAGAGCGATGAAGGAATCGGGCTTAGACTCCTTACCCGGAGCAGGAGCAGAAATATTGAACGACCGTGTGCGCCGCTTAATATCAAAAGGAAAATGCGGTGGTAAAGAATGGCTGGATGTAATGCGCGCGGCACATCAGCTTAACCTGCCAAGCTCTGCAACAATGATGTTTGGCCATGTAGAAACTATTGAAGAACGATTTGAGCATTTAGTTTGGATACGCGAGGTGCAAGCCGAAAAGCCTGAGGGTCATCATGGTTTTATCGCGTTCATCCCCTGGCCCTTCCAGGATGACGGCACCCTGCTGCGTAAAGTACGCGGCATAACCAATAATGTAACCGGCGATGAATATATCCGCATGATTGCTTTGAGCCGTATTATGCTGCCCAATATTAAAAACATACAAGCCTCGTGGCTTACCGTAGGTAAACAGGTTGCGCAAATATGCCTTAATGCCGGCGCCAATGATTTTGGCTCTATCATGATAGAAGAAAATGTAGTATCTGCCGCGGGTGCACCGCACCGTTTTACAGCTAAAGGCATACAAGATTCTATTAAAGCTGCCGGTTTTGAACCGCAGTTGCGCAATCAAAAATATGAGTGGCGCGATGTGCCCTCACAGTTAGAAGAGCAGGTGATAAATTATTAACCTTTCGATTAATGGAATCACCCGAACTGTATATAGAAGCCTTGGTTTTTGCCTCAGAACAAAGCATACGCGTAGAAGAGATCATGTATTGTTTACAAGCCTCTTTCGAACGTGATTTTTCTATTGATGAAGTAACCGAAAGCCTTGCTAACATCAAGAATAAATATGCCAATGAAAACCTTGCGATAGAATTGGTCTATCTTAACAACGGCTACCAATTTTTAACCAAAAAAAATTATCATCCGGTTATTAGTTTATTACAATTACAACGATCTAAAAAGAAACTAAGCCAGGCAGCTTTAGAAACACTGGCAATTATTGCTTATAAACAGCCCGTAACTAAAACAGATGTTGAACAAATACGCGGCGTAAACTGTGATTATTCCATACAAAAACTGCTGGAAAAGGAGCTAATCGCAATAAATGGGAAGTCTGAAGCCTTGGGGAAACCAATTTTATATGGCACAAGCCCACTTTTTATGGATTACTTTGGGATAAATACTATAGAAGAATTGCCTCATATAAAAGAACTTACAGATAATTCAACCTCAATTGGCGAGCAGCAGGAATAAATTTTAAATGTTTTTTTTAATAAAATGATTTTTAATTATTTTTACTAATAAATATCAGACACAGTATTAAAGAAATAATTTATATTAAATTCGTTTAAGCATATCCTAAATTTAATTTTACTAAACAACATTCACCGAAATGGGAACGCCAAAAAAGAACGCAGACAAGAATATTCCTAAGAACACGGATGCCGAGGAAGATGATGATGATTTGGAAACAACGCCAAAGAAAAAGGTAGTTGACGAGGATGAGGACTTTGATGGCCCACTGGACGATCTGGGTTTTGAAGACTTTGGCGACGATGACGACGACGACGATTTTTAATTACTCTATTAAATAACGTATTTTAAAGCATCCGGAATAACATCCGGATGCTTTTTTTATATTTTTACATCCCTCCATGATCTTAACCGAAGTTAATGACAAAGCAAGTAAAAAAGCTTTTTTAAATACCGCCAGAAACATCTATAAAAATGATGATAACTGGGTATGCCCGCTTGATAATGATATTGAAGCCGTTTTTGATCCGCTTAAAAATAATTTTCATCAATATGGCAAATGTACCAGGTGGATTTTGAAGGATGATAATGGCAAGCTCATTGGCCGTGTCGCGGCCTTTATAAACAATAAAAAAGCTTTTAATTATGAGCAGCCAACCGGCGGCATGGGGTTTTTTGAGTGTATAAATGATGAAAGAGCCGCTTTTTTATTGTTTGATACTGCTAAAAAGTGGCTACAGGATAATGGTATGCAGGCTATGGATGGCCCCATTAATTTCGGGGAGAATGATACTTTTTGGGGATTACTGGTAGAAGGATTTTCGCCACCATCATATGGAATGAATTACAACCCGCCCTATTACAAAGCTTTTTTTGAAAACTATGGTTTTAAAAAAATATATGAGCAAATAACCAATCATTTAGATATTATTAAACCCTTTCCAGAACGCTTTTATAAAATAGCCAAATGGGTTAGCCAGAAACCCGGTTATGAATTTAAACATCTGGAAGTAAACAAAATAGAACAATTCGCAGCAGATTTCATAGAAATATATAACGATGCATGGGAGGGGTTTGAAAATTTTGTACCAATTAATTATAATACCATATTAGAAAGCTTTACTAAAATGAAGCCTATAATGGATGAGCATTTAATAATATTTGCTTATGTAAATGGCGACCCGGCATCATTTAATATTGTTTTACCTGATGCTAACCAAATGCTTAAACCTTTAAATGGAAAGCTTAATTTAATTGGGAAATTAAAGTTTTTGTATTACAAATGGAAAGGCGTTTCGCGTATGCGGGCCATAGTTATGGGCACCAAGAAAAAATATCAAAACCACGGATTAGAATCAGCCTTATTTATAAAACTGGGTGAGTATGTGCTCCCGCTTAACCAATATAGCGTTTTAGAGCTATCATGGGTAGGCGATTTTAACGAAAAAATGGTTGCCCTGCATAACTCCATGGGAGCTACTTTCGCAAACAAGCATTTAACTATGCGTTATATTTTTTAAGGTGAGATGAAGCAGAAAGCTTTGCTAAAGAGATAATTAGCTTTTGACTTTGGTCTTTTAGCTTATTAAGCTGTTATTTTGTTGTGCCTTAATTCTTCAAACAGCTCAATAACTTTCTTTTGCAGATCAATGATCTCAATTTCCCGGTCGGTTAATTTTTTATTAACTACTTCTAATTCGTTAACAAATTTTTGTTCCTGTTCAAGGTCATTAAAGGTAAGTAACTGAACTACCGACATTTCAAATAAATTTGAGATTTGCTCAAGACGCGATAAATTAATATCAGTAATTCCGGTTTCAATCTTGGAAAAAGCAGGAATAGAAATATCTAACCTTTTTGCAACATCCTCCTGGCTCCATGCCTTTTGATGACGTAACAGCCTGATTTTTTTTCCTAGTGACTTCATTGTTGGTATAATAAATTTGGATAAGGGTTTCTCAATAGTTAATAAAGTTACTAATTTTTTTTAATTTCAAAAATAATTATTATAATATTTTATTTTTTAGCTCAATAAGGTCGATACCGCCAAAATTTCCAGAACTCATCATTAACAAATTAGTATTGGTCAAATTTATCTTTTCCAACTCAGTTAGTAATAGTTTTGGATCGTTAAAAAAGGTTAAATCCTGCTTTAAAAAAGCAGCCTTAACTGTATCTGCCGGGTAAGGTTCCATCTTTTTCTGCTCAAAAGTTTTCTTGTCTATAAATACTATGGCAACGTCTGCCGCATCCATAGTACCCGCGTATTGTGATAAGAAATCTTTATTCAAACTACTAAACGTATGCAGCTCGATACATGCTATCAATTTCCTGTCAGGAAACTGAGTTTTAACCGCATGAATGGTGGCTTGCAGCTTTGATGGCGAATGCGCAAAATCTTTAAAAATATGGGCGTTATTGCTTTTTCCAACTATTTCAAGCCTGCGTGCCGCACCCTTAAAAGTGGTAATGTATTTATAAAAATCTGCTGATTTAATATTAAGGCTTTCGCATACCAGGCGCGCCGCTTCCATATTTAGCAGGTTATGTTCACCAAAAACTTCTAACGAATATTTTTTTTCATCTGCAATAACTGTGGTCACACCATTTTCAATGCTGTAATCCGGTAAAGTATAAGGTACTTTATCAATTTCAGAATTATTATTTATTATTACATTATTTAATATTTCATCTGTTTTACTATAAATAAGTTTTCCGCCGTTTTGTATAGTTTCTATAAAAATTTCAAACTGATCAATATAACTTTGAAATGTAGGGAAAACATTGATATGATCCCAGGCAATACCGCTTATAACGCCAATGTTTGCTTTATATAAATGAAATTTGGGCCGCCTGTCTATCGGCGAAGCCAAATATTCATCGCCCTCAATAATAATTACCGGCGCCTCTTTAGTTAGCTTAACCATAGTTTCAAACCCCTCCAGCTGCGCGCCAACCATATAATCAAAGTCCTTGTCGGCAACCTGTAATACATGCAATATCATAGAAGTTATGGTGGTTTTACCATGGCTCCCACCTATTACTACCCTTAATTTATCTTTTGATTGCTCATAAATATACTCGGGGTATGAGTACACCTTTATGCCCAGTTCTTGTGCTTTAACTAACTCAGGATTGTCAATACGGGCATGCATTCCTAAAATGATCGCATCAATATCCGCAGTTATTTTTTCGGGGTACCACCCGTTCTGCTGCGGCAGTAAACCATATTTATTTAAACGCGAAACAGATGGCTCAAACAACACATCATCTGATCCGGTAACTTCAAATCCTTTTTTATGTAAAGCAATGGCAAGATTATGCATTGCACTGCCACCTATGGCTATAAAATGTACCCTCATGTAATTTACAGGTTATGCTTATTTAAAGTGCAAATAAACGCAAAAAACAGTTTGCTTAACAAAGAATCATTTCAGTAACAATACCGGCACAGCAGCGCTTTCTGCTAACTGTTGCGAAACGCTATCATGCAGTATCGACTGGAAAAAACTGTATTTATGAGGTAAGGCTATAACCAATTGTGCATTATTGTCTGCAGCAAATTTTAAAATGCCATTAATAATATCCGGGTTGTTGATGTAATAATATTTGGGGTGATATTGTTTTAGCATACCGTGTAAAGCGGTTTCTTCTGCCCTGCGTTCGGCATCACCGGCAAGGTGTTTAGTTTCATTATCAATGTTCACTATTAAGAGCTCGAATTTTTTTCTATCCAAAAGCTTTTTCAAAGCTTCTAACGGAACAGTTTCTTTAACCTTATTAAAATCACAGGCTACAATAACACGCTCTATAGTTTTAAAATTATAAGCCGGTGGCACAACTATTACAGGAACCGGGCTGGCTTTGGAGATGTTTATAACGTGACTACCAATTTGCGAATCGTCTTTACTGGTATTACCCTTGCTGCCTAATATAACCACATCAGCATTTTTAGCAATAACGTTTTCAACAACAGCACGTAACAAGTGCGAACGGTTTAAATGAGTAGTAATTTTAACCCCATCTCTAACCAATTTGCTTAATTTATGCTTTAAATGCTCTAATTTTTTAATACGGTCGGCTACGTTTTGTTCTATCTCTTCCTCTCTTAGCAATACCATATCTGGGTTAGGCAGCATTGTCTCGTAGGGCGACACATAATAGGCATTTAATAAAACTATGTGCTCAACGTTGGTTTGTTTACTTAATTCAGCAGCAAATTCTGCAGCGTGAACTGATGCATGCGAAAAATCGATAGGTACAAGATAGGTTTTCATAAATGTAAGAATTAGATTTTTGTCTACTTGACCATTAAGGTCTAAAAGTTAGATACAAAATTAGCATGTTTGAACAGTTAATTTGTCAAGCAAATAACATTTTGTAATAACGAATAAAACTGGTTTGAGTTTGACCACAAGCTTACGGTGTCATCACCCTCGTGGAAAGACGAGCGAGGGCTTTTACGCGCATGCTTCGCCGGGCTCAGCTTGACAGCGCTCGTTGTTGTATTATTTAATAAACTTTGCAGCTACCCAGTCTTTATCTTTTTTATGAATGATATATTTCATTCCGTATTTACGGGCCTCGTCTATAATAATATCCAGGTCGGGCGTTTCATAAAAGCCACTGAAATATATCTCACCATCAGGCTTTAATGCTTCTCCATATCGCTGCATCTGGTCAATCAATATGTTGCGGTTAATATTAGCCAGAATTGTATCGTATTGTTCATCAGGGATAACTTCTTTTGATCCGCAAATGGCCTTGATATTACTGATATGATTAAGCTGTGCATTCTCTATCGTACTTTCATAACAAACCGGGTCATAATCAATAGCTACTATAGCTGCAGCACCCAATTTAGCAGCCATAATAGCCAGTATACCGGTACCGCAACCCATGTCTAATACCGTCTTTCCGGCAAAATCATTTTCCAGCATTAGTTGCAGCATCATGGCTGTAGTTTGATGGTGCCCGGTGCCAAATGCCATTTTAGGGTCTATTACTATTTCGTATTTAAATTCCGGCCGGGGTTCATGGAAAGTGGCCCGCACAAATACTTCATCGCCTATGGTAATTGGCTCAAAATTACTTTCCCATACTTCGTTCCAGTTTTTTTGCGGGATAAGAGTTACCTCGTAGCTAAACGTAAACATTTCTCTGTAAGGCAGCAAGGTTTCCTGCAGCAGCTCCTCATTAAAATCTGCCGATGGAATGTATGCTTTAAACCCCAGTTCCAATTCCTCAAACGTATCAAAGCCTATCTGGCCCAAAGCGTTTATCAGCAGGTCCTGCTGATAATCTTCGGTAGTTATGGTGGTGAAAAGGAGTTCGTAGTAATTCATGTTCAAAAATGATATTGAAGATTAGAGATTAGCTGGCTCTTCTTTATTTATGGAAATAGTTTTCTTAAACGTTTTCCAATCTAACAGGTACAACGTTAAAAAGTTGAATATCCAGTAAAATAACTGCACACCCGTCATAAATAAACAAATATCAGCCAGGTGCGTAACCCCGGTTGTTTTATCCCATATAGCATAAGCTATGCCAAATGCAAATATTAAACAAACCAGGGCTATGCTAATAAAGATGAGCGTAGCTGCTTTTGGTTTGGCCAATATCTTATCCCATATTGGCATAATTATTAGCCACTGGGTAAGCACAGCTATCAATATTTGGCCCGGGGCAAATACCTTGTAATAAGATATCAATCCATATACAGAATCTTCGCCAATTTGGCTCGCGCCATTTACGTAGTGAAAAAACGGCGTAAATTTTATAAAGACAGCAAATGCCCAGAAAGCAATTAACGGAGGCAATATTACTTTAACAAACCGTTTCATAATATGCCTTTTAATTAACTAAAACTCAATTAAACACTTTTACAATATCGGTAAAATCGCGCGATTTTAGTGACGCGCCACCTATTAATCCGCCATCAATATCAGGCTGAGAAAATAGTTCGGGGGCATTTTTAGGGTTACAGCTTCCGCCATATAAAATGGTTGTAGCATCGGCAATTGCCTGGCTGTATTTAGCGGCAATTTCTTTACGGATAAAGGCATGGATTTCCTGCGCCTGGGCTGACGATGCAGTTACACCTGTACCAATGGCCCAAACCGGCTCATAAGCAATAACCAGTTTTGCAAATTGTGCAGCATCTAAATGGAATACACCCTCAATCAATTGGCTTTTAATAATATCAAAGTGCTTGTTAGCCTCACGCTCCTGTAAGGTTTCGCCAATACAGAAGATAGGTTTCAGGTCATTAGCTAATGCAGTATCGGTTTTTTTTGCCAGCAGCTCATTGGTTTCACCAAAATATTGGCGACGCTCTGAGTGGCCTAAAACAACGTAAACAGCACCCACCGATTTGATCATCTTAGCTGATATCTCGCCGGTATAAGCGCCAGATTCTGCCTGGTGGGCATTTTGCGCGCCTATTGATACTTTGGCAACGCCTTTAGCCAGTTGTGCCAGGCTATGCAAATGAATAAACGGACTACAAACCACAGCTTCCTGTGTACCCGTTACTTCGTCTTTAACCATATTTACCACTTCAGAAAACAAGCTTAAACCCTCGTTATAATCTAAATTCATTTTCCAGTTTCCGGCAACAATTTTTTTTCTCATTTTATTTTTGGTTGTTAGTTAGACCATGGTCCATAGTCGATGGTCCATAGTTTGTTTTGTGATTGCATTTAGTTATTATAACCATGGACTATCGACCATGGACTATCGACTCCTTCAATTAAAATACACTTCTATATGTCTCAGACAATTCAAAAACCTTTTTCATTATTTCTTGCTCAATCTCATTAAATTCACGGTCGCGGCGCGGGTAAACCATCGCGGTGGTTTCAAACATTTTTTTGATGGAATACACCTCAAAACCCTGCGCACCGCCCCAGGCAAAATCGGGTACAAAATTACGCGGGAAACCTGCACCAAAAACATTAGCGCTCACCCCCACAACTGTACCGGTGTTAAACATGGTATTGATACCGCATTTAGCATGGTCGGCCATTATTAAACCACAAAATTGCAATCCGGTTTTACGGAAACGTTGGGTAGTATAATCCCAAAGTTTAACCTCGGCATAATTATTTTTAAGATTTGAATTATTGCTGTCGGCACCTATATTGCACCATTCGCCCAATACCGAATTACCTAAAAATCCGTCATGCCCTTTGGATGAATATCCCCAGATAACCGAATTATTGATCTCGCCACCCACCCTCGAATATGGGCCTATAGTAGTAGCGCCATATATCTTGGCTCCCATCTTAACCTGCGAGTGTTCGCACAAAGCAAACGCGCCGCGTATGTGGGTGCCTTCCCAAACGTCTGTATCCTTGCCCAGGTAAATGGGACCCTTGGTGGTATTAAAGGTTGAGCATTCGGCAACAGCGCCCTCTTCTGCAAAAAAGTCATTGCCGATGATGGTATTGGTAGCGCTTATTGCTGCGCTGGTTCTGCCTTTGGTAAGCAGTTTAAAATCTTTGCGCAGCTCAATATCGTTCTTACTGAATATATCTTCAGGGTATTTTATACAGATAAAAAACGACTCATAATTTACCACATTAGTAAACGCTGCATCCATCGTTGCTTTGGCAGCAATTAAAAAATCACCCTGCTTTAACGCTTCGCCTTTTTTTAACAGACCAATAGCTTCCAGCAAGCCGTCGTCCGGGCAAACAGAACCGTTGATAAATAAATCATCAACCGCCGTTTTTTGCGGAAATTTAGCCTGCAAATAAGGTTGTGTATAGAAAGAAAACTCCGTACCAAGGTATTTTGCCCACTTTTCGGCAATGGTTAATATACCAATGCGGAGGTCGGCAACAGGGCGAGTGTAGGTTAAAGGTAGTAAAGTTTGGTGTGCGTTATCGTCAAACAGGATAATTGCCATAGCACAAAAATAAAAAAGTCTCCCGATGTTATCGGGAGACTTGTAAATATTTTATTAACAAGCTGATATTACTTGTTATAACGTGTACGGAATTTATCAATACGACCAGCAGTATCAACCAGTTTCATTTTACCGGTATAGAAAGGGTGCGAGGTATGAGAAATTTCTAATTTTACTAATGGATATTCGTTACCGTCTTCCCATTTTACAGTTTCACGGGTGTCGATACATGATTTAGTCATGAAAGAATAGTCGTTTGACATATCTTTAAATACAACTAATCTATAGTTTGATGGGTGCAGATCTTTTTTCATCGTTATTATTGCTCTTCTTCTTATAAAAGAGGTGCAAATGTAGTATTTTTTTTCAAAAGTAAAAAGATGTTTTTTAATTTAAAGATTAGGTGGGTGAACCAACCTGAACTACCTGACCCAGGGTGAACCCACCTGCGTTCAAGCCTCATTATCTGTTAATAACAACCCTTTACAATATTTCATAAAATATTGTAAATCAGTAATTTATTTTTACTTTTATACAACCAATATAATTTTAAACCTTAAAATTAAACTAATTATGAACTCAACTGTTGAATTGATCTTTACCATTATTGGTGGAGCTTTAACCCTGTTAACCCTTTACGGAGCATTAAAAGCTAACAGGAAATTTTTTCTATCAGGACTTTGTTTCTTTAGTATTCTTCCCATTATTGGCGAAAGCATGGGCTACAATGCCGATAAAGCATCGGTACACATTATTGTGATCCTGGTGTTTATTGCGCAGTTTGTATTGACGTTTCCAAACAATATTGAATTCGGCCAGGAAAATACTGCCGCCAGTAAATTGGTTGGAAAAATCAGTTTAGCCATACTTGTTTTTAATATAGGGGGCATCATTTACATTTTCCATTTAAATTCAGGTGTACCCGCCCGGTTCGGGTATTTCCACATTGCTTTTTCACTGGCCATAATTTATATTATTATTAAAAGAATAACGGGTAAAGGGCCGCTTTGGGTAAAATAAATAAAGCTATTCTACTATACAAGCCTTCCTGTTAAATACCGGAAGGCTTTTTTATTTTTCAAATAGCCCCGCTTTTCGAAATTTGCAACTTCGGACGATTATGCTTGTAGTTTGCAACTACATACCTGATTTTTTTTCGATAGTCTAAAGATTACCTGCATAGTGGTTCGGAGAGGGCTTCGAACAGCGGGGGGTATGAATGTTAAAAATATGTGCTGTAAAAATACTGTATACCGCCAACTGAAAACTGCCAATTTAAATCCCCTGCACCAACTCCATCAACACCCCGCCCGCACTTTTCGGATGCACAAAACAAACCAGCTTATTATCAGCACCGCGCTTAGGCTCATCGCTTAACAAAACAAAACCTTCGTTTTTTAGCCGGGCCATTTCGGCTATAATATCGTCCACCTCAAAAGCTATATGGTGTATCCCCTCACCTTTTTTGGCGATGAATTTGGCTATGGGGCTATCGGGGTTGGATGCTTCCAGCAGTTCAATCTTATTAGGGCCGTTTTGCAGGAACGCGGTTTTAACACCTTCGCTAACTACGTCCTCAATTTTATAAACAGTGGTGTTTAATAGTTTTTCATACAGGCTGCCGGCGGCTTTAAGATCGGTTACGGCAATGCCAATATGTTCTATTTTGTTCATGAACAAATATGGTGAATTAATTAAAAGAAAATGTCATTGGGTTCCATTCCCTCCCCTGGGAGGGGTGCGGCTGGCTGTGAAGTGGCAGGGAGGGGTTTCGCCGATTTGCAAAGTTCGCTACACTCCTCCCTGCCCCTCCCGTTGGGAGGGAATCGCACGGCCCCTCGCTCTTTTTAATTACATTATTCCTTCGCGGCAGCGTCCGTTTTAACAGGCGCGCCTGTTACAGGGTCAACATCACAGTGAAATCCAAACAGGCAGCGGTCCTTTATCATGGTAGCTACTTCGGCCGGTACATATTGCTCCCATCCGGGTACACCCTGCTTTATCAGTTGTAATACAATATCGGTTTGCACATGCAGGTTATTTTCATTATAGTTACGGATGTCTTCAATTTTGTTGTTGGCTATCAGGTAACGGTACAAGTCTATTAAATGCGGCGGCGGGTAAAACCGCAGGCAATTCATAATAACCCCATCGCGCAGGGTAGGGTATATAAACAATTTCACCTTACGGCTAAACAAGGTGGCGAACGACTCTAAAATACCGCCCGGCAGGTCCTTATAATGCTCCTCGCTAAAAATATACTCCAGGTTGGGATAGCCTAAAACAACGCCAAGTTTTAAGCTGGTGATCTTAGATAAATAGGCCACCAGTTTATAGTACTCATGAAAATTAGATATCAATACTGTTTGCCCAAGCGAGCAAAGAATATCTACCCGGTCAAGGAAATCCTTTTCATCAATTTCGGCGTCGAAACCGGCATCGCGCTCTTTTAATGATTGCAGGGTAAGCTCTGTAACCACCGTAACATTCTTACTATCTACATCCGGCTCCTGAATAAATTGCTTTACGCCGTTATTCAGCATATCTAAATGCACATTAATGATAGGGCGAAAACGCCCGCGTATTACCACAATATGCTTTTTGTACAACACCTCTGATGGTTGCTGATTTTTACCGTCGGGCCCAAAAACAGCCGCGTCCGAAAACCCATATTTTACCAGGTGCAGGCTCATTAACCTGTTATCAACCTTAGTAAAGTTGGGGCCCTCAAAACGGATCATATCAATCTGAATACGGTCCTTCGACAGGTTATCCATCAGCGACAGCAAAAACACAGGCGGAATTTCATTATAATAAAAGCAGGCATACATTAGGTTCACACCTAATATCCCTACCGCTTGCTGTTGTAAATTATTGTCATTATCCAACAGCTTTACATGCAGCACCACATCGTTAAACGCGCCGTTAGGTTCTAACTGGAACCGCACTCCCATCCAGCCATGCCCTTCATTAGTTTTGTTATAATTAAGGGCAGACATGGTATCAGAAAAAGCAAAGAAATTTGTGGTATCCCCACGTTGTGAGGCCAAACGCTCTATTAACAAACTATATTCATGATCGAGCATGGATTTTAACCGTTGTTCGCTTACATAGCGGCGTATTTGTTGTACACCATAGATAGCATCAGAAAAGGTCATATCGTAAGCCGACATGGTTTTTGCAATAGTGCCCGATGAAGCGCCTGCCTTGAAAAAATTGGCAGCTACATCCTGCCCCGCGCCAATTTCGGCAAAGGAACCGTAAATTTCAAGGTCGAGATTAATGGCCAGCGCTTTTTGCTTTGTTCCTATATCTTTATTGTGAACGTTATTCATACACCTGCATAGTTGCCATTATGATTATTAATACATCTTAAAAATACGATTATTTTAAGAATAAGTTGAATAGTTTAGAATAAAAGCAAAGGTACATGTTTTATTTTCCGGCTAAAATATCTTTCTGGTATATATAAATTATTAGTTTAATATGACTATTTTGAATGATTTTAAATAAAAAGATTGGTATCTTTGTGCATATAAAATATTAAGTATGAATATCCCGATTTACCTTGATAACAATGCTACAACACCTATGGACCCGAGGGTGCTGGAAGCTATGTTGCCTTACTTTACTACAAAGTTTGGTAACGCTGCCAGCCGTAACCATCCATTTGGCTGGGTAGCCGAAGAAGGTGTTGACTATGCACGAGAGCAGGTGGCTAAATTAATTGGCGCCAGCGAAAAAGAGATCATCTTTACTTCAGGTGCAACAGAATCAGACAACCTGGCTATAAAAGGTGTGTTTGAAATGTATAAAGAAAAAGGTAACCATATTATTACTACCGTTACCGAACATAAGGCTGTGCTTGACGCGTGTAAACATGTTGAAAAACTTGGCGGTAAGGTTACTTATCTTCCTGTTGGACCAGACGGACTTCTTGACCTTGCCGTATTAGAAGCTGCAATGACCAACGAAACCATCTTAGTTTCGGTAATGTATGGCAATAATGAGATCGGTGTTATACAACCTATAAAAGAAATATCAGCAATTGCCCATAAATATGGCGCGTTGTTTATGACAGATGCTGTACAGGCTGTTGGTAAAATACCTGTTGATGTTATTGCTGATGGTATTGACCTGCTGGCATTATCGGCACATAAAATATACGGACCTAAAGGCGTAGGCGCATTATACGTTAGGCGTAAAGGGCCGCGTGTTAAAGTTACCGCACAAATGGACGGTGGCGGCCACGAACGGGGTATGCGTTCGGGCACATTAAACGTACCGGGCATTGTTGGTTTAGGTAAAGCCTGCGAACTTTGCGGACAGGAAATGGAGAGCGAAGCCAAACGTTTATCAGCTTTACGCGATAAATTACAAGCATCATTAACCCAACTGGAAGAAAGCTATGTAAACGGAAACGTTGAGCATCGTTTACCACACGTTGCCAACATCAGCTTTAAATATGTTGAAGGTGAAGGTTTGATGATGGCGATGAAGGACCTGGCCGTATCATCAGGATCTGCTTGTACTTCGGCATCGTTAGAGCCATCGTACGTATTAAAAAGTTTAGGCTTATCTGATGATTTGGCACACTCTTCGATACGTTTTGGTTTAGGCAGGTTTACTACCGAAGAGGAAGTTGATTACGCGATTGAAGTAACCAAAACAGCGGTTACTAACTTACGTAACATGTCGCCGCTTTGGGAAATGTTTAAAGAAGGAATAGACCTCGACTCGATTGAGTGGGCAGAACACTAAAATGTGCAAATGCTCGGATATGCAGATATGCAGATGCCTGGCATTTTTAAATATAAAATTTACAGAGCTTAGAGTTAAATAACTCAACACTCAGAACATAATACTTAAAACTATAAGAAAATGGCATATTCAGATAAAGTAATTGATCATTACACTAACCCGCGCAACGTTGGTACTTTAGACAAAAGCAGTCATAAGGTAGGTACCGGCTTAGTTGGTGCGCCAGAGTGCGGCGACGTTATGCGCCTGCAAATTGAAGTTGGCGATGATAACATCATCACCGATGCTAAATTTAAAACTTTTGGATGCGGCTCGGCTATAGCGTCATCATCTTTAGCTACAGAATGGCTAAAAGGTAAAACTATTGACGATGCAATGAAAATTGACAACATGGATATTGTTGAAGAATTAGCATTGCCCCCGGTAAAAATTCACTGCTCTGTTTTAGCAGAAGATGCTATTAAAGCAGCAATTAACGACTTCCGCATTAAAAACGGCATGGAAGCAATTGAAAGCGAAAAAGTACATCACTAAGACGAGTCTTAAGTCTTGAGTAGTAAGTCCAAAGTCTTTTTGAGAGGCTTGGACTTCAGACTAAAGACTTAGAACTAAAGACTAAACAATGGTAACTGTAACCGATAAAGCGAAAAGCAAAATAGCCCACCTTATGCAGGATTCGGGGCTTGATGCCTCTTATTTTCTGCGTGTGAGTGTTCAGGGAGGCGGCTGCTCGGGATTATCATATAACCTCGACTTTGATAACGAAGAAAAAAAGGGCGACCAGTTTTTCGAGGACAAAGGCGTACGCATGGCTTTGGATATGAAGTCGTTCTTATACCTTGCCGGTACAGAGCTTGATTTTTCTGACGGGTTAAACGGCAAGGGCTTTAACTTTCATAACCCTAATGCAAGCCGCACCTGTGGTTGTGGCGAGAGTTTTTCGGTATAAGGATTACATCGATTTTAACATGTGATTGCACCGATTTTGTGAAAACAGGATCGGTGTTTTTATTTACAAAAAACGAATCGGTGAAATCATTTATCTAATCGGTGAAATCTGAAATTATCATTAGCTTTGTTTGCTATAATAAACCTGATTTATATATAAATGAACCCAGCTACTGAGCGTCCGACCGTACCCAGCCTAATACGTTATTTAGTAAAAAACATTCACCCGGATACACATCCTTTTTTAAGCCATAAAGTGGGTGATGTTTGGGAGGATATAACCTACAGGCAGGCTTTAGAAAAGATAGACGCCATATCTGCATGGTTTATAAATATTGGTATAATAAAAGGCGATCGCCTTGCCCTGATTATTGAAAACGGCCCTGATTATATTTACTATGACCAGGCCCTGCAGCAAATTGGCGCGGTTAACACTTCCATCTACCCTACCCTTACAGAAACGGAAATAGAATATATTTTAAACGATTCGGACGCTAAAACCATTATTTGCGGTAATCCATTTTTGTTTAGAAAAGTATTGAAGATTGCCAACAATTGTCCTGAATTGGAGCGCATAATCCCTGCATTTGATGATTACGAAAAATACCTGGAGAAGCAGCATTTAGACGCCGGGGTAATAGGTTTTAATGAAGTAATTACACTTGGGCTTACATTGGTTGATGAGCATCGTACGGCTATAAACATTGCCCGCGAAGCTATTTTACCGTCTGATCTTTCCTGCTTGATCTATACATCAGGCACTACAGGTACGCCAAAAGGCGTAATGCTAACGCACCATAATTTGGTAGAAAACGTAAAAGTGAGCCTGATCCAGATACCTGTTATTGAAAAAACAGATATCTTTTTATCATTTTTACCGCTATCGCATGTATTTGAACGTACGGCTACTTATCACGTATGCTTGTACTCGGGGGCTAAAATAGCATTTGCACAAAGCCTGGAACTACTGGCTAAAAACATGAGCGAAGTAAGGCCAAGTGTAATGAATTGTGTGCCCCGATTACTGGAGCGCATACATGATCGCGCCATGAAAAACGGCACCGGAGCGGGTGGCATAAAATCAAAAATATTTTTGTGGGCCCTGCATATTGGCCGCAAGTACCGCATAGCTAATGAAGACGGCAAAAAATCCGGCTTCATCCTAAATAATCAGCATAAACTTGCCGAAAAGCTGGTGTTCAGCAAAATAAAGGAACGTACCGGTGGCAGGTTAAAAATTATGCTGTCAGGCGGTGGCGCGCTGCCTAAAAACATTGGTGAGTTTTTTGGCGACCTGGGTATAAAGGTACTGGAAGGTTTTGGTTTAACAGAAACTTCGCCGGTTATGGCTGTTACCGAGTTTCACCGTCAAATATTTGGAACGGTGGGCCGAATTGTGCCGGGCATTGAGGTGGCTATACAAAATGTGGATACCAAGCATATTTATACCATTCAAACGCACGAATCATTTAGGGAAAACTTTGAATCGGAAGAAGGCGAGATCATTGTACGCGGGCATTGTGTAATGAAAGGTTATTTAAATAAACCCGAAGAAACTGCTGCCACCATTGACAAAGACAACTGGCTGCATACCGGCGACATAGGCCGCTTTTACAAAGGCAACCTGCAAATTACCGACAGATTAAAAAATATGCTGGTAAATGCTTATGGGAAAAACATATATCCAACCCCGGTAGAAAATACCTATTTAAAAAGTCCAAAAATTGAAGGCGTATTTTTGTTGGGCGATAAGCGTGAATTTATTACCGCGTTCATCATTCCTGCCAAAGAAGCTTTACAGGAACAATTTGGATTAGACGACGCCTATTTTGAAAACCCTGATCCATTTATTGAGGATAAAGAGATCAAGGCATGGCTAAACCAGGATATTAAAAGACTATCCCATGAACTGGCCAAATTCGAGCGTATTAAAAACTTCAAGATAAAACGCAAACCTTTCAGCATGGAAGAAGGCGAGATAACCCCTACTATGAAAGCCAAACGTAAGGTGATTGAAAAGAAATATGCAGATGCGATAGAGGAATTGTATACCGGGGGAGCGGAGGCTGATTAGACTTGCAGATTTGACAACTTTTAAAAAGTTGTCAAATCTAAAACGGTTACACAAACCCCAATATATCCTTAATACTTTCAACGCTTTTAAACATGCCGCTATCAATGCTGTGTTCAATTTCTTCGTGCGCCCAGGTGATGTGGTAAGGTACGTGTATAGCGAAACCGCCAACATTTAGTACAGGTAATACATCGCTTTTAAGCGAATTGCCTATCATTAACAATTCGCTTGGTTGTATATCCAAATGTTTAATAAGCTTTAAATAGTTTGCATCATCCTTTTCGGACATGATCTCTACATGATGAAAGTAATTGTTCAGGTTTGATTTGCGCAGTTTGCGTTCCTGGTCAAGCAGATCGCCTTTGGTGGCTACCACTAAGCGGTATCTTCCTTTTAGCGCGTGTAAAACATCCTCAACACCATCCAGCAGTTCAATAGGCTGGTTAAGCATTTGTTTGCCCAGGTCAATTATTTGTCCAATGGTTTTAGCGCTTATCATGTTATTGGTTACGTTCATGGCCGTTTCTATCATTGATAGTACAAAGCCTTTTATTCCATAACCATATAAACCTAAATTCCCAATTTCAATTTTAAGCAGCTCACGCTCCAGTTCGTGGCGGGGCAGGTATTCTTCCAGTAAAGTGCAAAATGCTTCTTCTGACGCTCTAAAGTAGGGCTCATTAACCCAAAGCGTATCATCCGCGTCAAAAGCAATTACTTTAATATTCATAATGTAAAGGTATCAAACAGACGTCCTATCTCAAAAGCAATTTAAGCCATTGTTTTGAACACATAATTTATGGGCGTCCGCACGGTATTCCCGCCTGTCTATTTCGGTCAATATTCCTGTACATATGCTTGCGAATTAGTTTTATCTTTTTCCTGAAGATCAGCCTTTAAGTTGCTTAAATACTTCTGTTGGGCTCTTTCCAATTCAGTTTGAATGAAACCATAGCGACTTATTTTTATATTTTCCCGCCATACTGCTTTGAATCCTTTTTCCAACTCCCCAGGTTTTGCAGTAACAGAAATATTATAGGTGTCTAAACCACAAATAAACCCTCGACAGCTGCGCCGGCATTGATATACGCCACATCTTGCTGACGGGGTAAACGGGCAGATTGTTTAATGCGGGCCGGAACCTTCCCGACCAATTCACGAATTCGTTTTGACGGATTTTTAGTAAAAGCTCCAGCTTTTCCACGAAAAGCCGGTCATAATCTTTCAGGTCAAAGCCAAAAAGCGGGTAGGCCTCTGTCGCCGAGCCGCGGCCTACGACCATTTCGGCCCGCTCTTTAGAAATCAGGTCCAGGGTCGCAAAAACTTTGAAATACCCTGACCGGGTCAGCGGCGCTCAATACGGTGACCGCGCTGGTTAAGCGGATACGCTTGGTACGTGCCACTGCGGCGGGCAGGATCACCGCAGGCGCTGAATCTAAAACTCTTTCCGGTGATGCTCACCTATGCCGAACACATCCAGTCCGGCCTGGTCCGCCAGTTCGATCCTTTCCAGTAGCTGCGCCATAGCATCCACACTGCTGAGGGGGCTGCTGTCTCCCGGAAAGGGCATGACCGAAGCAAAGCTGTCAATTCCGATTTCCATTATTGCCCATCCGTTATTCCCATGATCCTTTTACTCAGTTCCTGGAAACGAATTGTCGCCGTGATCCACACCAGGCATTCCAGGATAACCGCTGGCAGTGCCGGCTGCTGGTGTTGCCAATGTGTGGCGATGGCGCCGCCCAGGTAAGCGGCAAGCAATAAAGTACCTAAAATACCGGTACGAGGAACAATGAACAACACGGTAGAGAGTACTTCAATCAAACCGATGAGCTGATAAGTGCTGGCTGAAAAGCCAACGGCCGCTGCTAATTTTAAAGCAACCGGGCTACCGGTTAATTTTAGGACGGCGCTGAGGATCATCGCCAGGGCGATCAACCCGGTCAAGATCCATCCGGTGATTTTTCGTGTTTTTGGTGACATCGTATTTTAAATGATTTAACTACGTCAAAAGTATTGGTTAATGGTGTACTTTTGTAACGGATTACCAAAAGGATACCGGTTACAAAAAGAATACCATCTATGAATAATGAACATAAAGAGTGTAATAAAGCCCATTTGGCCATGCAGGACACCCTGATGGTCGTAGGCGGCAAATGGAAACTGGTGCTGCTTTCCATACTGATCACGGGCGGAAAAAAACGGTTCAGGGAACTGTCGCGGGAAGCCGGCATTTCGCCCCGGATCCTGTCTAAGGAATTACAGGAACTGGAGATGAATGAACTGGTAAGCCGGACGGTATGCAATACCCGCCCGGTTACGGTCGAATATGCCGTAACCCCTTACAGTGAAACGCTTTTAGAGGTCATCACCGCGATGAACAAATGGGACAGGCAGCACCGGGGGCATATTACCGGGCGAAGCAGGGTTGAGCGAACTCCTGATGAGTTAACTGTATTTAAATAGATCTGTTTTGGAAACGTATGACAAATTTCAGTGACGATCATTTTTTGCAGGTCATTCCTATTGATGCTAAAACCCAGCTCATAAAGGAAGGAGAAATCGCTCAAAAATTGTTCTTTATTAAAAAAGGATGCTTAAGAGTATGGTTCAATAACAATGGCATAGAGGTAACCACCCAGTTCTTTTTTGAAGGGGAAGCGGCCACTTCCTTAGAAAGTTTTTTGAATAAGGAAGCGAGCCTGTTTACCATTGAGGCGCTGGAGCCTTGCGAGATAGCTATATTGAATAAAAGTGATTATGATACATTAATGGCCAATGATCCCGCTTTTGCGGATTGGTTTTACCAAACAGCTCTGCAAAAGTTATTGCTGCATACCAAAAGGCTGTTATCATTCATCAAAAACAAGCCGATGGAAAGATATCAGGAATTGATCAGCCAGCAGCCGGAACTATTTCAACGTGTGCCGCAACGGTATACAGCCTCTTACCTGGGTATAACGCCTATTTCCTTAAGCCGCATCCGGAACCGGAAGTAATTAATTAACAATTGTTATCGTTAAACACCTGGTTAAACCGGAACTTAGCACTAATAAAAACATACAAATGAAACTTCCTGTATTTCTTACCATTTCCGCTGTTGGCTCCTTTGCATTTGGTGCGATGATGTTTTTTTTGCCCGCTTTTGCAGGCCGATTGTTAGGTATTGCTTATACGCCGCAAACTGGTTCGCTGCTGCAGGGAATGGGTGGATTAATCATTGGTTTTGGTGCTGTTAATTTCTTTGTTCGTAATTTTAATGATGCCAATATACTCCGTGTTATTTTGCTCACTAATATCATTACAAATACGCTGGGGTTGCTGGCGGATGTTTTTGGTGTCGTTAATGGCGCTTTACTAGCCAATAAAATGGCTCCTGTTGAAGTCACACACCTTTTTATTGGTATTGGCTCGTTGATTTATTTATTAAGAATAAAACGCAATGGCCCGTTAAGTTAGCATCACCCATAATAATTATAATTCAAAAGTGCCCCAATAATCCCGTCCTGTTCCATTTCGGGCAATCCTTACAAGTGCCTTTGTTGTATGCAGCTAAATCGGCTTAAATGCCAGCTTTATCGGTTAGGGGAAACGGACGCCCGTAGCTTCCTCGGCCACGCTCCAGAGTTTTTTAGCAACCGCTTCATCCAGTGCGTTTGGCGTAACAGCGGCCAATGCCGGGTATCCTCTGTATCCGCCATCCTGGTCCGGTCCGTAAAATTCGCCACCCCTAACATCGGGAGATACGGCAGCATACAATGATGGCAGAGCGCCCTGCCACGGATCCATTAGCGGACCTAAGCGTTCAACAGCGGCGGTGAAAGCCGCCTCGCTCATATGTCTTGACAGTTCGGTTTTATTGGCTCCGGGCTGCGCTGCTACAGAAATGGTCTGATCATTACGGGCTGTTATCCTTCGCTGCAATTCAATGGAAAAGATCAGGTCTGCTAGTTTACTCTGGCAGTATTCACGCATGGGGTCATAGTCTTTTTCTGCCTTTAAATTATCAAAGTCTATCACGCCGTGCAAATAGGCCATACTGCTTAGGGTGATGATCCGTGAACCCGGCGTAGCATTCAGTAAAGGGTACAGGTAACCAGTCAGCGCAAAATGCCCCAGGAAGTTTACCCCGAACTGTAATTCATACCCTTCGGCTGTTTTAGATGCGGGTGGTATCATCACTCCGGCATTATTGATCAATAAGTGGAGCTGCTGATGCTTTTCGGTGAAAGCTTCGGCAAACTGTTTGACCGACTTCAGGCTGGATAGATCAATTAAGGCGATCTCCAGCGTGCCTGTACCTTTTTGTTCCGCTATTTTAGCGAGAGCCAACTGGGCACTATCGAAATTTCTGCAGGCAAGCACGACATGTGCTCCGGCCTCATATAAGGCAAGCGCTGTTTCAAAACCAATGCCGGTATTTGCACCGGTTATTAGGGCTGTTTTGCCGGTTTGGCCCGGCATATTATTTTTTGTCCACATAAAATGATGATTAAATACCGCAAAGATCAGAAAATGACAGCCGGCGGTTGCTACAGAAACGAAAGCAATAACTACAAAAATCAATCAATGACTGACTGTCTGAACTTTTTTGGCGTGATCCCCGCCCTGCTTTTAAAGAAAACGGAGAAATGGTTGGGTTCCTCAAACCGTAGCGCCCAGGCTATTTCGTTAATGGTCCAGTTCGTGCTCTTGAGCAGTATCTTGGCTTCCTGCAATAAGCGGTCATTAATCAGGTTAGACGTAGTCTGACCGGTGGTTTCTTTCAACGTTTTATTCAGGTGATTTACATGGATGTTTAAAGCTCCTGCGAAAGCAGAAGGTGTATGTAGTTGAACAACCTGATTGCTTAATTCGATGGGAAATTGCCGTTCCAACAGTTCGGAGAACAAGGCGGTAATCCGTTCCGAAGCATTCGATCCCGGGGGAAGCACCGCTAAGGCCGGCTGCATTTTTTGGGCCCCGTGGATAACCTCTGTTAACAGCGTGCGCAACAGATCATATTTATAAAGATAATCGCCTTCCAGTTCATCAAGCATCCGCGAAAAAAGCTCCTGGTATAACCGCAGGTCGTCCGCCGCCAAAGGGATCACACCGGCATCTGCTGACAGGAAAACCGGGTACGCTTTAATGTTCCCGAACTTGCTGAAAAAGGCCTCGGTAAAGACGCAGACATACCCGCTATGTTTTTCACTGATCCTTTCCCATAAAAATGGGATCATGGGGTTGGTAAAAACCAGCACACTATCCAATATTTCTATTGAATGATCGGCATAATGAATTTTGCTGTGGCCGCTAACCAGGCTGACCTTATAGAAATTGCGGCGGCTATAAGTGACCGGTTTGCCCTTCGGCAATAGCAGGTCTTCCACCTTAAAGATGTTAAAATGCCCGGCTTCCTGTTGAACAGGTTCCAGCTCACGGTTGAAGTTTTTATAAAAAGCCTGCAGTTCCATTAAGGTCGCCATCGTACAAAGCTACAAGAATCAAATCATCCATCCAATTGCAGATGTGACTATAGGCATTTGGATAAGTGCCAAAAACGTCTTCGACTTTTCATGGCGTTTTTTGGCCATTTGTTATAGGTTCTGCAAAAACCGATAAAAAGGCGGTGAATTATTATGAGCCGCTGAAACAAGTATTTTGAGCTGCCTGCGCAAACCTTGGGTCTTTCGCCCAGACTACCTTTGCTTATCAAATCAAAAGACATGAAAACTATTTTTATTACAGGGGCCTCCAGCGGGTTGGGTAAAGCTGCCGTTGAATTGTTCGCAACCAAAGGCTGGAAGGTGATCGCCACGATGCGCGCACCCGGGAAACAACAGGAATTAGGCGGTATACCCAACGTAACGTTGTTACCGCTGGACGTAACCGACCCAAAACAAATTACTACGACGGTAGAAAAAGCGGTTGCACTGGGAAAGATCGATGTGGTATTTAATAATGCCGGCTATGGCCTGATGGGTCCGCTGGAAGCGATCTCCGATGCGCAGATCGGCCGGCAACTGGACACCAATTTGCTGGGCGTGATCCGGGTCATCCAGGCGTTTATCCCGCATTTCCGGGAAAGCGGCGGCGGGCTGTTCATCACGACCACTTCTATCGGTGGCCATGTGGCTTTCCCATTTTCAACGCTGTATCATGCCAGCAAATGGGCGCTGGAGGGCTTTAGCGAAAGTCTGTCGTTCGAACTCCGGCCTTTTGGCATTAGCGTAAAGACTGTGGCACCGGGCGGTATCGCCACCGATTTTGCGGGTCGCTCGCTGGATCTGGCTAAACACGAGGCTTACCAGGGTGCTTTTGACCATATGGTCACGACCGCCTTTAAAGATGCGGATTCCCTGTTTTCGAGTGCCGGGGAGATCGCCGAAGTAGTCTACGCTGCGGCTATCGATGGTGAGGACCGGGTACATTATGTGGCGGGGCCTGATGCTAATGCCCTTTACGCCCGGCGTACGGAGATCGGCGCGGAAGCTGCCCGCAGAGAGATCGGTCAAACTTTCTTAGGCTGATTACTTACCTTTGGTCTGATGGACACTGTAACAAAAGCTATTGGCGGCATTACGTATTCGAGTTACTGCACGGAGAACCGCTCGGGCGAGCAATTTATTGCGGATCATGCGGTAGGCTATATCCTATCCGGCAGTATTACGATCATCGATGGTAGCCGGACGCATGTTTTCCGGGATGGGGACGTCGTACTCTTTCGCCGGAACCACCTGGCCAAGTTTATCAAGCGGCCGCCTTCGGGTGGCGGCGAGCTGCTGGTGATCAGCCTCTTGCTCGACCAATCACTGTTGCAGGGTCTGGCCAAAGGCAGATCATCAGCGTTTCCCGGCCTTATTCCGCCGGAGGCGGTTTTGCAAATTCGTCCTGACGAATTACTGCAGCATTACCTGGATGCCCTGCCCGACTTTGCATCGCAGGAAATCGATGCCGAACTGGCGGGCCATAAGATTCAGGAATTTGTCCTGTTGCTGCTGCGCGCGCAGCCGGAATTGCAGCAGGTATTGTTCGATTTCGGCACACCGGGAAAGATCGACCTGGAGGCTTTTATGCAGCGGAATTTTCGCTACAATGTACCGTTGGAAAAGCTGGCCTTTCTGACCGGGCGCAGCCTGGCGACGTTCAAGCGTGATTTTGAAAAGATATTTCATTGTCCGCCAAGCCGATGGCTGCTGGAACAACGACTGAAGGAGGCGTATTATTTGATCAGCAACAAAAATGTTAAGCCATCAGCAGTTTACCTATATGTTGGCTTTGAAAGTTTGTCTCATTTTTCGCACGCTTTCAAACGGTCATACGGGATGCGGCCTTCCAGGCTGGCTGCAGGTATAGGCACAAACTGAAGACAGCATTAATAAAAAGACAAAATAAAAGAATTTAGTCAATCTACTCCATAAACGGCTCCAACTTGTTGAAGGTTAGTAAAGAATATTGATACAAAATACGCATTTTACATGGATATATTTTGATCATTTAGCGTTTTATTTTCCATTGCTTTCGATGCGTGATTTTGGGATTGTTCTTTTGACTTTTCCCCTGTCGGCTTCCGAGCCTCAATCTTTTCCATTTCCACTGCCTTACTTAAGCAATCATCCAGTATTTTCCGGTTTTTTTCCAGAATGGTCTGTATCTTTTTGATGTAATCGGTTAGGCTCAGTTCGCTGGATGTGCCCTTATTGTTATTATAGTTGGTTCGGCACATGTCGTCGCAGAACTTTTTGTCTTTCCTGCCGGCGCGGATGGGGTTGCCGCAGTCGAGGCAAAGCCTGGTTGCTGTTGAGGTTTCTTCCATGACGGTAAACGTTTATTAAACGGTTATATACGTATAAAACAATGAGCAACTGAATTGTTTGACGGAATTTTGTGCGGTTAAATGATATGATTATGGCACTAGAAAAGAACAGGCTGGACTCGGAAATGTTCGGCGATGAAGGCAGGCATTATTTTATCGACCTGCTGAAGGCTAAAAACAACAAGCCTTATTTGCAGATCAGCAGGTCCGATACCACCGGTAAGAACCAGTATGACCGGTCATCGGTGATTTTGTTTGAGGATGATTTTGAATTTTTCGTGGCAAAACAATAAAAAACAAACACAACTGACTTCGTTGCACTGGTGTAATGGATAGCAGCAAATCATTTTATTGATTTCTCCGCTGTTCCTCTGCTGATCCAGAGCTATTTACGAACATCAACCTTTGAATTGCCAAACCGATAAATCACTTCCGCTATTTAAGCTGAAAATTTTCCATAAAACTCATCACTGCTGACGGATAAACACCCAACCAAATAATCAATAAAGTTAGAACAGATAAAGCTATAATACTTACTGTGTAAAAAAACGGATTCGCTTTTTTTCCTTCGGATAAGATATTTTTTTGCCCGGCGAACATTGTGGTTATAATCCGTAGATAATAATATAAACCAATAACACTGCTGACGACCAGGATTAAAGCTGTTACCCAAAATCCAACCTGAAGTCCTGCTGCCAGTATGTAAAATTTCCCAACAAAGCCAACCGTGAGTGGTATCCCGGCTAAAGAAAGTAAAGCAGAACTAAATATGCATGCCAAAACAGGATGTTGCCAAAATAATGCTTTATAGCTTTCGATATCCTCCGCATCCGTTTCTTTGTTGGATAAAATGGTCACAATACCAAAAGCCGTTAAGGTGGTAATAAAATAGGCTATCAAATAAAAGCCAACGGCTTTTACGCTCATTATACTGCCGGGGATAAAGGCAACTAATAAATAACCGAGATGTGCAATGGATGAATAAGCCAGGATACGTTTCACATTTTTTTGCTGTACAGCAAGCAGGTTGCCAATAATCATAGAAGCAATGGCAATACAGATTAAAATAAGCATGACAACCTTGAACCGGAAGCCATCAATCATTATAAAAAAGCGGAACAGCACGGCAAACACTCCGCCTTTAGATGCGGTAGCAATAAACGCGGTAACGGGTGCGGGCGCTCCTTGGTACACATCGGCAGTCCACATATGGAACGGTACCACAGCCAGTTTAAAGCCTACCCCTACCAACATCATTCCTAAACCTATAAGAAACAGAGGCGATAATGATTGAAGCGAAGTTAGGCTGCGGGCAATCATTAAAAACTCCATGCTTCCGGTTTGAAGGTATATTAAGGCCATCCCGAAAAGAAGAAAGGCTGAAGAGAATGCCGCCAAAACAAGGTATTTAATTCCTGCTTCTATATTATGGTGCCTGACCCGCAAATAGGCAATCAGGGCATATAAACCAACCGTCAGAATTTCAAGGCCCAGGAATAAAGAAATAAAATGTTTGCTAACTGCCAATACACAGGCCCCAAGTGTACACAGAAAAAGCAATACGTAATATTCTTTAGGACTTTCTTCTTTTTCTTCAAAATAGATGTAAGAAAGGATATTGACCACCAGGCTTGAAAAAATGATCAGCCCCATAATGAATACTGAAAACCCATCTATGATTAACAATGGCTCAATGCGGCATGGAAGCAATTTTTGAATATAAAAAAGAGATGCAAAGGCTACAGCAAATAAAAGCAAACTACTCATCTGGATTACACGGTGACTCAATTTTATTGCGATCAAAAGCATAATCAGGACGGAAGAACCTGCAAGTAATAATAGTGGCGTAAGAGCGGAAAAATCGTTACCTGACATAGCGTTCTTTTTGTTTTTTTACCAGATATTGGTATGCCTTTGATGGTGTTGCCTGATGAATTTTCTTTTGCGTATTTTTATTTTCGATTGGGAAAATATACTCCAGTTTGTTAATCATCGGTTTAACTGTATTAATAACCGGTTGTGGATACAAACCCAGCCAAGCAATAGTTAGAGTGAGAGCTGCCATTACAGTTATTTCTCTGAATGAAAAATCACGAACCTGATCCTGTCTTTCTGATGGCCCTAAAAATACTTTTTGTACAATACGTAAAGAATAAATAGCAGAAAAAACAAGTCCGATTGTAGCAATAATAGTAAGCAATACATGGGCGTTGAAAGTGCCTAACAATATCAGGAACTCAGCAATAAAATTTCCTAATCCGGGCAAACCTAAGGATGCCATGGCAAACAGCATTGCAATCGCCCCCATTTGCGGCATCTGGACCCATAGTCCCCCCATCTGGTTAATATCGCGTGTATGCAGGCGTTCTTTCAGCATCCCTGCCATAATAAACAGCGCCCCTGTACTTATAGCATGTGTAACCAATTGCATTACGACTCCTTGCAATGCCAGCTCATTAAAAGCAAAAATACCCAGCATTACAAAGCCCATATGGCTAACACTTGTATAAGCCACCAGGCGTTTAAGATCGGTTTGCGAATAAGCCAGGATGGCTCCGTAAATAATCCCGATCACACCGAAAAGCATCGCCCATGGCGCTAACTCCCGTGCAGCATGGGGAAATAAAGGAAGAACAAATCTTAATATGCCATAAGCCCCTGTTTTCAATAATAACCCTGCCAGTATTAAACTTCCGGCAGTAGGTGCTTCGCTATGTGCGTCTGGCAACCAGGTATGGAAGGGTACTATGGGTAATTTCACCACAAAGGCAATCATAAAGCCCAGCATCAACCAAAAAGCAATAGCAGGCGAAATAGTGGTTCCCAGTAATTCAAAGTAGTTGAAGGTATAAATGCCAGTATTGCGGCCATGAATAAAATATAAACCAATTATGGCCAGCAGCATCAGCAAACCGCTGGCCTGGGTGAAAATAAAAAATTTGTAGGCAGCATATACGCGGTTTTCACTTCCCCATATGCCAATCAGGAAATACATCGGGATAAGCATCATCTCCCAAAAAAAGTAAAACAGGAACAAATCCATCGCCATGAATACCCCTGAAATTCCGGCCAGTATCCAAAGTAAGTTGAAATAATAAAAACCCACGCGTTCTTTCACATCGTTCCAGGAACACAGCACTGCCAAAATTCCAAGGAAAAAAGTTAGTACAAGCAACAACAGGCTTAACCCATCAATAGCCAGGTGAAAGCTTATGCCAAATGACGGTATCCACCTATGCCGGTAGTCAATTATCCAGGTATTTGAAAGATGGATATTAATGGTGCTGTATTGGTCAATCCAAAAAAACAGCAAAACAATAAAACCGGCAGATAGCGCACAAAGTGCGATCCAGCGTGGCAGGTATTTATTCCATTGCCCCAACATAAGCGCCAGTAAACCGCCTCCTATTAATACACCGATAAGATAAACAAGTATCATAACATTATTTGTATACTTAATATGATTATTGCACCTATAACCAATCCCATAACATACCACCTTAGTGAGCCGGACTGGGTAAATGACAGGGATCGATAAATACGGATAGTGACAAACGTGATACCCTGGTACAGTTTATCAACCACATCATTTTTGTTGATATTGGCTAAAAAAACTATTGGCTTTACAATTAATACATTGTATAATTTATCAAAGCCCCACCCCGAAAACCAGAAAAGGTAAAGGTTGGTAACAAATCCTGATTGCTTTAATTTTTCAATACGCCGCGGTTGTTTATAATAGAAAATATAAGCTAAATAAATCCCGCCAAAAGTTGACAGGGCTGCCAGTACCTGAAATTGCAATTCGGTATTTATACCGGCTTTTAAAAGCGTTTCGGGCAATACCGGGTAAAGCAGGTTTGAAAAAATTGTAAAATGGCCAAAATTATGCGGCAGCTCTATAAAGCCTGCGAATAGAGAAAAAAAAGCCAGGATGATCAAAGGCGCAGTCATTAGCCTGCCCGGATGATGACCAATCTCTGTTTTAATTTCGCCCCAGAAAACAAGGATCATCATCCTTGTAGTATACAATGCCGTAATGAAGGCCCCCAGCAAGGCGATAAACCATAGCAATGGGTTTCCGCTTTGGCTGGCCCAGGCATACCATAATATCTGATCTTTACTGTAAAATCCGGCACTTATCAATGGCAGTGCTGCCAGCGAGGCCGACCCGATGAGGAAGGTCCAGAAAATAACCGGAAGTTTATTTTTCAGTCCGCCCATTTTAAACATATTGTGTTCGTGGTGCAACGCTTCTATCACAGCACCCGCCGCCAGAAATAAAAGAGCCTTAAAAAAAGCGTGTATCACAAAATGGAAAATAGCGGCCGTCCAGGCGCCTACGCCCAATGCCAGGAACATGTACCCAATTTGGCTGATGGTAGAATAAGCCAATACCCTTTTTATATCATATTGCGCAAGGGCGCTGAAACCAGCAATAAATAAAGTTCCCGCCCCAATTATGGCCACCGTCATTTGTGCTATCGGCGAAAGCTGAAAAAAAACATGCATCCTGGCGATAAGATAAACACCTGCCGTTACCATAGTGGCTGCATGAATTAACGCACTCACAGGCGATGGCCCCGCCATTGCATCGGGCAGCCAGGTTTGCAATGGCAACTGGGCCGATTTTCCCACACCTCCGGCAAGTAACAGTAGGGCTGTTACGGTAGCCATGTAAGCTCCCTGGTGCCACACAGTCGGGGCTTTAGCCAAAACATCAGGAATAACCAATGTGCCAAACTGGTAAAAGATTACAAAAAGCCCTATGGCCATGGCCGTGTCGCCAACCCGGGTGATGATAAAGGCTTTGCAGGCTGCATATCCGTTGGCCGGATTTTCATACCAGAAACCAATGAGTAAGTAACTGCACAACCCCACGCCTTCCCAGCCCAAATACAATAACAATAAATTATCAGCCAAAACTAACACGAGCATGGAAAACACAAACAAATTCATGCAGGCAAAAAATCGCGAATAATCTTTGTCATCTGCCATAAAGCCCACCGAATAAATATGGATCAGGGCTCCGATAAAGGTGATTACAAAAACAAAAATGAGTGATAATGCATCCAGGAAAAGCGTAATCTTAGGATTAAAACCTCCTACCTGCATCCAGGTCCATAAGGTTTGCGAATAGTTACCAGTTGCCGGGGGCAGGGATAAAAAACTAATGCCAATTATAAGTGTTATAATAGCCGAAAGACTTACGCTCCCGGCGCCAATTATTGCAACCCAAACACGTGATACATGTTTGCCCGCCAGTGCCAGTATTAAAAAACCGGCAAAGGGCAATGTTGGTACAAGCCATAACAGGTTATTCATATTATTTTATTTTATAAGTATTTTCCGCTTCCAAACCCCTCTTCTAATTTTAAAACTATCCTTTCATTTCTTTCAGCTTGTCAATATCCAATGATTTATGCTGGTGATAGATTTGTAAGATCAGCGCCAGCCCGATAGAAACCTCTGCTGCTGCCATAGCCAAGATAAATATGAACATCACCTGCCCATCAGGCTGTGCCCAGCGTGAGCCTGCGGCCACAAACGCCAAACCCGAAGCATTCAGCATTACTTCTACAGATAACAACATAAAAATTATGTTCTTACGGATAATAACACCGGCAATGCCCAGCACAAAAAGCAAACCGGCCAGCAACATCACCATTTCTATGGATATGGATGATTTCATGATATGTCATCCTCCTCTTTTAAAAAACGGTGCAATACCATTTTTTTATGCTGTCCTATATGCGCCGCGCCCACCACCCCGGCCATTAATAGCATAGCCGCCAGTTCAACACCGATGAGGTATGGCCTGAATAATGAAATAGCTACAGCTTTTGGATTAAGAACTTGCAGGTTGTACGATGCCGCATGAGCTGTAGTGATCAGGTAAAATAATTCGGCAAAAAGAATAGCGGACAAAATAGCCGGACCAATCCAAATCTTCGGTTTAAGCCATTCTTTCTCTTGTTTAGCGGTTTCTTTGCCCAGGTTTAAAAGCATAATCACAAAAATAAAAAGCACCATAATTGCCCCTGCATAGATGATAATTTCAAGCAAGGCGGCAAATGGCGCACCTAGCAAAAAGAAGATCATGGATAGGGACAACAACGAAATAACAAGGTACAGCAGCGCATGCACCGGGTTATGCCTGGTGATAACCATGATTGTAGAAATCACGGTCACAAAAGCGGCTATGTAAAATGCACTATCCATTTTTAGGGTAATAAACTGTGTATATCAATCGGTGGCTCCTCGTTGCCGCCTTCGCCCTTTCCCTTTACCCCTGCATCCAGGCCCGCAATATTATAATAATTATAACCGGGGTATTTCCCTTCACTATCTATCAATAAATCCTCTTTCTCATAAACCAGGTCCTGTCGCTTGTATTCAGCCATCTCAAAGTCGGGTATTAGCTGAATAGCGTAAGTAGGGCAAGCCTCTTCGCAATAGCCGCAAAAAATACATCTTGAAAAATTGATGCGAAAAAATTCTGGGTACCTTCTGCCATTTTCATCTTCGGTAGCCTGCAATGAAATACAATCTACCGGACAAGCAGCGGCACATAAATAGCAACCCACGCAACGCTCGCCCATATCAGGGTCGCGGGTCAATACAATTCGTCCGCGCCAGCGCGGATGCAGCACCACCTTTTCTTCGGGATACTGTATCGTTTCTCTTTTTCTGAACATGTGCAGAAAAGTGAGCCCTATAGTTCTTAACAAACTAACCATCGTTTCTCTATTTAGTTAACCTCAATTCCAAATCATCATTTATTCATCATTAACACAATCGCTCCCGTTATTAATAAGTTTAATAAAGCCACGGGTAATAATATTTTCCAACCGTATTCCATTAGCTGATCGTACCTGGGCCTCGGAAGTGAGGCCCTTAGCAGGATAAAAAACATGATAAAAACAAAAGTTTTAAGTGTAAACCAAACCAAAGGAGGCAAAAATTCGGGCCCTAACCAACCGCCGAAAAACAGTGTAACCAATAAGGCAGAAATGAGGGAGATACCCAGGTATTCGCCAATAAAAAACATCCCGAATTTCATGCCCGAATATTCCGAATGGAACCCGGCCACGAGCTCATTTTCAGCTTCTGGAATATCAAACGGCAACCGGTGCGTTTCGGCAATACCCGCAATCAAAAAGACAACGAACCCAACGGGTTGAGTAACAATAAACCAGCATCCTTGTTGGGCAAGTACAATATCTGTAAGCCTGAAGGAGCCTGAAAGCATCACCACACCCATGAGCGAGAGCCCCATAAATACTTCATAACTGATCATTTGTGAAGCTCCGCGTAACGCTCCGAGCAGCGAATACTTGTTGTTGGAGGCCCACCCGCCCAATACGATGCTATAAACACCCAGAGATGACATTGCCAGAAAGAAAAGCAAGCCAATATTCAAGTCGGCGATGACGATGCCCGGTGCATAAGGAATGATCACAAAGCTCATCAATACAGTGGCACCAATAATAGCCGGAGCAATCACGAAAATTGTTTTATCAGCAAATGGGGGAATCCAATCTTCCTTAAAAAACAACTTAATGGTATCCGCAACTACAATGAGCAAGCCAAACGGGCCGGCACGATTTGGGCCGTACCTATCCTGCCAAAGCGCCAGCATCCGCCGTTCCAGCCAAATTAGCCAGGCAGCAATTGTAGTTAATGTAAATAACACAATTACAATCATCAGGATATAGTAAAGTACTGTACTCATATCACACAGCTTTAGTTAAAATTCCTTTTGCTGGCCAGGCAATTCCGCTTAATCCGGTAATGTTGTAAGGGATGCCCGCCAAACCATCGGGTAGTTCTTCTTTTATCCTCGCAGGCAACTCATAATCCTCATCCTTGATCTGTACCTTCACCATTTCGCTTTCGCTGATATTTAAATTTCCCGCATCATGTTTGCTAATGGCGATATAAGGCTGAGGAGATCGTTCCGCAATACCAGGTGTATAAATGCTGAGCTCTTCGGAGCCAAAGATGTGCGACAAGGGTACAATCAGCCATTCCCCGGGCGATGGTATACAAGCCGGAGGAATATTATTGAGAAAAGCATTTTCGGCAACAGGCGTTTCGGAGAACAGCCTTTTGCCTGGATCGCCGCCCTGCAAAGGTCCCCCAACCTCAACCTGGTATTTGTTAACAGCCTGTACCGAGTTCCAACCGGGCGCCCAGAAGAATGGAATTAAAGGAGCAGGCGGCTTTCCTTTAAAGCCCTCCATTGTAAACGACAAAGCCGAATCAGGATCTTCGGGTGGTTTGGGTTCACTTACATTAATGTTGGCCAGCATAGCAGTACGACCACTATAACGATGCGGTTCACGGGGGATTTTCTGTCCGTTAATACGGAAGTTAGCGGGTGGGGCTGCGGTTTCCGCTCCTTTAAATTGGGGCATTAATTCAACCATTTCGGCCATCAAATCGCCGGGTTCAGCCAGATCTTCCGGACTTATTCCATTTTTAAATTGTTTGAACTCATCCAGCCATCTCCAGCTTTCTCTTAAATTTTCATTTTTTGGTTTAAATACCCGGAAGAAACATTGAGCCCTTCCTTCGTTATTAACTATTGTCCCATCCGCTTCGGCAAAGGTGCCAACTGGTATCAATACATTGGCCCGGTTAGTAGTATCATTATGCAAATGATCAAGCACAATAACTTGCCTGCAATGGTCAAAAAAATCATCAATATCCTTTTTAGCACCCCGGCGGTACAAATCATTCTCCAGGATAATCACCGTATCAGCTTCGCCCTTTTCCAAAACTTCAGCAGCCCGGTTTAATGATGGCGCCTGCATCATAGCCGATCCCATAGCATTGCATTCAGGAACTACAAAGCACAAGCTGGCTTTTTTATCTTCGGTACCCAGGGCAAACGCAATGTTGGAAGCGGCTTTAAGAATAGCTTCATTACATAAGCTTGTTCCGCAAATTATCAATGGTCTTTCAGCTTTTTTCAGGACGCCTGCAATGTGCCGGGCAAGCTTTAAGGTGTCATCATCCATACCCTGTGGTTCAGGAGCTATATTGTTCAGGCAATTCGCAATAGCAAAACCCAAACGGGCAATATCATCCGGCGATATATGCCGGCTAACCGAGGCGACTTCATCCAGCTTGGTTCGGGTTGGATAAGCTATAAATAGCGCTCCTTTTTCCTGCTGGGCAAACTCACGTAACGCGGCATCATGCCAGGAAGGTATGTTTATTTGCTGCGCATTTTCAAAAGTCTTTTTACTTAAAGCCTGCCGGAGCGCCAGCGCCAGTAGCGGAGCGGCATTGGTTAGATCTTCACCCAGTATCAAAACCACATCAGCCTGTTCAGTTTCTTTTAAAGAAGGCGTATGGATATATCCTGAGTTTATTGTACAGAGGATAGTGCGCATCAACTGAGCTGCGGTTTCGGAAATACCCTGGTAAAAATTTTCTTTTCCAACCAGTTGCATCAAGGCAAAGTTGGCTTCAAGTGATGCCCGTGGAGAGGCAATGCCTATTACTTTGTTGTTTGATAAAATGGCTTTCAGGTGGCTATATAAACTTTGCTTATCCACTGCATCCGGAATTCTGCCACGTATTAAAGGTTGCTGAATACGGTTAATGCTGTTTACAAAGTCATATCCGAACCGCCCCCGGTCGCAAATAAAATAACCGTTTACCTCGCCATTAAAGCGGCTGGTTATTTGCCTGAGTTCGCCATACCGTTCCCCCGCAATAATATTACAGCCCAGGCTGCAATGCTGGCAAATGGAGGGAGCCATTGTCATATCCCATTTTCGGGTATAGTGCTCTTTAAGCGTTTTGTCGGTAAAAACGCCGGTTGGGCAAACTTCGGCCAGGTTGCCGCTAAATTCGTTTTCAAGTACACCATCCTCTGTCCTGCCAAAATAAACATGATCATGAGCTGCAAATACATCCAGGTCTTTTCCGCCTGCATAATCTTTATAAAACCGAACACAACGGTAACACTGTATACAGCGGTTCATTTCATGATTGATGAAGGGCCCCAGATACTGGTTTTTATAAGTACGCTTTTTGTATTGAAAACGCCGATAAGTGTGGCCGGTCATCACGGTCATATCCTGTAAATGGCACGAACCTCCTTCATCACAAACTGCGCAATCATGCGGATGGTTAGTCATGAGCCATTCTATAACCTGCGCGCGAAAAGCTTTGGCTGTGGGATCGTCAACAGATAAATACATATTGTCTTTCACCGCTTCCATGCACGACATCACGATGCGGCCATTGGTGTCCTGTTCGTCTTTAAAAAGTTTAACGGCGCATTGGCGGCAGGCACCTACGGAACCCATGGCGGGATGCCAGCAAAAATAAGGCAGGTTAAACCCAAGCGTAAGACAGGTTTCGAGCAAATTTTTGCCGGGCTTTATTTCGTAAGCTTTACCATCAATATAAATGATTGCCATTGCGTTTCACCTCCAGGGACATCTTTTTTCGTTTATATGCTTTTCAAAATCCTCTCTGAAATATTTTAAGCCACTTTGCAGTGGTTCCATTGCTCCGGGCGCCAGGGCGCAAAATGTGGTACCTGGTCCTAAGTATTTGGTGTGCATCGCTAACAATTCCAAATCTTCCGCTCGTCCTTCTCCATTTTCAATTGAAAGTAAAATCTTTTCTGTCCAGGGCAAACCTTCCCTGCAGGGCGTGCACCAACCGCATGATTCCTGCGCAAAAAAATGCTCAAGGTTATGCACAAAACCAACCGGACAGGTTTGATCATCAAGAATAATCATCGTGCCAGTACCCAGGCGACTGCCAGCTGCTGCTACTGATTTGTAATCCATTTTAATATCAAGGTGCTCAGCCACCAGGAAATCAGTAGAAGCACCTCCCGGAAGGGCTCCCCTGAATTTGAAGCCATTTTTCATTCCGCCGGCATGTTCTTCAATAAGCTGCCGCATGGTAGTACCCATTGGTAATTCCCATAACCCCGGTCTATTTACTTTGCCGCTGATGCCATATAATTTAGTTCCGGCATCTGCTCCGGGGCTGAGGCTTTTAAACCAATCTGCCCCTTTATTAACGATATGGGGAATATTGCAGAGTGTTTCTACATTATTAACAATTGTGGGTTTGCCAAACAAACCGCTTACCTGCGGAAATGGAGGCTTGGTACGGGGCGTGGCCCGCTTTCCTTCCAGGGCATTCAACAGAGCTGTTTCTTCTCCGCACATGTATCTGCCAATACCGGTATGCAAGTGCATTTCGAGATTAAAACCCGTACCTAAAATGTTTTTCCCGAGGTAGCCGGCTGCATAAGCCTCATCGATGGCCTGCCTGATGAGCCGGGCCGCTTTTTTATAGGCCCAGCGCAAAAACACGTACGATATATTAGCTTGTATAGCATAAGCCGACACGATCATACCTTCAATTAGTTGATGAGGATTACCTTCAAGCAGAAAGCGGTCCTTAAAAGTCCCCGGTTCCATCTCATCGGCATTGGCAACCAGGTATTTGGTTTGCGCGTCATCATTCATCGGAACCAAACTCCACTTCACTCCCGTATTGAAACCTGCGCCCCCGCGGCCTTTAAGGTCCGAATCCTGCACTATTTTTCTAATTTCCTGCGGAGTCATGGTAATTGCCCTATGCACAGCCTGATAACCGCCAACCCTCACATAATCTTTAAGATTAAGCGAAGGACGATTGAAGCTAATATGTTGTGTGAGGGGCGTTTCCATCGTGTTATTTATATTCTTTTAATATTTCATCCAGTTTATCGTTGGTTAAATTCTTATACAGGTCATCGTTAATCATTAACGCCGGGGCATGATCGCAGGTGCCCAGGCAAGGATTGGGTAAAAGGGTAAACCTGTCATCGGCAGTGGTTTCTCCGAATTTGATATGCAGCCGGGCTTTCAGGTGCTCATAAATGTTTTCATAGCCCATTACATAGCAACTGATACTGTCGCATAGTAAAATAATATTCCGGCCCACCGGCTTACGGAAAATGAGGTTGTAAAATGTTGCCACACTATCCAGTTCTTCGGCAGACATATCCATGTGGCTTGCAATAGCATGAAGGCTTTCATCCGAAATCCATCCACGATGATTTTGCACAATTTTTAATGCCTCTATACAGGCAGCTTTCCGCACGGGAACAAGCGCAATCTCATGGTCTATCTTCCTTATTTCTTCTGTTGATAGCATATCTTTTTATTTTATCCAACCGAAAATTTGTATCCTATTCCTTTTTTAAATCCTTTAACTTCAGCTCCCTATATATTCACCGGTCAATATCGGCCAGTACATAATCCATACTTCCTAAAATGGACAGCAAGTCGGCAACTGTATATCCCTTGCTGATATAGGGCAGCATTTGCATGTGCGGAAATGAAGGCGTTCGGATCCTGACCCTGTAGGGCGAAGTATTGCCATCACTGGTGAGGTAATAGCTGTTGGCCCCTTTGGTAGCTTCAATACAACTCATGGCTTCGCCGGGAGGAATTACCGGCCCCCAGCTTACATTTAAAAAATGGGTAATAAGCGTTTCAATATCCTGCATGGTATATTTTTTAAGAGGGGGCGTAGTTAAAGGATGATCGGCCTTATAATCCCCTTCAGGCATATTTTTCAGGCATTGATCAATAATGCGAAGGCTTTGCCACATCTCTTCAACACGTACCCTGGCCCTATCATAACAATCGCCATTTTGCGCTGTAGGAATATCAAAATCAAAATTTTCATAACCAGAATAAGGCTGTTTTTTTCGGAAATCCCATTCAAATCCGCAAGCTCGTAAGCCAGGGCCGGTTACCCCCCACTCCACCGCTTCTTCCAAGGTGTAAATGCCAATACCCACTGTCCGGGCTTTGAAAATACTGTTACGCATCACCAACTGATCATATTCTTTAAGTCGTTTGGGGAAATAAGCAACAAAATCGCCCACCAATTTATCCCAGCCTTTGGGTAAATCCTGGGCAACACCCCCAATTCTAAACCAGTTAGGGTGCATCCTGGCCCCGCAAACAGCTTCAACAATATCGAATACCTTCTCCCTGTCGGTGAACATGTAAAATACCGGCGAAAGCTGCCCCAGATCCTGTGCAAAAGTACCGTACCATACCAGGTGGCTCGCTATGCGGAAGAGCTCACAAAGCATTATGCGCATTACTTTTACCCTTTCGGGGACGATAATACCCGCCAGTTTTTCAACAGCCAGCAAATAAGCAAGGTTGTTCATCACCCCACCCAGATAATCTACCCGGTCGGTGTAAGGTATATAGGTGTGCCATGACTGCCGTTCGCCCATTTTTTCTGCTCCGCGATGATGAAAACCAATATCCGGAACTGCATCAACAATATCTTCACCATCTAACTGAAGAATAATGCGTAAAACGCCATGTGTACCGGGATGCTGAGGGCCAAGGTTGAGGAACATGAAATCGGCATCTTCACTATGTCTTTTTAAACCCCAATCTTCGGGCTTGAATTGCAAGGCACCCTGTTCACGGTCTTGTTTTTCATCCCAAAGTTTAAAGGGGCCCATTTCAGTAGCCCTTGCAGGATGTTCTTTTCGCAAAGGATTGCCCTCCCAGGTCAGTGGCATCAGGATACGGCGTAAATGAGGGTGGCCTTCGAAATTGATGCCAAACATATCATAAACTTCACGCTCATACCAATTGGCATTTTTCCATAAGGAACTGATGGATGGCATGGATGGATAATCGCCGCGTAAGGCTACTTTGAGGCGGATAAAGATGTTCCGTTTAAATGAAAACAGATGATATACAATGGTAAAATCAGATGATGGCGATCCATTCTTTTTAGCCCGGCCTCGCTCATCAATAGCACAGAGGTCATAGAGTAATTCAAAAGGATGATAGATGGTGTGCTTAAGAAATTTAAGTACTTCTGATATGTTTTCTTTTGCAACCCATAAAGTGGTGGCCTCATCAACTGTAAGTTGATGAGTAAAAACGGACTCACCGAATCTGCCCGTCAATTCATCTGCCAATCCTGAATGACTATCCATGATTTAAACTTTATGGAGGTTATACTAAATATGCGAATCGAGAGTCAAGAACCAAGATAAAAGGCAAAACAAGCGCATTTACAGCACCTTGCGGATATTGCCAGATTACTTTTTTTCTTTTTGTTGGATTTCTTCACCCTGCTGCTATTCCTTGACTCTTGGTTCTTGACTCTTGCTTCGCATTAAATATTAATACATATTTTAAATTTTGTTTAAACTTCATCCGGGGAGCGGAAATCGATCATTTTTTTTCTTTCTTCCCTTTTTTCTTCCTTCATTGACAATTGTTCGGGCTTTATAACTCCCTGGGGGCCGATGGCCCAGCTTAAAGGTCTTTGCTCTTTGCCTACCGAAGCAGCCAACAGCATCAACCCCTGCATAAAAGCATCAGGCCTGGGCGGGCACCCCGGTACGTATACATCCACCGGTAAAAACTTATCCACGCCCTGTACCACGCTATAAATATCATACATACCGCCCGAGTTGGCGCAAGAGCCCATAGAGATAACCCATTTAGGTTCCATCATTTGCTCGTGCAAACGTTTAATGATAGGAGCCATTTTTACAAAAACAGTTCCGGCTATAACCATTACATCAGCTTCACGGGGAGTACCGCGTATTACTTCTGCTCCAAAGCGTGCAACATCATATTTGCTGGTTAAACTGGTGGCCA
>NZ_JAQBOC010000095.1 GCF_028288225.1 Mucilaginibacter sp.
CCATATTTGGCCTGCAAATCCCGGTAAGATACTCCACCTTTTAAATACTCTGAAACGATGGCTGACTTGTTTATATTATGATTCATCTTTCCACTGTTTATTTGTCAACCTATTTTAGGGAAAGTCAAACGGAACACCTGGTACAAAGTGGAACGTGCTGATTATCAGAAACTTTGCCTTTCATTAAGGATTAAATAAATGTAAATAGCTGATAATCAATAACTATGCTGCCAACCTTATCGAACTCACGTTAATTTAAGGCTTTTTGCTTTCGGCTTTCCGCTTTTAGGACCTATAGCGCTCGCTCCAAATCAGCAATTAAATCGTCAATATGCTCCAGTCCGACAGATACCCTTAATAAATTAAAAGGTGTTTTGGTATCCGGCCCTTCAACTGTGGCGCGATGCTCTATTAAGCTTTCGACACCGCCTAAGCTGGTGGCTTTGGTAAATATTTTCAGTCCGTTTATTACCCTGCGAGCCTCTGCTTCACCGCCTTTTAAGGTAAATGAAAGCATACCGCCAAAAGCCGACATCTGCTCTTTGGCTATAACATGCTGCGGATGGGATGGTAAACCCGGGTACATTACCTCCTCTACTTTGGGATGTTTTTCCAAAAATTCAGCCAGTAATTGTGCGTTATGCACGTGGCCACGCATGCGGTAAGGCAGTGTTTTTATACTTCGTGTAAGCATGTAGCAATCCATTGGGGAGGGGATAGCGCCGCCCATTTCCTGCACCTGGCGGATCTTTAACCACCAATCGTTTTTTTCTTTGGTAATCAGCGCGCCGCCCATCAGGTCGCTATGTCCACCAAAATATTTGGTGGCAGAGTGCATCACCAAATCAGCACCTAAAGCAAGCGGTTGCTGGCAAACTGGCGTTGCAAATGTATTATCACAGGCTACTTTTATGCCTTTTGCTTTAGCTATGGCAACCACCTTTTTAATGTCTGTTATTTTAAGCAGCGGGTTTGACGGCGTTTCAATCCAAATCAAACCTGTTTCGGGCTTTATGTGGCTTTGTAAATCTTCCGGGTTATTTACATCTATAAAATCAAAAGTTAATATCCCCGCAAAAAGGTTTTTAAGCTGGTTGCGCAAACCGTGGTACATATCATCGGGCCCAATAATGTGTGTACCCGGCGCCAGTGACTGAAAAACCGACATCCCGGCAGCATTACCTGATGAGAATGAAGCGGCATCAGCACCACCTTCCAGCTTAGCCAGCACATTTTCAAGCAAAGCCCGGTTAGGATTGCTCGACCGGCTGTAAATATGCCCCCCCGGAAATGTGCCATCAACAGCCCGCTCAAACGTAGTAGATAGTATAATGGGTTGTATTACCGCTTTGGATGTTTCATCAACATGGTTGCCGGCGTGGATGGCGATGGTTTCGATTTTCATAGAAATAATTTTGCACAAACTTAAAACTTCTTATCAATTTTTATGAATCGACCTTTTTTCGGAAAGAAAATAAATCGTTGAATCTATTATTTGCGTTTCAATGTTTGACCACTCGCACCATTATCATTTACAATTCTATTTTTACGCGTATTGGAAGTCTTATTTTGACGGCGCACTGATAGGGGCCATGTTAGTTTTTGGTTTATACTATGCAAATATTTATATCGGTGAACGGGTAAATACAGGGAAGAAGCCAACGACTTAAGCAAAGATTCCGTTTCCTAATATTATTTACTTTGGATCCAGTCTGTAGCTGCCTTTATAGTGGCATCGTCACCATTTTCTTTGGCTTCTTTTATAACCACATCAGGCTCTATTTTACCCAAATACTCCTTTTTATTTCTATCGGCGGCATAACTGCTGGCTAAATAAAGATAGGCCCCTGTTGACAGTTTAAACCCACGGTTAGCGCTAGTGTAACCACCGGTTGGCTGTCCAAAAAGCTTCACGTTCGTTTTGCCGATAAAGCAAATGGTAGTCATTTCTCCGCTGCTTGCAGTTTCCGGCCCGGTTAAAACAGCTATTTTAGAACCAGGATTTTTAACAGCATATGCATCTGAAACCTTTGCTGTAGTTGCAGCTCCATTCGTTACTTTCCCATCTTTATACATCCATGGTGTACTTTTATTGGTTTCCGGCGAAACAAAATACCCCAATGTACCATTGCCAATTATTGGGCCAAGTCCGGCAATCATGGGATGCATATTGCCACCGTTATCATGTCGCAGATCAACAATCCATCCCGAAATATCATTTTTAGTATCAAGTTCGCTGATCATTTTTTGAATCTTTCCGGCAAAAGCTGCAGATGCTGTATCGCTTGTTGATGCAAAGCCCGGCACCCATATATAACCAATATTACCTGGTAGTAACTTTGTATAGGGCTGCCGTGTATCGGCATTTTGTTTTGCATAGCTAACTGCACTTACTTTTGATTGAATAAACGAATGGTTATCGCCGGTAACCCTCAATTCGCTAATGATATACGCCGTTAAGAGTTGTGCATCATCAATTGTTTTTATCCCACCTGCCAGCTTGTCAATATTTGCCTCAATACTCGCCCAGTTTAATTTTTCAGTGTATATTGAATATTTTTTTACGATGCCGGCAAACTCTTCTATATACTGCTTAACATCATTTGATGGTGGCGCAGTTTGGAATGGGAGATCCCCCATACTAAATTCATCATACCAAACAGCACCTTCACCAATCAAATAGCCACCAACCAATATTTTCTTAGCATTACTATTTACGGCTATTGATATGGTATATTTATTCCAGTCATTATTTTGTGGTGTTACAGTCTTTGAATCTATACTTTGTGTACCAATAATACGGTTATCCTTGTCCTTTACCTGGCAATACAAAGCGGCCGTTCCCTTAATATTTTCGGTTTTAACATATACTGAAAATGTGATGATCTTTAGCTGGTCAACACTTGTGTCAAATGTTTGTGAGAATATACTATAGGTAGCAGGATTAATATTTTGTCCGCTTTTTATACTAAACGAGCTTGTACCGGCAAACTTTATATTTTCATCAAGTGAGGTCGTAAATTCATCGGCATGTTTAATTATCCAGTTTGCAGGTAGTGAGTTTAACGAATCACTCTTTAATTCAAATCCGGGATTTTTTATTTGGGCGGATACATTTGAGTATAGTATAATTGAACAGCAGGCAATTAACAGTTTTTTCATAAGGAAACATTGAGTTTTAAAGGTATCTACATATTGAACAATAAAAAGAAACATTATACTGATTAATGTTGCACCACGATTACACGAACATTTCCTATTTTTGCCAAAAGTAATTTTTGAATGGAAGCTGAAAGTAACCTGCTTATATTATTGCAGAATCCGAACTTATCTGCCGGTTTGAAACAAATTGCCGAAAAAGTGCTTAGTGGTGAGCGGGTTTCTTTTGATGAAGGTGTTTTGTTGTATGAAGAGGGTGAATTAGGATATCTTGGGGTTTTGGCCAATTATATCCGCGAAAAGCGGCACGGCAATAAAACCTATTTCAACCGTAATTTCCATATCGAGCCAACTAACCTTTGTGTTTACGACTGTAAATTTTGTTCATACTCCCGTTTGATCAAACAAAAATCAGAAGGGTGGGAGTACACCATGGACGAAATGATGGACATCGTAAAAAAATACGATAATGAGCCGGTTACAGAAGTGCACATTGTTGGCGGTGTACTGCCGCAATATGATGTTGCCTTTTACAGTGAACTGTTCAGCAAAATAAAAGCTCACAGGCCTGGATTGCATGTTAAAGCCTTAACCCCCGTTGAATACCATTATATTTTCAAGAAGGCTAAGATTGACTATGCCACAGGTATGCGCCTGATGCTTGAGGCCGGGCTTGAATCAATCCCCGGCGGCGGCGCCGAGATCTTCCACCCCGAAATAAGAGAGCAGATCGCCAAAGATAAATGTACCGGCGACCAATGGCTGGCGATCCACGAGGAATGGCATAAGCTGGGTGCTCGTTCAAACGCTACCATGTTATATGGCCATATTGAAAAATACTGGCACCGTGTTGACCATATGGAACGCCTTCGCGAGCTACAGGACAGAACAGGGGGGTTCCAAACATTTATCCCGCTTAAGTTCCGGAACCAGGATAACCAGATGTCGCATGTGCCAGAATCAACCGTTGTTGAGGATCTGCGAAATTATGCAATAGCACGCATCTACCTGGATAACTTTGATCACATAAAAGCTTACTGGGCAATGATAAGCCGAACCACCGCACAATTATCTTTAAACTTTGGTGTGGATGATATTGACGGCACGCTTGACGACACCACTAAAATCTACTCGATGGCGGGCGCAGAAGAGCAACACCCCGGCATGAGCACCAAGCAATTGGTTGAGCTGATAAAGAACGTAGGCAGGGAACCTATTGAAAGGGATACCCTGTACAATGTGGTTACTGACTATACAAACTTTGAATTTCCGCAGGAAGCAAAGCCGCAATTTTATAAGCTACCGGTAATAAATTAGTCATTGGTCATTGTGTCATTAGTCATTGGGAGCTTTGGAATGAATAATCATCCAAAAACTAATGACCAATGACAGCGCAGCGAAATGACCAATGAACTAATGACAGCGCAGCGAAATGACCAATGACAATGACTAAAACACTATATATCGTCCGTCATGGACAAACTGATCTGAATAAACGGGGTATTGTACAGGGCCGGGGAATGAATACCGACCTGAATGATGAGGGCCGTAAACAAGCCGGCCAGTTTTTTGCCGCTTATAAACAGGTTCCGTTTGATAAAATTTATATTTCGGAGCTTAAGCGTACACAGCAAAGTATCCAGCAATTTATCGACCAGGGCATCCCATTCGAAAAGTTACCGGGACTGGATGAGCTTGCCTGGGGAATTCACGAAGGGCAGCCTGCGACAACTGAAAATAAAGCTGCGTTCCTGCAGATAATGCGCGACTGGCTGGATGGCAAATTAGATTGCAAGTTTGAAGGCGGCGAAAGCCCTAATGAAGTAAAGGCAAGGCAGATTGAAGCCCTAAAAGTTATTATGAGCCATCCCGAAGAAGAAACTGTGCTTATTTGCATGCATGGCCGGGCAATGCGTTTACTTTTGTGCCTGCTAACCGAAAGGCCGCTTACTGAAATGGACACCTTTCCACACCAGAACCTGGTTTTATATAAAGTTACTTATGATGGCGATAAATACGAAATAGTTGATTTTAACAACGCCGAACATCTAAAAAACAGCTAGAACTACCTTGAATACTAAAATAAGAATATCCGCAGTTAGCTATACCAATACCAAACCCTTTTTATATGGCATCCAGCACAGCGACATTATCAATAGGATAGACCTGAGCCTTGATATGCCATCAGACTGTGCCCAAAAATTGATAGATGATAAGGTTGATATCGGCCTGATCCCGGTTGCCGCTATATTGAGCCTGCCACAATGGGAAATTGTTTCCGATTACTGCATAGGAGCGTCAGGACCTGTAAATTCTGTATTTATTTTTAGCAATTGCGAGGTAAAAGATATCAAAACATTGCAGCTTGACCCTGAGTCGCGCTCATCTAATAATTTAGCAATGGTGTTGCTGAAGAATTATTGGAGAGCAGATCATCAGATGATTAAGAACGCACCTGATTATGCATCTTCAAATGATCCATATACCGCCTTTGTACAAATAGGCGATCGCACCTTTGGTAAAAAACAGCACTATAAGTACGTGTATGACCTTGCTGAAGAATGGCAAAAATTTACCGGTCTGCCATTTGTTTTTGCAGCCTGGGTTGCCAACAAACCTATCCCGGCCGATTTTATGGATGGGTTTAACAAGGCGCTGAAATCAGGGCTTGATCATCGTACGGAACTACTAAAGGAACTGCCCCAAAGAGCAGACTTTGACCTGGATGATTATTTAATGCACAAGCTTGATTTTGATTTGACAGAGGATAAGAAGAAAGCTTTGCATTTGTTTCATGATTATATAAAGGCATTGTAGAGTTGACATCACCTAATTTTTATCTCTAAGCATTTTAAGCGAATAAAAGTTGTCGCGCCAGTATATGCCACCTTGTTTAACTGTTATTAATGCTGCTCTTAAAAATACATAAGCTACAAAGAAACCGGCAAAAGGAATCATAAAGGCATGCCACCATTTATTAGGCGGAACTATGATCATATAGGTTATATGGAATAATAACATAATGGTCGCCATTAAACGGATTGTTACTGTACCGAAAATAAACATCACAGGCATCGGTAAAGCAATAGCTACTAATATAAATAATACGTTTGCAATGGCTGTAGTAAGTTTATAATTAGCTGCTGCAAACGAATTTTTTAATAACCCATTTCCAAACTGCCGGAGGTTTTTATACCATTCCAAACAAATATATCCCTTACCAGCTAATACATCCTGCCTTAAGTTTGTCAATTTAACCTTCATTCCAAGCTGAAGGTCATCATCAGGTCTTAATTTAATTTTAGTATGCGTACCGATCTTTTCATAGGCATCACGCCTTATTAAGTTGAACGCGCCAACACCTGCAAATGATTTTGATTTTGGATTTTTAGCGTCCCAGGGTTTCATGTGCATCATTAACATTATACAAAATGTGGCAAATACACTGTTTAAAAGAACAGACCTTGATACCATTTCCGGTAAAATGGTAATATGATCCAATTGGTTATTTACCACATAGCCTAATGCCCGGCTAATAGCATCAGGATGAAATACGATATCGGCATCTGTAAAAAGCAGCCATTCTTCTGTGCTGTTTAAGTAGCCCTGGTACAAAGCATTATTTTTGCCCAGCCATCCGCCAGGTAATACATTTATTGTTACTACATTAAGTTGCGGATGGCTTCGTTTAAAATCTTCTAATATTTCGGGGGTACGATCTGTCGACCTGTCATTTACCACAATGATCCGGCAATTTTGATAGTTAATATTACAAAGGCTTTGCAAAGCCTTTGCCAGGTCTTCTTCTTCGTTACGGACTGCAATTATTATTGCAAGGGATGGCTGTTTTTCAATAACAGGTTGTTTACTTAACTGCCTTATTTTCTTGAAACCTATAAGTAAATAAAAATTTAGAAATACTGTTATCGTGCATATTGCCAGGCTGCAATAAAAAAATACCATTGTGATTAGATTTTGGGTAAAGCTAAAAAATATGATTTAGTTATTATCTTAATTCCGGGGATCAATTCACAAAACAATCTTCCACAAATTATATTTGCTTTATATTAAAACTCTTAATTTACAACTATGAATTCATCCCCATCATTAAAAGGCCAATCAGCATTAGTTACCGGTGCTGATAGCGGAATAGGTAAAGGTGTAGCTTTAGCACTGGCACAGGCCGGGGCAAGGGTTGTAATAAATTATGCTCATAACCATGATGCCGCCGTAGAAACGGTAGATGAAATTAAGGCTACAAGGGGCGAAGCATTTGCTTACCAGGCAGATGTTAGTCATGAAGCTGAAGTGCAGGCCATGTTTGCAGAAATGTTTAAGCAATATGGCACTATTGATATATTGGTAAATAATGCAGGTCTTCAAAAGGACTCAAAGTTTGTTGATATGACGCTTGATCAGTGGAATACTGTCATCGGCATAAACCTTACCGGGCAGTTCTTGTGCTCAAGGGAAGCTGCTAAAGAATTTATCCGTAGGGGAGTGGTTGAAGACAGGAGCAGGGCAGCCGGTAAAATAATCTGCATGAGCAGCGTACACGAGGTTATCCCATGGGCAGGGCATGTAAATTATGCTGCCAGCAAAGGTGGCATCAGCATGTTTATGAAAAGCATAGCCCAGGAACTAGCACCGCATAAAATACGGGTTGTCGGGATAGGTCCGGGTGCTATTCAAACACCTATTAATAAAGCAGCCTGGGATACGCCGGAAGCTTTGGAGAAATTATTAATGCTGATCCCCTACAACCGCATAGGCAAACCTGAAGACATTGGCAAGCTAGCCACCTGGCTGGCATCAGACGATGCCGACTACATTACTGGCACCACTATATTTATGGATGGCGGTATGACCTTGTATCCGGGCTTTGCTGACAATGGGTGAGGTTAGTGAGTGGTTGATTAAGTTAACATGTGGTGTTACTTGTTGATTATTTAAACAGGATCTTTTCTTCAAAGTATTCCAACCTGATCAACTCAATCCAATCTAATCAACCAATTCAACCAAAATCCACGTTAACTTTGTGTAAAAAAGCCGTTACTTAATCGTGGAGGGCTTTTTTCGTGCTTTTTTTGATTTACATATTGTAAAAAATACACTAAGTAGGTTATGAAAATTTAAATTTATTATCAAAAAAGGTCTATAATTATAAAATATTCATAAAAATTAAATTTAATAGTTACAAATGGCAACATTTTGTTATTTTTGTTGCGGATTTAAAATTTAACATAACATGAAAAAAATATTTTTAACTATTGCAACTGCTGCTTTGTTCAGCGTTAGCGTATTTGCTGCTGATGGCGGTAAAAAAATTGAAGGTGCTACAGTTTCTTATTCTGTACAACAGGCATTTACTGCAGATTTTGCAAATGCAACCAGTACTGTATGGACTGTAACTAAAAACTGCCAAAAAGCTGATTTCCTTATCGATGGCGTTAAGAAAACTGCATTCTACAATTTAGCCGGTGATTTTTTAGGTACTACTCAAACTACCATTTATAAAGCTATCCCTGCTAAATCACAAAAAATGATTGCTGATAACTATAAAGGTTATACAGCTGGTGAGGTTATAGTTTACCAGGCAAACGAAGCTTTGAACAACGATATTGAAGCAACTTCATACTTTGTTGATTTAAAAAGCGCCGACCACGAAATATTGGTAAGGGTTGCAAACTCAGGAAACGTTGAGTTTTTTAAACAGGTAAAATAAATACCAAATAAAAATTGCTGTAAAGCCATCTGCAATTTGCAGGTGGCTTTTTTATTTTTTAGGCACCCATTTTTTTGAATTTCATGATCTTGTTCATCAATCTAATGAACACTATTGATAAATTATCCCGGCTCATAGAGCCTTAGCTGCACCAGTTCTTCTGCCTGGATTAAATATTTTATCCTGTTGCAAATGACCTTTTTATTTAAAAAAATGCTTTAAAAGGTACAAAAATGCAATATTTTTAAAACAACTTGTGGCTATAAACCTTATTAGATAGGCACTAATTAGACGAACTATTCTCTAATTACATGAAGGTCACAAATCAATCTGTGCAAATTCATGCATTGGTGTCTTTTTAATTAATAAGTTTCTATGTCAAAAACAATAATAGTTTCAAACAGGTTGCCCGTTAAAATTTCAAAAACAGGTGAGGAATACATATCATCTCCAAGTGAAGGCGGATTAGCTACAGGTTTAGGATCGATCTATAAAAAAGGAAATAATAAATGGATAGGGTGGCCCGGGGTTGAAATTACCGAACAGGAAGATCAGCATATTATAACTAATCAACTGGCCGACTTAAGTTTAGTACCCGTATTTTTAGACCAGGAAGAGATCAATCAATATTATGAGGGTTTCAGTAACGAAGTTTTGTGGCCCATATTTCATTACTATACTTCAACCTATGCCGTTTATAAGGAATCAAACTGGGACTATTATAATGCTGTAAATCAAAAATTTAAAGATGCCATTTTAGCAATTGCAGAACCCGGCGATGTTATATGGATCCACGATTACCAATTATTATTATTACCCCAGTTAGTAAGGAAGGAGTTGCCCGATGTTTCCATTGGTTTTTTCCTTCATATCCCGTTCCCTTCACACGAAATGTTCAGACTTATACCATGGCGGTATGAGCTGCTTGAAGGAATGTTAGGGGCCGATCTGATCGGCTTTCACACATTTGATGATGTGCGGCATTTTTTAGGTACAGCTACTCGTATATTGCCTGTAAGCTCCTCTGCCAACGTAATTACAAGCGGCGACAGATCGATAGTGGTTGAATCATTCCCGATGGGCATAGATGAAAAAAAATACGCTTCGTTACCACTTGAAAAAGCAGTAATTGAACAGATCAATTTAATAAAGGAAACTTTTAAAAACACCAAGCTTATACTATCTATAGACAGGCTTGATTATAGCAAAGGCATTCTGCAGCGTTTGCAAGCATTTGAGCAATTGCTGCAGATGTATCCGGAATATTGTGAAAAGATAACCATGCACATGATAGTTGTACCATCGCGCGATACTGTGCCTCAATATGCACACCTGCGCGATGAAATTGACAAAAAGGTAGGGAACATTAATGCTATGTACAGGAATATGGAGTGGACGCCGATTCACTACTATTATCGTTCATTCCCAATTGAAACATTATCGGCTTTGTATTATTCGGCAGATGTTTGTTTGGTTAGCCCTATGAGGGATGGCATGAACCTGGTTAGCAAAGAGTATGTGGCCAGCCGCATAAATGATGATGGCGTACTGATATTAAGTGAAATGGCGGGTGCCTCTAAAGAATTAATTGATGCCCTGATAGTAAACCCTAATAATACAAATGAGGTGTGCAACGCAATTATTACCGCAATAAATATGCCTCTGAGCGAACAAAAAAGGCGGATGCAGCAAATGAGGCAGCTGGTTGCCAAATTCAACATAACACATTGGGTAAAAATATTTACTGACAGGCTAAAAGAAGTTAAACAGATGCAGCGTTCTATGCAAACCCGGCATGTAAGTTTTGCTACCGAGCAGTCAATAATAAACCGCTACCATAAAACTAAAAAACGGATCATATTTTTAGATTATGATGGTACACTGGTTGATTTTAAATCAAATATTCACCATGCATCACCAGATAAGGAACTTTATTCGATAATTGATAGACTGGCAGAAGACCCTGCCAATATGCTTGTACTGATAAGTGGCCGTAAGCACGAAAATTTGGGCGAATGGTTTGGAGATAAAAATGTATACCTTATTGCCGAGCATGGTTCATGGTTTAAACAACAAAACACTTCCTGGCACAAAATATCCGGCTTGTCTGACAGCTGGAAGCATGATATTTACCCGGTTTTGGAAACCTACGTCGACCGTACGCCAGGATCATTTATAGAGGAAAAAACATATTCATTGGTTTGGCATTACCGTAATGCGCAAAAAGGGCTCGGCGAACTGCGTGCCAATGAGCTGATGAATAATTTAAAGTACCTGGCTAGTGACAAAGGACTGCAGCTTTTACCCGGCGATAAAGTGCTGGAAGTAAAAAACATAGAAATAAATAAGGGGAAAGCCGCCTTAATGCTTATTGAAAAAAACCAATATGATTTTATCATTGCCTTTGGCGATGATTATACAGATGAGGATATTTTTAAAGCGTTACCTGATTCAGCATTGACCATTAAGGTAGGGGGAAACCTTTCGGCTGCGAAATTTTACCTGCGTAACCCGGCAGAGGTAAGGAAATTACTTATTAGCTTTACGGAAGAAGTGCCGGTACATTGAGGAGGAGGTGAAAGGTGAAAATTGAATAGATATTTCACCTTTCGCCTTCACCATTTCTACAAAAATATTGGCCTGTCCAGTTTCATTGCAATACGGTATGCAGCATTCATGAGGCCTACATGGCTATAAGCCTGCGGGAAATTACCCCATTGGCTGCCATCATTTTCGTCAACATCTTCACTGAACAGCAACAGGTGATTTGAATATTTCAGCAGGTTTTCAAACTCGCGCATTGCATCTTCAATCCGGCCAACACTGGCAAGCGCTTCAACATACCAAAATGCGCAGATAAGGAAAGTAGTTTTTGGCTTCCCAAAATCATCTTTGTATAAATACCTGTAAAATAATCCATTAGTAGCTTTTAGCTCTTTCTCTAATGCAATTAGATGATCTTTTGCACGGTCAGACGCGGGATCCAGGTAATTCATCATTATTAGTTGTAGCGTACTTGCGTCAAGGTTTGAGCTGCCTGCCGAATTGGTGTAAACCTTTCTAACTGGGTCATAACAGCTTTCAATATGTTCTGCAGCACGTTTTTTTAGTTTTAGAGCTTTGTCAACAAGTTCCTTATTGTCTATCGTCCTTGCCATCTTTTCGGCCGCAGAAGCGCCGGCCCATTGAAACAAATTACTGTAGCAATGAATGTTAGCCGTATTACGAAACTCCCAGATCCCGGCATCCTTTTCATCAATAGTACGTTCAATTTTACTCAATAAAAACTCTATCCATCTGATAGAGTCTTTCCTTTCAGAAAAAATAAAACGATGATCTGTATATAATGGCAGCATTGATATCATTACCTGCCCATAAATATCATTTTGAATATGTTCATAAGCCTGGTTACCAATACGCACCGGTTGATTTCCCATATAACCTTCAAGGTCATCTAATACAACTTCAATTAAATCCTTTTTACACGTAATACCATATAGTGGCTGGTAACGATCATTCTCATTAAATGAGATATCGGTAACATAGTTAAAATATTTCTCCATTTCTTCAAAATGACCAATGTGGTTAAGTGAGGTTAATACATAATACGTATCCCGCAGCCAGCAATAACGGTAATCCCAATTACGTCCGCTGCCCGGTGATTCGGGCAGACTGGTGGTACTTGCCGCAATTATTGCCCCGGTATCTTCATACTGGTGGATCTTTAAGGCTAATGCCGATCTGATAACAAATGGCTGAAAATAAGTAGCTATGGATGAGTGTTTTATCCATCTTCGCCAGTACTCGATAGTTTCGCGTAAAAAACGTTCGGCAATGCTTATCAAAGCGGCTTCCAGCGGTTCGCCATAGGTAAGCACCAGGTATTTAGGCTCATTTATCACAAATGGCTGCTCGTCAAAAACATAGCTTATAGGTATGTTTGTTGTTAGCCGCATATTCTCATCGCCACCCAAAAATTGGATATGATTACTGCCCCGGTTAACATGCAGCTTCGTTCGCCCATAATCAGATACCGGCTCGCATTTTACAACCACTTGCGGGGATCCCTCCAGTGCTTCAATTTTACGGATCAGCATCAGCGCTTTATAATATCGCTGGTGTTCATAAAAGCGGGGGGCAAAATCGGTTACCCGGTATTTTGCACCTTTAACCGTAGTCATTTCGGTTATAAGTACATTGGTATTCTCCAGGTAATATTGGTGCGATGTGTATTCGTCGGTAGGTAAAATTGAAAATGTGCCGCCCTTTTTTTTATCAAGCAATCCGCCAAAAATAAAAGTGCTGTCAAAGCGGGGCCAGCATAGCCAGTCGATATTCGTATTTTTATTTACATGCGCCAGGTAAGCGCAGTTACCAATTATTCCGGTATCATAGGTGTGTCTTTCCATTTATCAATAGTTTATTGAGCTTTAGCTACAACAGTTTTTTATATAATAAGTTTAAGTTGATTGGGTTTATTAGGTCTGATTGAGTTTAAATTGTTGCAAAGTTTGTAAATGATAGCCAGTTCTTTGAAATCTATCGACCTTTCGGACCTTTCACCAATTTAATTAACCAATCAACTAATAATGTCTACGTAATTGATAGAATATTTTTTCAAACTATTATTGATTAATCAAACAATCACCTACCTTAGTATATTATTTTTTGATAAATATTTTTTGATAAATAAACATTTAATACTATGAGTTTACAACTGGGAGATTTAGCTCCAAACTTTAAGGCAAACACGTCGCAGGGTGAAATTGATTTTTATGAATATCTTGGCGACAGCTGGGGAGTGCTTTTTTCGCACCCGGCAGATTATACACCTGTATGTACTACCGAATTAGGCAAAACGGCTTCACTAAAAAGTGAATTTGATAAACGTAATGTTAAAGTAGTAGCATTAAGTGTTGATTCGGTTGAATCGCACAAAGGCTGGATAAATGATATCAATGAAACACAGGGTGTTGAGGTAAATTTCCCGATAATAGGGGATGAGAACCGCGAAATTGCGCTGGCTTATGACATGATCCACCCAAATGCCTCATTAACAGCTACTGTGCGATCATTATTCGTTATTGCCCCTGATAAAACAATAAAACTTATTATTACTTATCCTGCATCTACGGGCAGAAACTTTCAGGAAATTTTAAGGGTGATAGATTCACTGCAATTGACAGCAAATTACGGCGTGGCAACCCCTGCCGACTGGAAGGATGGTGAAGATGTTGTGGTAGTGCCTGCAATTAAAACAGAAGACATTCCGGCAAAATTTCCGAAAGGTTTTACACAGGTTAAACCCTATTTAAGGTTAACTCCGCAACCAAATAAATAATTTTATTTGGTTATTAATAATTTTATATATTTGAACAGATTGGTTTTTCTGTATCCTTCTGATAATAAATACCATTTTATTCAGTTTGGGTCTGGTTTTTTAATCTCTAACACAATTTTTTAATACAACAATTATAATTATTTATGAAAACTGGAAAAGTAAAATGGTTTAACACACAAAAAGGTTATGGTTTTATTGTTACCGACGATGGTAAAGATCTTTTTGTACACTTTAAGGATGTACAAGGCGGCGTAAACGCCATTAAAGATAACGATAGCGTTACTTACGAAGTGGAAGAAGGTAGAAAAGGATTACAGGCAGTAAATGTAAAAAAAGCATAATTACGGAACACATGTTTCAAAAGCCTCTGCTCCACAGGGGTTTTTTTTTGCTTAATTTTTAAGAAATTATTAATAATTCTGCTACTTTAGCCACCAATTTATCGCAAACTATGACCGATACCACTTCTGCAAAAGCCAAAAGAAATATTATTTTTTTAGTGCTTGTAGCCTCCCTGGGTTACTTTGTTGACATTTATGATCTGCTTGTTTTTTTAATAGTAAGACTTAAAAGTCTTAAAGATATCGGGATAAATGACAAGGACATGCTTGCCAAAGGGCAATTGATAATTAATGTGCAAATGGCCGGCTTATTACTAGGCGGTATAGTATGGGGCATTATAGGTGATAAATTAGGCCGGATTAAAGTTCTTTTTGGTTCTATTTTATTATACTCAGTAGCAAACTTTGCCAATGGTTTTGTTCATGATGTAAACACTTATGCAATTATTCGCTTTATAGCCGGATTAGGCCTTGCCGGCGAGTTGGGCGCCGGAATTACCCTGGTTAGCGAAACTTTGAGCAAGGAAAACAGAGGGTATGGCACGATGATAGTTGCTGTAATTGGTTTATTAGGAACCACGGCCGCTTTTTTTGCCGCAAAATTTGGCTGGCGCAATGCATATTTTATAGGTGGGGGACTAGGCATAGTTTTACTTTTATTAAGAATAGGCACCTTTGAATCCGGTATGTATAAAAACATCGAGCAAACCAAGATATCAAAAGGTAATTTTTTTATACTTTTTAACAATTGGGAACGGTTTAAAAAATATTTGTTTTGCATACTTATAGGCGCCCCTTTATGGTATGTAGTTGGAGTTTTTATTGGCTTTTGTGACCAATTTGGTAAAGCATTGGGCGCTAAGGCACTGTTAAGTCCGGCAGATGGGGTGTTTTATAGCTACATAGGTATTGCAATAGGTGATATTTTTGCCGGATTACTTGCACAAGTCACTAAATCCAGGAAATTTACCATGATGGTTTTCCTGATTTTATCAGTAATTAGTGTAACATTTTACTTAAGTGCCACAGGAATTACTTCAGAGCAATTTAAATGGCTTGCATTCTTTATGGGATGTTCTGTGGGCTATTGGGCTACGTTTGTTACTATCGCCTCAGAGCAGTTTGGCACTAATATCCGCTCAACAGTAACTACTACAGTTCCAAATTTTGTTCGGGGTTCATTAATACCAATCACACTCGGCTTTAATGCATTAGTAACTCATAACGGTATCCTCAAAAGCGGCTACATTATGATGGGCATATTAACAATTATTGCCCTATTCGCGCTAAGTCAATTAAAGGAAACGTTTGGTAAGGACCTGAATTATTTGGAGATAAATTAAAAAGGTTACAGAGGTTACCATCGTTATAGGGTATTTAGATTATTCCTTTAGTTTAGGCCAGGTAAGTTTTTCCAACTTTTACAATTAAATTTGCCCTGATGATTAGCAAAGAACAAATAGCTGCTGAATACCAGCTGATACAGGATGAAATTTGCGCAGCACTTGAGCAATGTGACGGATTAGCGCATTTTGAAGAAGAAAAATGGGAGCGGGAAGGAGGTGGAGGCGGCCGCACCCGGATTATTCAAAATGGAAAGATCTTTGAAAAAGGTGGAGTGAATTTTTCTGCAGTGCATGGCCAATTGCCGCATACCATGAAAAAGGCTCTAAATGTTGACCAGGACGATTTTTTTGCAACCGGCGTATCAATAGTGATCCATCCTAATCATCCTATGGTGCCCATCATCCATATGAATATCCGTTATTTTGAGATGCCATCGTCTTTTGGCGATGATCATGAGCCGGTAAGATGGTTTGGCGGTGGAATAGACCTTACACCTCATTATGTTATTGATTGGGATGCACAATATTTTCACGCTTATTTAAAATCGGTTTGCGATAGGTTTAACCATAATTTTTATCATCGGTTTAAAACCTGGGCCGATGACTATTTTTTTATCAAACACCGTAATGAAACCCGTGGAGTAGGGGGCATTTTTTACGACCGCTTAACAGCAAGCGACGAATTTACCTGGGAAACTATTTTTGAGTTTTCAAAAACCCTGGGGCGTTCATTTATCCCGATATATACCGAGTTGGTTAAACGTAACCGCGATACCACGTTTACCGAACAGCAGCAGCTTTGGCAATACCAGCGACGCAGCCGGTACGCCGAATTTAACCTGGTATATGACGCAGGCACTAAATTTGGGCTGGAAACAAATGGCCGGATAGAATCTATACTGATGAGCCTGCCGCCAACTGCAAAATGGGTTTACAATTACCAGCCGGAGCCTGGCAGCGAAGAAGAAAGAACTTTATCATTGTTAAAAAAAGGCATTAATTGGGTTTGATAGTCATCAGGCATTTGCAATATGTACCCCTAATTTGGGTTATATCTAAATATGAGTATAGAAATAATTTATAAAACCAGTTGCCTGGTGATTTTAAGCTTAGTTATTACCTCATTTAATTACTCAAATCCACTTAAAGGCACTTGGGAATATTGCGGCGATGTATTTAACGGGAAGGTTGAAAATGCCCCAACGGAGTACACTTTACAAAGAAAATATTCTTCAAAAACCTATGAATCGTTTTTGCTTGAAAAAGGTGAAAAACCTCAAAAGTATGAAGCGGGAGATTATACTATAAATGCCGATACCTGTATTGAAACACAAACCTTTAGTGCCCAGGAATCAAAGCTGGTAGGGGTAAACATCCATTACCTTTATTCAATCCGGAATGATACCCTTACACTCAGCGGGACCTTGCCAAACGGTAATATTGTAAAAGAGTTTTGGAAGAAGACGAAGTAGTTTGAATATAAGAAATCAGAAAATTTTTTGGTGAATAACTACTCATCAATGCCACACATATTTGTTACCAAAAATGGCATGGTTAACCATTAATTTTCTTAACTTCGCGGGTGGTTTAAAAACACTTTTTTAAACACACAATTATAGAGAAGATCCTACAGAAAAATAAAAATGGCCGAAGAAACAGGAAACGGAAACACACCACCAGAAGACAGAATAATTTCGATAAATATTGATGAAGAAATGCGGGCAGCCTACATTGATTATTCAATGTCGGTTATCGTATCAAGGGCATTGCCTGATGTACGCGATGGTTTAAAACCCGTTCACAGGCGCGTATTATATGGCATGCTTGACCTGGGTTTAAGCAATAACAAGCCCTATAAAAAATCAGCCCGTATAGTGGGCGAGGTGCTGGGTAAGTATCACCCGCATGGCGATACATCAGTTTATGATGCTATGGTACGTATGGCGCAGGACTGGAGCTTGCGCTACCCCTTTGTTGAGGGGCAGGGTAACTACGGTTCAATTGATGGTGACCAGCCCGCGGCGATGCGTTATACAGAAGCAAGGCTTGAAAAGATAGCAGAGGAAATGCTTGCTGATATTAACAAAGACACTATTGATTTCCAATTAAACTTTGACGACTCGTTACAGGAACCAACGGTTTTACCGGCCAAGTTTCCTAATTTGCTGGTTAACGGAGCATCAGGTATCGCGGTAGGTATGGCCACAAATATGGCACCGCACAACCTTACCGAGGTGGTTAACGCCACCCTGGCGCTGATTGATAACCGCCAAATTACAATCGATGAGTTGATGGTGCATATTAAAGGTCCTGATTTTCCAACGGGGGCAATTATATATGGATTTGAGGGTGCACGCCAGGCTTTTGAAACCGGCCGCGGCAGAATAGTTATCCGCTCAAGGGCTGAAATTGAAATTTATAACAGCGACCGCGAGCGTATCATCGTATCCGAAATTCCTTACCAGATAAATAAGGCGCTGATGATTGAGCGTACTGCCGAGTTGGTTAATGATAAAAAGATTGAAGGTATTTCTGCCATCCGGGATGAATCTAACCGCGAAGGGATCCGCGTTGTTTATGAAATAAAACGCGACGCCAACGCGGCTATCGTACTAAATAACCTATACAAACAAACCGCGCTTCAAACATCATTCAGTATAAACAATATTGCGCTGGTACACGGCAGGCCAATGCTGCTTAACCTGAAAGACCTGATCCATCACTTTGTTGAGCACAGGCATGAGGTGGTAATCCGCCGCGCCAAATTCGAGCTTTCAGAAGCTGAAAAACGCGCACATATCCTGGAAGGCTTGCTGATAGCTTTAGATCACCTGGATGAAGTAATAAAACTGATAAGGGCTTCAAATACGCCGGATGACGCGAGGGAAGGTTTAATTACCCAGTTTGGATTAAGTGACTTACAGGCACGTGCCATCCTGGATATGACCTTAAGAAGGTTAACCGGACTTGAGCGCGATAAGATTAAAGACGAATACGAAAGCCTGATGAAATTAATTGATTATTTGAAATCAATTTTGGACGATGAAGGCTTAAGGATGCAGATAATTAAAGATGAGCTTATTGAGATCCGTGATAAATATGGCGATGAACGTAAAACCGAAATGGTACACTCATCGGCCGAGATGAATACGGAGGATTTTATTGAGGATGAGGATGTTGTAATTACCATATCACGTGAGGGATACATCAAGCGCACACCTTTAACCGAATACCGCAGGCAGGGCAGGGGTGGCAAAGGCGCAATAGGCAGTAATAGCCGCGATGCTGATTTTATTGAGCATCTGCTGATTGCATCAAACCACAATTACATGCTCTTCTTTACCGAATCTGGTCAATGTTTCTGGCTTAGGGTATTTGAAATTCCGGAAGGAACCCGCACATCAAAAGGCAGGGCTATCCAGAATATTATTAATATCCCGAAAGAAGAAAATATTAAGGCTTATATTAAGCTGATTAGTTTGAAGGATAAGGAATACCTGGAAAACAACTTTATAATTATGTGTACCAAAAAGGGTACCATTAAAAAGACATCACTCGAAGCTTATTCACGTCCGCGTGCAAATGGTATAAATGCAATAAATATTAATGAAGGCGATTCATTATTAGAGGCAAGCTTAACCAGCGGCACAAGCGAAATTGTAATGGCATTAAAATCTGGCCGCGCAATCAGGTTCAATGAGTCAACAGTAAGGCCAATGGGTCGCACCGCAACCGGTGTTCGTGGTATTACACTTGAAAACGCCGATGATGAAGTTGTAGGTATGATCAGTATTGATAACCCGGAAACAACTGTATTGGTAGTATCAGAAAAAGGTTATGGAAAACGTACCGATATTGATGATTACAGGGTAACTAACCGTGGCGGTAAAGGTGTAAAAACTTTAAATATTACTGATAAAACCGGAAAACTTGTTGCCATAAAAGGTGTTACAGATAATGAGGACCTGATGATCATCAATAAATCTGGCGTTATAATAAGGATAGCTATAAGTGAGCTAAGAACTATGGGAAGAGCTACCCAGGGCGTAAGGTTAATAACCCTCAAAGGGAATGATGAAATAGCATCAGTAGCAAAAATTGAGCATGATGAGGATGAAGAAAAAGAAATAGATGAAAATGCTGAAGACACCGGCACCGAGCCGGCTGCCGATGATATAAATGAATAATAAATGATTTGCCGTAAAATTATATTACCGCTTTTAATTTTATCCTTTAGTACTTCTGTTGCTTTTTGCCAAACAGAAGTACTTAAAGGTGTTGTGAACAGCCTGGCCTTTTATAAACAAAAAAAGGACCTGAAATATTTAGCAAATGCTAAAAAATCTGTAGATAGCCTAATCATAACACGGGCCGATTCAGTGGACGCGGAAAAAACTGTTTACCGTATTGTTGTTTATTCAAGCATATTATATATCGATTCGCTGAACAAGCTTAACCAGCCTGCTAATTTTTTTGCACAAACTACAGACATGGTTAATAATCTGTCATCAAAAAGAAAAGCATACAAATACCAGGCAGAAATAGATTATTCAAAAAGATGCCTGGCAAATGTTTATATACGCAAAGCTTTTTTGTATGTAAATAAGTCTGATTTTGGCAATGCTTTACAGCTATTTCAAAGCGCACAAAAATATGCCCCTTCGTTTAAGCAGCTTAATGCCTATATTGCTTACTCAAATAACAAGCTGGGTAATATGCAAATTGCTGCAAAATACTATACAGATTTAGTTAATGCCGATAGCACCAAAGCTGAATATGTGCAGGCCGCATCAAATAATTACAAATTATTGGGCGATACAGCAAGTGCACTTAATGTTATAAAGAAAGGCCGTAAGCTATTACCTAATGATAAAACACTATTGCTTGATGAGGCAAACATTTACAGCAACCGGAAAGATTACCGTTCATTAGCTCCATTATTGCCAGCCTTACTTGACCTTAATTCAAATAACGCAGATATTGCATTTGTGGCAGCTGTATGTTACGACCATTTGAATCAGCATGATAAAGCGGAATCACTTTATTTAAGATCGATAGATTTAAACAGTTCATTATATGATCCTATCTTTAACCTTGGGTTATTATATTTAAAAGAAAGTGTTACAAAGCAGGAGAAGGGCAATAATCCGGATAATACCCGTGCAGCACAATGGCTTGAAAAGGCAAACGAAATATCACCAAATAATGCTGATTGCCTGCACGTGTTACAGCTAGCTTATACACAAGCAGGAAATCAAGATCAAATTAACAGGATAAATAATAAATTAAAACAGTTAACCAATCAATAATACCATGAAAATCAAACTTTTGATGACATGCCTTTTAGGCTTAGCTTCTGCAGCTACCTTTGCACAAAAAGGAGAACTAAATAATGCGCAAAGCGAATATGATACTTATGCATCATTACGGGGCCAAAAGGTAGCAGCACTTGCAACCAAAGCTGCTGCCAGCATTCAAAATGCTAAAACATCCATTGATAAAGCTTCAACAAATGAAAAAACGGCTAATAACCCGTTAACCTATGCCTTAAAAGGTGCAATTTATTCTTCATTAGCGGTTGATGACAGTGTAGCCACGACATCGGCCCCATTATTTGCAACAGCAGATGAAGCCGTTAAAAAGGCCAAAGAACTGGATACAAAAGGTGATAATAAAAAACTAATAGATGCTGCAAATATTAATTTAGCCCAGTATAAATTGACAGCAGGAGTAAAGGATTATCAAAATAAAAAATACGAAGACGCTTATAAAGAATTTGATTATTACCGTACCGCTTTACCTGAAGATACTAATGCAATATATTACACAGCTCTATCTGCAGCAAATGCCGGAGAGAAAGACCCTAAATATTATCCATTAGCTATTACAAACTATAACAAGCTGTTAACTACCAAGTACTCAGGCAATGCAAGGGTATACCTGGATATGACGAGCATATATCTGCTTGCAAAAGATACTGCTAACGCATTAAAAGTAGCAGGTGAAGGCGTTGCTAAATATCCAACATATTCAGAACTGCGCAAAAGAGAAATCGAGATGGCTTTACAGAGCGGTAAACAAAGTGAAGTTGTAGGAAAAATTCAAAGTGCGATAACTAACGATCCTAAAAATAAGGATCTGGAATATTACCTTGGCTTAACTTATTCACAGGTTGGTGATGCTGCAAACGCAAGGGCTGATAAAGCTAAAGACGATGCAACAAAAAATAAGGAACATACTACGGCGCTGGATAATTATGCAAAGGCTACTGACGCGTATAAAAAGGCGCTGGAGATTGATCCGGATTATTTTGAGGCTAACATGAATTTGGGTTACGTATTAATGCGCCCGGCACTTGATATCTTTAATGCTGCTAATAAATTACCATCCACTAAACAAAAAGAATATGATGCCGCAATTGCAAAATCAAATGCACAACTTGATCTGGCGAAACCTTATTTGCAAAAAGCCGTAGATCTTAAAGCGACATCAGTTGATGCTTTAACAAATTTAAGGAATTACTACAGGGCAAAAATTGACCCGGCACATGCAGCAGAAAATAAAGCTAAAGCTGCTGAGCTAAAACAAAAAATAGATGCCCTGGGCACAAGCGGGGGGGGCAAATAACACCGTATTAATAAAAGGGGATCAGTTTGGTTCCCTTTTATTATTCAATTGCTACTTAACATAATATTAATTATGAGAAAATAGTATTCTTTTTAAAGCCATTCAATGTCAGCTTCATTCCATCTTTTAACGAATACCCGTCTAAAACAAAAAAACATCATTAAACTTGTTTTAGTAAAACACAACAAATCAAAATCATGGATCTTAAAATAAAAAATAAAATAGCATTGGTTACCGGCTCAACTGCTGGTATTGGATATGCAATTGCAAAAGCGTTGGCAAATGAAGGCGCCGGGGTATTTGTAAACGGCCGCACCAATGAACGGGTTAGTTTGGCCGTAGAAAATTTAAAGAAAGAAACCGGCAATACAAATATTAAAGGGATAGCTGCTGATTTTTCAGACAAACAACAAGTTGATCAATTGATAGCCGATCTTCCGCAGGTTGATATATTGATTAATAACGTGGGTATTTTTGAGCCTAAAGAATTTAGTGCCATCTCCGATGAAGATTGGTTTAAATTTTATGAAGTAAATGTTTTGAGCGGGGTTCGTTTATCAAGAGCTTATTTTGATAAGATGCTTGAGAAAAACTGGGGCCGTATTATATTTATTTCAAGTGAGTCGGCTTTACAGATCCCTGAAGAAATGATCCATTACGGAATGACAAAAACTGCTCAAATAGCTGTAGCGCGAGGACTTGCAGAGCTTACAAAAGGTACGGGCGTAACTGTAAATGCTGTATTGCCCGGCCCCACATGGTCTGAAGGTGCCGGTACTTTTGTAAAAGACCTGGCAGCACAAAAAAGCCTTACAATTGAAGAAATGGAAAAGGAATTTTTTAAAACGGCAAGGCCCACTTCAATTCTTCAGCGCTTTATTGATCCGGATGAAATAGCCAGCCTGGTTGCATATATAGCAAGCGACCTATCTATAGCAACTAATGGCGCAGCAATCAGAGCCGACGGTGGCCTGGTAAAAAGCCCATTTTAATTATAGGCTTTAAACAAAACGCCCGGATATTAATCCGGACGTTTTGCTGTAAACACATCTAGTGATGTGTTGTATCCTTTTTCATCGTATCCTTTTTCGTTGTGTCCGGTGCTGCAGGTGGCGGTGGTGGTGTCACTTTTGTGGTATCTTTCTTTGTGGTATCACTGGTACTCGCACTTTTTGATGAACCGCAGCCTGCTGCTATTGAGCCGATCATTGCTGCGATCAGCGCAAAGTTTAAAATTTGCTTTTTCATAGATTTTATATATTTAATAATTTATCAATACAAGCCATAACATCAAAACTTTCGTCATTGTTTGCGTTATTTTCTTTAATAATTAAATATAATCAGTCGACTTATTTTCAACGTTAGTTTAATTCTTAAATTGTTGATTAGAGAAATTGAAAATTGTATCACACTGGTTGCTTTTACAAGGAATTTTCAGATATTTAGCCACAAGGGAAACAACATTTATTTATTTTTCAACTCCCCTACCCGCTTTACATCAAAATCCCAGCCAAAATAATGCATATAATAATGAATGAGGATGTTTTCCTTAAAAATGGTTTTCATATTTCAACCGATCAAAGCTTGCTTGATTTTGGAATGATATTTAATTACCTGGATAAAGAATCGTACTGGGCGCAGGGTATCCCTGTTGAAACCCTTAAAAAGGCTATTGCCGGCTCTCTTTGCTTTGGCGTTTACTATCAAAATAAACAGGTCGGATTTGCACGGGTAATAACCGATAAAGCTACATTTGCTTACCTTTGCGATGTATTTGTACTGGCAGATCACCGGCGTTTAGGGTTATCAAAATGGCTGATGCAAACCATTGTTAAACACCCGGAGCTGCAAGGTTTAAGGCGTTGGTCGCTGGCAACGACAGATGCGCAAGGCTTATATAGCCAATTTGGCTTTAAGCAGATTACCAGGCCTGAAAGATGGATGGAAATATTTACACCTTATCAATCGCTAAAAAAAGAGAAGGAAGAAAAATGAATTTGAAAAGGCTGATTTTTGAGGGTGAAGGTGTTAAACTCGACTTTAAAAAAACAATTACCAGTTGCGAGAAGATAGCCCGTACCATGGTTTCGTACGCTAATAATAAAGGCGGCAAGCTATTAATAGGCGTGGCTGATGATGGTACTATTAAGGGGGTAAAATCGGAAGACGAGGAACGTTACATGATAACAAAAGCCGCTCATTTTTATGCCCGCCCGGCGCTTGAGCCCATTTTTGAAGAGGTTTATATTGACGATAAATTAGTGCTGGTAGTTGACATCGAAGAAAGCGTTACAAAACCGCATTATGCGCTTGCAGAGGATGGAAAATGGTGGGTTTATGTAAGGGTGAAAGATAAGAGTGTGCTAGCCAGCAAAATTGTTGTTGATGTACTGAAGCGATCGTCAGGCGATGAAGGGGTTTTAATTGAATATTCAAACAATGAAAAGGCACTGCTTGAATATTTAGAAAAAACCGATAGGATCACTATAAAAGAATGCTGCGACCTGCTGAAAATTGGCCGGAAAAAAGCACAAAAATTACTGGTAGATCTGATCCTTTCAGGTATTATCAGGATAAATACTACGGAAAAGGAAGAGTTTTACACGGCGGCGTAGTAGAGATTAGAGACCAGAGGTTAGAGATTAGGGGGATTCTTTTCCGTTTTTTTTTTTTCTCTTCCCGACTTTCGGACTTTACTGACTTTCGGACTCCTTAATCTCTAATCTCCAATTCACTAACCTCTACATGACCATTTACCAAAAATATAAAAATCATTATCGCGATAACCTGCACCTGGCTATCCCGGTTGTAATATCGCAGGTTGGCCATACATTGGTTCAAACTTCGGATAGTATTATTGTAGGGCATTTTGCAGGCACAGTTAGTTTGGCTGCAGTTTCATTAGCCAATAGCATTTTTGTTATTGTGCTTGTTATCGGGATCGGGATCTCATACGGATCCACACCATTGATCGCGCAGCTTAACGGAAAAAAGGATTTTGAAGAATGCGGCAAGCTGCTTTCAAATAGCTTGTTTTTAAACGTGCTGACAGGCATCATACTTTTTGCACTTATAGCTTTAGCATCAACGTTACTTTTAGACCATCTCGATCAAACAGCAGAAGTTGTTCGTCAGGCAAGGCCGTTTTTAACGTTATTGGGGTTGTCGATCATCCCCATGTTAATATTCAATACTTTTAAACAGTTTGCTGAAGGCCTGGGTTTTACCAAACAGGCTATGCTGATTTCTATATGGGGAAACCTGTTAAATATTATCATAGGGATAATTTTTGTAAAGGGTCTTTTTGGTATTGCCCCCATGGGGATTAAAGGAGTTGGATACAGTACTTTAATTGACCGTTGTGTAATGGCTATTGTAATGGGCGTTTATGTTTTCAGATCAGAACGTTTTAAAAAGTATTTAAAGAGTTTTATACTAACAAGGATCAATTGGTCACGCAGCTTGCAAATTTTAAAGATTGGCGCACCGGTAGCTTTGCAATATACTTTTGAGATCAGTGCTTTTAGCGGGGCTGCTATTTTAATAGGAACTATCGGGTACCACGAACAGGCAGCACACCAGGTGGCCATCAACCTGGCATCAATAACTTATATGATGTCAAGCGGACTGTCTGCAGCCGCAGCAATAAAATCCGGGAACTATTTTGGTGCCAAAGATCACCATAACCTAAGGCAGTCTGCCATCTCGAGTTATCACATAGTTTTGATATTCATGTTTGTAACCGCATGCCTTTTTACAATTGGAAACAATCTGTTGCCATGGATGTATACTTCAGATGGTATAGTTATAGGCATTGCAGCACAATTACTTATAATAGCAGCATTGTTCCAGTTGTTTGACGGAACACAGGTTGTGGGCTTGGGTATATTGCGCGGTATGGGTGATGTGAACATCCCGACCATAATTACATTTTTGGCCTATTGGGTTGTGGGTTTGCCTTTGGGTTATTTGCTAGGAATCCCACTACATTTAGGTGTTAAAGGGATTTGGTACGGCTTAACCCTGGGTTTAATGACTTCGGCTATTCTTTTGTTTTTCCGCTTCCAGTTCATCAGCAAAAAGCACCGGGATAAAACAGTTATTATTGTAGCGCAGGACTAAAACATTTTGCTGCCTCTATGATCTTTATGGCTACTTTGCGAACTCTGTGGTTCATTTTTAACACAGAGTTCACTATGAAATAACGCTGAGAGACACAGAGTATTATTAGAAGGGTATTCAAAAATACAATTCATTTGCCACCCGGTAAGTGTTGCAATGCGTTTCAACAATATCTTTAATATTGGGCGAGTATCCCCCTCCCATGCTTACCTGTACCGGGGTCTTATTATTGACACATTGCTCTAAGACAAACCGGTCGCGTTCTTTACATGCCGATTTGCTCAATGTCATTTTACCCAGTTTGTCTGATGCCAACACATCGACACCGGACAAGTAAAATATAAAGTCCGGCTGTTGCTGCTCTATAAGCCGGGGCAAAGTTTCCTTAAGCAGACCAAGGTATTCTTCATCACCTGTACCATCAGGTAACGGCAGATCTAAGTCTGATATTTCTTTCCGGAATGGGAAATTGTTAGCGCCATGCATGGAGAATGTAAACACACTTGGGTTGTTTTCAAAGATCTGCGCGGTGCCGTTCCCCTGGTGCACATCTAAATCTATCATTAAGATAGATGATGCTAATCTATTATTTAACAAATAATTAGCTGCAATAGCCTGGTCATTCAACAAACAAAAACCTTCGCCCCAATTTGTTCCGGCATGATGTGTACCACCGGCAACATTAAAGGCAACGCCGAATTCCTTTGCATAATTACAACCGTCAACTGTTCCTTTAGCAATCCGGATCTCGCGCTCAATTAATTTTGCAGATAACGGAAAGCCTGTGCGTCTTTGTTCGCGTGGCGGCAAGGTTAGATCACGCAATTGCTCCCAGTATATTTTGTCATGAGTCAATAAGATCACTTCTTCTTCCAGCATACCGGGCGAGAATAAATTATCCTCAGTGATCAGCCCTTCATGTAATAATTGTGCCGGGATCAATTCATACTTCAGCATCGGGAAACGATGGTCTTCCGGCAGTGGATGAGCATATATCGGATTGTAAGCTATTTTGAGGTTAGTCATTGGTCATTGAGTCATTAGTCATTGTGGAACGTTTGTATGAATGGGAATCAAAAAGGAAGCATCTGCTTTCACAACCTTTTCAACTCTACAATATTTACAACCAATACAATCAATTTTAATCCACGGAAGCTCTAAGTATCCGCCCAACCTCGAAAACCTGCTTAAAACTATTATAAAGCGGCACAGGCGCCAACCTGATAACGTTTGGTTCGCGCCAATCGCCGATAACGCCATTATCAGTTAAATAATTAAAGATCGCTTTGGCGTTTTGTTTGCAGACAATGGATAGCTGACTGCCTCGGTCCTGTTTATTTTTCGGTGTGATGATCTTAAATAGCTCATCATTTTTTTTCTCGTTGATCTCATTGATCAAAAACTCCAGATAAGCTGTCAGCTGCTCACTTTTTGCTCTCAGCGGGATTATGCCGCCCGCTAGCTCAAAAATATCAAGAGCGGCCTTATGTAAAGCCAGGAGCATGATTGGGCTGGTACTTAACTGCCAGCCGGCAGCACCCTGCTCGGGCTTAAAATCAGGGGGCATTAAAAAGCGTTCGTCTTCCCGATAACCCCACCAACCTTCAAAACGGCTTAATGTTTTATCACTGAAATGTTTCTCATTTACGAATATTCCGCTGATGCCACCTGGACCGGAGTTCATGTATTTGTACGAGCACCAGCAGGCAAAATCAACATCCCAGTCGTGCAGGTTTAGGACGACATTCCCGGCCGCATGAGCCAGGTCAAACCCGGCATAAGCCCCGGCTTTGTGGGCTGCTTTGGTTATTGCCTCCAAATCAAAGAACTGACCTGTATAATAATTTATCCCGCCAAAAAGCACTAAAGCCAAGTCATCCGCATGCTTATTTATAGTTTCAACGATGTCTTCTGTTCTTAAAGTAAATTCACCATCACGCGGAAATATTTCAATTATGGCTTTTTCCGGGTCATGTCCATGAAACCTTGCCTGGCTTTTCAAAGCGTATCGATCAGACGGAAAAGCACCGCCTTCCATTATTATTTTAAAACATTTTTGTGTTGGCTTATAGAAACTTACCATCAGTAAGTGAAGGTTTACTGTAAGTGAATTCATGATCGTGATCTCTTCACTTTTAGCACCAACTATGCCAGAAAGCGTACGGGTTAGTTTTTTGTGGTAGCCCAGCCATGGAACATCACCGGCAAAAAAACCTTCGATGGCCAGCTCCTTCCAATTGTTAAAGATCCCGGATACATATTGTTGAGCAGTGGCAGGCTGCAGCCCAAGGGAGTTCCCACAAAAATAGATCGCATCCTTGCCTTTATGTTTTGGTACAAGAAATTTGGACTGAAAACCTTTTAAAGGATCCTGCTCATCAAGCTGCGTGGCGAAGGCTAAAGTATTTTGGTAGGTCATTGGGTAATTCTAAATCGATAAAAAGCAAAAATAGAAAGAGACACAAAAGAGACACAAAGTATTGTGTCTCTACGGGGATAAAATTAATTATTTATTTGGTTTGCTTACGTACGGATTTCCCTTTACATAGAACCGATATGGCAGCAACGCATCTTCGCCGGCATAATCAACACCCACCCTGGGCACTGCGGCAATGCTTTCATCAGCAAAGGTTAATCCTCTGTCTTCTATCCAGATAGTATCGCCCCGCAAGCTGAATGCATTGATGGCTCTTGAAATACCTAAAGCTTTTGCGACAGATCCGGGTCCCATGGTAATTGTTGGTTTTAATACGGGCATATTCCGGCGGCTTTGCATGGCTTCTATTCCCTCGGCAGGATTAATGGCCCTTACCAGGATTGCATGTGGTTGTCCTTCACCTGAAGTTACAATATTGAACATTTCGTGGATCCCATAGCAAAGGTACACGTAAGCAATACCTCCCGGCATGAACATGGTTTTTGTGCGCGGGGTAAGCCTGTTCCCAAAAGCGTGGGATGCTCTGTCGACAACACCGTTATAAGCTTCTGTTTCAACAATATAACCACCAGTAGTTACACCATCAATGAAGGTAAATAAATACTTGCCCAACAGGTCTTTGCTGAGCGCAATGACATCCTGGCTGTTGTAATACGACTCCAGTAATTTCATTTTTTCAGGATTTTTTTCAATATTTTATTTATCTCTTTAGCTTTGTCAAATACCATAATGTGGGTACCTCCTTTTACAATAATCGCATCTTTTACGCGTCTGTAATCAAAAATATGATCCTTGTCGCCGGTGATGATATAAGTATTTGGAGGAACATCTTTATTATCCCAGGCTAATACAGCTTTCATTGCCCATTTTACAAAAGTTGGCGATGAGTTTTTCAGCATATCATTAAATAGCCAGCTATCGGCATCGCTCATTTTTCCAAACACAAACTTTATTAAAAAGCCCATTGAGGTCAATACTCTCCCGGGAATAAGCTTGTAAACCGGCAGTTTGTGAAACATTGAAAAGTACCAGGGAGCTTCGTCGATTGTTTTGATACTTGATATGAGGATAATTTTTTTGAGCGGAAGAATTCTTGCAATTTCAACAGCTATCATGCCACCCAATGAATTGCCGATAACGATTGAATTTGGTGTTATATTGTATTGATAAATAAGCTTTTGTGCATAAGACTTTAAAGTATCAGTTTTATGTGGTTCTATCCAATCCACGCTAATAACTTCATCCTCGTTCAGGTCGATATTGTTGTAGACCCGGGTATCTGCACCCATCCCGGCAATCAGAAATACTTTGCTCATTTAAAGTTTACCAGTTCTACAATCTGTTGAAGATACTGCGCGTCCGTTTCATCAAACTGATCCAACTCGTCACTATCAACATCCAACACTGCAACAACTTTGCCATCATTAAATATGGGTACCACAATTTCAGACCGGGACGCAGAGCTACAGGCAATATGCCCCGGAAACGCATCAACATCCGGAACTATCAAAACTTTTTCCTGTTGCCATGCTGCGCCGCAAACTCCCCTGCCTAAGCCAATGCGCGTACAGGCTACAGGCCCCTGGAATGGCCCCAGCACCAGTTCATCATCTTTAACCAAATAAAACCCAACCCAAAACCATTTGAATTGTTCTTTTAGAGCAGCGCAAACATTTGCCATGTTAGCCACAAGGTCGGGCTCACCCGTTAACAGGGCTTCTATCTGCGGTATCAATGATTGATATTGCTCCGCTTTATTGGTTGATGTTGTTATGTTTAAATCCTCTGCCATACTGCAAAAATAGGGATGCTGTTTTAAAAGTAAATAAGGCCAATCTCATATTTAATCTTTTATTTAGCAAAATAGCAAAGCATTATTAAATTGTCCTTATAAGTTTTAAATTGATTACGCATGAGAATTATCGCCGAATTACCCCACCCCGAATTCAAGATCTCCATCCTGAATATGAACCGAAAGTTTATTGTGAAGATAGAACAGGGTAACCTGGAACAAACCTACAAAGTTGCTGAAGCAGACCTGATGGAAGGCGTGAACAGCGTATTTGAATTACTTGACGAAGAGTTTTTAAAAACCGTTTCAACCCGCTTTACTGAAATGCGGAAGGATTTTAAGAATTCGTACGATCGCTACAACTATTAGTTTATTAAACCTATATAAGAGGTTGAAAAATAGATAGTTAATAACTAATTACTTTCGACTCAAAATTTTATTTCGCAAAATTAGGCTATTTTAACATCTATAGCCGTCGTCAACTTTAATAACATTTTCAAAATTACATATATAAACATCTGAATAATAGTTCTTTATATCAATTAAAAAAGCATAGCCAAATAATATCCTGTGGCCTAAAAGCGCCAAATATATGGGAGGTCAGGCCGGAATTAGGTCGCAATACCAAAAACCGGCGAGTCTTTTGGCTTCATCATGAACGGAGTCATCACCAGTACTTTCAGGCGTTTTGTATGCTTTAAAAACCTTCTCTCCCAATTTATATTTGATCTCATTTTTGAAAATCGGCCCTTTAAATACAAAGGTGTGAAACTCGCCATTCTCACCGCAAACGTCAACATCCCATGGTAGAGATTTTATCAGTTCCGGTGTTATTTCCTTCCCCACTATTCGCTCCAAATGTTCCTGAGTGCAGGCTATTACGGTTCCAAAACCCAAGTCCAAAAATTCATTAATCAGCTCCTTTGTATCTCGTTTCCATAACGGATAAATGCCGGTCATCCCCACTTCGGCCAGGCGTTCATCACGGTACTTTTTCAGATCCTCCAAAAATATATCGCCGAAAATAGAATGGGTTATTCCCTCCTCTTTAAAATACTCCAGGTGTTTACGCATGGTGTTATCATAGGTTTCCATATCAGGCATTTCGGGCAGGCGGATCTGGTACAGGGGAAGACCAATATTTTCAGCCTGTTGAATTAACAGCTCGACACGTACACCATGCATCGAGATCCGGTCGACATCATCATTAATAGTTGTTACTAAATATTTAATATCAAGCCCGGGGTTTTGCAAACAATGATATAAAGCTAATGAGCTGTCTTTGCCACTACTCCAATTGAAAACACATTTTAGCATTTAGTTATAACTTTTATAGAGGAGAAATTTTATCCCAATACAAACTTATTTAAAAAACCATATCGCTTCCAGAATCTGTTATAAATAAAAGTGACCGTGCAATTTTCATACACAGCCACCATAATAAACATTAACTGATAATAATAAGAACGGGGTTTTATTTTTTCGGATTTTTAACAGGTGCACTTCCTGCTCCCGGTGGATTTAATACCACTTCATCAGCAGGGACATCCCAATAATCAAGGAAATTATAGTTGATAGTTGCATGGGTGCTTAATACACCATTAGGTGACAATACAACGGCATTGGTTCTGCCGCCACCTTCTGAAACATCATAGATCACCCCCCATCTCCTGGCATCATAAAACGCTGTTCCTCTAAACAATAAGGCAAGGCGTCTTTCTTTGCGTAACTCTTCAAGTGCCTGGGCTAAATTTAAACCTGTGCCGGAAACTTTTGTAAGCTTTGCGCCCTGGTAAGCCCGTACATTATCAACACTTGCCAAACCAAGATCAATTTGACCTGTATTGATCAGCGCTTCGGCTTTCATCAGCTCGTTTTCTTCATAGGTTCCGCCTATATAAACTTCCTGTTTACCCGGGGTTTTATCAGCGAGCTGAATAGCGCCATTGTTAGGTACAGTGTCAGTTTTCGCATTATACAATTTCCATCTTGTACTGAAAGTAAACCCGCCAACCTGGTTAAAGAATGGTTTAACCTGTAAAAAGTTTTCGGCTAAGCGTTTATCGCCCGGCTTAATATCCTGTACCAACCTTTCGCTTATTGTAAAGCTACTCACAGTTTCGTCACCACAGGTGTTTAAAGCTACCGACCCTCCACCGGGTGAAAACACATAATTGTTTGCTGTTGAGAACCCAGCAAATATGTTATCAGTAGACTGAATACCTGTAGCGGTTAAAGTAAGGATAGTTTGCCAGTTGGCAGCTGTCATAGCAGATGTCCTGGTGTTAACCAGCAGATTGCGCGCCATTAATGTATTTATGCTATGCACAAACATTGCCGGTGTTGGCGCCTGGCCATTACCTACCTGGAAAAATGAAGGGATCAATTTCTTCATTAAAGCAGTATAGACATCTGTGCCGGTTATACCATTTAAAATAGAAACTGCCTGCGCCAGGTTTTTATTTGATTCGGCTATTAAAGCGGCACTGTTAACATAAGTGGCATTTGTAGCGCTTATTTCGTTATTAATAATACCTGCATAATAAACTGAGCCCAACCTTGCGTAAGCATAGCCTTTCCACCAATAAGCCCAGGCTTTATAGGTAGCCTGTTTAGTCGCTGCATCACCAGACAGGGTTACAGTATTTGCCAGAGCCAGAATTTGGTTACAAGCGTTATTTAAGCCATACATGCTCTGCCATTCGTAGTAGAACATGTTAGTACCCTGTTTATCGCGGGAGTTATTGAGTCTTAAATTTGCTATTTGCGGCTGGGTGTTTATTACCTTTGAACCGTCATCCAGTATTGCGTAATCAGGCACATTAACAAGGTTAACATTCTGGTTTGAAGCCTGTGCTGATACATCATCGGCAAGCAATTCATGATAACCATAACACAAGGAGAAAAAGCTATCTCCTAACCATCCGTCACCATTTACAAAGCCATTAATGTATACGCTTCCTGCTGCAAGTGAGGTTAGGCCGGATTCTGTTTTTGCCTGCTCGAGTGTAGGCGAGTTCGGATTTTTTACATCCAATTGCTTTTTGCACGCGGATGTCACAACTATACCAGCCATGATCACCGACATTATAATATATTTATATTTTTTCATTTTTTTTCTGATTAAAGTCAATTAAAATCCAAGATTTAAACCGATCTGGTATGATTTACTGTTAGGCATTGAATCATGGTCCACTCCCCTGTCAAATGGTGAGTTAGATGCGCCAGAACTGATTTCGGGATCAAAACCTGTGTACTTAGTAAAGGTTAAGAGGTTACGACCGGTAAATGTTAAAACCGCTCTTCTGAATATCTTGCTGTTAAGGTATTTGGAGAAATCATAACCAAGGTAAATATTCCTTAATCTTAAGAAAGAAGACCCTTCATAAAAATAATCTTTAGTGCCATTCCTCGCACCGTTTACTCCGCCGATAATGTCTGCATAGGCACTTCTGTAGTAGGCTGTATAGGCTCCTGATGTGCCACCAATATTGACCGCTTTATCGTAATCACCGCTAATACCATCCCTGTACTGCCATTCTTTTGTCTGGTTATAAAGGTGGCTGCCATAAACCCAGTCAAACTGGAAACCGAATGAAAGCGACTTATAAGTAAAATTATTTATAAAAGACGCGTTGAATTTAGGGTTTGGATCGCCAAATGAAGTAGCCTCATTTGCAAATTGAATCCCTTTTGTAGCTATATTAACAACCCGGCCATCAACAATTGTGTACTTACTGTAATCAGCGGGAAGGATATATGGCACACCTGCAGTGTTTGTTTCGTTAAGACTCGTTAATGCTTTATTACCAAAGATCTGGCCAATTTTTTGCCCTGCAGCTAAGGTTAATTGGGTACTTCCGGCAGCTGTAGCGAGTATAATTGGCGGCCCGTTTGTACTGGTTATGGTAGTGGATTGGTTACTGAAATTAGTGGTGAAATTCCAGTTAAAATCCCTTGATCTTAATATACCAACGTTTAACGATGCCTGGAAACCATGTGAAGAAAGGCCGATAGCATTGGTCAGTATTTTATTACCACCTGTTGAGGGGGTGGTATTTATGCTATAAATAACGTTGCTCGCTTTGCGGCTCCAATAGGTGCCGCTGATGTTAATTTCACTAAACCAGTTACCTGAGGCGCCTTTTATAGAAAAATCGGTGCCAATTTCATATTCTTTTGAAACTTCAACCATCAGATTGGGGTTAGACAGCGAAGTTGGCAAATTGAATGTTAACGATGTACCCAAATTTGCGGGGTTTATTGTTGGATACCTGTCAAATGGCATCGGCTGCGTACCGGCTTCTCCAAAACCACCCCTGATCTTAAATTCAGGGATTATAACTCCAATACCTGAGTTTTTCCAAAAATCAAAAGATGAGGGCCTGATATAACCATTTACGTCAGGGAAAGTAAAGGGTTTTGAACCACCGCCAAAAGCTGAAGAATAATCACTTCTGAACCCACCTGCTACACCGCCATAATCACCAAAATCAATTTTCTGGTTTAAAATGAACCCGTAAGTAATAAAAGGAGTAGTATAATCATATGATACGGCTTGTGTAGCTGTTTGATTAAAGTTATAGATAGCATAAACCGGTAGTTCTAACCCATAGCTATTAAATTGCTTATCTACATTTTTCCTGTAATCATAACCTAATAAGGTACTTGTAGTTATAGGTAAGTTAATGTGAAAATCCTTTTCAAAATCGGTTTTAATAATTGCCGAACCGTTAAAGTTTTGGAATACGGTACTACTGGTGTTTTTATCAAGTTCACCTTTAGGGATAGCGGCATAAACGCCATAATATGAGTTAAGATCTATCGCGGTAAGCGTAGCAGCCTGATTTTTGAAAATAGTATTTTGCTCTGTATGCTGATAGTTAAGGCCATATTTGGCATTCAACGTTATAAATTTATTTATCTTATAGTCTGCCTGCAGGCTTTGCAACAGGTCTTCACGATTAGATACCCGGTTTGCCCATTGCGTATAATAGTTAGGATTTGATCCGTTTACGCTCACCGTACCGGAGTTTAATGATAAAGGATAATTTCCATCAGGATTTTTCTGATTAAAATCATAGAAAGGAGATGCATTTAGTACATCAAATATTCCACCTGAGTTACCTATGCCATAGTTGGGGTTCAATGTGTTTTTAGTATAGATGAGCTGTGTTACAGAGCGGATTGTAAAGCCTTTAAATAGTTCAGCCCCTATATTAGCGGTTAGATTTGTCCTGTCATTATAACCATTGTTCTTTATATTACTTTGCTGGTGGTTATTAGAAAGCGTTAAGTTATAATCAGATTTTTCGTTTGCACCAGAAAAGGCTACACTATTGTTACTTGTGTAAGCTGTTTTAAATAGCTGTGCAAGGTGGTCATAATACTTTAAGTTTGTTCCATATTGCTGATGTGCAACGTTTAAAGGATTTGACATAGCCGTGGGATGACCATTTGCCGGATCTCCTCCATAAGCCCACTGGATCCCCAGGTACCTGCCGTCCCGGTCTCGCACGATCGGATTACCACTGGCATCAATAAAAATTCCGTTGGCATCTACTGCAAAGCTGCTCAATTTTGCCTGGTGAACATCCCCCTGATTTATATAATTGCTACCAGAATAACTTGATGAAATGTCTATATGGGCTTTACCTAATTTTCCTTTTTTGGTAAATACCTGTATAACACCGTTTGCACCCTGTGCACCATAAATTGTTGAAGCAGCAGCTCCCTGCACAATTTCAACGTGATCAACAGTAGCCGGATCAAGCTGGCTTAGATCAGTTGTGCGGGATTCAATCCCATCCACTAGTATCATTGGTGAGGTAATGCCCTGAACAGTATTAATACCTCTCAAAATAATATTAGTTTTTGCACCCGGGGTACCGTCAACAGAAGAAATCTGGGCACCGGGAATTTGACCCACCAAACCCTGATCAATAGATGCTTGTGGTGATGATGTTAGGGCTTTACCAGAAACCGATTCAACAGCAATCCCAAGTTTAGCTTTACTGGTAGCCACGCCTGAACCTGTCACAACTACCTCACTGAGTTGCTTAAAATCGTTATTCAGCACAACATTAACAACTCCACTTGCCGGGATAGGTACATCTACCTTTTGGTAACCAATAAAAGTAAATGTTAATGTAGTTGCTTCTAAAGAAACACTTAAAGTGAATTTGCCCTGAACAGAGGTTTGTGTTCCGGTTTTGTAACCTTTTGCTACTACGCTCACCCCGGGCATTGGTAAGCCATCATCTTTTGCAGTAACCGTTCCGCTTACGGTACGGGTTTGCGCATAGGCATAATTGCCGGCTACAAAAAGCAAAAGAAAGAAAATACTGAGAAGTAAATTTTTCTTCATTCTTAAATCATTTAGTTAGTTAATAGTTAATAAGTAATACGGTCACAATTTATCTTGTAACAATTAGATTACAAACAAATGGCGAATTTTTACTTTACTTTTAAAAAACCAAGTGATTAATAAGGTGAAATTATTGATTTTATATAATCTGTATGTATTTTTTGTTACGATTACAATAATTAATGTCAGTACGACCTTTATTTTTTAACTAAAAATGATTTTTAGTTAAAAAAATATTAACAGAATCGCTAAAAAAGTTAAAACAATAAAAATATTGTAAGTTAATTAGGCTATGTTACATTCAAAATATAGTTATCATCAAATAAAATAATCGATATCTAGTTATTATAGCTTAGTGTAAGTTTTTTTAGTAAAATAAATAAATTTATAGTAGAATAAACAACACTAAACACTGAAATTTGTGATAATTGTTTTAATTAAATTATAATTAAAACAAAAATAGAGCTAGTAATTGTAAATTATCGAAAATTTAAATTATTTTAAATTGAATAAACGTGAGTAATTATTAAATTAAGCTACTATAATTATACACTAAGGTATTCCATTATATTTTTTAGAGATAATTATAAGGGAGGATTTATTATGAAGTTATCTTAATAGTTTATCTGCAAGCATTTTCACTCCAATCGTAGCCTTTTCCTCTACTATAATAAAAGAACTCTGCTGGCCGGTTAAAGGAATGTTAGGATCAACAATGTATTTAGGCACATTGTTCGGCACATAATCAATAAGTCCGGCTGCGGGATAAACCGCAAGTGATGAGCCAACAAGAATAAAAACATCCGCTGCTGTACAAATTTTCGCCGCCTTTTCTATCATAGGCACCGCTTCACCAAACCAAACAACATGTGCTCTTAATTGTGAGCCAAACTCACACTTTTCGCCCATCTTTAGTTCCCAGCCATCAATTGGGTAAGTAAGATTTGGTTTTTTGCTGGATTGCGAGCGGGTAATAATGCCATGCAGGTGCAACACATTGGTTGAACCTCCCCGCTCATGCAGATCATCGATGTTTTGGGTGATGATGGTTACCTCATATTTTTCTTCCAGTTTAGCAAGCGCATAATGGGCAGCATTGGGTTGTGCCTCAATCACTGATTTACGGCGCTCATTATAAAACTGTTGCACCATCTCCGGGTTTCGGTGCCAGGCCCCGGGAGTTGCCACATCTTCAATATTATATCCCTCCCATAGTCCGTCGCTGTCCCTAAAGGTTTTCAAACCGCTTTCGGCGCTAATTCCGGCTCCGGTTAGTACTACTATCTTTTTCATTTTTGTTATATCTTCTCTAAATTCTTAAAAACTACCGTGCTCTGTGTATTCTTTATGAACTCCGCTGTAAAAATAACCGTGGGGTTATAGAGAAAACGTAAAGTACCCGGATAATCAATAAATTATTATTTCATAAAAAAAGCGGTCACTTTTACAGAACCGCTTTTTTTATGAGTTATCTTATGTTAAACAGCGAGTTCTCTTTGACTGCGTAAAACGGTGTATTTTCTCTTAGCCAACTCAAAACCACCGAATAATACAGCACAAAATAGCACATCAGCCATCAGCATATTAAGTTCAAATGGTATTGCAGCTGTTAAAGACATGCCATAGCCTGTTAACGAGTGTGGGTACCTGGTTCCATAAAACCATGGCAAGTCACTCACCAGCCAATGCACACAAACAGCGGCTATTGATGATAATCCAACGTTGGCAATAGTTGGCTTTTTAATAAAAGTACCTATAAGAACCATAATTAAAAACGGCAGGTATACCCAAATTGAGCCACTGTAATATAATACCCATTTAGATGTATACAGGTAGTTGATAAATATATCGCTTACAAACAAAGCTAATAACACCGTTAAATAAGCTTTCCATTTGTCAGAAAAATAAGCGCCTCCGAATAAAGCAATTGCGCCCATTGGCGTAAAATTACTTAACGAAGGGAACTCATAGCTTATAAGCCTGAAAACTGAAGCTATTAATATTATCAGTATCAGAACTGCTGTGCGGGTATTTAATTTTTGTGTTGACATAGTTGAAATTGTGAAGTAAAATTACACATAATCTGCATAAATAAAATCATATTTTATTCTTCTTATTTATTTACGAAAGCAATTTTACCGGGATTTATACCAACGGCAATTGAATACTCCAGTTTACCTGTTTTATCAAAAGCATATAAAGTGCCATTTGATGCATAATCTTTTGCATCGGTAACAAATATTTCGCCACTTAATGCATCGGCAGCTAACGCATAAGGCGTAGTGATAGCCGTTCCATCAGTTATAAAATTAGCTTGTGCAGCGGTTTGTGTTTTTGCATTATATACAGCAATCTTATTATCAGCGGTAACATAGTAAACAAAATCACCCTGCGCAACAATTGGTATATTATAACCAAGGGAGGGCGCCATCTGTGATTTTACAGCATCAGTCTTATTATCAATTATAGTGATGCCTGCTTTTACGCTTGCAAAATCGCCTAATGATATAACGTATACATTTCCATATGTATCAGCTGCAAGAGATACAGGATCGGCTGTTACTGTTATTTTTTTTGTTTCACTTAACGAAGTTAAGTCAATCACCGACACTGTTTTATCCGGATTGCCAAAGCTTAAACCGCCAGAATTGGCCACGTACAATTTATCGTTCGAAACCACTAATTGCTCAGGATTACGACCAACTGTAATATATTTACTTATGGCTAAGGTTGTAGTATCCATTACTGCTACGTTACCATCGTACGAAGTAATGAATGCATTTCCTTTATAAAAAGCTACACTTCGGCATTGGTGCACACTATCCTGCTTAATAAGTTTACCCGTTTTGGCGTTGACAACATCTACCCTATTTGAGTTGTTAACGATGATGTACATCTTAGATCCGTAAATTTCAATATCATTGCCCGTGTCACCTATTTTACTGCCGCCATTAGCACTGCTGAGAAGATCGGCGGTAAGCTGTTTGGTTGTATAGTCGTAATAAGTAAGTGTACTGTTATTACTTCCAAAACCGCCCTGGTTTAACACATACAAACCAGCCCTGGTTGCAGTAGGATTATCAGTTTTAGGGATAATTTTGTCTTTATGACACGATGCCAATACCATTACGAACGTTATGGCAATAAGTAAATGGCTAAGTTTAATTTGTTTCATGATTATTTATATAATTATTTGAATTGAAAGTCTGAATGAGCGACCTGGCATCGGATAGCTTTGTACAACAAAATAGTTTTTATCAAAAAGGTTATTCACCTCAATTGACGCACGCAAAGGTTTATTCTTTAATACAGTGTGATAAACAAAAGAGGCCTCACTTATAGCGTATCCGGGGATATAATCATCCGGGAGATTATTATTGGTGTAATATCTTGATGACGAAATAATCTGGTTAAAATATAACCCGATATGGCCATGATCAATACCTGTGTTAAAAGCTATTGTATTTTTTGGGGTATATGGTAATTGATTAAGATATATAGTTGATGTTGGATCAGTAATATTAAGTGCCTGCAGGTAGCTATAATTTAATGACAGTGATCCCTTATATCCGCTGATACTTTTAGTTTGTGTTTTTAAACTAACGTCAATCCCCTTTATATCAACCTTACCAAAGTTCTGGATAGAACCATTGTAAGCATCTTTAGGGATAAATACAATTTTATTGGTTACATGATTATAATAGGCATCAGCGGTTAATGCTATATAATCAATAAAACCATTTAGGGCTTTGCTGTAGGTAGCGCCCAAATCAAATTGGTTTGTAAATTCCGGTTTTAAGTTAGGATTGCCTATTCCGCCATAATACAAATCATCAAATGTTGGATTCCGGAATATGTATTTATAAAAGGCCCTTAACTGAAACCCTGAATTTTCAAATGGCTTAAAAGCAGCTGATAAAGTCGGCGAAAAATTATGCCGTGCCGGGGCTGCCCGGCCAGCTTTAACCGTTTCGGTAATATTTGTATTCAATAAGCTCCCTTCTAATTGAAATTTCCCAAGGGTTAAGTTTGATGCCAATACATTTAATATTGTTAACCTAGTTGGATGAGGAAATAATGGATAAGGATAATTGAACAGAACGTTCAGATCATTAACAGCTACATCTGCAGAATAGGAAACTTCCCAGTTAGTTGCGAAATGATAAGCTAAAGCAGCAGATTGATAAATCTCACGTTGTGTAAAGCGTTGATCTAACTTATGTTCTTCATTTAAAAAATCTGGATTAAGGTAGCGATGATAATTCTGGGATAACTTGGTATTCAAAAATAAATGAACCCCGCTGGCCCAGATCCGTTCATAACCGGTCTGCATAAAAAAGTCCCGGTTCCATAAGCGCTCTTTTGAAGGATTTGCATTATAAAGTATTACAGCGCCGGGCAAACCCCTGTCGGAGTCATAGTAGTTTATATGCAGATTAAATTTATTACTATCATTTTTTGTCCAGTACAAAGCACCATCAACCTGCTTGGCAGAAATGTCGGAATTGAGACGATTACGTGTAGAATCCGATCCATTTCCGCTGTTTTGATATTTATATCGCCCGTTTGCATTTTCAAAATAGCTATTTACAATAAATGACCAATTGTCATTAATCCGCTGCTGCCATTGTAAATACGGTTCTATCAACCCAAATGATCCTGCTTTTATTCCGGCAGTAACCTGGTAAGGTTTATTTGCTGTAAGCGCTGGTTTAATAGTTCTGATGGAAAGGATACTCGCTGCTGTGAAGGATCTTGCCGGCATACAAATGGTTGCAGGCTGGCCATTAAACAAAGTAATATCCTGGACATTATTTAAATTAAGCTTACTTAAATCAACCTGCCCGTTTTCGGCATCATTCAGCAATACTCCATCATATAAAACTGCTGTGTGGTTAGCTCCCAAACCCCTTACTGATACCGTTTTTAAACCGCCTATCCCGCCATAATCTTTAATATTTACACCTGAAAAATTTCTTATAGCACCGGCAACATCAAAAGCGCTGTATTGCTCAAAAGCATTTGCTGAAATTTGTTGCATCGGCGTCATACTTTGTACCTGGGGTATTGGCGCGGTCTTTATCTTAACCTCATTTAACTTTTTAGCAGTATCGGTCTGAGCATTTACAGAAAAAGGCAAAACAAAGCATAGGAATAATCCTGGTAAAAAAGATAAAATACTTTTTAAGTAGTGCTCAATTCCTTGCATGTATTGCGGGTTAAACCCACGGCTACAGAATACAAATTTGAAATAGAAACCACAGAAGAAGAGTTTCACATTCAAGCTTCAATCCCCGAAAGCCGTGAATAATATTTATGCCTTGGCAGGTCTTCTGACTTACTCCCCTATTGCCCGGTCTTCCCGTCCATATTTTACCTGGACAGTGACCAATTGATTGAACAACGGTTATGGAGCTTACAGCTGCGGGACAGTTACGGAATTACACCGTATTCCCTTTTAATTTCTTATGGCATTACCCTTAAGAAAACCTAAAGCGGTGTAAAAGTATGATAAGAATTTATAAACAACAACTTTCATTTGTATATTTATGCTGATGAAACTTTATTACACATTCCTGCTATCATTCATGCTATTAACTGCTTCAGCCCAACAACCGGATACTATTTTTCTGAAAACCATATTGAAAGTGCACCCGGAACTATTTAGCGGTGTTATGAATCATCCCACACATAATGAGGTGCAGATCCTCTATACGCAGATTAATAGGGATAAAAACAATGTGCCTCACTTTACCTCTTACAGTTACCAGCTTAATGCCAATCATTATTTTTACCCGGCAAGCACGGTTAAACTACCTACGGCCATATTTGCACTGGAAAAATTGCATGAATTGAATATTCCTGGTTTAACCATGAGATCGGTTATGAAAACTGACAGCTCATTTGACGGTGAAACAAAAATGGCTGAAGATACCTCATCAGCCGATGGCTTGCCAAGTATTGAGAATTATATAAAGAATATCCTTTTAGTAAGTGATAACTATGCCTATAACAGGCTATATGAATTTGTTGGCCGGGCGGAGATCAACAACAAATTAAAAAAGTATGGCTTAAATAACACCCGCATTATTGGCCGTTTGTCTGTTTATGATGGCGGCGAAAACGCTAAACATACCAATGCCATCGATTTTTATAATGATGATAAGCTCATCTATCACCAGCCTGCACAATATGACATAAAAGACTACCCAATGCACCTGGATAACATGGTACAAGGCAAAGGCTACCTCGACAAAAATGATAAACTGATAATGAAGCCTTTTGATTTCAGCGAAAAGAATGTTTATACCATTGCTGATATGCAATCGGTATTAAAACGGTTACTATTCCCCGATTCCTTTCCAAAAGAACAACAATTCAATTTGAAACCGGAGGAATACAAATTCATCTACCATTACATGAGCATGTTTCCCGGCGAAAGTGTAAAGCCAACCTATAATCGTCCCGACTATTACCCTGCCTATTGTAAATTTCTTTTTTATGGCGGCGATAGTACAGCAGTTATTAACCCGGATATCAGGATCTTTAACAAGGTAGGCGACTCATACGGCTATAATATTGACAATGCCTACATAGTTGATTTCAAGCACAATGTGGAATTCATTTTAACCGCCGTAGTGCAATCAAACGAAGATGAGATCTATAATGATAACAAATATGAGTATACCACTGTATGCCTCCCTTTCATGAAAAATCTGGGCCAGGTGATCTATCAATATGAATTAAATAGACCCAAAAAACATTTGCCTGATTTGTCCGCGTTTAAGTTTAGCTATTAGTTGATTGAGATGACTAAGTTGGATTAGGTTGATTAAGTTGAAGATTGTCTTGTACTGAAATAGGTTTACTAAATTAGCGCAATCACCAAATCAGCCTAGAACCAGCGGTCCAAAATCGGTGTAATCATCTTCTAATCGGTGAAATCATAATAATCAAAACTAATCAGGGGTATGGTTTGTTGAATTGGAGTATCTATTTAAACAATACTATATGTCAACTGCATTATTACAGCGGATTCCGGATGATAATAACGGCTCTGCGAACATAAATTTGAATTGGCCCGAACGTTATATATCAATAGCTGCAGGTGTAAAGCTGAGCTTTTCGGGCATCAGGAATATATTTAAAAGTCCTTTCACCAGTATTCTAAAGCTTGGTGCCGGTGGCTACCTGGTAAACCGGGGCATCAGCGGGCATTGTGAACTTTACTCGCAGGCCGGTAAAATCAACACTTCCCCGGTAAATATTAATATCAGGTCTTCTTTGACTGTTAACAGATCCCGAACCGAGGTTTATGATTTTTGGCGAAAGCTGGATAACCTTCCTTTGTTTATGAAACACCTGGAAAGTGTGAATGTAATTAATGAAAAGCGCTCACATTGGGTTTTAAAACTACCTACAGGAGTAGCTAATGTAAGCTGGGATGCTGAAATTGTTCATGATGATCCGGGTTATATGATCGGCTGGAGCTCTCTCCCCGATTCAATTATTGATAATGCGGGTAAGATTCGTTTCCGCGATTCGGAAAATGGCGGCACCCAAATTGATGTTGTTATAAGCTATCAACCCCCTGCTGGCGGATTTGGCGCAAGCGTTGCTCATGTTTTAAACCCAGTATTTAAAAAGCTGGTTGACGATGATGTGCAGAACTTTAAACAATACATGGATATCCCTGAAGAAGAAGGCATTATAACATTGTAACCCTCTTATCTATTGCGTCATTGCTGCGAGGAACGAAGCAAACCTTGCACTCGCTACCCATAGGCTAAATGGTAACATAACAGCAGGCGAGTTCTTTGGTCATCATGAATATTTAGGTCTCTGATTGTCCTTTGAATAGATTGCTTCGTTCCTCGCAAAGACGATAGGTAACCCCACAAAAAAACCCGCGTTAAGCGGGTTTTTAATATTTATCCTAAGAATCTTTAAATCCTAAAAATCTTAGTTTATTTTACTGCATCAATAACTGCTTTAAAAGCATCAGGGTGATTCATAGCTAGATCAGCTAATACCTTACGGTTTAAACCAATTTCACTTGCTGTTAATTTACCCATTAATTGTGAGTAAGAAATTCCGTGCTGACGGGCACCTGCGTTAATACGCTGGATCCATAAAGCTCTGAATTCTCTTTTTTTGGTCTTACGGTCACGATAAGCGTACTGTAAGCCTTTTTCTACTGTATTTTTTGCAACGGTATAAACCTTGCTGCGTGAACCCCAATAACCTTTTGCAAGGTTCATGATTCTTTTCCGGCGTCTTCTCGACGCTACTGCGTTAACTGAACGTGGCATGTTGTTGTTTTTTGGTAGTGAGTGTCAATTTAATGAACTTAAAGACTCTAATACCTAGTTAAAAATTTGTTAATTACTTACCTATGCAAAGCATACGTTTTACGTTACCCATATCCGCATCAGATACTAAACTGGTGTGGGTAAGGTTACGCTTACGTTTTGTCGACATCTTGGTTAAGATGTGGCTTTTGTAGGCGTTCTTCCTGGTGATTTTACCTGTTCCAGTAAGCTTAAAGCGCTTTTTGGCACTGGAATTGGTTTTCATTTTTGGCATAACCGTCTGTGTATATATATTTATTAATTAATTACGTTGTAAAAGAAGCAAGAAGTCAAGAGTCAGGAATCAAGATTTCTTGACTCTTGATTCTAACAATCTTGAATCTATTTTTTAGCTGCCTTCGGTGTAACGGTTAAAAACATCCGTTTTCCTTCCAGCTTTGGCAATTGTTCAACCTTACCTACTTCTTCTAATGCCTGTGCAAAGCGTAGAAGCAAAATTTCACCCTGTTCCTTGTAAACAATCGCACGGCCTTTAAAGTGTACGTAAGCCCTAACCTTTTCGCCCGACTCTAAAAACTTAATGGCATGCTTTAGTTTAAACTCAAAGTCATGGTCATCAGTATTCGGTCCAAACCTTATTTCTTTAATAACGGTTTGCTTGGCATTGCTCTTTATCTCTTTAAGCTTTTTCTTCTGCTCGTAAATAAACTTATTATAGTCTGTAATTTTACAAACGGGAGGTACTGCGTTTGGAGAAATTTCAACAAGATCCAACTCCTGCTCTTCAGCTAATGCAAGCGCGTCGCGAAGGGAATATATACCCTGTTCGATGTTGTCGCCTACAAGACGGACCTCAGTGGCCCTGATAAATTGATTAATGTTGTGTTCGGCTTCCTTTTTCTTAAATGGTAGCCTGGGTCCTCTGTTGAAAGGTTTGTTTAATGCCAAGTTATACTGTTATTTCTTTAATTATTTGTTGTTTAAATTCTTCTATGCTCATGCTTCCTAAATCTCCCTGACCATGTTTACGAACAGAAACCAAGCCTTCGGCAGTTTCTTTTTCTCCCACAATCAGCATATAAGGGATTTTTTTGACTTCAGCATCACGGATTTTACGCCCGATCTTCTCATCCCTGAAATCAATAAGCCCGCAAATATCGGAATCTTTTAACGATTCTGAAAGTTTTTTTGCATAATCTTCATATTTTTCAGAAATCGGCAATATAATAAATTGCTCCGGCGAAAGCCATAACGGAAAATTGCCCGCACAATGCTCAATTAACACAGCCACAAACCTTTCCAGTGAGCCAAAAGGCGCCCTATGGATCATTACCGGCCGGTGTTTCTGATTGTCACTGCCGGTGTATTCCAGCTCAAAACGCTCCGGCAAATTATAGTCAACCTGAATTGTTCCAAGCTGCCACTTTCTGCCCAGGGCATCTTTCACCATAAAATCAAGCTTGGGACCATAAAAGGCAGCCTCGCCCAACTCAACAATTGTGCGCAGTCCTTTCTCAGCAGCAGCCTCAATAATTGCCGATTCAGCTAAAGCCCAATTTTCATCACTACCAATATATTTAGCTTTGTTATTAGGATCGCGAAGGGATACCTGTGCAGTATAATCTTCAAAACCTAATGCGCCAAATACGTATAATACCAGGTCGATAACCTTTTTAAATTCGTCCTTTACCTGGTCGGGGCGGCAAAATAAATGCGCGTCATCCTGTGTAAAGCCGCGTACCCTGGTTAAGCCGTGCAGCTCGCCGCTTTGCTCATAACGGTAAACAGTGCCAAATTCTGCATAACGCACCGGGAGGTCCTTATATGAACGGGGTTTTGTTTTATAGATCTCGCAATGGTGCGGACAATTCATCGGTTTTAAAAAGAACTCCTCCCCTTCCTGTGGTGTTTTTATTGGCTGAAATGAATCGGCTCCATATTTCTCATAATGGCCCGATGTTACATACAGGTTTTTATGGCCTATATGCGGTGTGATCACCTGCTCGTAACCTGCCTTTACCTGTGCTTTTTGTAAAAAATTAGTTAAACGTTCGCGTAAAGCAGCGCCTTTAGGTAACCATAATGGTAAACCCATACCCACCTTTTCAGAAAAAGCAAACAGCTCCATTTCTTTACCCAGCTTGCGGTGATCGCGTTTTTTGGCTTCTTCCAATAGATGCAGATAGTCAGTGAGCTCACTTGCTTTAGGAAAAGTTACCCCGTAAATCCGGGTTAGCTGCTTTCGGCTTTCATCGCCGCGCCAGTATGCACCGGCAACGCTCATCAGCTTTACAGCCTTTATAAAACCTGTATTAGGAATATGCGGCCCGCGGCACAGGTCGGTAAAGTTACCTTGTGTATAAAAAGTGATAGAACCATCAGAGAGATCCTTTAACAGGTCAAGCTTGTACTCGTCTCCTTTTTCAGTAAAATATTCAATAGCATCTGCCTTGCTAATGGGTTTACGGATATATTCTTCCTTGGTTTTAGCCAGCTCGATTATTTTATCCTCTATCAGCTTAAACTCATCGGATGAAAACTCGCGGTCGCCAAAATCAACATCGTAATAAAAGCCAGTCTCGATTGCAGGGCCTATTCCGAACTTGGTGCCCGGGTAAAGTGCTTCTAAAGCTTCGGCCATTAAGTGGGCCGAAGAGTGCCAAAAAGTGGCTTTTGCCTGGGCATCATTCCAGGTTAACAGCTTAACATGCGCATCCTGTTCAATCGGGCGACTTGCGTCCCAAACCTGGCCGTCAACTTCTGCTGCTAATACGTTTCGTGCTAATCCTTCGGAGATCGACTGTGCGATCTGCATGGACGAAGTTCCCTTGTCATACTGACGAACGGACCCGTCAGGGAGAGTAATGTCAATCATCTACAACTATGATTTAAAAGTTTATAAAAAAATGTATTTTAGTAAATCACCTACAAAGTGATCTGTTAGTTGCTGCAAATTTAAAATTATTTATGAGGATTTCACCGATTGAAGGGAATGATTATACTGATTTTTTTGCCGGTCAATTTAACGCTGGCGCTCGAAATCAGTGGTCGAAAATCCGAAATCGAAAATCCGAATTCCGAAATCTATCACACATTCCCCCACCCCATTGCCAGAACATCAGCTATGTGATAGGTTTTTAAAGGCAGATTATTTTTGTCGATATAGCTTTGCAGGTGCATCAGGCACGAAGCATCGGTTGATATGATGTATTCCGCTTCGGCAGCCAAGGCATGGTCAACCTTTTGCTGGGCCATAGCCGTAGATATGGCATCAAATTTAACCGCAAAAGTACCGCCGAAACCACAGCAGGTTTCACCGTCTACAAGTTCTACCAGGTCGAGGCCCAGCACTTTTGATAACAGCTGACGGGGTTCAGCCTTAATTTTACACTCGCGCAGTCCGCTACAGCTGTCGTGATATACAGCACGACCCTCCAGTTCAGCGCCGAAGTAATCAAATTGCAGGATATTTACCAGGAAATCCGACAGCTCATAAATATTGGCTTGGATATTACGGCATTTATTGTGCGATGTTGTATTGGTAAAAAGATCATTATAGTAATTTTTCACCATTCCGGTACAGGATGCCGATGGAGATACAATTACACTATCTGCAGAAAAATCGTTTAAAAACTTGCTGCCTACTGTTTTGGCATCATCCCAAAAACCAGCGTTAAAAGCTGGCTGACCGCAACAGGTTTGTGCCGGGTTATAACTAACTGCGCATCCCGCTTTTTCAAGCACCTTAATGGTGTTAAAAGCGGTTTCGGGAAATAACTGATCGATAAAACAAGGAATAAATAACTCAACCTTCATCTGCACAAAAATTAAACGCCGCTAAATTCCGGACTTTTCCTGAATTTTTTTTCGGCCATTAGCAAAGAAAGCAATAAAAATAATCCAATTAAAAAGAAAACGCATAATGCCAGTGCCGAATTGCGCATGCTCCCGGTAAATTCCTCAATAAATGCAAAGCTGGCCATCCCTCCTACTATTGCCAGTTTTTCGGTAACGTCATAAAAACTAAAGAATGATGCCGTATCCGGAATATCCTGCGGCAGGTATTTTGAATAAGTAGACCGTGAAAGCGATTGAATCCCTCCCATAATTAAGCCCACAACAACGGCCAGCCCATAAAATTGTGTTACAGTGGTGGTAAAATAAGCAGCAATGCACGCCCCTATCCATATTACTACCACACCGGCTAAAACCCTTATGTTACCATAAATGCCCGATAGCCGCGACATCAACGTTGCTCCGCCAATGGCTACCAGTTGGATAATCAAAATTATCTCTATCAGTCCGCTGGTTTCCATGTGCAGTACTTTGGCCCCAAACCCTGCAGCTACCAGCATAATGGTTTGCACCCCCATAGAGTAAAAGAAAAATGCGGGCAAAAAACGTTTCAGTAATGGCATGACTTTTATCTTGTTCCAAACATGCCCTAATTCAATAAAGCCGCCTTTTATAATATTATTATGACGGGGCTCGGCATTTGGGCTGCCCTTTGGCAGTACACTGAAAGGGATCTGGGCAAAACCTATCCACCATAAACCGACCAGTAAAAATGAAAGTTGTGCTGCACCGCTTGAGGTTAAATGAAATGTTTTAGGTGACAGCACAAATGCCAAACATATCACCTGCAAAATAACACTGCCAATGTATCCATAAGTAAACCCTTTGGCACTTACATTATCCTGCATATCAAGCGTGGCAATTTCGGGCAGGTATGAGTTATAAAAAACAAAGCCGCCGCTGTAACCAATTGCTGCCAGCGCAAAACAAATTATGCCAAATTCCAGGTTGCCTTTAGTGAAAATAAACAATGCACAGCAGGCAAGCGCGCCAAGCCAGGTAAAAAACTTCATAAATATTCGCTTATTCCCCCTGTAATCAGCAATTGAGGATAATATAGGCAACAGCAAAACCATAATAAGGTAAGCAACCGCCAATGCATAATTGGATAACGCCGTATTTATAAACCGGTGACCAAAAAAGGTAACAACGTCACCATTTTTGGGATCTGCTGTTATAGCCACGTAATAGGCCGGGAAAATAGTTGAAGTAATAACCAGGTTATAAGCCGAATTAGCCCAATCAAAAAAGGCCCAGGCCCGAATGGTTTTTTTATTGTTTTTAGGTTGCATGGTGTGCTAAAAGTATGGAAAATTATAAAGATTTATTAACTTTTTAAATTTGCCCAATCTAAACCGATTGAAAACATTGTCCCTGCAATTATGTAGTAATAAGTATAACTGTATTGCTATGAAATACAAAGGCCTCACAGTAACAAGTTTAATACTTGCTATTATAATTATCATCAGCTGTAAAACCCATTTTGAAACCACCAAAAGCGATTATAAAGCAGTTGCATCCGCCGCAAATTTTGAGCACGGTAAAAACCTTGTATTCAGCATTTGCGCAGGCTGCCATTATAACCGGGATGTTAAAAAGTTTATCGGTAATCCCATTCATGATGTGCCAGGCATTGCAGGTAAAGTATATTCAGCAAATCTTACGCATTCAAAAACAAACGGAATAGCTCCTAAATACACCGATGCTCAGCTAAAATATTTGCTTAAAACAGGCATTTCAAAGGATGGCCGCTTTATGGCATATATGCTGCGCCCAAACATGGCTGATGAGGATCTAAATGATATTATAGTTTACCTGAGATCGGATGATCCGGCTGTTAGCGCTGCTGATACTACTGTCGGACTTACGCATTATAGCCTGATCGGTAAAACCTACCTGGGTTTTAAAGCTGATCCTGCTCCCTATAAAGACGGGATAAAAAGGCCGTCAGAAAACGATCCGGTAGCATTGGGCAGTTATCTGGTTGATAATGTGGGCTGTTATCATTGCCACTCAAAAAGCCTTAAATCGTTAAACTCCATCAACCCTGAACAAACAAAAGGATACCTTGCCGGTGGCGCAACATTTAAAGGCGCAGAAGGTGTGGAAATAGCTGCATCAAACATCACCCCCGATAAAAATAGCGGGATAGGTAATTATACCAAAGAGGATTTCCGTAAAGCCGTTAAAGATGGCCAAAGCCCAACCCGGAAACTTAAACCGCCAATGGAAAAATTTGAATATTTAAGCGATAAAGAAGTGGATGCTATTTATGCCTATTTAATGACAGTGCCTGCCAGATACCATGTGGTGAAACATTTGTAATAATATTGTAAAACGCGATGCTTCGCGTCTCCCTTTTTGCATATCTCCGCCCAAGTATCTCCATATTGGCGATCTAACCGCAGTTAGACGCGAAGCATCGCGTCTCATACATAATCTACCTGAATAAATCATTCCAAATACTATAATCTCTGTGCTACTCCGTGCTCCTCTTCGTGAACTCCGCGGTTAAAACTGTCCAGATCTGTTCAAAACGCCTTAAACACCGTTTTATCATGCCCCTTCAGTTCAATATTCCTCACTGCCCCTGTTCCCTGGAAGCTAAACCAGACACCCACGATTTTTACATTTGCTGCCGGCAACTGAAACTCAAATACCTGTTTATCATCAACATAATACCTGATGGTTTTAGCTGTGCTTTTACAGGAAATCTTAACCCAATTGGATAGATCAATGCCAAAGCCGGATAAATTAGCTATTTTGCCCGATATGATCCAATCAACACTAAATAAGGTAAGCTCAGATACGCAGCCTTTTATAGAAAGCGGAATAATGATAGGGCCGCTATCAGTAATGAGCGATACAGCGGCAAACTGGCAGGCCGCCTCTCCCTCCTTATACCCGTTTTTTATTTCGGCGCTGTAGTTAAAATCATTTACCGGCACAGGCTTAAAATTGCCAACATTAAAATATTTCACAAGTGTTGGCCTGGCTGCATACTCATATTTTTTTGCTGTATTACAGCAACCGGCAGGTTTAGCATGTCTTTTTGTATAAAATCCTGCGGATTAAGATACACCGGCACTGGGTTGTCCTCAATAAGGCCCAGCCAGCCCTCGGTTGGGATCATCAGCTTATGCTCTTTTACAACTTTTTTGCCGATAAGCAATTTTGCCTGGTAAAAGCCCGGCTCATAATAAACAGAAGTATGCTGGTGCTTTTTCTTATCCACCAGCGTTTTTGTATGCGGATCCCATGATTGCTGAACATAAACAGAATCAATCGGCGCACTTATAGCATCGTAGTTAAATATTACAGAGTTAGGGATAGCATTGGTAAGCCGCTGGCTGCTAAACTTATAATCCGCAACATTAATACCCGGATTAGCTTTTTTTATAATAAAAAAAGATACTGCTCCCAGTGCTACCAGGATAATGATCAATAAGATATACGTTAGGCTGATGCCCGCTTTTTCACTCGGCTCAACGTGCGTTGTTGGTGCATTTATTTCGGTTATTTGCTTAGTGTTTTGCTTAATAAATGTACGCCAGCTTTCAAAACCGGCAAACTGCGCTAAGGTATCTAATGTGGTAGCGCTTGGCAGGTGTTTATATTCAACCCTCCCCCAGATTCGCCTGAGCGTGCTCTCGCTTAATGAAACTTTGGTCTTATCGTAGATCAGCTGGCTCAAAATTTCAAAATCCCGGCTTTGCCAGGCGGATGAATTTCCCCAGTCAAGCTGCTGCCCAATAATTGAAATGAGTTTTTGAATATCAGAAGTCATTGAATATCAAAATGAAAAAACTTGAAAAAACTTGAACTTTAAATGAATTGGTATAGATAATCAGCTCATGTAAGTTTATATCACAAAGCAAAAAATCGCACACGATTAATTACGGCAATTTAAAACTAAAGAAATGAACAAGCTAAAATTTTTATCGATAATCATCCTGCTGGCGGCATGCCTGCACCTTAATGCCCAAACCCTGTACGTTGACGCTTTAAAAGGCAAAGACGTTGCAAAAGGAAGCCAGACCGATCCATTATTAAGTATTGAAAAGGCCGTTATCATAGCCAACACCTATAGCGGCAACGAACCGGTTACCATTAAACTGGCGCCCGGCTTATATGTAATTGGGCATGAAATGGTAGTAAAAACCGCAAAACAGGGAAATGATGCATCAAAATTCACCATTGAGGCCATTCATATGCCGGATGATACCGGTTGGCAGCCGGAAAAAATGCCGGTGATCCAATCCGTTTCTCCCAACAATTCAAAGGTACAATTTACACATTGCGTAAGCTTTTTGGTGGCTAAAAACAATGTGAGCTTTAAGGGGCTAAAATTTGTTGGCAATGCCCACCCCGATGTGCCTTACTATTACCCTATAACCCGTGAAAATGAAAATTTAAACGGACTGGAGGTTTCCCAATGTTATTTTATTGGTGAAAAGAATTCAAACCGCCTGCAAAGCGGGCTCTGGACACACGGCGCCGGAATTCATGTTGATCATTGTATATTTTACAATTGCAGGAATGCTATGGTGTTGATCAAAGGGATAAAAGACCTCTCTATTACCAATTCTATTATTTATGGCGCTTATGAATCAGCCATATGGTTTGGAGACTCCACTGTGCCATTTGTGTTTAAAAATAACATAGTAACCCATTGCAATTTCTTTTGGGTTAGGCCAAATAACATCCAGCCGGCTTATACTTTCAGCAATTCACTCATCACCGAAAACGGTAATTATATGGGATACATAGCTAACGACCTTATCCCGGCCTCAAAAAGCAACCTCACTGAAAATAACATCAGCAAAACGGGCAAAGTGATCCTGGTTGAAATAAAAACCGAAAGATCACAACCGCATAATTATCTGAACCTTGCATCTGGATCAGCCGGAAATGATCTTCATGCAGGAGTCTTTAAAAAAGAAAAGAAATAACAAAAATGAAGTTGATTAAATACCTACCGCTTGTTTTACTGGTGATATTAAACCTGCAGTTAAAGGCTCAAACCCTGTATGTTGATGTGATTAAGGGTCATGATGATAGCAGGGGAACCATTGCAGGTCCGCTGGCGAGCCTGCAAAAAGCGATAAACATTGCAAACGGATTTACAGGCAATCAGCCCGTTATTATAAAGCTTTCGCCGGGTTTGTACCGGCTTAGTAATAAATTACGCATTGAATCGTCTAACGGAATGGCAGACACTTCAAAATTCACAATTGAAGCAACCATAATGCCCGATGATGCAGCCTGGCAGCCGGATAAAATGCCGGTGATCCAATCTGTAGCGGATACCAACAGCGGTAAAAAGTTCAGGTATTGTGTAGGTATTCAAATCGCCAGGAATAATGTGAGTGTTAAAGGGCTGAAATTTTTAGGTAATCCAAATCCTAGCGTTGAATATTATTATTGTATCGAGCGTCAAAATGAAAAATTAAAAGGCCTCGAAATTTCTCAATGTTATTTTATAGGCGAAAGAAATTCAGCAGCTATCCAGGGCGCCCTTTTCGGGCAGGGTGCTGATATAAATATAGACCATTGCATATTTTATGGCTGTAAAAATGCGGTTTTAGTTTTCCTCGGCTTAAAGAACTTTTCGCTTACCTATTCCATTATTTATAACGCTTATGAAGCCGCCATATGGTACGGTTATGGCGAAAGTTCAAATGCGCCGTTTACCTTCAGTAATAACATAATTGCGAATGGTAACTATTTCTGGGTCAGCGAAAAAAACCACCCCCATCATTATACCTTCAGCAACTCCCTTATAACCAATAATAAATATTACATGGGCCTTAATGGGATGGAGGTTGAAGGTCCGGATGTAAAGAACACACCGGTCGAGTTAAACATCCATAAAACCGGGCAGGTGATGTTAAATGAGGTCACTGCCAAAGGTACTCCTCACAACTATTTAAATCTTTCGCCCGGATCAGCCGGCAGTGAATTGAATGCCGGCATCTTCAAAAATAAATAAACTTTTACGATCATGAATAAATTAACTTTTATACTGCTTATCATATTATCAGTGTTTTGCGCCTGCAAACAGGAACCCGCTAAACTTTGGGGTAACCCCGATGCATATTTGGGACAAACTCCCCCATCTGATACGCCGAAGGTATTCGCTCCGGGCATGCTGGCCGAAAAAGGCGCATGGGCAGGCGACAGGGTTGCTTTCTCGGACGATGGGAAGGAATTTTACTACAGCCACAATACTACATGGTTTGATGGCAAAAATCTGAAGGTAAAATATTTTAAATACGCCAATGGCAAATGGAACGGCCCATATGTGCTAACTGAAAAATACTATGCCCCTACCTTTTCGCCGGATGGAAAAACAATGTATTTTATTGGCGGACCTAATAAAATACCGGGGAAAGAGTTTGTTTGGCAGGCACACAGAACAGATACCGGCTGGACAGCACCGATTGAGTACATGCATAAACCTTACAGGCTTTACGATTTTATGCCGACCATAAGCGGTAATATTTATGCAGGCAGCAATGGCAACTGGGGTACCAGGGATTGGCAAAACTGTAAATTTTCGCGAATTGATGCTTCAAAAGGCGACACTGCCATTAAAAGCCTGGGGGTGCCATTAAACTCGCCAGGCTTTAATGGTGATTTCTTTGTAGCAAAAGATGAATCGTACATGATCATCAGCGCAAAAGAACACCCTGATTTTGAATGCGAACTGCACATTAGCTATCATAAACCGGATGACACCTGGACAAACCCCAAAAGCCTTGGGCCGCTCATCAATAACGGCCTGGCCCACCGCTGGGGCGAATATGTCAGTCCCGATGGCAAATACCTGTTTTATACCCATGGCCACAGCGAAAAAGATTGTTTTATTTTTTGGGTGAGATTTGATACCCTGTTTGAAAAATTGAAGCATACCAATTTTGAACCGTACGTTAAAAATCCGGTCAAGGATCAGGTTGCGAAGGCAGGCAGCACTTTTTCGTTTCAAATCCCTGGTGATACTTTTTTTGATGATGACGGCAATAATACGTTAACCTTTTCGGCCGACCAATTACCTGCGGGGTTAAAGTTTGATGCCCCAGCTAAAACAATAACTGGTAAACTCACTGCCGGAAACTATGAAATAAGTATTACAGCAACCGATGCAGCTAAAGCAGGTATTACTAATAAATTTTTACTGAAGGTGATATAAACAATTGATTTGCCCGTAAAGATTTGACAACTTTTAAAAAGTTGTCAAATCTAATCTGCGTTTTATTCTGAAACAGGCTTACCTGATCTAAACCGGTATAAATAAGGCGCTTTATGTGCACCGCCTGTCCATTTTTTTGCTACCCTTTCCAGGATGCCCAAAGCAAGTACTTTACGTTGAAAAGCAGGGCGCAACAGCTTTTTACCTAATATGGTTTCATAAAGCTTTTGCAGATCGCCCATCGTAAAATCCTGTGGCAGCAGGTTAAAGCCAATAAGTTTATGGTCTAAGTTTGAGCGCAGCGTATCCAGCGCCTTTTCAACTATCCGGGTATGATCCTGGATTAGTTGGGGCATAGCGGTAAGGTCGTACCAATTGCAGCTGTCAAATATTGCCGCAGGTGCAGGGTTCGCTTTGGTAAAATCAACCAGGGCATAATAACCTATCGAAATAAATCTTTTTAACAGCCAGTGATCATCGGTAGGCACACTCCCGTTAGCGCCCATGATGATTTTAAATTGCGTTGGGTTATACCGGGAATAGTCACCAAATACATAAAATTGGTCAAGGAAAATGTCTTCCAGCCCAATCCGCTCGCTAACAACTCTTAAGGCAGCACTATTTAAGTCTTCTTCGGTTCTAATAAACCCTCCGGGCAGGGCAAACAGCCCGGTTCCTTTATACTCAATCAGCAAAACTTTTAGCTGATCATCATGAAAACCAAATATTACCGCATCAATAGCGATGCTTTTTAAAAAGCCCTCCCCTTTTTCATTGGTCTCCCCGGCTGAATGAAGTTTGGTCATTTACAAAAGAATTTATCTAAAAAATAAAAATGTATTGATAATCTCAAAATAAGCAATTATTATTGTAACATAATGATACAATAGAAAATTTATTTTTCAATTCCTAAATTAAATTAATCCATTTACTATGAAAACTCCTTTTTCACTGTTCTGTGCGCTGTTATTTTTCACATCAGCTTTTTCACAGCCTGTTGTTAACCAGCTTAAAATAAGCAATGGTACGCTCGAAGGCACCTTTAACCAGACAACTAAGATCCGGAGCTTTAAAGGTGTCCCTTATGCCCTGCCCCCGGTTGGCGATCTGCGCTGGAAAGAGCCGCAGCCGCCGGCAAACTGGGATGGTGTGCGCAAAGCTGATCATTTTAGCCATATGCCTATGCAAAAAAGAGTATTTGCTGATATGGTTTTTCGTGCTGATACCATGAGCGAGGATTGCCTGTATCTAAACGTATGGACACCTGCAAAATCGGCAAATGAAAAGCTGCCTGTGCTGGTATATTTTTATGGCGGAGGATTTGTAGGCGGCGATGGGTCAGAATCACGTTACGACGGCGAAAGCATGGCTCAAAAAGGGATTATTACAATAACTATCAACTACAGGCTGGGAATCTTCGGCTTTTTCTCACATCCGGAGCTTACAGCTGAATCAACTCATCATGCCTCAGGTAATTACGGTCTGCTTGACCAAAATGCTGCATTAAAATGGGTTCAGGCGAATATTGAAGCATTTGGGGGCGATCCAAAAAGAGTGACTATTGCCGGCGAATCTGCAGGCTCTATTTCAGTTTGTGCGCAAGTGGTATCGCCGTTATCAAAAGATCTTATTGCCGGGGCTATTGGTGAGAGCGGCGCTATGATAAAACCTACACTGCCTGCTATCCCGCTTGCCGAAGGAGAAAAGAACGGCGTAAGCTTTGCTGAAAAGAATGGAACCAAAACACTAAGCCAACTCCGTGCCATACCTGCAGCTCAGCTACTTGATGCCGCATCAAAAGCCGGGGTATGGAAATTGGCTGCTACTATTGATGGCTATTTCTTACCAAAAACACCTGTAGAAATTTTTGAAGCTGGCGAACAGGCACATGTTCCCCTGTTAGTTGGATGGAATTCTGCGGAGATCCCTTACCAGTCGTTTACCGGCGGCGATACGCCAACGCCCGAAAACTATGCAAAAAAGGTAAAGGAGCAATTTGCCGATAATGCCGATGAGGTTTTAAAACTTTATCCCGGCACAACGCAGGACGAGGTGATCAAATCCGCAACTGCATTGGCCAGCGACAGGTTTATTGCCTACAGCACCTGGAAATGGGCGGACCTGCAAAGTAAAACCGGTGAAAAACCTGTTTACCGTTATGTATTCTCAACCCCGCGCCCACCGGAAGTAAAACCAATTGATAATGCGAATGCCAATAAAATGCCAAAAGCACTGGTTGGTGCATCACATGCGTCAGAAATTGAGTTTGCGATGGGCAACCTTGAATCCAATAAGGTTTATGCCTGGACACCCGACAACTACAAGGTATCTTCATTAATGGAAAACTACTTTGCCAACTTTATAAAAACGGGTAACCCCAATGGCAAAGGTTTACCGAAATGGGAGCCCAATACCAATGGCAGTAAAGTTAAGTTCATGAACATTGATGTAAACACAAAATTGGAAGCTGAGAATGACCGGGGACGGTATTTGTTTTTGGATAAACTATATGTGAAATAAATGAAAAATTAGGCAAAATGGATAGCATTAAGCTATCCATTTTTATGCTTGACAACTTGACAAATAAAAATTATATTTGTTTTATTATGAAATCAATGTCAGTTGGTGAGTTCAAAACTCATTTTTCAGAAGTGCTTGAACAAGTAAAGGCCGGTGAAAAATTTGCCGTAACATTTGGGAAGAAAAAAGAGATTGTAGGCTATTTCCTACCTGAAATTCCTAATCAGGATAAACGTAAACTAGGGATTCTGGAAGGCAAAGCAAAATTTACTTTTGGTGATGATTTTGAAATGACCACAGAAGAATTCCTGGGATTATGAATTATATCCTTGATACCCATACATTTATTTGGACAATAGCGGAAAAGGAAAAACTATCAGCAAAAGCAAAACAAATTATTGACGACCCCAATAATTCAATTTTCATAAGCGCAGTTACATTTTGGGAAATTGCCTTAAAATTTTCAATAAATAAACTCGGCATTCAAGGCATACTCCCTAATGAGTTGCCGGAATTATCATCAAGCATAGGTTTTCAGACAATACAACTTTCAGCAGATGAAAGTGCTTCTTTTTATAAACTTCCGCTTACTACCCATAAAGATCCTTTTGACAGAATACTTATTTGGCAGGCAATAAATCGGGGTTATACTTTAATTTCTAAAGATGCGCGTATGACTCAATATATTGATGAGGGTCTAAAAATTCTATGGTAAATCTAAATTATTAATTAGCCCCATCCAGCAACTTCTTCAACTGTTCCACCGCATAATCATTTTTAGGATTTAACTCCACGCAGCGTTTAAAATTTTCAGCAGCAAGTTTTTTATCCCCTAATTTTACATACGCTTCGGCAAGGCTGTCATAAAGGTCTCCGCTTTTTGGATTTAGGCTGATGTTAAGCTTAAATATTTCTGTGGCTTCATGCGCTTTATCCTGCTGCATCAAAATAAAGCCAAACTCATTCAGGTCGTGCTCGGATAAGTTAAAGCTCGTGTCTTTTTGTTTCAGACTCTTAGTAATCTCAGCAGCCTGATCAAACCCGTGCTTCATTAACCCGGCCCTGAAACTTTTAATTGCGTAAGGCGAATCATATCCTTCTCCAATCCATTTTATGGCCCAGGTAGTTTGTTTACCTAAAAACAGGTCGATCACCTCCGGTGCAATAAAAAGTCCTTTATTGTTATGGGTAAAATAAACCATGCTTTCATGCCTTGCCGGGAAGACAATGTAAAATGCTTTAAAATCGCCATTGTCGCCCCAATGCCAAATGGCCTTTCCTTTTTCATTTTCCTGGATCCCTACCCCAAGGCCCCACCAAATATGATCAGTGGCTTCAGCCGGTTTATGATTGAACCAGGTACCCGGGGTAGCTTTTTCAAGCATTAGCTGTTGTGTTTCCGGTTTTAAGCCCGTGCCGTTTGCTAATGCCTGTAAAAAAACAGTATAATCATGTGCGTTTGTCAGCAAGCTATAGGCAGCATTTTGATTGGAGTGCCGTTTAATTTGTTCAGCACTGTTTCCAAAGGCCGATACCGTATCAAATTTATTGGTCCATTCATAACTGCTGCCCGTCATATTTAACGGCCCAAACAACTCTTCATTGGCTACTTGATTTAAAGGTTTACCCGTAATCTTTTTAACTACCCTTTGTAAAAACACAAAGCCTTCACCCGAATAGGAGAAACAGCTATCAGGCGGAAACATCAGCTTAGCACCCTTTTCATTGCCCCAGTTTGGTAAGCCTGTTCTATGCTTAAGCACTATCCGTGCGGTAATTTTATTATATCTCGAATCAGTAGTATCAAACCTGTCATATTTACCTATATAGCTTAGCAAAGGTTTGTCCAGGTCTAATAGTCCGCGATCATACAAACGCAAAACAGCATAAGCAAACACGCATTTACTTAAGGAAGCTGCCTCAAATGTAGTATTGGTGGTTACTTTTTTATCCGATCCGTTTCCGCTAAGACCCAGGTCATATTCTTCTGTTTTATTGTTTTTGGTATAGATCAGCTGGATGCCGGGAACATTAACGGCCTGGCTAATTTCCATTAACCGGGCGGCTTTTTTACTGTCCTGCGAAAACGCAGAAGGTAAAAGCAGCGGTAGCAATAAGTAAATAAGGATTAGTTTTTTCATATTGATCTTGATGGCGAATAATAAGTTTAGAAATAGACGCCTTTCATAAATCATTTGTTGCAAAACATGATGAATATTATATTAATCCACCCTGTTCATAAACAAAGGCTAAACCGTTCTACTTCTTAATCTTATAGCCCAACCCGATATTAAACGATATGAATACGGCATTTTGCTTTTGATTAGGGCTGTTTTGCAGTTTGTAGCTATCAACTTTCCAATCGCCTGCATAAGCATTTATGTAATAACCGGCACGGATGCCGATTGGGATGTTCCGTTCAATTTCAAAACAATCCATTTTTTTTGATTTTAACTTGATAACATAATCAAACCCTGCGCCCAGCTCAATGCCAAAATTTGGCTGCCAGAAGGTTTTGCTCGATGTACTGTTTAACAGTTCATCGGTGAAATCATTAGTATTTCTGATGCGTGCTTTATCCTCTACCTTCAACCTCGCGGCAGAAAAGTTAATACCGGCAAACGGATATAATCTGAAATCTGAATTGGTTGATACATTATATCCCGCCCGCCAGAATAACTGGTATTGATTATATTTAACTTTCAGATCGTTCATTTCCGAGCTGGCTATAGGCGTAAAACCAATCCCGTCTTCAAACATCCATTTATTAAAAACGTGACTCATGGAGGCATTGATCCATATATTTGATTGTTTTACAGATGGAATGCCATTTGCATTAAGTGCGCTGTTTAACTGATCGATGTTGCCCTTGCGATAGGTAACCTGGATCTGTATTGCCCCGGCGGGCCGGTGTTTCATCCAGCCATGGGTATTAACCGTATCAGTATTTTGCGCCATTACAGCAGTTGAACCGAATAAGGTTATGATTACAAATAAAGTTTTAGTGAGATTTTTCATAAGACTATAGGATTAGATGTACTACAACAAGTTCTTTTTAACTAAGAATAAAAAAACATAATTCTTGTTTTAAATAACTTACGCATTTAAACCCCCATGGTTGTTTAAATGATATTAATTTCGTCAGCAGCATACCTAATCCCTGCTATGCTTCTTATCTTATCTAAAGTTTTCATCAACAGCAAAGTATCAGCAAACGGAATAACATCGCTTTCAGTAAGGCCTCTCCTTAAGCAATCATTTACATGGCGGGCTTCGTACTGGTAACCAAAGCCGGTTTCCTTTTCAACAGAAATAACCTCCCTGCTGTCGGGGTATTTGGTGTAATATTCAATAGTTGCTGATGGCTCATAAAACCGTGAGGTAAGCCTTATCCGGCCGTCGGTTCCGCTAATATCAGCTTCCGTTGCCAGGTTTGAGGAGAAGGTTGAGAACAGTTGTGCCATTGCTCCATTTTTGTACTTGAATAGTATGGCACATTGCTCATCCACACCTGTAGAAGCCGGAGTCATTGTTGCTTCAATAACATCAGGCTTTCCCAATACGCTCATCGCCATAAAAACATTGTAAATGCCTATATCCATTAAGGTTCCCCCGCCAAGTGCAGGGTCAAAAAGCCTTGCCGGGATAGGCGGTGCAGGTTTAAATCCGAAGTTTATCAGTACAGAGCGAATTTCGCCAAGCAGCCCCTGCCCTATTATTTCGTGCAGTTTTTTATAATGCGGGTGAAATTTTGTCCACAGTGCTTCCATTAAAAACACTTTATTTTCCCTGGCCATGTCAATCATAGCCTGGGCTTGCCGGGCATTCATGGCAAAGGGCTTTTCGCACAATACTGCCTTGTTGTGTTGCAAACAAAGCAGGGTATTTTCATAATGCAGGTTATGCGGTGTTGCAATATAAATTACGTCAATATCGGGGTCTGTAACCAGTTTTTCATAACTGGCATGACGGTTTTTTATATTGAATTCCTTCCCAAATTCATCAGCCAATTGCTGTGTACGCGAGCCAATGGCTATTAATTTTGCATCGGCAACCAATTTAAGGTCACTTGCAAACTTACCGGCTATGCGCCCGGCGCCTAAAATTCCCCATTTAATAGTTTTCATGCTGCTAAGATAGCGTTGAGAGGTAAGAATTAAGAAGCAAGAGTCAAGATAAAAAAGGGATAAATCAAAAAATATAACAAATATGATGATGATCTATTTCTTGTATTTCGTCTCTTGCTTCTTGACTCTTATTTCTCGTATCTTGGTTCTTGATTCTAATTTACCATGTATCCAGAACTCCTTGCCCACATAAAAAGATATGTACAGCTAACGCCTGCTGAAGAACAATTACTTTGTGAAAAGCTTGAGCCAAAAAAATTTAAAAAGAAAGAATTTTTATTAGAAGCCGGTAAACATTGCCACGGTAATTACTTTGTTGTAAAAGGGTGTTTAAGGCTGTATTTTGTAAACAATAAGCTAAACGAGCAAATTATCCAATTTGGGATCGAGAACTGGTGGATCACTGACTACGATGGCCTGATGAGCAAACAGGCGTCAACCTGCTATATCCAGGCGATTGAAGCATCGGAGGTATTGCTGTTAAATGAAAAGAACCAGGCAATGCTTTTTGAGCAGATCCCGCGTTTGGAAAGTTATTTCAGGATAATGATGCAAAAGGCTTACGTAGCTTCTCAACGCCGTATCGGTTACATTTTTAATCAGACGGAAGAAGAGCGGTACATCCATTTTTCAAGTCGGTTCCCTGAATTTATGCAGCGGGTACCGCAATACATGCTGGCCTCCTATCTTGGCTTTACCCCGCAGTTTTTAAGCAGGTTAAGGGCAAAAAAGGTTTAATTTCTTAACCGTAGTTCATTTTTTTAGGGGCTTTTGTTGCGCAACTTTGTTTTATCAAAACAACAAGATCATGAGCGACAGAACAAAAATTAACGTGGCAGATCCGGCAGCATACAAAGCCATGCTGGCCCTGGAACATTACATTGAAAGCACCGGTTTAGCAACCAAACATAACGACTTAATAAAAATCCGCGCCTCGCAAATAAACGGCTGTACCTATTGTATTGACATCCACACCCGGGATGCACGCAAAGCAGGCGAAACAGAACAGCGCATTTACGGCCTTACCTCATGGCGTGAAACCCCGTTTTTTGACGAACAGGAACGCGCCATACTTGCCCTTACCGAGGAAGTTACGCTGATCAGCAATAAAGTATCCGATGAAACTTATAATGCTGCTGCAGCCCTGTTTGATAAGGCTTACCTTGCCCAGCTAATAATGTCCATCATCACCATTAACGCCTGGAACAGGATTGGGGTAACTACTAAGCTGGAGCCTACCTTGTTATAAAAAAAGCAAGTGTAAAAGTGTAATAATCAGGATAAAAGATTTAGGAAGTCACCTAAATCTTTTATCTTTATTTAACAAAACCAATGAAGCAAAATGAAAACAGAAATTCATTCACCGGCAAGTGTTACCAGGGATGTATTACTTGCTTTTGTAGATGCCCTTAATAGGGAGGATTTTAAAGCCGCGAGAGAATATGTATGTGATGATATGAAATTTGAGGGCGTTTTGGGCTCACGCGAGGGGGCCGACCTGTATTTTAGCGACATGGAACGGATGAAACTAAAATACAACATAAAAAAACTTGTAGCGGAAGATGACGATGCCTGCCTGCTTTTTGACGTAGCCATGAGAGGTATTCCTATCTTAACTTCGGGATGGTACCATATGAAAGACGGCAAGATCAGTACCATTAAAGTAATTTTTGATCCCCGGCCTTTGCTTTAAAATATGTTTTTTAAGACTTGCGAAGTTTTGAAAACCTCGCAAGGTTCAGGCCATTTATGTTCTTGAGCAAGCATGGGAGAAACCCGCTTATTTGTCTTTTACAAATCTGACAGATATGTATAAATTATCCGCATCATATGTATTAAGAATTTGTTCGAGCTGTGCCGACTCAGGTGATATTTCGATATTATAAATATATAACCCCTCGGTTGCGGACTTAGGCGTATCGGAAGTAAGAAATCTTGAGCTCATAGAATTATCACGTATTTTTTCACCGCGTAACATTTCGTAAAAGCCGGCATTTATCACGCTAAAACCGGAAGTGTTAGTTCCGGTTAATATACCACCCCACCCTGAAGAAACGCATAATTCCGATGCATCATTCGAACCGTTTAAATAATAATTTCCGTTGAAATCAGGAGGATTTTTTGAAAAATTGCTCAAGAGTTTACTAAAATCTTTTACAGAAGGTACACGCCAGCCAGTCGGCAGTGAAATCAAGTCTGCCTCGCTATGATTGTAAAAATTACCGTAAGCTTCTGTTGCAGGCAGATTGTAACCACCCGGTCCTTTATAATTTACACTAGTCCAGATTTGGGAGCCGATTGTTACCGTAGGGTAAGTTACACCATTTATTTTGACGCTGTTTTTATCTTCAACAGGAGTATTATCGCTATTCTTTTTACTGCATGAAACAAGCGCAAATGTTGTAAGTAATAATAAAACAGAAAGTAAAGATGTGTATTTCCTTTTCACTAATTTAAATTGTTTAGGTTTTTGAATGCTTCAAAAGTAATAAACTATTTATAAAATCATAGTCACTATAATTTAACCTATATCTTTCCCAAACCTGAGCGTATTGCCATCCGGGTCAGTTACATAAAACTCCCGCATGCCCCAGGTTTGGTCTAAAGGGCCCTGGTGAACCGGGGAGTTTTTTTTGGATGATTGATCCAGCCCCCTGCTTACATATTTTTGAAACAGCTCATCAACCTCATCAACACGAACATTTATTGCGCAGCCAAATACACTGTCGCCGCTTAAAACGGATAACTGGATCTCACCGGCGCCATTTACCAGGTTGATGACCGGGAAATCGGTATCCGGATCCGCGCATTTAGGCTCAAAATCAAGAATGGTTGTATAAAATTTGACTGATGCAGCCATGTCCCTGCATTTGATGATGGGTATCATTTTCATAGTAACAAACTAGATTATAAAAATAAAACATTGTGTAATAGGTTGATACACGTAAAAGCAAAAAATATTTTATAATTTACTATTTTAAGCTATCTTTGCGACCTCATAAAAATCCTAACTGCGGAAGTGGCGTAATTGGTAGCCGCACCAGACTTAGGATCTGGCGCTTCACGGCGTGGGGGTTCGAGTCCCTTCTTCCGCACAAAATTAAACCTGGTCAATTTGGCTGGGTTTTTTAATTTAAAATGCTGCGGTGAAAACACCGACTATAGGCTAAATGCGGAGTCACACGATCTGCTGAACCCATTGACTTCGCCAGGCCGGCGCGTCGAAGGGATCTGCGAAATACTGTGTCTCGTGCACAACCTTACCGTTGCGGAACTCCATAATGCTCACTGTGTATGCTGATTGCCCCTGATAGATAATTGTGTATTCCGTGATCCAGAGGTCGCCTTTCCCGAGAATTCGCCTGACATTGAATCCCGATGGCTTACCCGGATGATGACTTCGCAAGGCCTGTAAATTGCTCCGTCCGAGGATGCGTTCGCCTGATTGGGGATAATCACAGATGGCATCGTCATCGTAAATCTCATGTTCCGCGTTTGCATCGCCGACTGCCGACGCGTGCCAGTGCGCATTCAGGACTTCACGTATTTGTTCTTCTTCCCTAGGCAGTTCCGTTGGTTTGGTTTTTCCGTTCATGTTTTTATTTGTTTAGCTTATTTGACAATCAACAAAATATCTTCAAGGCGTTCTAATGCAGTCCCATGCTCCGCACAGTGCCGTTAACTGAACAGTAATCGGCTTTTATTGTTTATTCCTTCTGTCTCCCAAAAAATGTCTTAACCCCTACTGACATAGGGTTGTCACTACCCCTGCTTTTCTTTGATGTGAAATCATCTTAAAAGTAAAACAACAATGGAAAACAATCAAATCAAACAACAAATTAACAATGCGATTGAGGGATTCACCACTTCCGCTTCTATACTAAATTATTGGCAGGGTCATCGCCGCTTAACAAGGCAGGTGATTGAAGCTTTTCCGGAAGACAAACTATTTAAATATTCGCTAGGCGGAATGCGTCCCTTCGCTGTGATGGTAAATGAGATCATGAGTATGGCAGATTCAGGGATCCAGGATCTTTTCCAGGACAAGTCCACACCAATAGCAGAACTTAACCATCTTTCCGGAAAGTGCTTTGCATGCACAAAAGAAGAGCTTTTAAATTTATGGGATGATGTAACTTATAAAATTGATACACTTTGGCCACTCATCCCGCAGCAGCGTTTCCGTGAAGTGATGCTGGCTTTTGGAGCGTATGAAGGGGTAACATCCGACATTATACTATATTGGATTGATAACGAAATCCATCACAGGGCACAAGGTTATGTTTACCTGCGGTGCTTAGGGGTTGAACCACCGGCCTTTTGGAACAGGAATTAGAGATATTGGCAAATATTCATGATTATCTTTAGAAGATCCTGCAGGTTTTCTGCTTATCTTTATTATAAAAGTCGTTGACTGGATTTAGTTAACGGCTTTTTAAAAATTACTTTCAAAACATTTACTACGTCTTCACTAAATCTCATGTGTCACAAGTTTTATTATTGGTTATTATTGTAATATAATTACCAATAATGATTACCGAAAAAGAAAATATTAAGATCAGCAAATTCCTCAGTTTGGTTTTACGCCATCGGCCTGAAACTATTGGAATTGATCTGGATGAAAATGGCTGGACAAATGTTGAAGAACTCATAAAAAAATCAAATAACGCCCGCGTGCAATTTGACCCGGAAATTCTTAAATATGTAGTTGATACCAACAGCAAAAAGAGGTTTAGTTTTAATGAAACGTTTGATAAGATAAGAGCAAGCCAGGGACATTCTGTTGAAGTTGATTTGGGATATACCGCAACAACTCCGCCCGAAATACTATATCACGGCACTGCTGTTAAGAGCATTGATTCGATATTAATATCAGGGCTCAAAAAAAGAGACAGGCACCATGTACATTTAAGCAGTGATATTGAAACCGCTATTAAAGTAGGCCAGCGACATGGTAAAGCTTTTGTATTTAAAGTATCTGCCGGCCGAATGCATAATGACAAATTTGAATTCTTTTTGTCAGAAAATGGCGTCTGGTTAACAGATAATGTACCTGTAAAGTATTTGAAGCAAGAATGAGCACACCTGATTTTCAAAATATCTTTTTTGATTCATTCAATACTTTTAAAGTATTCGACGACTTATCCGTTATTATCGCTAATGAAAAACCGCCCGGTGCACCAAAATCCGTTTGGCAGATTTTAAATCATTTAGTTAGCTGGCAGCAGCAGCAGCTATCACTGCTTAACGGAGAAACGCCCTTACAAAATATTATTGAAACAGAGACCTGGATTGGTAAACCTGTTAATGAGCAAAGCTTTATTGATAGTATTGTATCAACGTTTAATGATCAAATAAAGGAAATTAAACATATTACTTCTGCACTTACACCAAACACACCCAGCCTGCAATTGAAGCTGAAGTGTGTTCAGGATCTAACCGGTCATTTATCGTTCCACTTAGGAGAAATTATATTGATAAGAAGACAGCTTAAAAATTACCCGATGCCGGATGAAATGAAAGCATTTTTATTAGTATAATTTATCTTATCTCCTCAAAACACCTTAATAACCTCGCCTGTAAGCGCCCCTAAAACACTTTTCACATAGGCCTGCGTTACTCTATCCATCTTAACTGGTATATGACCGGCAAAATAAGGAAAGTAGCCTGGCGATTCTTCAAAAACTCCCGGACTTATAGCGTTTATGCGCACACCATTATCAAGTTCAATGGCAGCAGATCTAACAAAGGCATTAATGGCCCCGTTAACAGCGCTTAAATTGGCTCCAAGCACTATCGGGTCTTCGCTCAAGATCCCTGAAGTTAACGTAAAAGAACCTTTAGGGTTAACGTAATGCTGACCGATTAATACCAAATTGATCTGCCCCATCAGCTTACTATCTATTCCTTTCCTGAAATCTGCATCCTTCATGGTGTTTAGAGTACCAAAATGCGCGCTTCCGGCTGCGCTTACCACAGCGTCAAACTTGCCGGTTTGTTCAAAAAAATGCTCAATAGAATCGGGCGACGTAATATCTACCTGCAAGTCGCCGCTTTTTGAACCCGCCTTTATAACCTCATGGTCTTTTTGTAAAGCGCGGGTTATATGTTTACCGATGGTGCCTGTAGCACCGATGATGATTATTTTCATTGTAGCGATTTGAAAATCAAATCTACTGCAATCACTCATTGCAACCTAATCAAATTCTTCACCAAATCGTCAAAATACTCCGGGGCTCCGAGCAGCCTGTTGCCATACCACGAAAACATTTCACCATCAACCAGTTTAATTATAGCAGTTGGTACAATAGCCTTAAGCTCGGCAATATGTTTTTCTTTAAAAGGATAAGGCTCTGATGAAAGCAAAATAACATCAGGGTTAGCGTCACTTAATAATAAAGCATCAACCTCAGGATACCTTTCCATCTCAAATGCATTTATTAAACCGCATTTTTGCAGCATGCTGTCAATAAAAGTATTCTTACCGGCTACCATATACGGTTTACGCCATATAAAATAAGCCGCCCGCATACCCGATATGGCAAGGTTTAGCTTAGTAAAGTTTTGATTTATAGAATTATTGAGCGCTGCTGTCTCCTTTTTCCGGTCAACTAATTCTCCCACCCTTTCTATCATTTCAAGAGCTCCTTCAAGGTTATATATATCGCTTATCCAAACCGGGAAGTGCTCCATCAACTCTTCTAACTGGCTGCGTTCATTCTCTTCCTTATTAGCAATGATCAGATCCGGGTTCAGTGATTTTATTTTGGCGATGTCCAGCTGTTTGGTGCCACCAATTTTTGTAGCCGATTTGAATTTATCAGCGGGATGAATACAGAATTTGGTTATGCCGATCACTTCCTCATTCAGCCCCAAATAAAACAGCAACTCCGTTTGCGACGGCACCACTGAGATTATTCTTTTAGGTACAGATGGCAGGTTAATTTCCCTGTTAAACTGATCGGAGTAAATGGGCATTTTTCTTGAGTTGATTGAGTTAGATTAGGTTTATTAAGTTAGATTAAGTTCAAACAGTACAGCTTAGCTAATTTAACCCTACAACAACTCACTCAACTTAATAAACCTAATCAACTAATGATTATAAATCTGGTAAACTCCACTCACAAACCGGTCATCTGATGATCCGACGAGTACAGTTGTGATCTTCTTTTCTATCATTAGCTGTTCCGCCTGGTTAATAAACTCATCTTCTTCAATAAATACCGGCGTTTTGGTCATCATCCCTTCAATAGTAAGCTGTGAGGTGTCCGGGTTTTTAAATAACGCACGCCTTAAGTCGCCGTCTGTAACTATTCCTTTTACATTATTGGCATCGCCCACTATCACCATCCCCAAACGACCTTCTGACATTTTGAGTAATAATTCAGTAAATGATGCATCCAAGTTTATAAAGGGCAATTTATCAATCCGCATCAGGTCTTTAACCCTGATCAGCAATTTACGGCCAAGGCTGCCGCCCGGATGGAAACGGGCAAAGTCCTCCTGCTGAAACTGGCGCGATTCCATTAAAGCTACAGCCAGCGCATCGCCCATAACAAGGGCTGCAGTGGTTGATGAGGTTGGCGCCAAAGCAAGCGGGCAAGCCTCCTGCTTTATACAAATATTGAGATGATAATGGCTGTTTTTAGCAACCGTTGATTTTGGGTTCCCTGTTATAGCAATAATGGTATTTTTGTTCCACTCCAAAAAAGGGATCAGCTTAAGCACTTCATCCGTCTCTCCCGAATAAGAGATCAGGATCACCATATCATCAGCGCCCACCATTCCTAAATCGCCATGAAAAGCTTCTCCGGGGTGTAAAAAGAAACTTGGCGTGCCTGTGCTGGCAAAAGTAGCCGCAATCTTTTTACCGATGATCCCCGATTTACCAATGCCGATAACAATAAGCTTACCTGCGTTGTTCAGTATCGCCTCAACCACCTTGCTAAACTCATCATCTATGGAATCAGCAACGTATTGCAATGACGCTATCTCGGTATCAAAAACTCTTTTGGCAATATCTTTCATTATCTGAATCAGAATTTACAGGATTTTAGAATTTCCTGAATTTTAAATTGAATGCATTTGATTTATATACCGCTGATAGGATTCTGCTAATTCTTTAATTTTGTGAATTCTGATTCAGACCAACGGCGCCATTACCTTATCCAGATCCTGTAGTTTCACCATGTTAGGCCCATCGCTTAAGGCATTGTCCGGATCAGGGTGAATCTCCATAAAATAGCCATCAGCGCCAAATGCTTTTGCTGCCAGCGCCATCATAGGTACAAAGGTACGGTCGCCGCCCGTTTTGCCGCCTGCACCACCCGGGCGCTGTACCGAATGCGTACAATCCATACAAACAGGGTAGCCGAACTTCTTCATATCATAAATATTCCTGAAATCAACAGCAAGGTTATTATAGCCATACATGTTACCACGCTCGGTTAATATTACTTGTGTGTTCCCGGCTTCTACAACTTTTTGTGCCGGGTAAAACATATCCTGGCCCGACAGAAACTGTGCCTTTTTTATATTAACGATCTTTCCTGTTTTGGCGGCAGCCACCAGCAGATCAGTCTGGCGGCATAAAAACGCGGGGATCTGTAATATATCAACCACCTCGCCAGCAATAGCCGCCTGGTAGCTTTCGTGAATATCGGTTATAAGCGGCAAGCCGAAACGTTCCTTAACCTTTAGCAGCATTTCCATACCATTTTCCAGGCCCGGGCCACGGTATGAGTGGATGGATGTGCGGTTGGCCTTATCAAACGATGACTTAAAAACTACCGGCACGTTGTACTTTTGCCCTGCTTCGGCAACTTTTTCGGCCACTGTGTATAAAAGCTCCTGGTTTTCCATTACACATGGGCCAAGTATAAAGAACGGCTTCTGCCGCATTTGTTCAAATAACATAAAATCAAGGATAATGGACAAAGATAAGATAAGAGCACTAATTACACGAATTGGTACGAATTTCACGAATTATTAAAGTCGGTGTTAGGTAATACTTCACATACATCTTTAATCTGTAAAATTTCATGCTCTTTATTCCGTTTGCGTTTTTAAATTCGTGTAATTCGAAAAAATTCGTGTAATTCGTGTTTTTCCATTTGTTATGAATTATTTTGAGTTTTACGGCATTCCTGAATCCTTTAACCCCGACACCGCATTACTAAAGAAAAAGTTTTACGAACTGAGCAAAAAATACCATCCCGACTTTCATGCTAATAAAGATGACGCCAAACAGCAGGAGATCCTGGAGCTTTCTACCCTGAATAATAAGGCTCATCAGACGCTTTCAGACCCATATAAACGGCTTGAATATATTTTAAGAACCCATAATTTGCTGGAAGAAGGCGCTAAACCGCAGCTCCCGTCAGATTTCTTAATGGAAATGATGGATATTAATGAAAGGTTGATGGAAGTGGATGACGCGAATGAGCTGGGACATATAACTGCAGAAGTACTTGCTATTGAGGGAGATATTAACGAAAGTATTGCCAGGTTTACTGCCGGTTATAGGCAATTGGATGACACAGCTAAGGAAGATCGTTTAAATAAAATAGCTGATTGTTATTTTAGACAAAAATATCTGTTGCGTATTAAAGATAGTTTAAATATATTTGCATCCCGATTCTGAACGACTAATCCACGTTCATGTCTTAAAAATGCCCAGATGGCGGAATCGGTAGACGCGCTGGTCTCAAACACCTGTGGTCGCAAGGCCGTGCCGGTTCGACCCCGGCTCTGGGTACAAAGCCGGAGTAATCGCAATTTTTTGCTTTTATTCCGGTTTTTGTCGTTTTTAACCTATTGTTAATCAGCTAAATAAGCTCTACCAATTTGTTGAACGGAGCGGTTCAACCTTCGTCATTAGAAAAAACCCATTTTTTTGAAAAAGTCGGACCAATTATCAAACATTTACCCTCGATATAGATTCTTTGTATAGATAAACTATCTTTTTAAGGTTGTTTTAACACTTTATTTACAATTTCTTCAATATTCACTTCAGTTGGAAGTTTTTTATTCAAATTTTTTAATTCTGCTTCCACCCTATTTATTCTTTCTTCGTAAGCTTTCTTCAGTTCCTATAATCGTCTGGATCGATTGCTTCAGAATGCAACAATTCCCTCGACTTAGTTATCCGATCATTTTGATCAGTGATTTAAGCTTTAATTTGAACCTTATCACAAGCACGGGCAGATCGCTTGCTGTTGCGTTAATGGCAAATATCAAGGGAACGTCTCATTGCGCGAAGTTAACTTACCGGCGTCCGGTAAGAAATAAAGCCAACAACGACCAGCACCTGGATAGAGATCCTATAGCCGGTCTGTAAATTCCGGTTAAAGTTGAACTGCATGTGAATAGGTGGCTAAATTGAAAGCGAAAAAATTAAAAAATAACTTCCCGGAACGGAAGAACGCAAAAAAATCCGGGAACGCATTATTTTGCAGCGGGAAAACTGTAAATTGGACCATGGTTAAAATCGTTTTCCCGATTTTATTGCTGGGTACTATCCTGATGTTCGCCGGTGCAACACTGCGCCGGTCCGGGCGTCTTGAATACGCCCACGATGTAAATATCTGCGGTGCCTTGCCTTCGGACATCGCGCCGGGTAAAGACGGGAAATTTATCCCTGTTATCGCCGGTACTGGCCATCATCATTACACCGTCCACACCACATCAGACAGCGCACAAATCTATTTCGACCAGGGGCTGTCTTTCTATTACAGCTATCATTTTACAGAAGCACTGGCATCGTTCAAAGAAGCTGCCCGGTTTGACCCCGGCTGCACCATGGCCTGGTGGGGACAAACACTTGCCCTGGGCCCTTATTACAATAGTTACAGCTATAAAATGACGGGGGCGGTGCCAATCGCGCTCCTGGCTTTGCAACGTTCGAATACCGGGGCAGACGCCAGGGAAAACGATCTGGCCCAAGCCATGCTGCAACGCTACTCCTCCGATACCACCAATGCCGACCGCAGGCACCTGGATGAACGCTATGCAACGGCCATGAAAGGGCTTGCCATCAAATACCCTTCCGATAATGACATCAGAGCATTATACATCGACGCCGTAATGCTCTGCCACAAATGGGATTTCTGGAATACAGATGGCAGCCCCAAGGTCTGGACACCTGAGCTGGTTAGCTTATGTGAAAGTATCCTGAAAGCGGAGCCTAAGCAACCCGCCGCGCTGCACTATTATATTCACCTGACCGAGGCTTCGCGCCATCCCGGAACCGCCCTGCCTTATGCCGATGAACTAAAGGACCTGATGCCCGGTGTAGCGCATATGGTGCACATGTCTACCCACTCCTATCAGCGCAATGGACTTTTCGCCAAAGGCGTGCTGGTTAACGAGCAGGCGAATACGGTCTTCAGCAAAATGGATTCGGCGGCGCCCTATCTTCACCTTAGCAAATATACCCCGATCCACTTTTTTGCCGTGCAGTCTTATTGCGCGATGAATGCAGGGATGTATGCCAAAGGTATGCCACTTTACCTGCGCGCCAGGGAGCAGATGGCAGCGCTTAAACCGGCTTATAAAAATGACCCGTACGCACAGTTTGTCTATGCGTTACCCGAGATCGCGCTGGTGCGCCTGGGTAAATGGCAGGAGATATTGAAAGAACCCCGTCCCGATGCCAAATGGAAATATGCCCTGATCATGGACGATTTTGCCAAGGGCCTGGCGCATGTCCGCGCACATGACCTCACAGCTGCCCGGCAATGCCTCAGTGACCTGAAAGCCAACCTTAACGACAGTCTGCTGGCTATCCGCCGCATGCCTTATAATAAACCGAAGCAAAGCGCTGAGGTTGCAGCGGGTATACTCTCCGGCGAGCTATTGTTTGCTGAAGGAAAAACTGCAGCAGCTATCGGCGCATTTAAAAGTGCGGTTAGCGCCGAGGAACAATTGATCTACCGCGAACCACAGGAATGGTTCCTGCCCGCGCGGCAGTACCTGGGTAACTGCTTGCTAAAAATGAATCAAGCTGCTGCAGCTGAAAAAGTTTACAGGGATGATTTAGTCGCTAACCCGGGAAACGGCTGGTCGCTATTGGGTTTGTACAACAGTCTGAAAGCCCGGCATCAAATAACAGCAGCTGCAAAGTACAAGATACTTTACCAGCAAGCATTTGCAGCCGCTGATGTTCAGCCTGTTGCATCTATTTTTTAAAACCCGGCCAAAGTCTTCGGCCAACAACAAACCGCCTGATCTAATTTGTCTGCTACGTCTTTATTAACCATGCTTGGTGCTTCAGAAAGATCTTAATCATCACCGAATCGCCTTCGGCCTTATTTTGTGCCTTGCTTTTTAAGCTTAAAAACACAATTGGAGGAGAACGGTCGTCTCATCATCGTCGGTAACGCTATTTTTGGGTGACCTGGCCTGTGCTGCTTTATTTATGGCCGTGAGGAAACGTTCGAAAGTGAGAGCAAGGGCCATTCATAACATAATGGCTTTTTATTATATTATAAAAATTCAATCTGGATAGCGCTGGTGGAATAAAAAGACGCCCGATGGTTGAGCCAACGAACACGTCGATCAAAAAAGCGCTCAAATCGTATACAAATTAACCTTGATTTTATTAAAAAAGGAAACTGCTTTGCGTTATCAGCAAAGCGGTCTTCTTTTTTTCCTCAAACTGGGCGGAAACCTTTTGAAGCTCCTGTAATGAACCAGATTTTTTCAAATAAATGCGATAGAGGACTTATATACTCCAGCCCGTTCAAGCATGGACGCTGAATGGGCGGAGTTCCTGATCTATAAGCTATTAACACTCCTTTTTAAAAAATCAAAGAAAGCTGCCTCCAACTGATGAGATAATCGTTATTTTCCTAAAAATTCAATAGCTTTCTGAACGAAGTCATCATGATATTGAAAAAAGGCAGCATGACCGGCATCAGGGTAGACGGTCAGCCGGGCATTCGGCAGGCTCTTAGACATGTTGATAGCATTGACCACAGGTACCAGAATATCTTCCTGGCCTTGAGCGATCAGCACCGGTTGCGTTACTGATTGCAGTTCCTTCAGGGCGTCAGGGTATGGCTGTGCCCAACCTAATACTGCTTTTACCTCGGCGGTGAAGCTTTCACCACTTAGCGGGGTATCCCGGTCCACCTGGCGTTCCTGGACCCTTTCGTAAGCGCTTTTGCCGGCACTTTGGCTGGCTGCAGAGGAGGCGAAGAAGGAAGCCAAAAAGACTTGTTCGGGGCTCAGGCCAGCTGCGGACGCCAATATATTGGGAAGATTGGAAAGCCCTTGGCTTCCCTTTGGACCGGTGCCTGTCAGGATGATCTTATTGACCAGTCCAGGTTCGGTCAGCACTATTTGCTGACTGATAAAGGAGCCCATAGAGAAGCCCATTAAATTAACTTTGCTGTAACCCAGAGCTTTTATAAAGGAGGCTATACCTTTCGCCATATCCGGGATATTATCAGGAGTTGTTCCGCCAGATGTCCCCACGCCCTGGATGTCAAAGATGATCACCTTGTATTTTTGGGCGAGGCCATTGGTGATAGCCGGGTCCCAGTCATCCATTGAGCTGCCCAAAGGGGACAGCATCACCAGGGGAATGCCGGGTTTGTCTCCCAGAACACGATAAGCAAATTTAGTTCCACCTGCCGTAACAAATTGCGTAACGGCTGTTTGATGGTGATCTGTAGTTACTCCAACAGGAGTTTTAACAGGTATGCTATCCTTTTTGCAGGATACAAATACAATACCTAGCCCGAGCAGTAGCACTGCAACAGCGCTTTTCATTAGTTGAATTAACCTTCTATTTTTCATGTTTTTATTTTTTTGCAGTAGTAATTTTTATTTAATTTCATCAGTATTGAGAGATTGATCTGTCCTATAAATGCGAACAGGTCAGTTCCGTAAACTATCCAGCCTAGATCAGGTTGATCCCGACATTTATATTGCCGCGTGTAGCTTTTGAATAAGGACATGTTTGGTGGGCTGCATCAACCAGTGCCTGGGCGACTTCGCGGTCCAACCCTGGCAAACTTATATTGAGGCGGGCCTTCAAAGCGAAGGCTTCGCCGGTTAAGCCCAGGTCCACTTCAGCATCAACAGCTCCGTCAGTAGGAAACCTTACCTTCATTTGGGCAGCAGCGAGTTTCATCGCACCGATGAAACAGGCCGACCAGCCTGCAGCAAACAATTGCTCGGGATTGGTACCGGTACCGGGGGTGCCGGGAACTGAAAGTTTAATGTCCAGATTCCCATCAGAGCTCCGGGACGAGCCGCCATCGCGGCCACCGGTAGTGTGGGTCTTGCCTGTGTATAGTACTTTTTCGATTTGGGTATCCACTTGTGGATTCCCTGTTTTGTTCGTTTCCATTATTTTAATTTTAAAATTGATTGTAGACTTTTATGATTTGACTTTATATATGATTGGTTTTGCAACTATATGCACAGCTAATAAATGACCGATCGGTCGTTCATTAGACAAAAAAAATCATATGCTATTTTCTTGGATTTCTTTTTTTATCATCTTTATTAAGATACCCATCTGTTCGTTATTCCCTGAAACGCGCGAGATCAATATGCCTCCTTCAATCATTGCAAACACTTTTATACCAAATTCTTTTGAGTTCCAGTTTTTTTTAAACTCGCCATCAATAATCCCCTGCTCAATAATTCTTGCAAGTAGTTGTGGTGAAGCTTGCACATGCTTGTTCACTTTTTGTCTGATAACAGGACTGGTGTCGTCAGCTTCCATACCAAAATTTAACATAGGACAACCTCCAATAAGAGGGGGATTAAGCGGATCATCATACAAATCAACAAATGCGAATAGTTTACTTTTAGCTGTTTGTCGTTTGTTAACAGCAGCCTCAATTCTTTCAGCCAAACTATCCAGGTTATAGTCAACTGCTGCGTAGGATAGTTCTTCCTTGTTTTCAAAATGCACATACAAACTGCCCTTGGCCAGTTTTGTCGCTTCCATGATATCACTCATTGCTGTTCCGGCTACACCTTTTGTGTTAAAGATCGGTGCCGATTTTTCAATGATAAATTGCTTGGTTCTTTCTGCCTTTGTCATTTTCTTTCTGAATAGCAGGACAAATATAAATGACCTTTCGGTCATTTACGATATCTTCTTAGAAATATTTTCATAAAACAAGGCATCTTTACAAGGTGATGACAATCAGTGGCTATGTTTCCTTCTACTTAGGTAAATATCCCGGGACGACCCCTAAATTTTCATTATTCGAAGGCATTCTCGGGGCTCCGGTCTTTTTGCTGTTCATCCAAGCCGGCAACGGCGCCATTAATGATCGTTTTTTAATTTATTGATGGTGACCTTATCGTAAAGTCACTTTCAATACCCGGTGATTTGACGTAACGTAAAGCGCTTTTTCATCACCTGACAGACTGCAATTTGAAGCCAGATCATTAACTAATATTTTGCCAAGTAATTTACCCTGCCGGTTAAATATCCAGATCCCACCGGGACCGGAAGCAAATACGGTCCCGTTTTTATCTATTTTTAAGCCATCGGGCATCCCTGCTGCTGTTTTGGCAGCTGTGTTTGCGCTGTAAAATATGCGGCCATGTGTAAATAATCCATTCTTATCAAGGTCGTATGCGTACCAATAAGCTTTTCCTTTGTCTGAGTTTGAAATTAATATTGTTTTGCCGCCCGGGAAAAATGCGATGCCGTTTGGCCGGGTCAGCGTATCAGTAAGTAAAGTTATTTTGCCGTTTTTTGCAATCCGGTAAACGCCCTGGTAGGGTGCCCCTTTTAAGGGGTCCTTTACGTTTTTTTCGAGCCCATAGGGCGGATCGGTAAAATAGATATCGCCATTATTAAAAACGGCAAGGTCATTGGGGCTGTCAAACTTTTTGCCCTTATAGGTGGATGCTATTTTTATAAATTTTGGCCGGGGTTTGTCCAGCGGTGCATCCATTACAGATACTACCCTGTCGCCATCCTGGCAAATCACCAATTGACCTTTCAAATTCAGGCACAAACCGTTCGAGCCCAGCTCCCCGCCACGTGGTACGCTGCCGGTGTAGCCGGCAGGTGACAGGTAAACTTCCCTGCCTTTTTCCCTGGTCCATTTGTAAATGACATTTTTTTTAACATCCGAGAAAAGGAACATCCTGTGGCTTTCTACCCATAACGGACCTTCGCTCCACAAAAAGCCATCTGCCAATAACTGCGCTTTTGCGTTTTTACTGACTATGGTATTAAATTCGTGACTGATCCGTTCTAAGCTTATCAGGGGTTTTTGGACCTGACCATAGCTTGCGGCAACCGCCGGGAATAAAAGGATGATGACCGCAGTTAAACATTTGTTTTTTTTCATCGTTATTTATATATTTTGTGCAGTATATTTTTCCTTAAACAGGGTAAAGATTTGTTTAATTGCTATCCAGTCCTGGTTTTGAATAAGGTCCTTTGGAAAAAGGTGGCTGCCAATACCAACCCCCTTGGCACCAGCTGACAAATAGCTGCTGAAATTAGTAAGCCCGATGCCCCCGGTTGGCAAAAGCTTGAGATAATCCAGCGGGGCCAGCATTTCTTTGATGTAGCCCGGGCCCAAATTACTTGCCGGGAAAACTTTTACCATGGTCGCCCCTGAATGCCAGGCCTGATATATTTCCGTCGGCGTATAGGCGCCGGGATACACCGGCACGTTTTCCGATACGCAGGTGCTGATTACTTCTTTGTTCACTATGGGGGAGACAATAAACTGGGCGCCGGCCTTTAGGGCTTTATCCAGGTCATGCATGGTGCAAACCGTACCTGCGCCAATATTCAGCCTGCCTGCATACGCCTTGCTGAGTTTCGCAATATTTTCTGCCGCGCCTGCCGAATTCATCGTTATCTCTAGGCAGGTCAGGCCGGACTGAAAATAATTTTCTGCAATGATTTCTAAATGCTCCTGCGGTAAATTCCGCATGATGCCAATGATAGGTGCGGTGTCAAAAAGTCCGGGGTAAAATTTATTATCCATGGTTAGCCTCCAGTTGTTTGTTGATATGATAATGCGCCCTGGCCACCGCTTCGTCAACCCATTGCGCTGGGTAGGTTTGAAGCTTGTCAGCAAACCCCAGCGCTTTTAGCGCGATGCTGTAATAATGTTCCAACTTGCCGCCGCATAACAAATGGATCTGCGCTGTGTAAAAATTATTAAGATCTTGTAATTCACTTCCGATTAAAAGTCCGCTCAGGTAGTTGAAATTTTGCTTTTTGGTATATACATCGAACAAACTGTTCGTCCGCACTTTAAAAGCCGCATTCAGCAGGTTTAAATTTGCGGAGTCAGTGACTCCTTTCAAAAAGGCCTTTAAACAGTCCGCGTTCTCCATATTGTCCTCTTTTTCAACCGAATTGCTGAGGATGCTTTTTTGGGACAGCAGTCCGAAGAAATCGCCCGTCATATAGGTTTTAAAACCGGTCACCTGGTTATTATTGATGCAGATGTGTTTGGAATGTGTGCCGGGTAGCAGGAATACCTGGTTATTTATATTGCCATGGTTGATGTTTACACAACCCATCAATTGCGTTTCTTCGCCACGCATTACATCATCGTTGCTTTTTACGCCCGAAATAACCGTTACCTCATATCCGAAACCTTCCTGTGCAGGCAGGTGTTTCATTTGCAGGCCTTCTCCCGTTAATGAAAACGGAAGTTCGCTATAAGGCAGCTCTATAAAACCTATTGATGACGATGCCATTCCGGAAATAATTAACCTGTGGCCATTTAACGGCCTGCCGGTCTTTGAGGAGATACTTTTTATATGCTGCTGTAAAACGCCAAGGTAAAAAAGGATGCGGTTGACTATGCCCGCATCGCCTGTTAACAGCCATAAGTTGTATACCCCCGCCATCCCCTGGTCAGCTGATTCGGTGCAAATTATTCCGCCGTTACTACCGTTTACCAGGCTTATCCGCAGTGTGCTTGTCCCCCAGTCGCAGCTTAAAAAATCATTCATTTTATATTATTGCCATTTATTTAATTGACTTAACCTTTCCGACCAAAAATATATAGGATAACGCCCCTAAAAACGCCAGCATGCCAATAAATACCAGCGCCGGCTGAAAATCACCGCCACCGGCAAGCAGGCCGATAACCAGGGGCACGACAACCGACGATAGCCCGCCGGTAAAATTAAAAACGCCCCCGGTAAGGCCTATCAAATTTTGTGGCGCTAATGCCGATACAAATACCCAGGTAATAGAAGCCAGCCCGTTGCCAAAAAAAGCGATCGACATAAAGCAAATGATCAACGGTGTGCTGCTGACATAATTGGCGCCAATGATAGTTATTGACAGCAGCAAACCCGCGATAACAGGCGTTTTACGGGCAACACCAAATGAATAACCCTTTTTTATGAGCCGGTCGGAGCAAAAACCGGCCAGCAGCACGCCCGCAAATGCGGCCATAAATGGTATAGGGGTCAGCAGTCCCGTTTTCAAAAAATCCATCCCCCGGTATTTTACAAGGTAAGTGGGGAACCAGGTTAAAAAGAACCAAAGGGTTGAGGTTACTGCAAACTGCCCGATGTATATTCCCCAAAGCTGGCGGCGCATAAACACCTGTTTAAAGTCGTCCCGGGTTAGCGCCGGGGAAGAATGTTTGACCGGGTTATCATTTGTATTGAGCCCCAATTCCGCCTGGTTAACTTCCGGGTGATCAGCAGGCTCGCGGTAGACATTGTACCATATTATCCCCCATAGAACGCCGGTCAGCCCGGTGATGATAAACAGTCCCCGCCAGCCTGAAAATTGCTGGATGAGCACTAGTAATGGCGTCAGAAAGGCCAGGCCGATAAATTGCCCGCTGGTATATACAGCTATTGCCGATGCCCTTTCATGAACCGGGAACCAGCTGGTAACAATCCGGTTGTTTACGGGGTACGATGGCGCTTCGAACACACCAATTGCAAGGCGCAAACCAAGCAAAGCGGCGAACCCTTTTATAAAACCCTGGCAAAGCGTTACCAATGACCATAAGATCAGCGTAAAAGTATATAAGACCCGCGGTTTTAGCCGGTCGGTCATGATCCCTCCGGGTACCTGCGAGGCGACATACGTCCAGCCAAAGGCTGAAAATACCAACCCTAACTGAAACGTGCTCAATTTTAGCTCGTTGCTTATTGCGGTTGCAGCTACGGATATATTTGTCCGGTCCATGTAATTGATCACCACGTTAATAAACAGGAAAGCGAGGATCCTGAACCGGACACGGGATGGTTTTTGGCTGATGTTAATAACAGGCATTTAAATAGCGTTATAGGTTACCATTCAGCAACGCTGCCATCCCCGTGCCGCCAAAGTGATGTAAAATATATGCTGCCATTGAAAATCAATTGTAAGTCGGTAAATTATGCAAAGAAGGTTTATAAGAAATTCTAAATTAATAATTTACAATTGCATTCAGAAAAAGATTGTTATAATGCATTTTATTGCATTCGGATACAACCGGGACGGCATCCTGTATGAAAGCGCCCCTTCACTTTGTTCATCGCCCTGCCGGGCTTACAGCAGCATTGATGTTTACTATGTGCAAATGAATAAAGCATATGGCACGATCAGCCGGGAGTTAAATGAGGCCACCGCAAATTTAAATGCAGCACGGGTAAAGCTGGCGTCGCTGCAATCAGGCCGGGCAGGGACGCCTGTTTGGGTAAGTGCTATAGATTAAAAGGCTTTTGATGCCAGTGACGGCGATTTGCAGGCCGACACAAAATATCAGGAACGCCGTAATGCGGTTAACAATTTTTTCTCCATGTGAGCCAAGGTAGCCGATGATAGTTTTGGTATTGAGATAAAATACATAGATGAGGACACACACGCAAACAATCGAAATAAATACGGCGCCAGTATTGAACAAATACTGCTTCGTATCGGCGGCGGCGCTGTGCGCGCTTAAGGTAAATAATACGGAAATTGATATGTGCACACCGTTGGATGCTAAAGAAATTATCCACCATTTATAAGAGGTTCAGCAATTAGTTAATGTCATTGATGACCGTGACTGGTTTTCCTACTTACTAAACTCCCCAAAATGCCACAAAATCCCCGATGGATCATGCAAATAACATTCCCTGCCCCAGGGAAACCCCCGGACTGGCGTTAGTTTTACCCCATTATACTTATTGGTAAGATTTAAAGCCACCAGGTCTTCCCAAAATTTGTCAACATCATCCACCTCCATAAAGACCATGGTGTTGTCAACCCAATCTTTTACGTAACCATCCTGCAAGTAAAAAGCCAATTGCCCTGATTTAAAAACCGACATATTGTAGCTCAGCACTGTTTCCTCAAACCCCAGGTCGCGGTAAAAACTTCGGGATATTTCAAAATTTTCGGCTCCGATGAATGGCCGGATTGATTTAGTTTTATGTTCCATTGCTTTGGTTTTTTTATTGTTGCTAAGCGCCCGGGGCTGACGAGTATAATGATCGAAAATAAGACATCATTTGCTAACTGAATATAAGTAAAGATAAAAAGTTTATGATTATTTCTGTTGCCAATTACGCCATTGCTTAAATACCGTGGTTAGCGGGTTGGTTTAGCTGATATATTGGCCGGCACCTCATCAAAAACAAGTTCAGTTATAAATATTACAAAACCATCTTGTCCATGCTTGTGTATTAATTAAAATAACAAATTCGTCATGGCCCCTCCCACCTACTGGCTTACCCCTTTTGTCATTCTTTCCGGAATGATCAAATACGGCGGGATAAGAATGGCCGGCCATTGATAAACCGGCCATTCAAAAAAAGAAGCTTAAAAGCTTATTCCCAGTCAGGTTATTTATTGATTTGCCCGGAATGATTCGTAAGACTGGGCAACGGCACGATTACAGGTCATAGCCTGTGTACCGTTTTCGCTGGAAATAAATTTCGCGTTGTTTCCTTTTAGCGAAAATGTGCCATTCCCATTGTTTACCCAATCAAATTGTTCCCATGGCCCGATCGATGTCCGGTTGCAATTTATAGCCTGAGTTCCATTTTCAGAAGATACATATTTGCCCTGGCTCATCAGGGCGACCTTACCTCCCCCGGCATCAACAATCGTAAATTGCTCCCAGCCATGGGCGGTAGCCCGGTTACAATTCATAGCCTGGGTACCGTTTTCGCTGCTAACATAAAGATTATTGTTTCCCTTGATGGTAATTGTTTGCCCGATTGGTGCAGGAACACTGCCGGATATCACCGGCTGTGTAGGGCGTGTAGCCGTAAGCCCAAGCTGGCCTTTCAGCATCCTACCGCCATCACCCGTAAGGCGTAAATAATAATCTGCAGAGCAGGCCGTGCCATCTTCATCCAAAGAGAAAAACCCCAAACCCGTGGGCGTAAAGGCAGAAGTCTCGGTGGTTTTGGCGATTTGGTTGCCCTCGTTATATTCGTCGAACATGGAAATGTAAATGCCCTGGGCGCCCAGCCTTACCATGTTATAAAATTGCCTCCACATAAAATCACCATGAACTCTTTGATGCTTTTGCAAATCTCCAGGCAAAACACATGGCTGGTAATCAATACCATTAGTGTTACAGTAAGCCTGATCGCCAACATTATGGTCATTGTAAAAACCGTCGGCACCGGAAATATCGGAGATCTTTCCAATCATCCAGGGCGAAATCATATTCAACGCATTATAAGTCGCCAAAAAGCCTGTTCTCACCTCGGTACTATTCGTGTCGCGCCAATAAGCAGGTACACGGCCAATTATATAACAGCCCTGGGCTTTGAACCAGTTAATAACATCAAGACATACGGCCGCCGACCAGGGGTGATTGGTATCATTAAAGCCAAATCCCCAGATGCATACGACAGGCTTGCCATTTTGTTTAGCGTAAGCAGTCGATGATGCATAGGCTGACATTTTGTTAGTCCAGTCTGTTTTAATTTCCGATTGCATGTTGGTCCAGCCGCCCACATCATACATAATGTAAAATTTACGCCCGTAGGTTTCGGCCGCCGTCTTAACTTTAGCAGAGATCGCGTCACGGATCGGCCCTTCCTGTCCGTTGGGATTAAATCGTTGTAAGGCCGCTCCGTCTATATTATTTTGTTGCATCCATAAAAAATGGGTATTTATTGTTTGATCATTAAACGAAGAGAACAACCTGGCTGGCTGACCATTGCCCAGGTTGCCAAAGTTGGATGCCTGGTAGGTGTTGGTATACTCGCGAACATCCGGCCAGGATATGATACTGGCATTGCCTGGCGTGGGGACAACCGAAGGGGTCGCCGGAAGCGTAATGCCACCAGGTATTGAGGGGCGAAGCATCGCCAGGCGCCGCGAACCAGCCCTGATAGCCGACAATTACTTTACCGACAACATCGCCGGTTGCAGAAGCCATAGTTCTAAACTTAGGTGTCTTTTCATCCGAAGTTTGAGAAGGAGTGATAAGTTTATTTTTGGAGCAGCTAATTATGAGGGCTGCATAAGCCATCATCAAGATAAGATTAGGTTTCTTAAAATTCATAAATATTGGCGTTAAAAATTTAATAATTGGTTAAACAATGGAGTTGCGTCCAACTACGGAGGTACAAAGAGTTCCCTTTTCATAGATACAGATTAATTTATTTAGTGGATTTGTGAAATTTTCACCTTTATAATTGGTTAATTATAAAGTAAGTTGGGGGCGATTAATAAAAGATTAATTATTGCTTAATCATTGTGAATCAGTTATCAGGCTTCAAACAGATCAAATACCTGCTATTAATAATGGCTTCGACGCAGTTAAGGTGGGTCTTTATAATTATACAGGCACGCTGATATAATTATATAATATTCCAATAACCTTAAAGTAGGAAAAGCACCCTATCTTTATTATAATAATTATCAAACTATAATACCTGTTTGATCGTTATATATTCACCAATTATAGATGTTATGTCAAAAAGAATACTGATCGTAGAAGATGACTATGACATCCTCTGCCTGTTAACCGATCTTCTGAACGAGGAAGGTTATGAAGCTGTTGGCCTGAATTTCACCCACTCAATTATTGAAAGTGTATTAACCCACAAGCCTGATCTTGTAATGCTGGATTTCCTTGTCCCCGGCATCAATGGCGGAGAGCTTTGCCATGAGCTTAAAAGCAACATTATGACCAACAGTCTCCCGGTTATCCTGTTTTCCGGATACCCGCATTTCCTTGAATCCTTTGGTAGCTATGGTTCGGATGGCTTTATAGCAAAACCATTTAATGTAGATGCTGTGATCCATATGGTGGAGGGCTGTTTATCAAACAACGCTGAATTAGCTTAAGCCACAGATTAAAACCATGTTTTCAAAGCCCCTCAATAAATCAGGGGCCTTGTTTTTTTATTCCTTATTTCACAGGCGTAATCACAATATTCCTGTAATCAATCGGCCCATGATCACCCTGGATCAGTATAGGGCCTGGTTCGCCTTCTTTGCTGTTGATTGCTCCGCCGGTTATCCCAGGAATTACCTGGTTACTTATAACGGTTATTCCGTTGGCTACTATAGTTACCATTCGGCCAACCAGGGTGATATCATAAGATTGCCATTCGCCTGGGTTTTTTGCAGTCATTTTGTTAGGAGGCAGGAAGCCATAGATCGAACTGAACTGGTTGTTGATAGGCTCCGGGTCGCCGCTTTTCGTATCAATTATCTGCAATTCGTACCTGCCCCTCAGGTAAACGCCGCTGTTGCTGCCTTGCGGATACCTGAATTCAATATGTAATTTAAAATCGGTAAAGGTTTTATCAGTTATCAGGTTAGCTCCTGAATGCGGGCTTCTCAATATACCGGCCTCCGCTATCCATTGGTTGGTACCATCAGTATGCCAGCCCTTAACATTTTTTCCGTTGAACAATTTAACTGGCGCACCCCAAACCGGGTTTTTAGCTCTGATCAACAAAGGCGCACGAACACCTGTAAAATTATAGGTAGCGCCATCGGTATAAACCATGGAGCCTTTCAGCTTATCGCCGCTCACCTCAAATTGAAAATCCATATTCCTATTTCCTTCTTCCCATTGCGGGGGAATAGAAAAGCTATATTTACTATCATTCACTTTAACTTCCGAAATTGGGCGCGCACTTCCGAAAGCGTATACAAAACGACCAATCAGCGTATGTGTTCCGGATTTCTGTACCTCTAACCACGAAGGCAGGCTTTTACCTCCCTTGTCAATAGTAATGTCCCATCTTCCAATTACATCAGGGTCCTTGGTTGGTTCTATACCGTTAGCTGATACTTTGATTGCTGAAAAAACAAATAGCAACAAAATAATTTGCATCTTGAAAAAAAATGGAATCGACTTAGTATCGGACATTGATAAGTTTTTCATATTCTCTTTTTACTTATTTTTTAATAATTGGTGAATTATGGTGAATTGGATACAATTACCCAATTCCGGTTTAAGTTCCCAAATTAAGTAAATAAGTTAGATCAGTAAACACTTTTAATTTATTTGATCAGTCAATAGAAAAATATTGCAAATTTTATCGGATTAATCTTCCTTTCGTAGCGGAAGAATCACATGTAATTTTTTATCACGAAGGTATAACCCCAACCATACCAGCAAACCAAAAACAAGTGCAAAATACAATTGTTGCTCCGCCCGGATCATTATAGCTATAGCCCCACCCAGATAACCGGTCAGCAAAACTGCACCAAGGATGGAGGTCCGGGGAATTAAATAAAGAATAGTACAGATCAGTAATACTATTCCAATACCCTGGATTGAATGTTCCGGCCATCCCAATTGAACAGACCCTTTGATCGAATGTTCTTCTTTGATAATTTTCATAATGGCGTCAAACAGGAGGAAAAGTATGCAAAGGCCGCTAATTATCCAGCCGATCCATAATGAAGTTTTTGAAAGTGTACTTGTTGATTTTACTGTTTCCATGATTTAATGTTTTAAGGGTTAAATTTATAGTGTAAATGTATTTCAATTAAGTTATTATTAAAGATGGAGAAGAAGCCAATTTGAGGGGGAGATTACGACAAAATTCTTTCTAACAAAGTTTTTTTTACCTTCAGTCAACAAGATACGGCTTTTGTATAATTTTCATTACTGATAGTGTACAAATTTCATAATTCTTATATTGTGACCCCAACACCATTATAAAGTATCTGTAAAAACTAAACTTATGAAAAACAACCTGATTTTAACAACAGCATTGCTATGTGCAACAGCTATTGTACACGGGCAAACGCAGACAATTGCCATTAAACAAGCAAATATCAGTTCGGCGAATCCAAATAATGCCGAGATTTATACACCCTTGCCCAATGTGGTTGTTCCTGGAAAAACATTTAGTAGCGCTCCTTCTGATGCTATTATATTATTTGATGGCAAAAACCTGGATGAGTGGGTATCGGCAAAAGATCAGTCACCGGCAAAATGGACAGTTGCTGATGATATTATTACGGTAAACAAAACATCAGGCGATATAGAAACTAAAAGAAAATTTACGAGCTACCAGTTACATATTGAATGGAGAATCCCCGCAGATATTAAAGGCGAAGGACAAGAACGAGGCAATAGCGGTGTTTTTTTATCCGGAAGATATGAGATCCAGGTGTTAGACAACTCTAACAACGATAATAAAACCTATGTTAACGGGATGGCAGGCAGCGTCTACAGGGAATCTATTCCTTTAGCAAACCCTGAGAAAAAACCCGGCGAATGGAACGTATACGATATTGCTTACACCGACCCGGAATTTAACGAAGATGGTTCAGTAAAAACACCCGCGCGTGTTACTATCTTTTTTAATGGCGTGTTAGTACAAAACAACCAGGCTATACAAGGCTTTACCTCAACTGGTACTAAACACGTATACGTTAAACATGGCCCTGCCCCGCTTAAGTTGCAGGCACATGGTGATAAGAGTTTACCAATAAGCTACCGGAATATCTGGATAAGGGAATAATGTACTGAAACACATATGGTCTGTTTAAAACAACAAAGCCTGATTTGGCAAGCAGATCAAGCTTTGTTGTTTTAAATATTTATAACTTTGGATAATTTAGACCGGTAACTTTTTCTGCCCATTCCCACAGTTTCTTAGCAATCTGTTCATCCAAAGCGTTTGGCGTAATAGTTGCCCTTGCCGGGTAACCTCTATAACCTCCGTCTTTATCCGGCCCATAGAGTTCTCCTGCTTTTGCATCGGCAGATGTAGCAGCATACAGCGATGGCAACGCCCCTTGCCAGGGATCCATTAACTCCCCTACGCGCGCTACAGCTGTATTAAAGGCCTCTTCACTCATGTGTCTTGTCAGTTCCGTTTTGTTTGCTCCCGGCTGCGCTGCTATTGAAACCGTTTGATCGTTTGCAGCGGTTATCCTGCGCTGCAGTTCTATTGAGAAAATAAGATTGCCCAGTTTGCTTTGACAATACTCCCGCATTGCATTATAATCCTTTTCCGATTTTAGATTATCAAAATCAATAACTCCGTTAAGGTAAGCCAGGCTGCTTACAGTAACTATGCGCGAACCTGGGGTTGCATTTAGTAATAGGTATAAGTAACCTGTAAGCGCAAAATGCCCTAAAAAGTTAACCCCGAATTGCAGTTCGTATCCGTCGGCCGTTTTTGATGCTGGAGGGATCATCACCCCTGCATTATTTATTAATAAATGAAGCTGACGGTGCTTTTGTATAAAAGTTTCAGCAAATTGTTTTACGGCAGCCAGGCTCGACAGATCGAGCAGTGCCGTTTCAAGTGTGCCACTTCCCTTTTTCGCCTGTATTTTGCTAAACGCCTCATCTGCGTTCTCCTGGCTTCGGCAGGCCAGTATAACATGTGCACCTGCTTGGTATAAAGCAAACGCTGTTTCAAAACCAATCCCGGCATTGGCGCCGGTTACTATGGCTGTTTTACCGGTTTGGTCCGGCATATTATTTTTTGTCCACATAATAAACTTATTTATTATGCAAATTTCACCAATTACTAAGTACCGGAGATATCAAAACGAAATCAAAAACTATAAAAATCAATCAATTGCCGATTGTCTGAATTTATTGGGACTAATCATAGCCTTACTCTTAAAAAAGGCCGAAAAATGATTAGGTTCCTCAAAACCCAGGCTCCAGGCTATTTCGTTAATTGTCCAATTGGTGCTTCTTAACAGAATTTTCGCTTCCTGCAATATCCTTTCATTAATTAACTGCGATGTGGTTTTTCCGGATATTTCTTTAAGTGCCTTGTTTAAATGATTTACATGCAGATTTAACTGCCGGGCAAATGCAGACGGAGAATTTAATTTTAATACCTGGTAATTTAATTCTATAGGGAATTGCCGTTCCAATAATTCAGCAAATAAGGCAGTGATCCGTTCAGACGCGTTGGAGCCGGCAAGCATTCTGCCATAAACCGGCTGTCTTTTTTGCGCAGAGTGTACAATCTCCATTAAAAGGTTGCGCAGCAGATCGTATTTGTAAATATAATCACTTTGCAACTCGTTAAATATCTTTAAAAACAGCTCATTATATTCAGGCACCTCATGTGCGGCTAAAGGTATAATGGCGGCATCAATAAACTGAAAAACAGGATAATCTTTTATATTCTCAAACCTGTTAAAAAAAGGCTCGGTGAAGATGCAGAAATAACCGGTTTGCTTTTCGCTGATCCTTTCCCATTTATAGGGGATAGTGGGATTTGTAAACACCAGTGCGCTTGCGGTAATCTCAATACATTTATCGGCATAATGCAGTTTATTGTGACCCGTTATGAGGCTAACCTTATAAAAGCTGCGCCGGCTATAGCTGGCCTGTTTACTCTTCGGCAAAAGGATATCCTCTATTTTAAAAATATTAAAATGGCCAGTTTCATTCTTAACTGGTTCTGATGACTGACTAGGAAAGTTTTTATAAAATGTTTGAAGCTCAACAAATGTTGCCATAGATCAAAGATACAAAAATCAAATAATTGGGGACAGCTTTAATGAACCATTCCAATCCATGAAGGAATGAGTAAAGGAAGTTAAATTGGATTACGGCAGCTGCATGTTGTGGATTATAAAGTAAATGCCGGAACCTTAAAAAGTTCAATAGAAATAAATTTACTCCTTTATAATTGCGGATCCGATATTTGTAAGTGGATATTTACAATAATTGTTCCTTCTCATAATGCAGGCAAACCACACCTGATGTAAAAGCCCTGGCTTCAATCAGCTTTAGGTTGATCGTTTCTTTAAGATCTTTAAATAACGGGATCCCCTGTCCTAACAATACCGGATTTATAAACAGCCAGTATTCGTCAATCAGGTCGTATTGCATTAATGAATGCGCTGTACCGGGGCTGCCAAACATTACAATTTCCTTGCCCTCCTGTTGCTTTAATGCTGTTACCTGTGCCGGAATATTATCGCTGATTACTTTTCTTTTATCCGAATCCTGGCCACGCATAGTTTTTGATATAATCACTTTATCTACCCTGTTATACCATTCGGAATGTTGCTTATCGTGTTTAGATGCATTGGGACTATCGCCTGCAATTGGCCAATAGGCATCCATCATTTCATAAGTAACCCGTCCGTATAAGCCAGTATCGGCGTTATCTGTTCTGCTGCCTGCATAATCAAAAATCTCATCGTCAACGTGGATCCAGTTCATCTCACCGTTGGGTCCTGCCGCAAAGCCGTCAAGCGTTGCGTGCATAAATAAAACTAATTTTCTCATTTCTTTAATTTGTAGTTTAAATTGATCTGCTTATCAGATAAGCAAATATAAACTCATAAACTTATTTAATAAGGGGCAGAACATGCCAATTCAACGGGGATGTTTGGCCATTGATTTGTTATAGCGCATACCCTGCCCTGGATATTAAACATCCTGAAAAAAAAGAAAACTTTGTTTAAGCTAAAGACATTCCGCCATCCATCAGGATCTCTGCCCCGGTGATAAATTTAGCTGCATCACCGCAAAAATAAGCTACCATACCGGCTACATCTTCTGCCGTGCCCATTTGGTTTAAAGGGATCCTGCCTAAAATTGAAGATTTAATAGTTTTTAAAGTATCCTCATCAAACCCCACTTTGTTTAGTAACTCCGTTTCTGTAGGGCCCGGACTAACCGCATTCACCCTTATTTTTCGTGGCGCCAGTTCCAGCGCGGCTATTTTCATAACAGAATTAAGGGCGGCCTTGCTTGACGAGTAAATTGATGACCCGGCGTAATTCATACTGGCAACATTTGATGAAAGAAAAACAACCGAAGCGCCATCATTCAACAAGGGGATAAACTTGCTCAAGGTAAAATAAGCGCCCCTAAAGTTAACCGCCATCACTTCATCAAACATTGCTTCAGTTGCATGCTCAATTTTCGAGATACCAGTTATACCCGCATTAATAAACAGAATATCAATCTTACCAAAATCTTTGCTTACCTGCGCAGCCAAACTTTCAGTAGCTTCAACATTTGATTGATCGGCAACAATTGCCGTTACACCTAACTCAGCTGATGCTCTTTCAATGGCTTCTTTTCTGCGCCCGGTAATAATTACAGTTGCGCCCTGTGCTTTTAATTCCTTTGCCGCAGCATAACCAATACCGCTATTCCCGCCTGTTATAACTGCTATTTTATTTTTTAAATAATTCATTTTTATATTTTTTTATTAGGATGCAAATATAAAATGTAAATGATATAACTTTGTAACCAGTATAACAGAGTATACCAACTTTACTTAATATAATACCATGGATGTAACAAACAGAGATCAGGCAAAAGAGCGACAAGCGTTACAGGATACGATATACGTAATTGGCGGCAAATGGAAGCTGCCCATCATCAATTCCATATGTAATGGTAATAAACGTTTCAGGGAAATTGAAAGGAGCATTCCCGGGATAACTACCCGTATGCTTTCGCGTGAGCTAAAGGAAATGGAGATCAACAAACTGATAACAAGAACGGTTACACCTGATACGCCCGTTTTAGTGGAGTATGAATCAACTGATTATTGTAAAACATTCGGCCCGGTTATTATGGCCATGATAGACTGGGGTATTGCACACCGGGAAAAGATAAAAGAGATATAATACTAACTATAATATTTATGGTTGATTTAAAAAACAAAGCCCGGTCTGAATATCATCCGGGCTTATGTTGAATATTAAAATTCATCAGTTATTGAAACGATGACCCGGGGTGAAAGTGTTTCCACGAATGCATATACTCCTGGTAAGCCTGGATCTTACTTAATTGTGCCCCTTTATTAACCCCGGCAGTACATAAGCCATCCCAATTCCAGGTTGATACTGTTTCCTGGTCGGTTAACAGCCCGGCTGGATCAAGGCTAAAGTGCAGTTCCTTCCCATTTACCATCCTGTTCCAAACATGGTAGGTAAGGCTATCCTTTTCAAGGCTAACCATAAGCGGTGTATTTGCCAGTTTATCATTCAGTAACCTTGTTTTTACCAGTTTGCGCCAGTTATAGGCTTTAGCCTGCTTGTCAACAATTACGCCAACAACCCAGCTTTTTCTCACCATTGTATCTTTATTTTTAATGGTGCTGTCTTTGTCAATAGCCTGGATTCTATCATAATTTTTGAGGTCGTTATAATCAGCCATATAATGTTTGTCGGGTTGCAGGATAAGCGAGCCGGGATATTTAGCCAGCCATGCACCCAGAGTTGATTGTTCATAATATAATTCTTTCAAACGACTTCCTTTTAACGGACCTGCAGCAGCAATACCTGTAGCCTGGTACCACCAGCTTTTAGTTGCGGAGTCTTCAATTACAGCGTTATAATGTCTTGCTCCCACCAAACGAAAATTCTGCCTTTTGCCATTAACAACAGGGCTAAATACGCGCCCGGTACGGCACATGGTACAATAAGTAACCAGTACAGGTTCGCCGCCAACATTGTCTTGTACTTTGTGGTGATATCCCAAGTAAACCAGCGGATAAGCTTTTGCAACGCCATTATTAACAACACCCAATATTACAAGGCTCTCAGGCACATGGTTATGTATCGCATTAGTGAAACTTACTGTTTTGGGTTCTTCAAACATGGTTTCGGCTTTATACAAAACATCACTTACATAAAAAGTTCCCAGGTAAAACACTAATGCCGCAATCTTTATTACCTGGTTTTTTAGTGAGTTTGTTGTAAAATATTTTACAATATAAAAAAGCACTAATACAGCTCCGGCTATGCGTAACGGGGTTACAATTTTTTCGAGGTAATAGGAAATGGTTATAGCATTAAGGTCCTGGCTGCCCGGAAAAGGCATTAACAAGTAAGCATGTACCAGTCCGGGGATCAGCAATATACAAAAGCCTGTCCAAAAGATCCAGGGACTCGTTTTATTCTCTTTCATTTAAACATTAGGTTAATTGGTGAATTGAATATAGATATTTATAAGTTTTTATCAAATAAATAATTTATTAATTGCTAATTAAAGTTTGTACCAGATAATCACCCATATTAAACAGGTGAAACGACAGCAAAGTTATGGCAATAAGTCTTTTCAATATTTATCGGGTTACTTAAAGGTTTTTAAAGGTCTGTTTAAAGATCGGATTTAAAATACAGACGGGTATTTTACCTGGCAGGGTTTATAGTATCATTAATAGTATTTAATAATGATTTACTCCCGGAATCATCTCCCATCAACTGCCAGATCATTATTCCGCCTGCATTTTGCAGGGCAAGAGTTGTTTTGCTTTTAATAGTCGGGATCCCATTATAATAAATTATTCCACCACCTGCAACGGTTACCTGATCGGTATTTTCCGAGCCTGGGTATTGTGCAACAAGTTCCTTGAAATTGATATCTGCGGGTGCACCTGTTCCAAAGCCATAACCATAAAAGGGTACGCCAAGACTAAGTTTTTCTTTTGCTATAGCTCTTGTATTTGTCCAGTAATCCAAATCAGAAACAGCCATATCGTATGGCGAATGCGGTCCCGGGTTACTGGGTCTCTATTGGCCGGTTTTATCATAAGACATAATATTTATAAAATCATAAACCGCGAGGGCACTATCTGTGTATTTTGACATATACGCAGTGGCAACGGCTGATGTGAGTAGTTTATTTTTTGACTTTAGAGCCGTTGATAATCCGGTAACAAAGGCTTCATAATTATTATCAATCCGTTCACCCTCAAGGTCTACATCAATACCATCCAAATTATTATCTGCAACAAGCTTTACCAGGTTATTTATTAATGTACTGCGCAAAGTATCTGACAAAAGTGATGAATAATACGCCGGGGCTGAACCACCACCTATGGATATCAAAACTTTTGTATTTTTTGCATGGGCGGCAAATACAACATTGCTTAAAGCAGATGTTACAGTAAAATTTGCATTTTGGTTGGGGTTAATAAAGGCAATATTCAGGTAGTTTATCCTGCTAAAATCAAAATTGACGCCCAGTCCATTTTCAATGCTGTGTAATGGCAGGTATCCAATAACCCTGAAATTTGATCTGTGCGTCGCTGTGTCTTTTCCATTTATTTGGACATCAGCTTTTTTGCACCCCGTTATAAACGTAACAAACAATATTGTTACAGAGAGTCTATATATATTTTTCATAAATAAAGCTATTATTGCTTGCCCCTGTAATATACAATGTCTGTATTAAATTACAATAATTAGCCGCTCAAATAATAGATATTAGCCGGTTTTATATTTTGTTATCCATTATTAGTTAATTAGTTAATTAAAATATTCACAACACTTTTATAAAGTCTGCCGTTTAACATGATTAATTTAAACTTAAATGCGTATAACAACAATCAATCTTATTTATCACTGTTTACCCAAAATCGTTTTAAACTAATTCACCAATAATAACAAGCATTTGTTTTAACCCAATTAATGCTGCAATTACATCATACCTGATAATGAATATATGTATTTAAGCTTAATTACAGGAGGTATAATAGTATCTTCAAGTTTCCTGATTGCTTTTGTCATATTCACATTTTTTTTTATAATAACTATTTTAATGATAAGCCGAACCTTTAAAAGAACAAGAAAAAGCCACCAGGAACTAACCCTGCAGAACAGGCAGCTACAAAATTCCCTGGACGAAATGGAACGTGTTAATAAAAACTACCTCCGTATTATGCGGGTAATGGCCCATGACCTTCGAAATCCGCTTTCGGGTATAACAGGGCTTGCAACTATGCTTATGGTTGAAGATGAACTCTCTGAAGACTGCAAAAGCATGCTTAAGCTGATTGAAACAACCGGTTTACATTCAATGGAAATGATAAACGAACTGCTTAAAACCGGTTTGGCTGATGAGAATGAGCAGGTAGTAAAACAAACGCTGGATTTAAAATCGCTTTTGTATGATTCTGTTGAACTGCTTCAATTTAAGGCAAGAGACAAACAGCAGCAAATACTTTTTGAGCATAATAACGAACCTGTAATGGCCCATGTAAATCACGAAAAAATATGGAGGGTTATCAATAACTTAATTGTAAACGCTATAAAATTTAGTTATTCAGGTGAAATTATTAAAGTAGGTATTAAGACAGCTAGTGGGCGAGTACTTATTTCAGTTGCGGATAACGGTATCGGCATTCCGGCTGATCAGAAAGATACTATTTTTGAAATGTTTACTCCTGCAAAAAAAAATGGCACTAATGGCGAGCAGCCATTCGGGCTTGGCTTATCCATTTCAAAAAGGATCATCGAGTTACATAACGGAAATATCTGGTTTGAAAATAATACAGGTAAAGGAACCATTTTTTATATAGAACTGCCAGGGTTGGATTAGATTAAAAACATTGTGACTGGCGTGACCTCTACTCAAAATCAACGGAATACCGTAACGAACTCCTGAAGTACGGATAACGGCTGTTTACATTGTCAAAATGTTTATAATAACCATTTAGAGTAAGATAACCGGGTTCTGCAGTAATAGCCAGGTTTTTCAAAATAAAGCGCATTGAGAATACGTCAAATTTCAATAAGCAATCAGGAGTTTGGCAAGGGCCAGTGAAAACAAAGCCCGTATCCGTCAGGATCTTTAAAATTCAGGGCCTTCCAGTTGTATTTGGTAATTTCGGGTTTATTAACGGTTACATTATTAGCCTGAAGGTATTCGCATAAAGCATCCGTATCCGGGCAGCCAAAGTATAAGGTCAGGTCCTCATGCGCTGCAGTCCGGTCAGCATCGGGTTTTAAAGGCCTTAATTCCCTTTCGTACGCTGTGTTTAACATCAGGTCTATATCATTAAGTTTTAATAGTACCCAATCTACATTGTCGCCTTCGCCTGATGACATTGTAACTGAAAAGCCTAACAGGTCTCTGTAAAATTTTAACGATACCGCCATATCAAACACCTGTATAAGCGGGGCCATACCTTGTATCCTAATTTCTGCGGTAGGAAATCCTGTTTTCATTTAATCTAAACTCTATTTAGCAAACTGAATTTTAATACCGATTACCTGCTTAATACATCTGGCCGGCTTTTTTTCATCCTGTACAATAATACGAAAAGGGCCGTCAGCAGGCAATAAAGGTTTGCCATCGACCTTATCTGCCAATATGATCATACGGTCTGTAAAATCTTTATCGAGCTCAGCAAGTGCAAAAACAACCTGATAACCATCGCTGGCTTCTACCTGTACAAATTTAGTAAGGTTTTCGCCGCGCAGATCCTTTCCTAACGTAGCGCCTGCCTTTTGCAGGATCTCCGAAAGTATAACACCTGAGTAAATATGATCTTTACCATCCCTGTCTTTTCGTGTAAGTTCAGTTTGTTTAAACTGCTGCAGATCAGCTAATTTTAAGTCGAGCGCTGAAGCTACCTCGCCAGTTACCTTTACCGATGCCTCTTTAACAGTTGGCTGTGCTTTTGTTAAATATGGGCTGATAAAAAACGCGATCAGCGCAATCAGGGTAAATGTATGTTTCTTCATAGTTTTTTTATATAGGATCGATATATTAAATTTTACATAACGTAAAAATGAGAATATGTTTTCTTTTATTTATAATAAAGTAACATTAAAAATTTACAGGTTTATTTCGTTGCTGTTTTCAGCTAAAAAGGTTTTAAGCTTAGCTTGAAAGGAATGAAACTGGCTGATCACATTAAGTCCATAGTCTGTTACTACAGCGTTCCCGCCGCCTTTGCCGCCCCTGTGTGATATTACAATGGGTGATGTAAAATGTGTATTCATATGATTGATCAGATCCCAGGCCTGTTTGTACGACATCTTCATCTGTAAAGCAGCCTGGCGGATAGAGCCCGACTCCTTGATCCTTTCCAATAATTCAACACGGCCATGCCCCAGTATTTTCTCTCCTGCTGTTTCTATCCAAATGCGGCCATCAAGATTAAATTTCGAATCTTTCATAAAAAATAAAGGTAGCTTATATTTCAAACCATTCCATCCACTTTTTTATCAAAGCTACCCTATCCCTTAAAAACTTTGGGCCAAAAAATATGCTCGACCAATCATCAAAGTTATCATACTGAAACCCAAGATAAAATACCCAAAATGCAAAACCAAGGTATGGGGTGGCTTTAAGCTCATCATAATGCAAAAGCCTTACTTTACGGTAATTCTCAACAAAAATGGCAAATGATGTGTCGGCTTCGTCGCGTGTTATTTTGCCCGAGCTTGCTTCTAAAAAGTAATGGATATACAGTGAAGTAATATCATTTGCCAGGTAGCCCTTTCCTGCAAAATCAAAATCGAAAAAGGTGATGTTATTATCCCTGTCAAAATGAAAATTCTTCGGCAAAAAATCATAGTGACAATAGCCATAGCTAAAGTTGGTAAAATTGAACTGCTCAAGCTTTACAATTACTGATTTTGCAGTATCAGTTAAATAAGCATATTCATCAGGCAACTCATCAAATGCGGGTTTTATGGTTTTAATGGGTTCGGTAATAGTTGTATCCGGATTAAATACTATCCGTTTGTGGTTCAGCTCAATATTGGCAGTTATATTATGTATAGCTGCCATTTCACGGCCAAGTACGGCTAGTTGCTCATCATTCATTGCACTTACAACCCTGCCTTTGGCGTACGTGAATAAAATACCATAACGGGTGCCTTCAGCAGCATTAAAGGCCTGGATAATATCGCCATTTAGGTCTTTTATGGGATGGGATACTTTTGCACCTCTTTCCTCTAAAATGGTAAGCAATTCAGCTTCGCCTTTTATCTCATCAAGCTTGCGGTGTGCATCCCGGTAAATCTTAAAAATATATTTGTCCGTCCGGTTCTCCAGCAGGTAGGTATCACTAACATTACGGACGAGCAGACGGCAGGATGTATCTGAAAACCCATAACGCTCTGATAAAAAACCATTTAAAGCAGCTGATGAAAGTGTAGAATACTGGGTTGGGAAAATATTCATGCAGGTAATTATTGAAAGCCTGCAAATTTAAGATGATTACTTACAAAAATTAATTTATTTACCTGCATTACCCATAGCATATTCAATTCCGCCCAAAAGGTGTTTTAAATAAAGCGGGTCAGCATATGAATCATCAGTATGGCCAAGCTCGGTATAAAATGCACGGCCGCCATCATAATCATGATACCAGCTCATAGGATGATTATCGCCATTTAAACCCCCTTTATAACTTTTTTCATCAATGGTGATCAGCACATGCAGGTTTGGTGCTATCCATTTAAAATTATACCATTCATCAAACCTGCGCCATTCAGCAGGCAAGTGTTTGGTTGCTATAAAATTACGGTCGACTACATGCAACACTGCAAATTGCTGTGCAGGGTGGATTTTAAAATAAGCACCAACCAGGTTGCCATACCAGGGCCAGTCGTACTCGGTATCAGTAGCTGAATGTACGCCGACAAAACCACCGCCGTTGCGGATATATTTTTCAAATTCAGCCTGTTGTTTATCATTCAAAACATCGCCCGTTGTGCTTAAAAATATCACTGCCGCATATTGCTTTAAATTATCAAACGTAAACTTTGCAGCATCGGTGGTTGTATCCGCATCAAAGTTATTCTGCTGGCCCAGTTTTATAATAGCCGGGATTCCAACTGCAATTGAGTTATGATGAAAACCTGCTGTTTTACTGAATATCAGCACCTTCTGCTTTGCTGTGATGCTCAAAGTTACAATACATAACAACATGTAGGTTAATGAGATACGTTTCATACTTGTAATATTAAATTAAGCCGTTGGGCTGGTGAATAAATTGGTATCTCAAAAATATTCATTTATACTAACTATAGCAAAGATAAATTGGCGGTACAATATATTCTCTCAACCTTTCCTCAGTAATTTTGTTAGATGAACATCCGCATTAGTCAGTTACTACAAAATTTAGTAAATTGCACCCATACTAAAACTTATGAGCATACCTACCTATGGCTTACAGGATATAAAGAAAGAGATCCAGCATTTGCCGCATGAGCAATTGTCTGAGCTTTGCCTGCGCCTGGTTAGGTATAAAAAAGAAAATAAGGAGCTGCTGGCCTACCTGCTGTTTGAAGCTAATGATGAACACGCCTTTGTTGAAAAAGTAAAGGCCGAGGTTGGTTTTATGCTTAGCCAACTGCCATCACATAGCTACCTGGCATCAAAAAGTGTACGTAAGGTTTTAAGGCTAATAAGCAAATATGTTAAGTTTATGGCCTCAAAGCCAGCAGAAATAGACCTGCTTTTGAACTTTTGCTTTAACTACCTGCAATACATCAACAAAAATACTTCCTATAAACCATTGCGGATGATATTGATGAGGCAGGTGGAAAAGATCAACACAAATATTAAAAAACTACATGAAGACCTGCAGTTTGACCACAGCCAGGAATACAACAGGCTGCTTGATGAAGCTGAAAATAAATTCCCCTGGTTTTATAAGAATGATTATTTGTTGTAACATCTTTGGGGTTTTAAAATCTAACAATAAAAATTAACTGATAGTGGCAGAAAAAGAAGCAGCTTTTAAGAAAATTTATGAAGCCAATTCAAAAAAGATCTACCATTTATGTTATGGTTATACTGGTGATGATGATGCTGCGAACGACCTTTTACAAGAAACATTTTTAAAAGTTTGGCAAAACCTGGATAAATTCCGGAACCAGGCAATGATCTCAACCTGGATCTATCGTATTGCTGTTAATACCTGTCTTACCTACCTGCGGTCAGAAAAACGACAGGCGAAAGACGAGCTAACACCTTTTATTGCTGAGAATAAGAAAGAAGAACTATCTGAAAAAAACGAACAGGTGGCTTTGCTTTATAAGTGTATATCGAAGTTGGAAGAATCAGAAAGAATTATAATTACGCTGGTGCTTGATGAAGTGCCATACCCCGAAATTGCAGATGTATCGGGAATCTCGGAGGGAAACCTAAGGGTGAAAATATATCGCATTAAACAGAAATTAACAGAATTGTATAACCACTATGAAAGAATTTGAGCATTTAATGTCGGTTTGGCAGGGACAGCCAAAACCCGACAAGCTTTCGGTGGACGAGGCGCTAAAGCAGGTGAAGAAGGGGATCCGCGGTATAACCAGCAGGTTATATTGGGGTATTGTGGCAATGATTGCATTAATAGCGTGTGCCTTTATCATCACTTTCTTTTTTGCATTCCGCTCCCCTGCCACCATTATAGGCATCCTGATTATTTTAGTAACTATGCTGATGTACCTATCCCTTATTGTACGTCATTACCACATATTAAACAAGCACGATCTTACCCAAAACCCAACCGACTACTTAAACACACTTAAAGCATATCAAAAAAACCGCAGCAAAGTTATAGGCTGGTTTTATTATGTATTTATGCTGATGATAAGCATTGGGCTAACCTTATATTTTATTGAGGTACTGGAAAAGGCGCCTCTTTATTTTAAGCTGATAACCTACGGATCCATTATTCTATGGTTTTTGTTCATCACCTTTTACCTTAAGCCCCGCATGTTTAAAAACGAAGAGGAAAAGCTGAATTTGATGATCGATAGGCTGATAAGGTTACAGGAGCAGTTTGACTAATTTGAAGATTTTTTGATTTGATAATTTGAAGATTAAAAAATCTCAGTGTACTTTGCACCGTCTCTGCATCTCTCTGTGTTAAAACGGCCGCAGAGAACCCGGATCACTAAGTTAAAATACCGATGTCGCCTAATAAAATAATTATCCAAAAAGCTGAAATGACGGATGCAGCTGTACTGCTCGATTTCAGCAGAACAACCTTTTTTGATTTCTTTGGTCCTCTTAATGATGCCGCAAACATGGAAGCTTATGCTTCAGTTGCATTTACATCACAAAAAATACTAACCGAGCTGATCAACGCAAACTCTGAATTTTATTTTGCCATGCTTGATGATGAAGTAGTTGGCTACTTAAAGTTAAACTTTGCCGATGCCCAAACTGAGTTTCAGGATGAAAAGGCTTTAGAAGTTGAACGCATTTACGTATCGCGCCAGCATCATAAAAAACACATTGGGCAGCAGCTCTTAGATTTCGCTGTTGATACTGCCGTTAAAAAGCAATTTGAATACGTTTGGCTTGGTGTATGGGAACATAACGCCAATGCCATAGGTTTTTACCGGCACAACGGCTTTGAAGTATTCAGCAGCCATGAGTTTTTATTGGGCGATGATAAGCAAACGGATTTGTTAATGAAGAGGGTTTTATAGCGGATTTTTAATCAATTTAAAATTTCCAATTTTCTAATTCAAATAATTGAGTCAATAACAAACACTCCACGCCTTCTTGTTTAGCAACAAATGGAAGCTTTTGTTTGTTGTTTTGAAGTTTTTCATGCTGAATAATCTTTAATTTGTATTCTTTGGCACATGCGATAACAAATGGATCCGCTGCCGGCCTATCACTATTATAATCGATCAAATAAGGATATTTTTCTTGAAGTTCACCAATATATAATAATTCATTATGGGTGGGTTCTAAAAAAATTCTTGAATTCTCTCTCGACCAATCAACTAACCAATCCATTCCCTTCTCAACTTCTCTTCTAACTTCGCGAACCGAAATAATTTCCAGAGAGTTACACATTTTTTCAAAATTATCCCAAACACCTTTAAAAACAGTCGGTGGATAATTCCTTTTCAAATCAAATAAGGCACTACTGTCAATTACATATTTATATGGATCATCAAATAGTCCTGTCATCTATTTATTCTTTGGATTATTTGTGGAAGATGATCAAGTTTTACTTCTAAGAATTCAGAAATTTGACCATAAGTGATATTGCCTTTCTCATAACTATCTAAAACATTGGAAATAAATAATTTGCCTTTCTCACTTACTACTTTAATATCTTGTGGAACACCACCGCCGCTATCTTTATTTTTCTGTTTCTGAATTTCTTTATGTGCGGCTAATTCTGCATTCCAAATCCTTTTTTTTGTAAAATAGAAGTTTTTAGACGCTAAATTTAAATCAACAAGCTTCCTTAAAATAGCCTCTTTACTAACATTGTATATTTTGGATAAAGCAATTAAATCCACTTCACTCCATTCTTGTATTTTTTTATGACTGTAGTCTATATCAATTTTAAAAAGCTTATCTGGAATTAAAAATGATGCTGCAAACAAATTGCAAAAATCCTCAATTGCCTTATATTCAGCATTTAAATTATTGGTCTCCCTATCTCTAAATACACCACCAACATTAAACAAGATGTGACACACTTCATGGAAAAGGCTAAATATTCTTCCATTTTTTGCATCTTCCGTATTTAAAACAATTATAGGAACATCATCCGTCAGAGAAAATCCTCTTGCCTCCTCAAATGGCATTTGAATTTGAAACACATAAATCCCAATCTTTTCAATGTGCTTTTTGAAATTATCGTATGCGTTTGAAGAATTCCATTTTTTTTGTACTTCAATTGGCAGACCGATAAATTCGCGAAACCTTTCGGAAGCCAATATTGGGTTGTCAGCAATTGAGACCTTAAATTTTCTAAAATCTGGCTCTTCTAAATTTAGATTTAATTCCTTTATTTGATTTTGTAAATGCTTTGCTTTTCTGATAACTAAAATCATTTCACTTGAGAAATGCATAATTTCAGAGCTTGATAAATTTCTAAAATCCTTCTCAATAGGCTTTTCAGTAGGCGGTTCTTTTCTAAAGAAAGTGGCAATAGGTCTTTTATATATTTTATATGCTAAATTTTCAAGCTGGTTATAAGTCGGTGAAGCCAATCCTTTCTCCCACTCTTCCAATCTTTGCGGAGTAATGCTAAGTTTATGAGCAGTATCTTCAATTGAATATCCAATTGAGTTTCTTGCCCATTTTAAAATAGAGGGTGATATTTTAAAGGGAATGGTAGCCATATTAAAGTTGAAGTACAATTATATGAAAACTTATGTTCGTAAATATATTTAAAAGAAACCATTTTCCTATCCACGCATAAACGGGTTAAAATTCCTTGTCCCAATTTCCATCGCCGCTGCCCGGCACACCGTTTTTTCACCGAATTTAAAGTTGATCTTGTCCATGGCCTGGTAAAGCTTAATCCGTTCCTCGTTATCTTCAAACAGGTTTATCTGGTAGCTGCCGGTACATAAGTTACTTAGCCTTACCCCTATTAACCTGATTGGCCGGTGCTGGTTCCATGCTTTTTTAAGCAGATTCTTTACTCCGGGGATCAGGATATGTTCAGCTGCGGTTAAGGCTATTTTTTCTTGCTGGGTATGGGTTTCAAAGTTGGCATAGCGCACCTTTATAGCCAGGCATGACGCTACCTTGTTTTCCTTGCGCAATTTCCCGGCAAGTTCCTCCGTCATTGATACCAGGATAGTTTCGATAGCTTGCCTGTCGGCTATATTGGTGTGAAAGGTATGCTCTGTTGAGATTGATTTACGGTCGCTGTGTGGCACAATCTCACTATCATCAATACCGTTGGCCTTTTCCCAAATATATTTGCCCATCCTGCCAAAAACAGCCTCCAGGAAACGCACATCCATTTTTTGGAGTTGGCCGATCCTTTCAATACCGTATTGGTGTAATTTGTTAGCTGTACTTTCGCCCAGTCCTGGAATTTTACCTATCGCCAAAGGCGCTAAAAACTCTTTCTCCCTGCCATGCGGAATATACAGCTGCCCGTTAGGCTTTGCCTGGTTAGTAGCCATTTTTGACACTGTTTTACCCGACGACATGCCGAACGAGATAGGCAGCCCGGTATCCCGTATAATCTTTTGACGCAGTTCGCCGGCATGCTTATAACAGTTATGAAAGCGATCCATCCCCGTATAGTCAATATAAAACTCATCTATAGATGTTTTCATGTATAGCGGCACCGCGTTGTGAATAATTTCGGTAACCTCCCTGCTGGCCTCGCCATACCTGCTATGCGAGCCGCGTAAAAAAATAGCATGCGGACAAAGCTTTGCGGCCTGCCGCGTAGGCATAGCCGAATGCACCCCAAATTTGCGCGCCTCATAGCTGCAGCTGGCCACCACGCCCCTATCCGCTGAGCCGCCGATAATCACCGGCTTGCCAATAAGCGAAGGGTCAAACTTGCGCTCAACCGAAACAAAAAATGAATCAAGATCGATATGCATTATGGTGCGTTTGGCTGGCATGCAACAAATGTAAGTAATATTGCTAATATAATTAGTAAATATTAGTGGAGTTGAAAAAGTAAGGTAAGGGGTGAATGGTTAGAAAAGCCTCTCCAACCCGTCACTGCGAGGAACGAAGCAGCCGCTGCACATGCAAATCAATGGAGCAGGATGTTATTGTGTGGCAAAAATAGCTATGCAGGAAACGTGGATGCTTCTGAAAGGTATTTTACTGCTTAGTATATGGGGTGGTTGAAGTGAAAGAATAAAGGTGAACGGGAAACCCTAACTGGTAATGTGGAAGGGTTGCCAAGACTTTTCTCAGGAAAGCGGCCTCGGCGCTTACAACCAATAAAGGGTATTTAATTAAAAAAATAAAAATAAACTGTAAGGTGTGTTTTTTAACTGACATAATAATGTATCGCGCTGAAAATTAGAGATATATCACGTTACTGTCATCTAAATTTGATCAAGTTTTTTTGGCTATGATTTTAGCTTATTCTAAAATTTTAAACGGTAATTTGCAAAAACAATAATTCTTATGAAAGCAACCGTTCAATATAATGACTTTTTAGGTACTGCTGCCGCTGATATAGCAGACGACTTCGATTTAGATCAATTTTTATTAGATAGGGGTATCGATGTGGTTAAATACAAAGCAATTGGGGCTAATTTTTATCATGGCTATTCTGATTTTTTTTCAGCTTCAATTATCTGTTTAGATCAAGAAAAATCGACAGAACAAAATCCTTACATTGTTGGAATAAGCTTTGAAGCAGAATTTACTCATGAAAACTTTTTTAATCTGTTTAAACGATTTAATGTTGTTATAAATAAGAAATACAATGGATATGGTGATTTTGATATAAATGAGGAAATTGTATTTGATGATAGAGCAGTTAATCAAGATAACTGAAGATAGCCAGATTCATTTATAGGATTAAGATAAGATCCAAATAGGCATGGGTATTAAATTTACAATCAATTTATACTTGTGCCGTTTTAATCAAATTTAAATAGCTTATTACTTTATCTAATAGCTATTTTTTTTTTATAAATGGCAATTACTAAATTCAAGAGAGGTTATATTATTGCCTTTACTTTTATCATTTTATGTTATCAGTGAATTTTATATTAAGTTGTTATCTCTTCAACCCTTTAAACCATTTATTTACTTCATCAATTTCAAATAGTTTAAAGTTTTTATTTGAAATTCTGCCTATATTGATTATGGTTATTCCAATCCAATTCAGATCATATCTATTGTCTTTATTGTTAATTACGTCCATCATAAAACGAAGGTCATTGTCTTGACCTTTATCTGTTGGGTACATATTATTTATTATTTTGAATGGGACATATTCGCGATGTGTGGCGAAAGATGACAAGCCTGGATAAGCTAACGTATCCTTGTCTACCAAGAAGTAATCTTCACATATATCATCATATAAGTTTTTGGCTAGCAAACTATCTTGTGTGTTTTTAGGTTTTTCAAAATAAGATCTCAAAAGTAACATTCCCTTAATATGGCCAATCCGCATTTTTGAAGCGGCGTCATTAATTTTTGTTATGCTTTTAGTTGCTGAATCTACCATAGCCTTCACTTTACCTTTTATTTCTTTAGTGGCTTGAAAATCGATGATGTTCTGAATTTTGTCTGTTTTAAATATACCATCAATTTGTTTTTGAGTTTCAGTTAAGGCAATCGCATTTGTTTCAGTTGTGATGCCTGAAATTTGTTTCTCAGAATATTCTTTTGTTGCTTTTATTTCTGCTTGCGCTTCCTCTTTAATCTGTTTTACAGTTTCTTTTGCGTCTGATTTAATTTCAACTATTTGAACTCTCAAGTTGGTAATTGAATTTTCGTATTCATCTCTCATTGCTTTTCTATCTCCAAACGAAAAATAAATTGCAACAGAAGAAATAACCACAATAAACGATCCGGCAATTGCAATTCCATATTTTAAATAACTTGTAAGACTTTCGTAATGTAATTGTTCTTCAGATTTTCTATTTTGAGTGTTCATTTAGGTTTAGTTACAAACGATAAAGGTATACTAAATAATAACAATAAAAGCCTCAATTAAAAGACTATAATATTCTTTATCTAGTGTTTATCCCTCCTCTCGCGCTAGTATGCTGCGCAGGGCAAATGAGGTGGCGTACCTAGTGCCCCGCATGCCAAATTGAAAATGTTATGGTCTACAGGGATAATCCAGTTCCCTTGCATAGTAAATATCTGGCTATATTCTTTCTCCAGGTGCTCAAAGATTGCCTCGTACCCAGCAAGGGACGCCCGGAGATCTGCATTTATTCATTAAACTTAATCTTGTCCGTTCGTCCATCCTACCCTCATCCCCCAAAACAAACGGACAGTATTTGCATATCCTGAATAATTATTTCTGCAAAAACCTTTCAGCTTTCACCTTTCGCCTTTAACCTTTCTCCTGGCAATTATTTCTTCACACCCCTTGAAGATACTAAAATAATTAGCAATTTAGCGCCAGATAATTCAATTGCTTTTATGACTGCTTATGCCGATTATTTGATGATAATTTCCTTGCCAGGCGACCTGGTTAAGGAGATCAGCAGGTATAAGCGGGCATCGGTAAATGCAATCGGGCATTTTGAGGGCATGCACAGCAGGGCCTACATTACCATAACCCACCAGGTACGCTGCAAGCCCTTTTTAGCACAACCGGCAATTCAGAGGATGGGGCAACGGCTCAGCACTATGCCCCCGGTTGAGCTGTACCTTAATGGCTTTGATCATTTTAGCAATGACCCAACCACCAAAACCATCTGCGCCAAAATTGAGTGTACAGACCGTGCCGAAAACTGGTTTAAGCTGCTCACCATGCAAATGGGCATAAAGGTTAAAGATTTTGTACCGCATATCACCATTGCCAAAAACATCCCGGTCACGGCATTCAACAAGCTGTGGCCCAATTTTGAGAGCCGGGAGTTTAAGCAATCATTTAGTGTAGGCAACCTAACCATATTACACCGCGACACCTTTGCCGAGCACCACGAATGGAAAGTTTACCGCGAGCTGCACTTTGGCAATAAACTGCTGGCATTTTAATTTTTATCTGCACACTTTGTGGTCTCTGTGCCTCCTTAGCGCCCTCCGTGTTAAAAATTTAACCGCAGAGATCACAAAGAATGCGCGGAGTACCACAGAGATAATTTATTTTTTCTCAAAATCACTTGCAATTGCTAAAAATATTAGTAATATTTGTTTTATTAAATCAATGATTATGACAGGTTACCAGGATTATTTGTTAGTGCTTACCCCATCCGATAGTGTTTGTAAGCGCATAAAACGACTTAAGGAAGACAGTGCATCCATAGTTGGCGATTATAACAGCAGGTATTCAAAAGCTCACATCAGCATTCAGCAATGGCCGCGTAAAAAGCCTGTATGGATAGATACGCTGATGCCTAAACTTGAACGGGAGCTTTTAACCCTGCCCCCACTGGTAACCGGTATCAATGGTTTTGATTTTTTCCACCACGAAGAAAACCCTACCATTTATGCACGACTGGAGCAGTCGCCAGCCACTGCTTTATGGTTTAAACATTTAAAACGCTTTTTTAGCGGAGGCAGCTTTGTACCGCATATCACCATAGCACGCAGCTTAACGGCGCCTGCATTTAAAAAGCTGTGGCCCTATGTTAGCAAACAGGAATGGCAGGAAGAATTTAAGGTAGATAAATTGACCATACTACGCAGGGAAATGATCGGCCATGATAAAAGTTACCGCGTTTATAAAGAATTACCTTTTAATAAGCGACTGGATTTTAATTCCTTCATCAATTCGAAGCTAAAAACGCCGGCAACAACAGAAAAACCGTTAACCTCAGCGCAGTTTAGTCTTTTTTGATCCATTTAATTGGTTGATTATTAAAAAATGATTTTTTTTACTTTATGGTAACCCATTGTAATACAACATTTCAGCACTAAAAACTTAGACCTAATCACAATAAAGATCCTTTTTTAACAATTTATTAACCAAAAACAAACCTTTTTCTATCTTTGCGCCGGGGTAAGTCTTTTACGGCCAGCTCCTCTTGAACTCCCCCAGGGTGGGAACGCAGCAAGGGTAGAGAGTTGAGCGGCGCGATAAAAGTAGCTTACCCCTTTTTGTGCCTTTATGTTTCGGTTTGTTAAGATATCGGTGCACATGACCCATAAGGTCCGCCCCTTTGTAGTAATTAGGCGCATCATTCTTATTGCCTTCACCTATTTCCACAAATACACGTATAATGTTGTAAAAGAAGCACATATTCAAAAATGGCGTAAAAAGTGGGTAGCCACTACGCGGCAAAAAAAAACCACTTATACATTTCTACAAAGGGGCAGACCCTATGGGTCATTTCATCATGCTTTCATATAAAAGCCCTTTGCCTTTCACCCCTTTTTGCTTCGGCTATGAACTATGAACCATTAACTATAAGCCAAACTAACTATCTTCGCAAAAACATTTGCTAACTAATGCTCGATATACTCATCATAGGCGGCGGCCCCATCGGAATAGCATGCGGACTCCAAGCACAAAAAGCAGGTTTAAGTTTTTTAATTGTTGAAAAAGGCTGCCTGGTTAATTCATTATACAACTATCCGTCAACCATGACGTTTTTCTCTACTTCGGAGAAACTCGAGATTGGCGGCATTCCTTTTGTAACTATCAGCAACAAACCAACCCGCGCTGAAGCGCTGGAATATTACCGCAGGGTAGCCACATCAAATCATCTGCCTGTTAATTTATTTGAAGAAGTTACCGGCTTGATAAATCAGGATGATATTTTTACCATTACCACCAGTAAAGCAACCTACCAGGCAAAGAAGGTTATCCTTTCAACCGGGTTTTATGACATTGCGGTAAAGCTTGATATCCCCGGAGAGGATCTGCCAAAAGTAAAACATTACTATAAAGACCCGCACTATTACGCCATGCAAAAAGTGGTTGTGGTAGGGTCAAGCAACTCTGCTATTGATGTAGCGCTTGAAACCTATCGTAAAGGGGCCGATGTTACACTGGTTATTCGAGGTGAAGAGGTCAGTCACCGGGTTAAATACTGGGTGCGGCCCGATATTATCAACAGGATTAAAGAAGGCAGTATAAAGGCTTATTTTAGCTCCCATTTAAAAGCAGTGCGTGAGCATGAGGTTGATATTGTAAGCCCGGCAGGTTTGGTAACCATCCCTAACGATTATGTGATGGCGATGACAGGCTACCGGCCAAACTTTGAGTTTTTGAAAAAGTTAGGCATTACACTAACCGATGATAAGTTTATCCCTCATTACAACCCGGAAACAATGGAAACCAATCTGCCCGGCTTATACCTCGCCGGTGTAGTATGCGGCGGCATGGATACCCATTTATGGTTTATTGAAAACTCAAGGGTGCATGCGGAGATGATTTTGGAAGATATTGTTAGTAAAGGTTGAAAGGGTTGTAGTTGTTGTAAGAATTGAAAAAGTTGTAATATTTGAACGCCATGAAAAATAAAAGATTTCACAAATGCGGAGCTCATCTGCCGGTGATAAATTTAAGGCAAACACTTGATTATTACCGTGATAAATTCGGATTCTATGAAGAATGGATCGAAGGCAAGATTGATGGAGGGATCCGCAGGGATGATATGCGATTGCTTTTTGGAGAAGATGCGGCATATGCTCAGTTAATTAACAGCGAAACAGCACGTTTTAATTTGATCTGGTTTGTTGATAATATTGACGAAGTGTATGCTGAATACCAGGAAAGGGGAATTGAAATTGTAAATTCTTTAAAAAACTATACTTACGGCATGCGCGAGTTTGCCATTATAGATCTGAATGGATATTACATCCGTATTGCCGAAGGAATAGATTGATAAATTTAGTTTTAAGTTGAACAACTTAATCAACCTAATGTAACTTAATCAACACAATCAACTAATTCGGCAACTAATTCACTTTTTTCTTGCATAAATAAAAATTAATGCAATACTTTGCACAAAATTTAAAAAACAATAAAAACAACATTAAAATGAATCAACAAAGCTTAAATAAGCCAATGATCAGAGCCATATTTGCTCCGGTTGCAGCTGCTTTGGTTTCAACTGTTTTTTTATTTTCACCTTCACGACGAAGGCCGTACATGCCTCGGGTTTGATTTATTTCTCTTCCACATCCCCATTGAGGTTTCATTAAACCTCATCAAAAAAAGATCATCTAATTATTAATGCTTTAAAAAGCCAATAATTTAACGGTAATTTTCTATTTAAATGATTAAAGATTTTGATATACAGGTTGCAACCGCTCAGCATGTAGACTTTGCACCGCACATCTGCGATGAGATGGCTGAATCTGCAAAAGCCCGGGGAACGGGTATTGCCCAGCGCTCGCCCGAATACGTGGCCAATAAAATGCTGGAAGGCAAGGCGGTAATTGCTTTTCATAAAGATGGTACCTGGGCAGGCTTCTGCTACATAGAAACCTGGAGCCACGGCGATTTTGTGGCTAACTCAGGTTTAATTGTTAGTCCCCAGTTCAGAAAAGAGGGACTTGCAAAAGCCATTAAAGAAAGCATTTTTAAATTGTCGCGTTCAAAGTACCCTAATGCAAAGATCTTTGGCTTAACGACAGGTTTGGCCGTAATGAAGATCAATTCTGATTTGGGTTACGAACCTGTAACCTACTCGGAGCTTACACAGGACGAAGATTTTTGGGCAGGCTGCAAGAGCTGCGTAAACTATGATATCCTGATGAGCAAGGGCCGTAAAAACTGTATGTGCACCGCCATGCTCTTCGATCCGGCTGAAAAGCAAAAGGAATACGAAGACAAAATGAAAAAGATCACGCACAAAGCGACATTGCTTGAGCGCATCGAGAATGCCATTAAGAAACGAATTGGCGCTGATCACGATTAATTAAACAATTGTACGGGCGTATCGCATACGCCACTTGCCATTAAATAATGAATATTACAAAGACGCAAAGTATTGCGTCTCTACACAAACATACACTCCATGAAGAAAAAAGTAGTACTTGCATACAGTGGCGGATTAGATACATCCTTTTGCTGCATATATTTAACACAGGATTTGGGTTATGAAGTTCACTCGGTAATTGTAAACACGGGTGGCTTTAGCGAAGAAGAGCTTAAGGGTGTTGAAGAACGCGCCTATAAAATGGGCGTTACCTCACACCATGTGGTTGATGAAACAGAAAACTTCTATAATACCTGTGTCCGCTTTTTGATCTATGGTAATGTTTTAAAAAATAACACCTATCCTCTTTCGGTAAGTGCCGAGCGGGTTAGCCAGGCAACTGCCATAGCAAACTACGCTAAAGAAATAGGCGCCGAATTTGTTGCCCATGGCAGCACCGGTGCCGGTAACGACCAGGTACGTTTTGATATGATCTTCAATATCCTGGTTCCCGAAGTACAGATCATCACCCCAATCCGCGATTTAAAATTAAGCCGTGAGGCAGAGATCCAGTATCTGAAAGATCATGGCGTGGAGATGAACTTTGAAAAAGCAAAATACTCTATCAATAAAGGCATTTGGGGAACTTCAGTTGGCGGTAAGGAAACATTAACATCAAACCTCGGTTTGCCTGAAGAGGCGTGGCCAACTCAAGTCACTGAGTCTGAAGTCAGAAGTATTGAGTTAGTATTTGAAAAAGGGGAACTAATTGGAATCGACAGTGAAAGGTTTGATCATCCAACAAAAGCTATCCAGGCACTACAGGCTATTGCGCAACCTTATGGCATAGGCAGGGATATCCATGTAGGTGATACAATTATAGGCATAAAGGGCCGTGTAGGCTTTGAGGCGGCTGCACCAATGGTTATTATAAAGGCGCACCATACTTTAGAGAAACATGTGCTCACCAAATGGCAGCTCTCATGGAAAGATCAGTTATCATCTTTCTATGGCAACTGGCTGCATGAAGGACAGTTTCATGACCCTATCATGCGTAACATCGAGGCTTTTTTATCAGATACACAGCAGTATGTAAGCGGTAAAGTATTTGTACAGCTCCACCCGTATCGTTTCCAGGTTATAGGTATTGAGTCAGCACATGATCTGATGTCTAATAAATTCGGAAGCTACGGCGAGATGAACAATGCCTGGAGCGGCGAAGATGTTAAAGGGTTCTCAAAAATATTTGGCAACCAGGTAATGATCTATCATAAGGTTAATGCCCCCCAGCCCCCTGAAGGGGGAGTTCTTTAAACTCTTAAACAGAAAACATTATGAATTCAAAAAGCAATGATTATGCTAATCAAGCTCCCCCTTTAGGGGGCGGGGGGGGCAACGTACGCGCAGGAATTGTTGGTGGAGCAGGCTACACCGGAGGCGAAATGCTGCGGATCCTGATCAACCATCCTAATGTAGAGATCTCATTTGTGCATAGCACCAGCAATGCCGGTAACCACGTTTATGATGTGCATACCGACCTGTTTGGTGATACCGATCTTAAATTTGCCGCTGAACTGGCTTATAATATAGATGTGCTTTTTCTTTGTGTCGGACATGGCGATACTAAAAAGTTTTTGGAAGCAAACCCAATCCCTGACCACATTAAGATCATTGATCTTAGCCAGGACTTTAGATTGACTCAAAGCTCGAAGCTTAAAGCAAAAAACTTTACCTATGGATTACCGGAGTTAAACAGAGATGCTATTAAACAAGCAACCAATATTGCTAATCCCGGATGCTTTGCTACCTGTTTACAATTAGGTCTCCTCCCATTGGCATCAAAAGGTATATTAAATAGCGAGGTACATGTTACTGCTACCACAGGTTCAACCGGTGCCGGGCAAAGTCCATCGGCAACGACCCATTTTACCTGGCGTAATGATAACCTTTCAGTTTATAAAGCGTTTGAACACCAGCATTTAAATGAGATCGGTCAATCGCTAAGGCAATTACAATCGGGCTTTAACCAGCCAATAAATTTCATTCCTTATCGTGGTGATTTTACAAGAGGCATAATTGCATCTATGTATGTAGATACCGATCTGCCGGAAGCTGACGCATTAAAGCTGTATCATCAATATTATGATATGCACCCATTCACGCATGTAACCAGTCATGATATCGACTTAAAGCAAATTGTAAATACCAATAAATGCTTTATCCAGGTCAAGAAACATGGTAACAAGCTTTTGATCATTAGTATTTTGGATAATTTGCTAAAAGGTGCATCTGGTCAAGCTGTACAAAATATGAATCTGATGTTTGGGCTGGATGAAAAGGCTGGCCTTCGTTTAAAGGCGACTGGATTTTAGCCCCCTACCCCCTAAAGGGGGAATTGTGGTTGGCATTGTTATAAATTGATTATTTAACTTTTTAAAGCCCCTTTAGGGGTTTGGGGCATATGAAACTATTCGACGTTTATCCTATCAATCCAATAAATATTGTAAAAGGTGTTGGCAGCCTGGTATATGATGACAAAGGCACTGAGTATTTAGATCTTTATGGCGGTCATGCTGTTATCTCTATCGGGCATACTAATCCACATTACGTAAAACGCCTGGAAGATCAGCTGCACCAGATAGGTTTCTACTCAAACTCTATCGAGATTCCTTTGCAAAAACAACTGGCTGAGAAATTGGGTCATGTTTCAGGTAAAGAGGATTACCAATTATTTCTTTGTAACTCAGGTGCAGAAGCTAACGAAAATGCGCTAAAGCTGGCATCGTTTTATAACGGGAAAAAGAAAGTAATTGCTTTTAAAGGAGCTTTTCACGGCCGCACCTCATTAGCTGTTGCCGTTACTGATAATCCTAAAATTGTTGCTCCTGTAAACGAGACCGACAATGCTATCTTTTTGCATTGGAAAGATGAAGCAGCATTAGAACAGGCATTTGCCGAAAATGAAATCTCGTCTGTAATTATCGAAGGCATCCAGGGAGTTGGCGGCATCCAGGTAGCGCCTGAGAGTTTTTTACAAAAGATAAGGACATTATGCGATGCGAACAATGCCGTTTTTATTGCAGATTCAGTGCAATGCGGTTACGGCCGGACAGGCAAATTCTTCTCACATGATTTTGCAGGCATTAATGCCGATATTTATACCCTGGCAAAAGGTATGGGTAACGGCTTCCCCGTTGGCGGTATCATTATATCGCCAAAAATTCAGCCTGCTTATGGCATGCTGGGTACTACATTTGGTGGTAACCACCTTGCTTGTGCTGCCGGTTTAGCCGTACTTGAAGTAATGGAGCAGGATAACCTGATGCAAAATGCTGCAGAAGTTGGCGGCTACCTAATAAGTGAGCTTAAAAAGATTAAACAAGTTACCGAAGTTAGGGGCCGTGGATTAATGATTGGCATTGAGTTGCCTGCCGAACTTGCCAATGTACGCAAGGACCTGTTATTTAAGCACCATATATTTACCGGTGAGGCCAAACCAAATGTGGTAAGGCTGTTACCTGCGCTTAATTTAACTAAAGCCCACGCCGACAGATTTTTAGAGACGTTTATTACTGTACTAAATCAGTAACTATCACCATTTTACCACGCCATGAAACTATTTTCTTCCGTAAACGATGTTCCTGATATAAATGAGCTTGTTAAAGAGGCATTGCATCTTAAACAATACCCTTATGCCTACAAAGATCTGGGAGAAAACAGGACAATGGCATTGGTCTTTTTGAATCCGAGCCTTCGCACCCGCATGAGCACGCAGAAAGCTGCCCTTAACCTGGGCATGAATGTGATGGTGTTGAACATGGATAAGGAAGGCTGGGCATTAGAGCTGCGTGATAATGTAATAATGAATGGCACTACTGTTGAGCACATTCGCGAAGCGGCTGCTGTTATAGGTCAGTATGCAGATATTATTGGGGTGCGTTCATTTCCGGGGTTAAAAGACCGTGACGAAGATTATAGTGAAATGATCTTTAACAAATTCGTTGAGTTTTGTGGTGTGCCTGTTGTAAGCCTTGAATCAGCTACCCGTCACCCGCTGCAAAGCCTGGCAGATCTGGTTACTATTGAAGAATTAAAAACCTGCAGCAAACCTAAAGTGGTTTTGACCTGGGCGCCACATATAAAACCATTGCCACAAGCTGTACCCAACTCATTTGCCGAATGGATGTGCAAAGCCGATGTTGATTTTACCATAACACATCCAAAAGGATATGAACTTAGTACCAATTTTACACAAGGCGCCAAAATTACCAATAACCAGGATGAGGCTTTAACTGATGCAGATTTTATCTATGTAAAAAACTGGTCGGCCTATGAGCCTTACGGTAAGATTTTCTCCGGCAATGAAGATTGGATGCTTACCAACGAAAGGTTAAAAATCACCAATAATGCAAAAATAATGCATTGTCTGCCGGTAAGGCGTAATTTGGAGTTGTCTGATGAGATTTTAGATGGTAAAAATTCTATAGTGGTTCATGAAGCCGCAAACCGCGTTTGGGCAGCGCAAGCAGTGTTGAAGCGGATGCTGGAGACTTTAAGTTGATTGAGTTAGATTAGGTTGGATTAAGTCGATTAGGTTTAAACCACGATTATAACTCTTACAACATTTACAACCATTACAACTAAAATATGTATATCCCATCTTTTAACCAGTTCCCAAACCAGCAGGAAGCTATCAGCTTTATGCAGCGTTACAGCTTTGCAACTATAGTTACTGTTAAAGATGGTGTTCCGTCCGCTACACATTTACCTTTCCTGGTAAAAGAAACAGACGGACAGGTGGTTATCTCATCCCATTTTGCAAAGGCAAATCCACAATCCGCAGATATTATTGATAACAGGGCCTTAGTTATCTTTACCGAGCCACATGCATATATCTCACCTAAAAATTACGAAAAGGAAACTAACGTACCAACCTGGAACTATTTAGCAGTACATGCTTATGGCAATTGCATACTATTGGATGGTGAAGCAAATAAAGCAGCTTTATTGAAGGAAACCATTAAATATTACGAAGCTGATTATTTAAAACAATATGAAAGCCTTCCTGATGATTATAAACAAAGAATGATGAAGGGCATTGTCGCTTTTCAAATTATTGTGGATGACCTGCAGGCAAAAAAGAAACTGAGCCAAAATAGGACCGAAAAGGAACAGGAAAACATTATTGATGATTTAGGCAGATCGGGCAATCTAAATGAAAAGGAAATTGCCGCTTATATGTCTTCATTAAAGAAGTAGCTAATTTACTTCCTGCTTCTTCAATGATGAATTGATCAGCCTATTTAGGGTTAAACCCTGTACTACAATAGAGAATATCACTATAAAATAGCTCCCGCAAAGTATAACATGCCGGTAAGGGCTGGCCGGCAATGATAAGGCCAAAGCAATGGAAATTCCACCTCTTACCCCCGCCCAGGTTAGGATATTAATATGCTTATAATTTACATTTAATGTTTGACGAAGAAAGGTGAGCGGCAGCAAAATACTTATCCAGCGGGCTATCAGAATTAGTATTATGGCGATACCGCCGGTTAGCCAATAATTGGTAATGTAAGGCAGGTTTACCATTTGCAAGCCTATCATTACAAATAAAATAGTATTCAGCATTTCATCAATCAGCTGCCAGAATTTTTCGAGCGCTTCGTGCGACCGTTCTTTTTCATCAATATTGATCGTCCTGTTACTCATAAACAATCCTGCGGATACTACGGCTAAAGGAATAGACAAACCCAAATAGGTCGCTATAACCGAAACACTCATCACCAGCGATAATGAAACCAGTACAATGGTCTGAAAATCTGTTATCGACTTCATCAGCTTGAAAGCTATAAAGCCTAAAATTATACCCAATGCAATGCCGCCAAAAACTTCTCTTAAAAATAACAGCGCAGTTTGTGCAAAAGTCACATTATCAATACCCGAATTTATAGCTTCGAGAATGGTAATAAAAAGCACCAGGCCTACCCCATCATTAAATAATGATTCGCCCGAAATGATGGTAGCAAGATTTGCAGGCAGCTTTGAGCTTCTAATGATGGCACCTACAGCAACCGGATCTGTTGGCGAGATCAATGCGCCAAATAATAGGCAATACACAAAAGACATGTGGATATTAAACAGCATAGTACCATAATAAAATAAGGTACCAAAAGCAATTGTGGACAGAATTACGCTGAGTGTGCTTAAAACAAATACCGGCTTTAACTCTCTCTTTAGTTTTTTGGTGTTCGAATTAAATGAGCCAGCAAAAAGCAGGAAGCCCAGAATTATGTTCAAAACAGTGCCCGAAAAATTAATGTGTTTTGCTAATATAGTGAGGTAATGCGCTATAGTCGGGTCGAGCTTATCAATAATAATAGTGACTACCGAAACAATTATAGCTATGGTAATAATGCCAATTGTGCCCGGTAACTTAAAAAAACGGGCATTGATGTATGAATAAAAGGCGCTGACTATTATCAGCAGGGCAATGATTAAAAATAATCCCATTGGCAATTAATTATCTTAGTAATGTAATTGACGGAACAATGTTTTTAAAACGAACTATTTTCTATGTGGATTCCGGGTTAGTCTTTCTGGTTTCAGTATTAAATTCTCTTATTATCAGCCTGTTATCACTATTTTTAGTAAAATAATTTAAAAACCAGCTAAAAAATATAATACCCTTATTTGAAAATCCTGCCAGCGACATAATGTGTACAAATCCCCACAAAAGCCATGCAAAAAAACCCTGGAAGCGAAGCTTGCCCAAATCGGCAACGGCCTTGTTGCGGCCTATGGTAGCTAATGTACCTTTATCAACATATTTAAACGGCTCGGCAGCTTCGCCTTTAATTATATGAACCAGGTTTTTAGCCAGCCATTGGCCTTGCTGTATGGCTGCCGGCGCAACACCCGGATGCCCGAATGGTGTTTCATCGGTTATTATTGCGGCAACATCGCCTATAGCAAATATATTTTGATAGTCTTTTACCCTGTTTATCTCATCTGTTTGAATGCGGGTCCCCCTTGTTATAATATCCGGACGAATACCCTCAGGAACTTCGCCCTTTACACCTGCCGCCCACAATACATTACGGGTTTTTATAGTTTTGCCATTATCAATAGTCAAATAAAAGCCGTCATAGCTTTGCACATGTGCGCTGTTATAAATAATTACGTCGCCATCGGTTAAAAACTTTTTTGCCTTTTCTGATGCCTGGGGCGACATCGCAGCCAGCAGCCTGTCTTTACCTTCAACCAGGTAAACCCGCATATCGTATTTACTTAAACCGTGGTAATCCTTACCCAAAATTAAATGCCGCATCTCTGCCAGCGCACCAGATAATTCAACACCCGTGGGCCCTCCACCTACTACCACAAATGTCATCAACGCAAATTTCTCGCGCATGTCAGTGGTAACCAATGCGGTTTCAAGATTTTGAAGAATAAGGCTGCGCAAATTTAATGCCTCGGGAATATTCTTCATCGGCATAGCAAAATGCTCAATTTCTTTATTTCCGAAAAAATTAGTGTTTGAACCTGTGGCAATTATCAGGTAGTCGTAATGTACAGTGCCAATATCTGTAGTTATAGTGTTGCTTTCAGGATTGATCTTTTGTACGTCGGCAACATTAAAGCTAAAGTTGTTTTGTTTTGTGAAGATCCTGCGGATAGGAAACCCAATGGAATCGGCTTCTATCGAGCCAATGGCAACCTGGTAAAGTAAAGGCTGAAAGGTGTGATAATTATGTCTGTCAAGAAGCAATATGTCAACAGGTGCTTTTTTTAGTTTTTGTGCTAAGGCCAAACCACCAAATCCTCCACCTATTATCACAACTTTTGGCCTGGAACCGCTATTTTTATTCTCGGATGTAACAGTAAACATATCTACTTATAAATTTCAATTATACACAATCTTTCTTTAACCTGATATAAACTTATCACGTCGTGCCATTTATATACAATTGGCTGACTCATCAGTTTTTAAATTGCCTATCCAAACAATATAAATTTTTAAATGGGGTAAATTGTCACAACCTTATGTTAAAATAGGGTTTAACAATAAAATGAGCTTTTTTTCACCATTTATTTAAACAAATAGGCTTTTTTTTGCTATTTTTAACCGCAGGGAGGAAATAATAGAAGTTTTTTAACTTCTATTTGATAATAGCAGGTTAAATATGGGTCGAATTGGCAAAGTTTTAAGTCAGGATGATAAGGTAAAGGCAAATAACAGTCTTTATATTGTAAAAATTGGCGGAAACGTTATTGATAACTCCGAAAACCTGCATAATTTTTTGAAGGATTTTACAGCGCTTGAGGGCTTTAAAATATTGGTACATGGTGGCGGTAAAGTTGCTACGCAGCTTTCAGAAACATTAGGCATTGAGCCTAAGCTTGTTGATGGCCGCAGGATCACTGATATTGAAACGTTGCGGGTGGTAACTATGGTATACGGTGGCCTCATTAATAAAAACATTGTGGCGCAGTTACAACGGTTTGGGACCAATGCAATTGGCCTTACAGGAGCAGACGGAGATTTTATCCGGGCAAAAAAACGCCCTGTTAAAGCTATTGATTATGGTTTTGTAGGCGATATCGATGAAAACTCTATTAAGCCTAAAAACCTGCAAAGCCTGATGGAGGCCGGCTTTACCCCTGTTTTTAGTGCATTAACGCACGATGGTGAAGGCCAGCTATTAAATACCAATGCCGATACAATTGCATCAGCATTGGCTGTTGCTTTATCGGGATTATACCATACCACTCTTATTTACTGCTTTGAAAAAAAGGGTGTATTAAAAGATATTAATGACGAGGATTCGCTGATAAAGGAAATTGACCCTCAACGATATGAAGAACTAAAAACACAGCAAATAATTCACAGCGGGATGCTGCCCAAGCTGGATAATGCATTTACTGCAATAGCATGCGGGGTTAAAGCTGTAATTATAGGCCACTCAAATGATCTGGGTAAATTGAAACACAATAAACCATTTGGAACACTTTTAAGCAAAAGCAAATGAACTCACAACAACATATAGCCATATTAGGCAGTGGTAATATAGGCCTTTCTTTAGCTAAAGGATTGGTTAAGGCGGGGATCTGCAAGCCGCAGCAAATTTCCTTAACCCGCAGAAATATTGGTGCGCTTGTTCCATATGCGGAATTGGGTTACCATACAACCGATAATAACCTAAAAGCTGTAAGAAAAGCCGATTTTATAGTATTGGCCGTTTTGCCGCATCAGTTAAATAAATTACTGGATGAAATAAAGCCATCAATAAAAGCAGAAAAGCAACTGCTCATCTCTGTTGTATCAGGCGTTAGCTGTGGCGATATCCGTACTCAGCTTGACCTTAATGTGCAGGTAGTACGTGCTATGCCTAATACAGCTATTGCCATAGGGCACTCCATGACGTGTATTGCCACCGACAACAGCACACCAAAGAATATAAATTTTGTACGGTCACTTTTTGATACAGTGGGTGTAACCATACAGATAAATGAAGAATTAATGACCTCTGCCACTGCTTTATGTGCTTGCGGAATAGCTTTCTTTTTAAGGTCCATCCGTGCAGCATCACAGGGTGGTACCGAAATTGGCTTTCATGCGCATGATGCCCTGAAGATGGCAGCGCAAACGGCCAAGGGCGCAGCCGACCTGTTATTGCAGCTTGCATCGCACCCTGAGCAGGAAATTGATAAGGTAACCTCACCAAGCGGCTGTACTATTGCGGGGTTAAACGAGATGGAGCATAATGGTTTCAGTTCTGCAATGATAAAGGGAATAAAGTTATCTGCTGCAAAAGCAGGCGAACTTTATCATAAGCCGGAATAAAGCATTCCATTTTAATAACAAGCTTACCAAATAACACCAAAAAGTTTTAAACTAATCATTTCAATATCAATCATAACAACCTGTAAATCAATTTATAATATACTATTTATTGTAACGGGCATAATTTTAGTACCTGCGCTTCAAAGCGTATATTTTAAAAAATGTTAACAGTAGAAAAAATTGGCGGCACCTCCATGACCGCATTAAATGATGTAATAAACAACATCATCCTTTTTAATCGCAGCGGTAAAGAATTGTACAACCGCATTTTTGTAGTGTCTGCATTTTCAGGAGTAACCAACCTGCTGCTCGAAAATAAAAAAACAGGCGAGCCTGGTGTTTATCATAACCTGGCTAATTTCAAGGATTTTCATAAACCGTTAAAAGACCTTGTAGTAAAACTTAAGCAGATCAACAAGAGCTATCAAAGCCTCGGTTTAAATATAGCCGAAGCCGACGGGTTTATTGAAATGCGGATAAAGGAAGCACAAACTTATTTGGAGAATCTTGCAAATATCCTTACATCCGGATATGTAAGCAACGAAGGTATTTTACAGGCTGCGCGTGAAATACTGGCATCTATTGGCGAAAGTCATTCAGCGTTTAACTTCGCCAATATTTTGCAAAACATGGGTATTAACGCTACGCTGGTTGACCTGAGCGGCTTTCATGACCATCACTCCTATACTATTGACCAGCGCATTAAAAGAGAGCTGCAACATATTGATTTTGAGAATACTATATGTATAGTAACAGGTTATGCAAAAGGGACGGAAGGTATCATGCGTGAGTTTGACCGTGGGTACTCGGAAGTTACTTTTAGTAAAATAGCCGTTGCTGTTAACCCCAAGGAAGCCATCATCCATAAGGAATACCATTTATGTACCGCCGACCCTGTTTTGGTGGGTATTAATAACTGTTACCCGGTAGGCAATACCAATTATGACGTTGCCGATCAGTTGGCTGATGTAGGTATGGAAGCTATTCACCCAAAGGCATCAAAACCATTGGAAATCAACAATATAAATCTCCGGATTAAAAACACTTTTGATCCGGAACACCCCGGCACGCTGATAACAAAAGACTACATTTGCGAGCATAAACGGGTTGAAGTAATTACCGGTACCGAAAAGGTGATGATCATTGATATTTATGATCCGTCAATGGTGGGCACACCCGGCAGCGATTTGAGCATCATGCAAACCTTCTATGATCATAATATCAGCTATAACTTTAAGGCAACTAATGCCAACAGCATCTCAATAGTTATCTGGGAAAAAGATTTTAATAAAAAACTGATCCATGAGCTGGAAGAAAGCTTCGAAAAAGTAACCGTTGAAAAAGCGGCTATGGTATGTTTAATAGGCTCAAATATGGACAGGCCTGGTTTATTGGCAAAATCAGCAAATGCACTTGCCGAAAATGGTATAAACATTAAAAGTGCCGGCTTTGCATTACGTAAAGTAAACATCCAGTTTTTAATAGCACGTGAGGATTTTGATACGGCGATTATTGCGTTGAATAAGGCGATGGGGTAATTGCATCACCTTATTTTACCTTTAGATATAATGGCATATGCAATACCGCTAATAATGAGGCCAATCGGGATAATTATAACACCCGGATATATAAAATAAACTATTGTTGCTAATAAAAAGCCAAGCCCGGCCTTCAAAAGCCCTGAATAATAAGAGGGCTTTTGCTCTTCAGTTACATCAATCTTTTTTTGAATGCTCATGTTTTGAAGCACATTTTTTATTAGCTCATCAGGGATTCCCTGCTTTTCAAGGCGTGCATAAATAACTTCGTTATCTAAACCTGCCTTTCTAAGCTTCATGCCTTCCAGGTAGGCTTTTCTTTTTAGTTCTTCATCCATAACTATTCAATCATTTGCAACTAATGCCTGATGCTGTAATCGTCCAGAATTTCCAAAAAAACATTGGGATTAACATTAATTAGATCAATGTTTATATTGTACGGAGTTCTGTCTTTGGCGGCAATAATATTCTTTGCTATTAATTTTTTAATCGGGTTATGGAAATTATCCAAATAATCGTCTGGTTTATAAAGGTTTATATATAGGTATGCATTTCTTTCATAAACCTCTTTTATGTCCTCCCAATAGTATTTTATATTCTTTGTTAAATCGTAAATATAAGTTTCATTAACTATTAGGACAGGTTTGTTAGCTAATCCTAAATAAATATATTTTCTGTAATGAAGAAACCTTACAAGAGCAAGTACCAACCATAAAATATATTTGTAATGCAAAAATCCATGTTGAAAAGTAGGTGAAATAAAATCCCATGACGCCATCAATAAGGCAATAATTATCAGGGACATATTCATTACAAAGGTATTGCTGTAGCGGATTTTAAACTCCATTGAGGGGGCAGGTTTATCAAATGTAATAATATCCAGGTAATTTCAACTATCTAAGAAAATCGATAAAAATTACTCCAAATAATAATGCTTTATCCTATTCAGTCCTTCATCCAATTCATAAATTAAAGGAACTCCGGTCGGCAGATCTAATTGCGCAACTTCTTCATCAGTAAGATGATCGATATATTGTATCAGTGCACGCAAGCTATTCCCATGGGCGCATACAATTACTTTTTGATCCCTCCGCAAGGCCGGTACTATAAATTCGTTCCAGAAAGGCAATACACGAACCATAGTTTCACTCAGGTTTTCGGTTAAAGGAAGTTCACGTTCTGTAAGGTCTTTATACCTGATATCTTTGCCTGGATAACGATCATCATCCTTTGTTATGGCTGGAGGCAGCTCGTGGGGATCACGGCGCCACTTCCGTACCTGCTCAGCGCCGTATTTGGCAGTGGTTTCTTCCTTGTTTAACCCCTGCAATGCACCATAAAAACGCTCATTTAACCGCCATGATTTTTGAACCGGGATCCACAAATGATCCAGCTCTTCCAGTACAATGTGTAAAGTTTTTATTGATCTTTTTAAAAGCGAAGTGAAGCCGATATCAAAATTATAGCCTTGTTTCTTTAGTAGCTTCCCCGCCCTTTTTGCCTGGTTAAGCCCTTCTGCTGACAAGTCTACATCCGTCCACCCTGTAAAACGATTTTCTTTATTCCATACACTTTCACCGTGGCGCAACAGTACTAATTTTTGCATAGCTAAATGGTTAACTATAAAGTTACAGATCAGTTTGCATAAAAAATTGTTAAATGCATTCAGAACCATTAAATTGCACGATTAACCAACTAAAAAACCTTTAAACTATGATCCCAACAACTCCAGTTGCGGTAAAGGAAGGCATTGCCAACCCTGCCCCACTCGGTCTTTGTGCTTTCGGCATGACCACAGTTCTACTAAATCTGCACAATGCCGGTTTCTTTGAAATGAATTCGATGATACTTGCTGTAGGTATTTTTTATGGCGGCCTGGCACAGGTAATTGCCGGTATTATTGAAGCAAAAAAGAATAACACTTTTGGATTAACAGCCTTTACCTCTTATGGCTTCTTCTGGCTGTCTCTAGTAGGCTTAATTGTTATCCCAAAGTTTGGGTGGGCAGCAAAACCTTCAGAAAGTGCTATGTGCGCCTATTTGTTAATGTGGGGTCTGTTTACTTTATTCCTGTTTTTCGGCACCCTTAAACTAAACCGCGCCCTGCAGGTTGTTTTTGGCAGTTTGGTTATACTCTTCTTTTTATTGGCGGCAGAACACGGCACCGGGAATGAAAGTATAGGCAAACTGGCTGGATATGAAGGTATATTTTGCGGAGCATCTGCTGTTTATGCCGGTATGGCCAATGTATTAAATGAAGTTTATGGCAAAACGGTATTGCCGCTTGGATAAAACACGATTTAGGGATTTTAAGGATTTACAAGATTTAAATTACCGAGCTTTAATATCTTTACAAATTGAAACTAAGATTTAATATTTGAAATTCACTATCCTGAAAATCTTTTAAATCAATTAATCGTGTTAAATGAAAGACTTTAAAAAATATTACCGACTGCCCGCAACACCAGAGGAGGTTTACACCGCGTTAACCAATCCGCTTACTATTGAGTTATGGACTGGCGAAACTGCAGAAATGTCAATCGAACCCGGCTCCGAGTTTTCCATGTGGGAAGGAAGCATTTCAGGTAAAAACCTTGAGTTTGAAGAAGGTAAAAAGATAGTTCAGCAATGGTATTTCGACGGGCAGCCTGAGGAATCTATCGTAACCATTAAACTACATCCCGATAAAGGCGGAACATCTGTTGAGTTAAAGCATACAAATATTCCTGACGCTGAATATGAAGGCTTTGCCGAAGGCTGGGATAATAGCTATTTTGGCTCCCTGGCAGAGTTTTTTGAGGTAGAATATTAATTTATCAGAATGTAATAAACAACAAAAGCCGCTTGAAAGAGCGGCTTTTGTTGCTTAGAGGGTTTACTTCTATTAATATAAACTAAATTCAACCCTACGGTTTAGCTGACGGCCTTTTGCAGTTTTATTAGTTGCAATAGGGCTGGCTTTTCCGTAACCTTCTGCTGTAATTTTTGACGGATCAACACCCTGGGTTGCAAGGTATGTTTTAACAGCTTCAGCACGATTTTTTGATAATTTCAGGTTTGCTGCAACAGATCCTACATTATCAGTATATCCTGACAATTTTAAGCTGAATTTTTTTGCAACCATCAATTGAGCTAATTTGTTTAAGCTTTCATCAGAATGCTTGCGTATTGTTGCTTTACCAAAATCAAATTCCAGGTTTTTTACTGCTTCTCTAACAACTTGTCTATCTGCTTCAGTAACATAAACCTTTACATCTTTAGCAACAGGAAGCGGACAACCTGAACCATCAACCTTTGTTCCGGCTGGTGTGTTAGGACATTTGTCATAAAAATCAGGTACACCATCACCATCACTATCAGTAGTGAATTTGGCAAGATTAGCATTTGTAGTTGCCAGGTCGGCCTTTAACTGATCGTTCTGGGCTTTCTGGGCATCAATTTCACTTTGTAGTTGATTTTTTGTGTTTTGATTTTCCATCATATATTCTGTTCTCATTGATGAAACAGGATTATGTGTAGCCAATTGTGGTTTGGATTTTTTACCTAATGCAAATTCTAAACCAGCATGTGCATATGAAAATCTGTCGTTATTTGAGCCATAGTTGTATCCATCAATATTATCAGAATAAACAAAGTTCACCTGGTACCCTAAATCTATGTTTATTCCGGGGGCAACGTTAAGCTTTACTCCTAATCCTACAGGTACAAAAAATTCATGTATGTTTCCGTTATTATCTACTTTAAAATTTGTTGTTTCTCCGGTTGTCCTGGTAAATACCGGTTTATAACCCATAAATCCACCACCGGCGGTAAAATAAGGCTGGATGCCGGTTGACTTATAATGCCAGTTAATATTAGCCAGTGTAAAGTTACCACTTAAACTCGCAGCATATTGCAATTGGGTACTGTACTTGCTAAAAGGGGTTGAACCATCTGGCAAAGTCTGAGAGTTTTCACCTTGCAATTTTCCTCTAAAAAAGTCTAATTGAAGACCAAACGATGGAAGTATTTGCTTTTTAACATAGGCGCCGTATCCAAATTGTGTTTTTGGCGATGTAAAATCCTGTTTCCTGTTAGATCCGAAGATTGTATATGGCGTTAAAATGCCACCGCTTACACCTATAGACCAGGTGTTAAATGCGTTATCGCCTGAAAATGGTTTTACATAATCTGTGGAGGTTTTGGTTGTATCAATGGTTTGAGCGAATAATTGGCCACCTACCAATAGTCCCGTCAGGAGCAGGCTGGCTTTCTTTAAATTTGATTTCATGATTTTTAATTTAAGTATATGTTCTTTTTAGAACATATACCCTTTTGGCAACATTAATGCCATATAAAATATATCATGAAAACACATCAGTAACCCAGGGAGTAACTATTAATTAAATACAGGCTGTAAAGGGTTGATAAACACCGACTATAAAAATCAAACCAGGCAAATTCATTCACATAAAACAGCCTGCATACAAAAAAAGCATCTTCCCTCCTTTTATGAGCTTAAAAGTGTACACTTTGTAGTATTATTTCCTTAAGCATTTCAATCCTACCGGCAACTAAGGTTCATTAAAGTATAATAAATTTTATTATGTTAAACGGTCTCCCTTTTATCAAGCCATAACCGAGATCATATTAAACATAACCTCTGTTAGTTTTTCATCGCCCCTCATATTTGCTTCCTTAATTGCTGCTTGTTGCTTTATACCTTTGGTAAATAATTTCCAGGCTGTATCAGGCTTAATTGTAATTGCTGCGTCGGGGGTTTTACCTTCTGTATCTTTAATTAAAATCCAGTTCTCTGTGTTTCTTTGCAAATACCAGTTTCCACCTGCTTCGGTATTTATAGTAACCTCTATCAATGTACCTTCATCGGCCGCAATATTGCGGTAAGTATGTGGCAGCCCGCGCATAAATGTCTCCATGCACGGATAAATAACTCCCTGTGCATTATACCGGGTTTGTTGACCGCATCCCGAATTTGCTGCTGGTGGTGCCATTTTTCTGTATACTCCCTTGCAATATGAAACCAGTTTTCGGATTGCTCTTCCCCTGCCCAGGAAACAGCATATTTAGCAGTACCGAATGGATCAAGTGATGCTAAATAGTTAAAATATGGTTCACCGGTTTCTGCGGGCTAACCCTGTCCATAGCTTTTACCCAAACCGCATTAAGCTCGTTCAGGTAACCTACCAGGTCAGTATACGACTTGATGTTTTCGGGAGATTTGCCACTGTAATTATTAGCTGAGACTATTGCACGCATATTGGTATCCAACAAATGGGCGGCAATATCTTTAACTGTCCACAACGGCGCTATGGTAGGTTTGTTCCAGTCACCCGGCTCAAGCGAAGTAAGCAGTTCGATCAGCAAATTGTTTAAAACAGGGAATAGGTTCAGCGTTTGAATAGGCACAGCTTACTCATAGCATGTTGTAACAAATTTGTACCTGCTATCAGGCCGAGTGTACAAATACCCGCCACTTAATTTGGGCGCCTGCTTTATCTAAAGTGGCTGCTACGGAGCAATATTTATTAAGTGATAACTCTGCAGCTTTTATGGCTTTATTTTCGTCAATATTACCATATAGGTGAAATTCAATATTAATATCTTTCCATAACGATGGTTCTTTCCCAGCCTCCCGCTCACCATTAACAATCATTTTGTAATTCTTAATTTCCTGGCGCTGTTTCTTTAATATGGCAATAACATCAATGGCTGAACAACCTGCAAGCCCCATAAGCAGCATTTGCATGGGGCGTACGCCAAAATCCCAGCCACCGCTTTCAGGGCTGCTATCCATCCTTACAACATGTCCATTTTCATCTTTGGCCTCGAAGCCGAAATCGCCTTTTACGCGAGAAAGTTCTATTTTAGGCATATACTTTTTTGTAACAATGAAGCTAAGGTAATACTTTACCGGGATGAAAGTTTAACTTGGATGTAATATTAACATCGTATTATGAGGTGTATCTTTTTTGTCATTTTAATATTATCAGCATTGCAAGGCTTCAGCCAAAAAAGCCTGATCTCATACGATGATATTAAATACCTGCTAAACAATAATATACACCAGGCTGATACTTTTTTGATAGCCAAAGGATATATCATCGCTAAAAAGGATAATGATACAAAAAACAGGAAATATGCCTTAACGCTGCCAGGGGGCACTCACAATAATATTTCTCTCCGGGCAGATGGAAGACGCCTGTTTATTGAAATTGAAACAAATGAGCTAAATCAATACAACCTCATCCGCGAATCTATTTCTCAATATTTGATAAAAGACGGTATGGCTGCTGATGTTCAGACGTACACGGTAAAAGAACTGGGCAACATTTACATCACTATAAATGATACTATGCCTTATGACCCCATGAGGAAGGATTATGATATCCAGGTTGTTGGTGATAAGCATATTACGGCATATAATTAGTTGGGAGAGGTTGTAAGGGTTTTAGAAGTTGTAATAGTTGTAAAAAATATTACATTTTAACTTCTACAACCCTTACAACAATTCCAACTACCCCCTATCCTTAACGGGTATAACCAATTTTAAGCCCGACCATATTTCGTCAACAGCACATACTTTTATATCAACAAGTCCGGTTTGTATGGCATAGTTACGAATGATGTCCTCTGTAATATCAGTAACAATTTTAGATGCTTTTTTGGGCCACGAGATCCAGATAATACCGTTGGGCTTAATTTGATCCTTTAGCCCGGGCAATATGCTTATATAATCATCTTTTTGTTTTGTAAAAAAATGGATGAGGTCTTTTTTATCTATCACATCATCATTTATTTGCACATCAGCAGGTAAATCAGTAAACAGATCAAAATAATAAGCAGGCGCGTTGATAAGCATCATATTAAATGCCGGCTTAATGCCCAGCTTTTTAGCTAACGGGGTACCCGAATACCCTGTCGGCTGTGTTATTATCTTGTCCCCCATTCCCATATACCGTATTGTACTTTTTTATCTACCGGATGACCTGATTGTTTTAAAGCAAGCATAATTTGTCCGCGATGATGAGATTCATGTGAAACAAGGTATCCTAAAAAACCGGTAGCATGCGGTTTAAAGCCTTTTATTTTACCATCGGCATAAGCATTTTCAAACAACGTTTCTATTGCAATCCCACTGGTTTTCATCCCTGTTACCAATATATCCTTGCTTATATTCTCTTTTTCTATTTTAATAAGTGTGCCTAAAAGTAAAGGGTCTGCCACTTTTAACCACATCAGACGTACATTATGTAAATGCGCAAATTGCTCACCAACAGTTCGCCCTTTTGAAGCAGATACATCATTCAAATACGCTTCATCAATACCATCAAGCAAATACAAATTAATGCGGTTGTGAATTTGCCAGGTTTCAGTTAGCGTGTTCATAGCTCTTTTAAATTAATTATTTGTTTTAAATGATGCTTCATGTGCTCTACATAATCTGCAGCAAGCCACTCAACCGAATGCAAGCTTGCAGTTGTTTTGCTGTTATCACATTTTGCCTGTAATCTTTCGGCAGGATAGTTTAATAATACACGTGCAATCTGCAGGTTTAATAATTTCCATAAACCTAATAATTCATTAACATTCGCTTTCTGGTAATGCTGTGCATCAACCCATTTCACCTGCTCATATGTCAACCTGAAATTTTCTTCATAAGTGCAACGCACAAAGCGTTGCAGGTTAATTTGAGCGCTGTCTATTAAATGGCCGATAATTTGTTTTTTTGACCATTTTTCGGGCCCTGGCTTGTATGTCCAATTAATAGCATCAATATCTGCGTTTAAAAGATAGTCAATGGTATCATTCAATTTTTTTACAGTATCAATCATGGTAAATTATATATAAACGGATCAAAGCCACCGAAGTTTTAAATTCAATTTAAAGATGGTTATTCGCAATTAATTATCAAAAAACTTTATCTTCAAACCTTGAATATTTAACATGGCCCTTAATTATATCTGGATAGCATTTTTCCTTATTGCATTTGTAATAGCACTCACCAGGCTTATATTTTTTGGTGATACCGAGATCTTCTCACACTTGGTTAGCGCGATGTTTGATTCGTCCAAGTCATCAGTAATGACTATAGCATTGCCTTTAGCAGGTAACATGGCTTTGTGGCTGGGTATTATGAATATTGGTGAAAAGGCGGGCGCTATCAGGTTTCTTTCGCGCATAGTAGGCCCGTTCTTTAGCCGACTTTTCCCCGAAGTTCCTAAAAACCACCCGGCTACCGGGCAGGTGCTAATGAGTTTTTCGGCAAATTTATTAGGGCTTGATAATGCAGCCACCCCGCTTGGCCTTAAAGCTATAAGCAGCCTGCAGGATTTAAATAAAGACAAAGAGACTGCTTCAAACGCGCAAATAATGTACCTGGTGTTGCTAACCTCTGGCTTGCAGCTATTGCCGGTTACCATAATTGCCCAGCGCGCCATTTTGAACGCAAAAGACCCTACTGACATTTTTATTCCTTGTATTATAGCAACATTTGTATCAGCAATGTCGGGCATGCTGCTGGTTGCCATAAAACAAAAAATAAACCTGTTTGACAGGGTGATAATTGGCTGGCTTGGTGGCATTACCTGCTTTATTGTTTTACTGGTTTGGTATTTTACTGAGTTTTTAACAAAGGGGCAAATTGGCCTGGTATCAAAAGTGGCCAGTAACTTAATGCTGTATTCAATACCTGTTATATTTATTACAGGCGCCCTATTAAAAAAGATAAACGTTTTTGAAGCCTTTATTGATGGTGCGAAAAGCGGCTTTGAAACATCTGTTAAAATAATACCCTACTTGGTTGCTATGCTTGTTGGTATAGCTGTTTTTCGTGCATGCGGCGCTTTGGATTATATGAATGATGGCTTACGGTGGGTTGTGATTCAATTGGGCCTGGATACCCGCTTTGTTGATGCCATGCCGGTAGCGTATATGAAGCCGCTCAGCGGATCAGGCTCGAAAGGGATGATGATAAATATCATGACTACCTATGGGCCAGATAGTTTTGCCGGGCGTCTCGGCTGCGTATTCAACGGTTCGGCTGATACTACATTTTATATTGCAGCCCTTTATTTCGGGTCTGTGGGGATCAAAAAATTCCGTTATGCTATTCCGGCCGGTTTATTTGCCGATCTTGCCGGAATTATTGCAGCAATTTTTGTTGCTTATTTGTTCTTTGGTTAATTCTGACAGGTTGAAACAGACATAAAATTTAAGGCCTGTAAATTAAAAAAGCAGGCCCGGAATATTTTCGGGCCTGCTTCAATCACTCTAAAACAATCACCTCTATAATTAGAAGTATTTAAATAATTCAAATAGTTTTTGACTAAATAAATTATTTAGTCAAATATATTAAATAATGTTTTTCTATTAAATATTTGCAGGCTTCTTTTGACTGGCAGGTGACAGTATCCCGGCAAGATGAGATTAATACATCAATCCTTTAATGAATATATCGGCAAGCAATAACCGTTTTGATCTGATCTCATCCAGGTGCTCTTTATTGGGGAACATTGTTTTTTTATGGGATAAAGATTTCGCCCTAACCCCATGCAAAGCATCCAACAAAAGATCAACAACTTCATTTGGATTGGCAACCGGCTTAATCTGCCCTCTTTCAACCTCTGTCTTTATAGCGCTAACCAACAACTCTATTTCTGATTCATGCACCTGCTTAACAATTTCCCAAATCATATCGGGCAAATTTTGTTCATTCAACCTGAAGAAATCAAAAAAATTATAGTTTGTTACAATAAAATCATGTTGCGTATCAATTTGGAATATAAAAGCTTCCTTTAAATCAGCAAAGGTGTTTATTTTATCAGCTAATTTTTTTAAATAATCATCTGCAACTTTACGCATAACAGCAACATACAGCTGACTTTTATCCGGAAAGTAATAATAAAGCAACGCCTTTGACATTGAAAGGTCGCCAGCTATTTCATTCATCGTGGTTTTTGAATAACCAAAGTGTAAAAACCTGTGGTGGGCAGCTTCTAAAATCTTCTCCTTTTTTACATCCTGCTGATCTGTAGCTGAAATCATTTTAAGTAATTATATAGTAGTATACTGTGTAAGGTAAATTGGTCATCCTATATCCTGACTTTTTTAACAAAACTATCAATTTTTCTAAATATACATACGATTCTGAACAGATGAATGCTACAATATGGTAACAAAATTACGCTGTAATGATTAAGCCGGTGCCCGCACCTATCACTAAAGCATCTTCAATTGCACCTATATAAGGATCAAAAACATGAGTTTTATTAACTGTAAATTTGCGTAAATAGTAACTTCCAAATGTTGAGCCAAGTGCCGCTACTGAACCCAGCAAGGCCCCTGTTAATGCGTTTTTGCCTGTTGCTTTATAGATAGATGCTCCCGCTAATGAACCTGACAAGAACCTGCCTATTATTCCGCCGGCGCTGGTACGGTTTGGTGTATTAGGTAATTTATCACCTACCAATTCACCCGCCGCTAAGATCTTCATTATCAGGGCTACACTGCCCGATTGCATGAAGCTTAACGGTGATTTAGAAAGTTGTTTAGATTGATGCCGACTTAAAATGTGGCTGGTAATAACAGGTGCCGAAGTTGCGCGCGTACCTGCCAGTACACCTAATGCTAATACCTGACAAAATGGTTTTGATATTTTCAGCTGTTTCATACTACCTGATTTTTTTTTTACTAATCTTTTAGTAATTACAAATACAACAATCATTCCTAAAATAGTACTCCCTTAATGTTTATGATAATTATAAATCAATAATTGATAATTTTTGTTACTCATAGAATAAACATCAACAATATGAAAATTCGTGAAAATAATGTTTTAGGCGAATTAAGTGCAGCGATAGGGATTGGCCTGCTTGCTGGCCTGGCAGGTACGGCCGCCATTACTTTATCGCAGGCAATTGAAATGAAAATAACTAAAAGGGAGCCAAGTGAAGCTCCTGTTAAGGTAGCAAAGAAAACCGCCGGCATTAAACCTGCAGATGAAGAACAAAAAGAAAAAGTATCACAGGAAATTCATTGGGCATACGGTACTGTATGGGGCATAGCCCGCGGAATAATTGGCCTTATAGGTTTAAAAGGCTTACCTGCAACGGCGGTTCATTTCGCAACAATTTGGGGTACTTCTATGGTTATGCTGCCGGCGTTTAAGGCCAGTCCGCCTGTTATCGAACAAGCCCCTGGGGCTATAGCCATTGATGGTTTACACCATGCAGTATATGCCCTGGCAACCGGCGTTGTTTATGATGCTCTTTATACAAGATCCAGGTATCATAGACGTTTTTATAAACTGGCTAATATACTGCGTAGGTAACTAACCTGAAAAACAGATCTTAAATTTCGGATCAATAAAAAACAGCCTTCCAGATTATTGAAAGGCTGTTTTTAATGTCGGATTCTCAATTATCAGGCAGTAGCTTCTTCAAATTCTTCTTCTGTTACTTTTTCTTTTTTGCCGAATAATTTATTTTTAATGTTAACCCTTATAATATACATACAAGGCACTAATATTAAGGTAATAATGGTTGCAAAGCCTAAACCAAAGATCATTGTCCATGCTAACGGGCCCCAGAAAGCTACGTTATCACCACCAAAGTGAATATGCGGCGCAAAATGGGTGAATAAGCCAACAAAATCAATATTGAAACCTACTGCTAAGGGTATTAAACCCAATATGGCAGCAGTTGCTGTTAATAATACCGGAGTCATACGGGTATGCCCGGCTTCCACAACAGCATCATGAAGGCTTACGCCCTGCGCTATCAGCATATCGGTAAACTCAACCAGCAAGATCCCGTTTCGCACTACCACACCTGCCAGCGCTATAATACCCACACCCGTCATTACAATAGACATAGTCATCCCGAAAATGCTTACCCCCAGCAATACCCCAATTATACTAAAGAAGATCTCGCTGATGATGATAAATGTTTTGCCAACAGAGTTAAACTGCATCATTAATATGATCAATATTAAACCGAATGATGTGGCTAATGCACCTAATAGAAAGTTCATTGCATCCATTTGATCTTCCTGACCACCGCCTTGCCTGATGGAAATATTATCAGGTGCTTTAAAATTACCTATAGCCCGAAGTATGTTTGCGTTAACATCATTGGGATTAAATGGCTTGATCACGTTTGAACCTAAGGTAAGTACGCGTCTTTGCTGCTTACGTTTAATGTTACTGTATGTGGTGGTATAACGGACATCTGTAAAAGCGGATATCGGCACCTGTCGGATAGCGCCTCCCGTTGCAAGGTCGCGATAAGTAACTTTCAAATTACGGAGTTCATCAATATTTCCACGTTGACTTTCTAACGCTCTTACTTGTATTTTATAATCATCTTCCTTGGTATTCCTGAAATTTGCAGCAGGAATTCCAAAAACAGCTGCCTGAAGGTTATCATTAATTGTTTTTGTGGAAATGCCTTCACGATTAGCTCTTTCACGATCAATATCAAAAACAATTTCAGGTTTGTCGTTTTGTACATCGGCAACAAGATTTTCAATACCAGCAATATTTTGCTTAGTGATGAATGCTTTTAAGCGATTTCCCGTTTTTACTAATGAGTCAAGGTTATCACCAATAAGCTCAATACTGATATCCTTTTGAACTGGCGGCCCGCTGTTTTCCTGGGTTACGGATATTTTTGCACCGGGAACACCCTGTACTGCTGCACGAATATTAGCCAAAACCTTTTTAGTGTCTTTCCCATTTCGTTTACCAAACTCTACAAAGGCAACGGTTACCTTTCCCTTATTTTCGTAATCGCCCTGATCTTCATCAGTTGGATCGGTAACGCCCTTGGTAACATTGGATATGATGGATGTTACAATAGCCTTATCGGGCTCAACCACTTCTGCAACACGCTTTTCGAGTTTTTTGGTTACCTCATTGGTATAAGCCTGATCAGTGCCAATTGGCATCGTTATATAAACATAAGCAAAATTAGGATCACCCGAAGGGAAAAATTCAGGGGTTTTACCTCTAACAACCATCAATACTATGGCAAATATAAATAAGCCAAAAGTGAGAAAAAGCACCAGCACCGGACGACGAACAGCTCGCTCCAGCCATTTAGCGTACCAGTTTTTGAAGCGTGGCCAGGCATTTTTCTGAAACTTGTCAATGATCCTCAGCAACACAAAGTGATTTAGCAGGTATAAAAATATGATGAGTACCATGAAATTACCAAACCCTACGTTGATCAGATAACCAAGAACAGTTGCAATAGCTAAAAATATTAATGCACGTTTTACCTTCCTGTCAAATTTGGGATTATCATGTTCACCTTCGTAGTGCGGTTTCATAAAATCCACCGCAAATACAGGATTCATAATGTAAGCTACCACCAATGATGCAAGTAAGGTTATAATCAGCGTAATAGGTAAAAAAAACATAAAGTGTCCTATCAAACTATTCCAGAAGGCTAATGGAACAAATGGAGCCAGGGTAGTCATTGTACCCGAAAACACAGGTAAAAACACCTCACCTGCAGCCATTTTAGCTGCCTGCTTTATCGGTATTTTCCCATTGGCAAATATCCGGTGCGTGTTTTCAATTACCACAATGGCATCATCAACAACAATACCTAATGCCAGCAGGAAGGAGAACAGCACGATCATATTTAGCGTAAACCCGATGACCGGCATCACTAAAAAGGCAATAAAACAAGATAAAGGAACGGATAATGCTACAAATATGGCATTGGTAGTCCCCATAAAAAACATCAGGATTATGGTTACCAGCAAAAAACCGATTACAATTGTATTAATTAAATCATTAAGCGTGGTACGTGTTTTATCAGACTGATCCCCGGTAACGGTGATATTTAATCCTTTAGGGAAAACTGTTTTTTGTTTTTGCTTTATTAGTTGATTTATTTTGTCTGATGCCTCGATCAAATTTTCGCCGGCCCTTTTACTAACGTTTAATGTAATTACATTTTTAAAGTTTGGGTTATCATTGGTTTTTAAACGTGCATAGCTCTCCTGCTCTAAAAATGAATCTTTTACATCGGCTATATCACGCAGATAAACTGCCTGTCCTTTGGGGTTTCTTATAGCCATTGCTTTTACCTCATCTGCATTTTTAAAATCCTGCTTAATGTCAATACTGCGTCGTACGCCATCACTTTTAACACTGCCTGCAGATGATAAAATATTTTCGTTCCCTATTGCCTGAATAATATCATTGAAGCTGATTTGAGCAGCAGCCATCTTATTCATGTCGACATTGATTTGAATTTCGGGGGTTAAAGCACCCACTTCATCAACTTTAGAGATCTCTTTATAGCTTTCTATTTCATCTTTTAGGATGTCAGCATACTCCTTAAGCCTTTTCAGATCGTAATCGCCTGATATATTAATGTATAAAATAGGCAGATCGGCAACGTTAATATCAGATATAACTGATTCCTTAAGATTGACGTCATTCTGCGGTAAATCCTGTTTAGCCTTATCTACTGCATCCTTTACATCAATTTTAGCATCTTTAACTTTGATATTCGCCTGAAATTCAGCTGTAATTATAGATACATTTTGAACTGAATTAGAGGTTACTTTCTTTAAACCTTTTAATGATTTTAATTGCTTTTCAATTTGCCTCGTAACTAAATTCTCTACGTTTTGTGGCGACTGACCTAAAAACTGGGTCGTTACAAACACCTTTGATTGCGCTATATCCGGAAAATTTTCCTTTGGCAAATTATTATAGCTGATAAGCCCCAATACTGTAATCAAAAATATGAGTACATAAACGGCTGTTTTGTTTTCGATGGCCCAGCTTGAGGGCCCAAATTCTTTGTTCAGATCTTTCATAATAAACAGATCAATTGTTATTTAATTAATTACCAGAAGCTAAAATCTTTATTTTGTCGCCATCTTCAATTTCAGTGGCGCCTTCGGTAACCAATTCGTCACCGCTTTTTAAACCTGATAATATTTCAGACCGTCCGCCATAAGTAGCGCCAACCTTAACATTTACTCTTTTTGCAATTCCGCTGTTATTAACAAAAACATAATCACCGGCTTCCGATTTTTGAATTGCTTTTACCGGGGCCACTATAATATTTGGCTTTGAGTAATTGGCAATCTGTATAATAGCCGTCATGTTCGGGCGTAAAGTTTTACGCACCGGTAATTTTATTTCTACACCAAAGCTACGAGAAGTTGGGTCAATAACCTTGGCTGCAAAAGTTACTTTTGTAACCAATGAATCATTTGCATCGGGAATTAATATTTTTACCGTGTTGCCTGTATTAACGGTGCCTGCATATGATTCAGGAACATCAGCCTTAACTTTTAAAATATCGGCATTTACAATACGGATGCCTGTTTGTCCCGGTGCCGCAGCCTGGCCAAGCTTAAGGTCCATTTGATCAACAGTTCCGTTAATTGGCGATACAATCCGGTATTGGTCTGCCTGTTGCTTAAGTGCTGCCAAAGCTTTCTTACTGCTTTGCAATGTTGTTTGTGCCTGTAAATATTGAACCTCGGTTCCTATTTTCTGATCCCATAGGTTTTTTTGACGCTGGAACAAAGTTTGATTTAAAGTGACCTGTGATTCTGATTGTGCAATATTTTGCTGTAATACACTATTATCCAATTGTACCAATGTTTGTCCTTTGCTAACATGCTGGCCGGGCTTAACATAAATGCCGGTAATAATAGCTTGTGCCTGCGGGTAAGCTGTAACATTATCCTGAGCATCAATTTTACCCTGGATCTGGACATAATTGGTAAAATTTGCCGGCTTTAATACTACAGAGCTAACATCTGTAGTTTTGGCTGAATCGGTAGTGCCTACTTCCGCTTGCAATTTTGTAATTTTTGAGCTTAGATCCGCCTGTTGTTTTTTCAGCTCGGCAAGCTCCGTTTTTTTATCTTTTGGCTTATTGGAGCAAGCTGCAAGTAAAATTAAAGCTGGTATATATAATATTTTTTTCATGTTCTATAGTATATTGTGATTGTTTGATTTATTTTATTCGTCCGTATGCTTTATCGAGGTCAACTTTGCTAACTAGCGCGTCATAAAGGCCTTGTATGTATTTATTATCAGCGTCTTCTAACGCAGATTGAGCCTGGGTTACTTCGATGCTCGAGCCTACCCCCTGCTGATACTTAATTCTTGACACCCGCAAAACTTCTTCGGCTAACGCCTGGTTCTGTTTCTGGACGTTTAGGGTTTGCAAGCCATTTACATATGTAATTCTCGCTTGACTTGCTTGTAGACTTAAAGCATTTTTAAGGTTGTACAAGTCATTTTTAGATTTAAGAACGGTTATTTGCGATTGCTTTATCTGATTAGATTTTTGAAAACCGCTAAAAATCGGAACATTTAAAGTAACGCCAATGTAAGTTGAGGGATAACTAGTATTAAATAATTTCCCGATCGCTTCATTTTGAAATTGTAATCCAGTACTTCCATTAAATGATAATGTTGGAATTAAAGTCGTTTTCTTACGTTTCAGGTCATATTGATTCAATTTCAGATTAGTTTCGGTAAGTCCGTATTCAATACGGTTGCGATAAAATGTAGTGTCGCTTGTAAAATCAGCCAGATTATTGGCGAGATTAACATCCTCAAGTTTATCTTTTAATATAAGTTCGTTTTCAATTGGCATTCCCATTTGAAACTTCAACATTTGATAATTTAAAACGAGCAGACGAACAGTATTTTCCATATTGCTAATCAAGGTATTATATTGAACGGTTAAACGGTCTACATCAATCTTTTCTACAAAGCCTTGCTTGTTTTGCTGTATCGTTTCGTCCAATTGCTGCTTTATTTGTTTAATATTGGCATCAAGTAATCTAAGCTGTTCATTACTAACAAGTACCTGGTAATAAGCCTTGGTTACATTAACGTTCACTTCAATTTTAGACCGCGTGTAGCTACGTTGTGATAATTCTTTATATGTTTTAGCTGCTTGTAAACCGACCAGATATGATCCGTCAAACAAGATCTGGGTTAAATTGATACTGTTTGTGTTGTTATATCTTTGGTAAATACTAAATTTCTGCCCACCAAAAATAACTGTAGGCGTTTTTAAATAATCCTGAAAAACTGCCGATCCGCTTACTTGGGGTAATCCAATGCCGATAGTTTCTTTTACTTTGTAATCGGCGCTTTTTATATCCAGCGACGCGTTTAGCATAGAATCCTGGTGCTCATAAGCATAGTTTATACAATCCTGAATGCTAAAATTAAATTTTTGTGTATCGGGTCGAGCTTGCTGCGAAAAGCCTTTTAAGACCATTCCACATAACAGGCACATTAGTATTAGTATATATTTCATTTTATATAATTGTGATTTGTTTGCTATTATTTTTATGCTGATCCAAAAATCGCGGCTATTAATGACAGCCCTATGTCAGCAGTGTTTTTATTCTTCTTTTATATTTTTATACTGATTTAAAAGCTTATAACCTTTAAGCGTGCATATCCCATAATTAAAATGCTCTAAAAATTGCACCTGTACCTTCCATGGGTTAAATTCAGCCATCGGGAATATGGAAGTATTAAAACCCATTTCTACCTGGCTCACCCGCATCCTGGCTATAATCCTTGCGTCAATATCAGGCCTTATGTAACCTTGCTTAATACCTTTTGTTAAAAGCTCTTCCAGCGTGCTGATCAAAACTTCGGCTTTGAACTTTTGAAACTCTGCCCAGGCATCAGGATGATACTTTTGCATATCATGTATAACTATCGGGTTGATCCTTGAAAAAATATCTTCTGAACACTTCATCATATTAATCAACTCTTCAATAACATTGCCCGACTGACTAATAATAGACGATATCTGGTCTTCATCTTCCTTTAGCTTTTTCTTTACCAAAGCTATCACCAGTTCATTTTTATCCTTAAAAAACTGGTAGATGGTTTTTTTTGACATGCCCAAATGTTTGGCTATATCATCCATCGTTACGCTCTTGATCCCTGCTGTTAAAAACAGTTCCTCGCCGCCCTGAATTATTCTTTCTATTTGACTCATTGACTTTCAGGGTCAAAACTAAGGAAACATTTTTAGATTTCAAAGTTTCCATTTGAAATTACCTTTACCTGACAATCCCTGTGGAGGAAGTAGCAGTGACAGTAAGTAGTAGCAGTATTTTTTTAGTTAAAACTGCTATTGCTACTTAAACCTGCCACTAATTCAATACTGCCACTTAAAACTGCTACTATCACCCAAATCCTTATCTTTGCAAAAATTTAAAAGAACATGACCCTTACTCCTCTTTCAGCAATTTCACCTATTGATGGCCGCTACCGTAATACAACAGCAGAGCTTGCTGATTACTTTTCTGAATATGCGCTTATCAAATACCGGGTGTTTGTTGAAATTGAATATTTCATAGCCCTTTGTGAACATCCGTTGCCGCAATTACAAAAGTTTGATAAAAATGCAGCAGAAAAGTTACGCGACATTTATAATAACTTTAACGAAGAAGATGCGGCCAGTATAAAACTGATTGAGAAAACAACCAACCATGATGTTAAAGCAGTTGAGTATTTTATTAAAAAGAAATTTGATAACCTTGGGCTTGAAGCTTATAAGGAATTTATTCATTTTGGCTTAACATCGCAAGATATTAACAATACTGCAATCCCCTATTCCTTTAAGGAAGCATTAAATAATTCATACTACCCTGCAATTGATGAGCTGGTTAATGTACTGAAAAAGTATGTAACAGATTGGGAAAAGGTATCTATGCTGGCGCGCACCCACGGACAACCGGCTTCACCAAGTCGCCTGGGAAAAGAAATAATGGTTTTTGTTGAGCGCCTTGAAAATCAGCTGAACCATTTAAAACCAATACCTTATTCTGCCAAATTTGGCGGTGCGACAGGTAATTACAATGCGCATTATATTGGCTATGCTGAAATTGACTGGAAAGCGTTCGGCAATCATTTTGTAAATGATATTTTAGGGTTAAGCCGCTCGCAGTTTACTACACAGATAGAGCACTATGATAATTTTGCAGCCCAATGCGATGCCTTAAAAAGGATCAATAACATTCTGATAGACCTGGACAGGGATATGTGGGCATATATATCCATGAACTACTTTAAGCAAAAAATAAAAGAGGGCGAAATTGGTTCATCGGCAATGCCGCACAAGGTTAATCCTATTGATTTTGAAAATTCTGAGGGTAACCTTGGTATTGCCAATGCATTGTTCGAACATTTTGCAGCCAAGCTGCCTATTTCAAGGTTACAGCGCGACCTTACCGATTCAACAGTGCTCCGTAATATTGGAGTACCGGTTGGACATACTTTAATTGCCATTAAATCAACCGTAAAAGGTTTGAACAAACTGTTGCTTAATAATGACGCTATTAGTGCCGACCTGGAAGACAACTGGGCGGTTGTTGCCGAAGCTATCCAAACCATATTGCGCCGCGAAGCTTATCCAAACCCTTACGAAGCATTAAAAGAGCTTACCCGTACAAACACAAAAGTTAATGCCCAAACAATTGCCGCTTTTGTTGATGGCCTGCAGGTAAGTGATGCTATTAAAGAAGAACTGAAGAAGATAACGCCAAGTAATTATACAGGGATTTAAGCATAAAGCGAAAAGGTGAAAGCATAAAGCTTTTTTCGCTTTATGCTTTTTGCTTTCGGCTTTCCGCTCAATCAGTCACAATCCGGTCATAACAATAAAATAAGCATATTTAAATCAAAAACCTGCTTAAATTTGTTAACATAAGACTAATTAAAAAATAAGATGAACATTAACGTATATACAGAATCGACCCCTAACCCGGCAACAACAAAGTTCATTGTGAACAAGTTGCTTATAAATGGGAGCGTTGACTTTGCTACAAAAGAAAGTGCCGAAAAATCACCATTTGCCAAAGAGCTTTTTAAGTTTTCATTTGTGAACGGTGTTTTCTTTGCCAGCAATTTTGTCACCGTAACCAAGTTTGAGGATGACAACTGGGAAGATATATTACCAATACTAAAGGAATTTGTAAAGGGTGCTGTAGAGTCTGAGTTAAAAGTTCAGGAAGAGGAACAAGCCGAAGCAGGCGATTTTGAAGGTTCAGAAACTGAAGTTAAGATCCAGCAGATACTGCATGATTATGTACGCCCGGCTGTTGAGCAGGATGGTGGTGCAATTACTTATAAATCGTTTGATGAAGGTGTGGTAACAGTAGAGTTGCGTGGGTCATGCAGTGGTTGCCCTTCATCTACCGTAACACTTAAAGCGGGTATTGAAAACTTACTGAAACGTATGGTGCCTGAGGTTACAGAGGTTGTATCAGAAGCTTTATAAGGATTACACTGATTTTTGGATTGATTACACCGATTTTAAAAAACAACCGGTGTAATCACATTATAAATAACTAGTAAAATCAATTTTTAGCTTTAATTTACTGTTGATTTCAACAGCTATTTTAACTGCATCCTGATCAATGCAAATACTTTTATTTTTTCCAGGAGTTTCCCCAATTTCTGTGTGCCTAATGTAGAACCTACGAAAATTTCATATTCTGTAACTGATGAAATCTGAAATTTATCTCGCTTTCTTATTAATGAATTAGCCTGGAATTATCTAAATCAGCGATCAAAAAATCTTTTTTAATCAACCCTTTTTATTGTCATTAATTTTATAATTTACATGATAATAAATAACCTATCCATGGATACTTTCTACAGCCTTTTCCGTAGCCGGAAAGGATTAATCGGCCTCGGTATTTTTCTTATACTGGCAATTCTGGTCGTTTTTATAGTTTTCCGCCAGCGCCAAAAAACTAGCGTCGATCCTGAATTCAGCAAATACATTGAATCATACACCACAGGGATAATATCCAAAAGGAGCACCATTAAAATAAGGCTGGCCAGCGAGGTACAGGTAAGCCATGAGCAGAATGCGCAATTGAGTGATAATATCTTTAGCTTCTCTCCATCCATTAAGGGTAAAGCATACTGGATAGATGCCCGCACCATTGAGTTTAGACCAGAAGGAAAACTTGATCCCGATAAAAATTACACGGGCGATTTTAAATTAAAAAAAATAATTGATGTACCTGGAAAATTTAAAGATTTTAAATTCAATTTCCAAACCATAAAACCCGACTACACAGTAACCTTTATCGGTTTACAAACAGCTACAAATACTTCTCTCGACAAAATGAAGCTTGGTGGTATCGTCCAGACTGCTGATAATGAAGACCCTGCTGAAATAGAAAAGATAATCAGTACAAATTTTGTAAATCCTGTTAGCATAACCTGGCAGCATAATTCCATTACTAAAACCCATCATTTTATAGTAACCCAATTAAACCGCGGCAACGGAATAATAAACAAGCTCACCGTTAATTGGGATGGCAGTAGCTTAAATATCGATAAAAAAGGCAACCAGGGTTTTGACATTCCTGCTATTGGTGATTTTAGGGTGCTTGATATCAAAGCGATGCAGGACAACGATCAATACGTGTTGGTTCAGTTCTCAGATAACATAATGATCGGACAGGAATTAAATGGATTGATAGGCCTTGGCAATGTAGCCGATGCTGCATACACCATAGAAGGCAGTACTGTAAAAGTTTATGGGCCTGAGCGCCTGCAAGGAAATTACAGCGTATTTGTAAACGAGGGCGTTGAAAATATATCGCGCAAAAAGATCACAAAAGCATTTACTGCCAACGTGTTTTTTGAAAATCGCTTGCCTACAGTAACTATTCCGGGTAAAGGCGTTATTTTGCCTGATTCTGGTAAGCTGATGATGCCCTTTGAAGCCACAAATCTGAATGCGGTAGACGTAAGCATTATAAAGATCTACGAGAACAATGTACCCCAATATTTCCAGAACAACGGCTTTAACGGCGGCGAAGAGTTGCGGCATGTTGGAAAGCCGGTAGTTCAAAAAATCATCAGGCTTGATGCGGACAAAAGTCTTAATCTAAGCAAAAAGAACCGCTTTATGCTGGATATTGACCAGCTTTTACGTACCGAACCCGGCGCTATTTACCGGGTAATAATCGGGTTCAGAAAGGATTATTCCATATACAATTGTAAAGCCGGTTCTCCGGTGTTAAAAACAGAGGGTGATGATGAATATGGTTATGAAGGGAGCGGAAGTTTTGGTAGTAATTCAGGCACAATAAGCGATGAAGATGATAATTTTTGGTCGAAATATGATAATTATTATCCTGATGGCTATAACTGGAAGGACCGCGATGATCCCTGTACCAATTCATACTTCTCCAAAGAGCGCTGGGCTGTTAGGAATATCATCGCATCAAACATTGGCTTAATAGCCAAACGCGGCAGCGATAACGGCATGCTGGTGGCAGTAACCAATATACTAAGCGCCAAACCAATGAGCGGCGTTGAGTTGGAATTGCTGGATTACCAAAAACAGGTAATATTTAAAATCAAAACAGATGGCGATGGCCTGGCCAAATTCGATATGAAGCGCAAGCCTTACTTGCTGGTTGCTAAAAACGGCAAAGAACGCGGCTATTTAAAGCTGGATGATGGCAGCTCGTTACCCCTTTCCCGCTTTAATGTTGGAGGCGAGCAGATCCAAAGCGGACTAAAGGGATTTATTTATGGCGAACGCGGGGTATGGCGCCCCGGCGACTCGATATTTATGTCGTTTATACTGGAAGATAAGCTAAAAACCTTACCGGCAGATCTTCCCGTTCAGTTTGAATTGTATGATGTTAACGGAAAATTGTACCGGCGGATCACCCAAACCAAATCATTGGATGGCTTTTATAGTTTTCATACAGCTACAGAAACCTCATCTCCGACAGGCAATTGGTCGGCTAAGGTAAAAGTTGGTGGTGCTGTATTTGAAAAGAGCGTTAAGATTGAAACCATAATGCCTAACCGCTTGAAGATCGGTTTATCATTTGGCGGTGCAAAAGAATTAACAAAGGGTGGTGATGTGATCGGTAACTTAACTGCACAATGGCTGTTTGGCGGCACGGCGCAAAGCTTAAAGGCTAAAGTTGATGCCTTTTTATCCCCCAAAACAACATCTTTTAAAAATTACGAAGATTATGTTTTTGATGATCCTACCCTTGCCTTTACCACGCAAACCCAAACCATATTTGATAGCAGGCTTGATGAAAGTGGGAAAGCATCAGTAAACACCAACATTAACATTGAAAAACAAGCTCCCGGTCAGCTAACCGCAAACTTTTTAGTTAAGGTATTTGAACCGGGCGGAAATTTTAGCATTCAGTCATTAAGCATGCCATACAATGTTTACCCGGGTTATGTGGGGATCAAAACAGAAAAGGGCAGCGATCTTTCTGGCATGCTGGTGACTGACAAAGACCATGATATTGACATTGCCGATGTGGATGTAAATGGCAAGCCTTTTGAAGGCACACGTAATGTTGAGCTGGAGCTTTACAAGATTCAATGGCGCTGGTGGTGGGATGAAACGGGCAATGAAATGAGCAATTTCACCCAGGATAAATATAACAAGCTGATAAAAACAGCAACGGTAAAGGTGGTGAACGGGCACGGCAAATGGAACCTGCATATTAACCAGGCTGATTGGGGACGGTACCTTATAAGGGTTAAAGACGAGGAAACCGGGCACTCAACCGGTAAAATATTGTATGTTGATTGGTCAAATTGGTCGGAAAGGTTACAGCAAACCAACCCTACCGAAGCTGCTATGCTATCATTTACAGCTGATAAAACCAATTATAAAGTTGGTGAGAATGCTACGCTTACTATTCCTACAATGAGCGATGGCCGGGCATTGATCAGCTTTGAAACCGGCAGCAAGGTTTTAAAAACTGCATGGATAGACACCAAAAAAGGGCAAACCCGCTATACTTTTAAAATTGATGAAAATATGGCGCCCAATATTTTCGTGAACGTTACATTGTTGCAGCGCCATTCGCAAACAGTTAATGACTTGCCGATCAGGATGTATGGCACTATTCCGCTCTCCGTTGACAACCCCGAAACTATTTTAAAGCCGGTTATCAGCATGCCTGACAAGATCAGGCCGGAAACGAAGTCGTCAATTACCGTATCAGAAGCATCGGGCAAGGAAATGACCTACACGGTTGCTATAGTTGACGAAGGTTTGCTGGATATCACCAATTATAAAACCCCTGATCCGCATGAAACATTTTATGCGCGTGAAGCCCTGGGTGTAAAAACATGGGACTTGTTTGATTACATAATTGGCGCTTACGGAGGCGGATTGGAGCGGATTTTAAGCATTGGCGGTGATGGAACAGCAGGCACCAACCGCAACGTTTCTGTAAACCGCTTTAAACCGGTTGTGAAGTTTTTAGGACCGTTCCATTTAGATGCAGGCGATAAGCAAACACATACCTTTACCTTACCACAGTATATCGGCTCGGTAAAAGCAATGGTTATTGCCGGGCACAATGGTAGTTACGGCCGTGCAGAGAAAGTGGTAGCGGTTAAGAAGCCTTTAATGATCCTGGCTACACTGCCAAGGGTTTTAGGCCCGTCAGAAAAGATCCAGTTGCCGGTAACTGTTTTCGCTATGGAAAACAGAATCAAAACGGTAAGTATACAGGTACAGTCTAACGCATTCAGTAACCTGGGCGGCAATAATCAAAAGACGATCACCTTTGCAAAAACAGGCGATCAACTGGTAACATTTGATCTTAGCGTTAAAGATTTTGTTGGCGTTGGTAAAGTAAGGATAATAGCAAAAAGTGGCGGTGAAACAGCTGCTTATGATGTGGAACTGAATGTACGCAATCCAAATCCGCCTGTTACCAGGCTCCAGGAGAAAGAGCTTAAACCCGGTGAAGTCTGGAGCGCTGCATATTCAGCAATTGGCATAAATGGCACCAATAAGGCTATGTTAGAAGTTGCTTCCATCCCACCCTTAAACCTTACCAAACGATTGAGTTATTTGATAGAATATCCTTATGGCTGTGTTGAGCAAACCACATCATCGGCGTTCCCCCAATTGTTCCTTAACCAGTTGCTTGACCTTACAGCAAGGCAAAAGGCAGAAACCGAACGTAATATAAAAGCGACTATAAACCGGTTAAATGGTTTCCAGGTAAACGGTGGCGGCTTAAGCTATTGGCCGGGTGTTGGCGAGGCCGACGAATGGGGCACCAGTTATGCCGGGCATTTTATGCTGGTGGCACAAGCAAAAGGCTATAGTCTTCCGCTTGGTTTTATAGATCAGTGGAAAAAATATCAAAAACAAAAGGCCCTAACCTGGGCGCCTGATCCAAGGAGCTTTTATGGCGCGGATCTCGTCCAGGCTTACCGTTTGTATTTGTTAGCCCTTGGACGGTCGCCAGAGCTCGGCGCGATGAACCGGCTTAGAGAATTTAAATATTTGAGTATTGAAGCAAAATGGCGGTTGGCAGCAGCTTATAAACTAGCTGGTCAGCCAGAAATTGGCTTGCAAATGATTGCGGGCTTACCGTTAACTGTTAAGCCTTACAATTCCATGTATGGCACTTATGGTTCCGATCTGCGCGATGAGGCTATGATATTGGAGACACTCACCTTGCTTGGGCAGCAGCAAAAAGCTTCCGGTCTGTTGCAAACAGTGGCTACACAACTTTCAGAAGACCGCTGGTATAGCACGCAAACCACGGCTTATTCATTGATTGCTATTGCTCAATATTGCGGCGAACACAAATCTTCAGCAAAGTTATCTTTTAGTTACCAGGCGGGCAATTCAAAATTAACCGTTAGCTCACAGTCATATTTATGGCAGCTTCCTATTGATGCCAGGGGCGGTAATGTATCATTAAAAAACAGCGGCAACAATAAACTGTACATCAGGCTGATCCAGCAGGGGCAGCCATCATCCGGAGAAGATGTACAAACGCGGATTAATGAAGATATTTTACAAATGCGTATTGCCTACACCACCCTTGGCGGCAAACAATTAGATCCTGCCAGTCTGAAACAGGGAACCGATTTTGTAGCACAGGTAACTATAAAGAATCCAGGTAAACGTGGTCGGTATGATAATTTGGCACTTACACAGATCTTCCCATCAGGATGGGAGATCCTGAACACCCGGATGATGAACGGCGCAGAAGCATTTCCGTCCTCCCCGTCAGATTACCGGGATATAAGGGATGACCGTGTGAATACTTATTTCAGTTTGATGGAAGGCAAAGAAGTGACTTATTATGTGATGCTAAACGCAGCCTATGCCGGTAAATATTATTTACCCGCAACCTATTGCGAGGCGATGTATAATAATTCGATTACTGCCTTGATAAAGGGGCAATGGGTGGTGGTGGTTAAGTAAGTTGGATTGGGGTGATTAAGTTAGATTGAGTTGATTAGGTTATAAAATTTTAGGAAGGTTACTTAGAGAATGGCTTCATTTACAGAGTTGGAAACATGGAAACAAGCAAGAAAGATAAGAAATATTGTATCTGCTTTGGTGAAAAAATTCCCATCGGAGGAAAAATTTAGGCTCACTGATCAAATAATAAGATGTTCAAGATCAATAGGAAATAATATTGCTGAGGGACATGGACGCTTTCATTACCAGGACAATATCCGGTTTTGCATTATAGCAAGAGGTTCATTATCTGAAACACTTGATCATATGATAGTTGCATTGGATGAGGAATTAATAACAGAGGAATTCCTAAAGTCATTTCAGGCAGAATATGACCAATGCTCCAAACTATTAAATGGGTATATTCAATTTATTAAAAGAAAAAAGAATAATGAGATGGATTAACTTTCTAAACCTTAACTAAATCAACTTAATCTAACTCCATCCAACTTAATCAACTATATCTTAAACAACCCATACTTCAAAATACAGTATATCGCCCTTACTCCATCCTTCCAGCCAATTTTTTTACCGTCCTCGTAAGTGCGGCCATAGTAAGAGATCCCAACTTCGTAGATCCTGATTTTAGCTACGCGGGCAATCTTTTGGGTAACCTCCGGCTCAAAACCAAAACGTTGCTCCGTTAGTTTGATGGATTGGATTATTTTGGTATCAAACAATTTATAACAGGTTTCCATGTCGGTAAGGTTAAGGTTACTGAACATGTTTGATGCAAATGTTAACAAGCGGTTACCAATGGTGTGCCAGAAAAATAAGATCCTGTGCGGATTGCTTCCCATGAACCTGGATCCGTAAACTACATCGGCAAATCCGGCACAAACTGGTTTTAACAGATCATTGTATTCTTCAGGGTCATATTCAAGGTCGGCATCCTGGATAATGAGGTATTCACCTGTTGCTTTTGAGATTCCTGTGTGCAAGGCAGAACCCTTACCTTTGTTATGTTCGTGCTTAAAATAACTTATAGATAATTCCGGATTATTTTGCTGATAGCTTTGGACCGCCTGTTCTGTATGATCAGAAGAGAAATCATTTATAATGATCACTTCTTTTCGAATATTATCAATCAGGTTAACAGCTTTAATTTTATCTAAAATTAAATGGATCGTATTACCTTCGTTGTATGCAGGGATAATAATTGATAATTTCTCTATCTTCATTCCAATAAATGCGACTGGGTTTAAATCGAATTAAAACTTATCTTAAAAAACCAAAAGTAATAATAATACTTTCGTTTTTATTGGCCATGTTCCTGCTATTCTGGTTTTGCTTACCAAAGCCATTATTCAATAGTCCAACCTCCTATGTTATTGACGATACTGACGGGCAACTGCTCGGTGCTGCCATTGCTACCGACGGGCAGTGGCGGTTCCCGCCCAATGCCGATGTACCAGAGAAATTTAAAGAATGCATCATAGCTTTTGAAGATAAGCGCTTTATGCGCCATCCGGGTTTTGACATTTTAGCATTAGGCAGGGCGATCAAACAAAATTTTCATTCAAAAAGGGTAAAAAGTGGTGGCAGTACCATAACCATGCAGGTAGTCCGGCTGGCAACTAAACATAAACGCAATATCTGGAATAAGCTGATCGAGATGTTTATGGCGATGAGACTGGAAGCAGGCTATAGCAAAAACGAGATCCTGTCTCTTTATACAAGCAATGCCCCGTTTGGCAGTAATGTTATAGGGCTTGATGCTGCATCCTGGCGTTATTTTGGCCGCAGTCCGGATAAACTATCCTGGGGTGAAATGGCAGCGATGGCGGTACTGCCAAACTCGCCCTCGCTCGTACATCCTGGAAAAAACCGGGCTATCCTGTTAAAAAAGCGTAACCTGCTTTTGGATAAGCTTTATCACCAGGGAATAATTGATTCTACTACAGCAGCTCTTGCCAAATTTGAGCCCGTACCCGACAGGCCTATGCCTTTACCGCAACTTGCCCCTCACCTGCTGCAACGTTTTAAATCAGATTATCAGACTATCGGGCATGGTGAAACAAGATTGAGAACCAGTATTCGTTCAGCATTACAACAACAGGTAAATGAGATCTTAGAACGGCATCACCAAGTTTTAAAAGCTAATGATATAAATAATATTGCTGCAGTTGTGCTGGATGTGGAAACAGGTGCAACATTGGCCTACGCCGGCAATATTGCCCACCCGGAAGATCCGGAAATGGAGAGTGATGTAGACGTAGTAAATGCTCCCCGAAGCCCGGGAAGTACATTAAAGCCCATGCTGTATGCCTCAATGCTGCATGATGGTTTGCTGCTGCCAAATAGCTTAATGCCTGATATCCCTACACAAATTGCTGGTTATCACCCGGAGAATTTTGATTTGGGGTATGATGGCGCTGTGCCTGCATCAAGGGCATTGTCACGTTCATTAAATGTGCCGGCGGTAAAAATGCTGCAGCAATTTAAGTATGAACGCTTTTACGATGTGCTGCAAAAAATGGGGATCACCACATTAAAAAAGCCGGCAGATCATTATGGGCTGTCGCTTATTTTGGGTGGAGGCGAAAACACCTTGTGGGAACTAAGTGGCGTATATGCTGATATGGCGCGCATACTAAATCATTATAGCAAATATAATGGCAGGTATGATCCGACGGATTATCATAACCCGGTTTACAGCGTCTCATCAGAAAAAAAGAATCCTGACTTTGAAAAGTCAGGCTTGCTGGATGCGGGTTCAATTTATTATACTTTTCAGGCTATGGAAGAAGTTATGCGCCCAGGCGAAGAAATGTTGTGGCAGCAATTTAGCTCAAGCCAGCGGGTTGCCTGGAAAACAGGCACCAGCTTTGGTTTTAGGGATGGATGGGCAATTGGCATTACACCAAAATATGTAGTTGGCGTATGGGTTGGTAACACTGATGGCGAAGGAAGACCCAATTTAACAGGGATCAGCACTGCTGCCCCAGCCCTTTTTGAGATCTTCCGGCTACTGCCCGTTACCCGCGACTGGTTTGAGATGCCGGTTGGCGAGATGGTAAAAATAAAAGTATGTCATCAAAGCGGTTACCGCGCCGGGGAATATTGCAATGATACAGATGATATGTGGGTACCTAAAAGTGGGTTAAAAGCACTTGTTTGCCCTTATCATCAATTGGTACACTTAAGTGCTGATGAAAAATGGCAGGTAACCGGCAACTGTGCCCCGCCAAACCAAATCGTTAATAAAAACTGGCTTGTGCTGCCTCCGTCAATGGAATATTATTATAAGACCAAAAACTACCAATACAGAGTTTTACCACCTTTCAGACCGGATTGTGTACAGGCCGAAAATGCTGCACCAATGGAAGTTATCTACCCAAAAGACGGTGCAAAAATATATGTGCCATTGGAAGCGGATGGCAGTCGCGGCAGGGTGATCTTTAATGCTGCCCACAGGCAGGCAGGTGTTAAGATCTTCTGGCACCTGGATGATAAATATGTAGGTGAAACTAAGGATTTTCACCAGATGGCTTTAAATCCTTCACCAGGCAAACATCAGCTTACCCTTGTGGATGGAAATGGCAATACAGTTCACATAGGGTTTGAGGTACTTCAGAAATAGTTGACAGTGAGCAGCAGGCCATTTGTAGGAGGTGTTATTCTGCGTAGTTCACTATATTTTGACAAAAAACTGCAAACCGCCAACTAAAAACTGCAAACTGATTCCTTATATTGCTCAAAAAATAAATACTGCCCAATGCTTGAACAATACGACCTTCATAACCTGATGGTTATTGATATTGAAACCGTTCCTCAATACAAGAGCTTTGATGAGGTGCCGGAGCATTTTCAAAAGCTATGGGATTTAAAAACGGTGCATCAGCGAAAGGAAGAAACTGCAGAGGATTTTTATGAACGGGCCGGAATTTGGGCTGAGTTTGGGAAGATTATTTGTATTTCAGTCGGGATCTTTATTAATGGCCGCAACGTTGGATTAAGGGTAAAATCGTTTGCGTCGCATGATGAGAAAGAGATATTGGAAGAGTTTTCGGCGCTGTTGCTTAGTCAGCCTGCGAGCTTGATCCTTTGCGCCCATAATGGTAAGGAATTTGATTTTCCTTATATCTGCCGCCGCATGCTGGTAAATGGTATTAAGATCCCATCACAATTAGAACTATCGGGCAAAAAACCATGGGAGATAAATCACCTGGATACTATGGAGCTGTGGAAGTTTGGCGATTATAAAAACTATACCTCGTTAAGTTTACTTACCGCAATTTTTAATATTCCCACCCCAAAAGACGATATTGATGGCAGCATGGTGGGCAAAGTTTACTGGATTGATAATGAGCTGGAAAGAATTTGCATCTATTGCCAAAAGGATGTGGTCGCAACCGCCCAATTATTAAGGCGCTATCGTGGAGAAGAGCTGATTACAGATGAGTGTATAACCATAGTTGGGGTATAATGCTGCAGGTAAATAATCTGAACATTAAATTCAAAGCACAAAATGGTCTTTTCGAGGCGGTTAAGGACATTTCTTTCAATCTAAAAAAAGGTGAAACTATTGGCATAGTCGGCGAATCGGGCTCCGGAAAATCGGTTACTTCACTTGCGCTGATGCGATTGCTGGATAAAAACCAGGCTTTAATAAGTGGTCGTATTTTATTGAATAGCATTAGTTTATGCGAACTGCCTGAAAGTGAAATGCGTAAGGTAAGAGGAGATCAAATGGCTATGATCTTCCAGGAACCGATGACCTCGCTAAATCCGGTTTTAACCTGTGGCTACCAGATAACCGAAGCCATACAATTACATCTCAATACAACAAAAGCCGAAGCCAAAGAAAAAACGATAGCATTATTTAAAGAGGTGCAGTTACCCCGGCCTGAAGCTATTTTTGACAGCTATCCTCACCAAATTTCGGGCGGGCAAAAGCAGCGGGTAATGATAGCGATGGCGTTATCCTGCAACCCGGAGATCCTGATTGCCGATGAGCCAACTACCGCCCTTGATGTAACCGTACAAAAAGCTATAATCGAGCTATTGCTAAAGCTAAAAGCCGAACGCAATATGAGCCTGATCTTTATATCGCATGACCTTGGAGTGATCAGCGAAATTGCCGACCGTGTGCTTGTAATGTATAAAGGCGAAGTAGTTGAAGAATCTCTTGTAAAACAATTGTTCACACATCCAAAACACCCCTATACAAAAGGATTATTAGCCTGCCGCCCATCCCCTGATCTGCATTTAAAAAAATTGCCCATTATTGCCGACTTTTTAGATACCGATGCAAAAAAAACGGTAAGTATTGAAAAAATAAGAGAAGAATATACTTATCCAACTGATGAAATTAAAGCGAGAAAAAGTAAACTATACAGCCAAGAGCCTTTGTTAAAAATAAGCAACCTTAATACCTGGTTCCCGGTGAATAATGGTTTTTTTAACCGGGAAAAGGAATTTGTAAAAGCCGTTAAGCAGGTAAGCTTCGATGTATATCCCGGCGAGACGCTTGGTCTGGTTGGCGAATCAGGTTGTGGTAAAACTACTTTAGGTCGAAGCATTTTGCGTTTGATTGAACCTACATCCGGCAGCATCCACTTTGAAAACATTGATTTGCGTAGCCTTAAAAAAGATGATTTACGTGAGATCCGCAGGGATATACAAATTATCTTCCAGGACCCATATTCATCACTTAACCCTCGTTTAACTGTTGGTGATTCATTAATGGAGCCTTTACAGGTACATCAATTTTATACAAATGATAGTAAGCGAAAAAAGAAGGTTTTGGAATTACTTGAGCGGGTAAACCTTTCACCAGAGCATTTTAACCGTTATCCACATGAGTTTTCAGGCGGTCAGCGACAACGTATTGTTATAGCGCGTGCATTGGCCTTACAACCTAAGTTTATTATTTGTGATGAATCCGTTTCGGCACTGGATGTCTCCGTACAGGCCCAGGTACTTAACCTGATCCGCGAATTACAGCAGGAATTTAATTTGACCTATATTTTTATCTCACATGACCTTGCTGTGATTAAACACATCTCAGACCGCATGATGGTTATGAACAAAGGAGAAATTGTTGAAATGGGCGACCCGGATGAGATCTATTATCATCCGAAAGAGGAATATACGAAAAAATTGATCAGTTCTATTCCGGGAATATTGTAATGCGGAAGTGGGAATGTCGATTGCGGAAGTTTTAATTGAAAAACTTTTTAATGTGAAATTAGAATATTAAATGTGTTAAGTTATTAAGAGATTTCATAATTTGGGATTAATTAACCCACATAAAACATTTCATATGCAACCTTTAAACGACCTTAAATTTAGAACAAAACATTCGCTCTTAATATTATTAAATTAGTTAAGGCAATGCCTGAAGACAGAATTGGAAGAGTACTAGGCAATCAAATTTTACGTTCTGGTACTTCTGTGGCTGCTAATTATAGATCTGCATGCAAAGCCCGTTCAAAGGCCGATTTTATTTCAAAAATTACAATTGTAGAAGAAGAAGCAGACGAAACAACACTCTGGTTAGAGTTGATTATGGAATCAGAAACTTTAATTAATGATTTCACCAAATTCCTGCATAAAGAATCGAACGAATTAACAGCAATTTTTACAAGCTCTGGCAAAACAGCCAAGGAAAATAATTTAAATAGCAAGAAAAAATAAAGGAGATTAAATGCAGAAATCAGAATGTGGATTGCGAAATGAAAATTAGACGTTCAAACTCCACATTTTAAATACCTCTGCAATCGGCATTCCGAGCTGCAAGCTCTTTAAAAAAACTTCCGCAATTGGCATTCCGATTTCCGCATTCAAAACTTCCGCAATCGACATTCCGCCTTCCGCATTGAAAACATCGTATCTTTGCACAAATAATACATATGTCTAAAAAGAAAAACAGTTCATCTATAGTAAAAGTACTTACTCAAATGGTACTTGATATATTTGAACAAAACGGTAATACACCGTTAAATTACAAACAAGTTTCTGCTAAATTAAACGTTCGCGACCCGGATTCCCGGGATATAATTTTTGAGATCCTTAGGGATGAAACAAAAACAGGCGCCTTAAAAGAAGTAGCTCCGGGTAAGTTTCAATTACTGGAACTTAAAACATTTATTGAAGGAAAGGTTGATCTTACTAATGATGGCTCAGCTTTTATAATTACCGACGATGAATTTGAAAGCGACATTTTTGTTGCTCCCCGCAAACTTAGAAATGCCTTAAATGGCGACCGCGTTAAGGTTTACGTATATGCGAAAAGCAAAGGCAAACATAAAGAAGGCGAAGTAATTGAGATCCTGCAGCGCGCCAAAATGGAGTTTACAGGGATAGTAAAATTATCCGAGCGCTTTGCCTTTTTTATTCCGGATGACCGCAAAATGATGCATGATATTTTTATCCCGATGAGCGAGCTCAACGGTGCTAAAAATGGAATAAAAGCGGTTGCCGAGATTACCGACTGGCCTGCTGAAGCCAAAAACCCGATAGGCAGGATAAAGCACATTTTAGGCAGGCAGGGCGAGAATGATACGGAAATGAACGCCATATTAGCGGAATATGGCTTCCCGTTATCTTTCCAAAAAGAAGTTGAGCATGAGTCGGAAGAAATATCTGATGTAATTACAAATGAAGAAATTGCCAAAAGGCGCGATTTTAGAAATGTTACCACTTTCACTATCGACCCGTTTGATGCCAAGGACTTTGATGATGCGCTGTCATTCAGAATATTAGATAATGGCAACTATGAGGTTGGTGTGCATATCGCTGATGTATCGCACTATATTTTCCCGGATTCCGCACTGGATAAAGAAGCACTTGATCGCGGCACATCTGTTTACCTGGTTGACCGGGTAATACCAATGTTGCCCGAACGTTTATCAAACGGATTATGTTCATTACGGCCAAAAGAAGATAAGCTTTGTTTTGCAGCAGTTTTTGAGCTGGATGAAAATGCATATATCATAAACGAATGGTTCGGTAAAACAGTGATCCACTCCGACAGGCGCTTTGCTTATGAAGAGGTGCAGGAAGTAATAGAAAACGAGGTTGGCGATTTTGATAAGGAGATCCTGATGCTGAATGCATTAGCCTACAAACTTCGTGAACGCAAGTTTAAAAACGGTGCTATCAGCTTTGAAACTACCGAAGTAAAATTTAAGCTTGATGAACACGGTAAACCAACAGGCGTATATGTAAAAGAACGCAAGGATGCCCATAAACTGATTGAAGATTTTATGCTGCTGGCCAATCGCAAGGTTGCCGAATACGTAAGCAAAATGGGCAAAGGCAAGCACAAATATACTTTTGTTTACCGTGTGCATGATACACCCAAGCCCGAGGCCCTGGCTAATTTTGCCCAGTTTGCTGCAAGGTTTGGCTATAAGATCAACACAAAATCTGATAAAGAAACTGCAAAATCCCTTAACTTTTTAATGGAGGATGTAGAAGGCAAGAAAGAACAGAACGTGCTTACCCAGCTTGCTATCCGCTCAATGGCTAAAGCTATTTATACCACTAAAAGTTCCAGCCATTACGGGCTGGCATTTGATCATTACACCCACTTCACCTCTCCTATCCGGCGTTACCCGGATGTGATGGTGCACAGGTTGTTATTTCATTACTTAAACGGTGGGCAGTCTGCCAACGAAGAGCATTATGAAAAACTGTGTCAGCATAGCTCGCAAATGGAGAAAAAGGCAGCCGATGCTGAACGCGCATCGGTAAAATATAAACAGGCGGAGTATTTACGCGACCAGGTTGGAAATGTATTCAGTGGCGTTATATCCGGCGTTACTGAATGGGGTATGTATGTAGAGATCATCGAAAATAAATGTGAAGGTATGATCCGCCTGCGCGATATTTCAGATGACTTTTATACTTTAGACGAAAAAAACTATGCCATCATCGGTCAGCGTAAAAAGAAAGTTTACCAGCTGGGTGATGAAGTTAAAATAAGAGTAAAAAATGTTGATCTGACTAAAAAACAAATCGACTTTACATTGGTACAGGAGTAATTAGGGGTTGAATAAGTTAGATTAGGTTGATTGAGTTGGATAAGTTAAATTTCTCTAACCGTTCACTTAATCGATCAAAATTAAATCGGTGAAATCATCCTTACATCGGTGAAATCCAAAAAATAAATGAAGAAACTTGAAGATTTGCAGGAGATAATAAGTGAGGCTGTTAACAAGCTTAGCTTTCCCTTGTATCCTGCGGCGTTATATGACCCCATAAGCTATATTCTTTCGCTGGGTGGCAAAAGGATGCGCCCCGCCCTGCTTTTAATGGCCTGCGACTTGTTTGGCGGTGATGTGGATGCGGCTATCTCTCCTGCCCTTGCCATTGAGGTATTCCATAATTTCACTTTAATGCATGATGACATTATGGATAATGCGCCTTTACGCCGGGGCAGTACTACTGTGCACGAGCGCTGGAATAAAAATGCAGCTATCCTATCTGGTGATGTTATGCTTGTTGAGGGTTATAAATTAATGATGCAGGTTGAAGACCGTTTACTGCGTCCTATACTCAATATTTTTAATACCACAGCTGTTGGTGTATGCGAGGGCCAGCAACTGGATATGGAGTTTGAAATGCTGAGCCATGTAAATATTGATGAGTATATGAACATGATCCGCCTGAAAACAGCAGTTGTACTGGGAGGCGCTTTAAAAATAGGCGCATTAATAGGCGGTGCCGATGTTAAGGACGCAGAATTGCTGAGCAGCTTCGGCGAGCATTTGGGACTGGCATTTCAACTGCAGGATGATATCCTTGATATATACGGCGACCCTGAAAAGTTTGGCAAGCAGGTTGGTGGGGATATTATCTCCAACAAAAAAACATTCCTTTTAATAAAAGCATTGGAGTTGGCGGATAAGCAACAAACTGTTGAATTAAATAATTGGATTACTTCAAAACAGTTTGATAACAGCGAAAAGATTGAGGCCGTTACCTCTATCTATAATTCTTTGAATATCAGGCAATACGCCGAAGAAGCTATGCAAACCTATGCCGATAAGGCTTTTGATGCACTTGATGCCATTAATTTACCCGAAGAGCACAAACAATACCTGCGCGATTTTGCGGATGGGTTGTTGGTACGGGAGAATTAATTATATTTAATGCGTGAAAAGATTACTGATAACCATTATTGCTGTTTTATTATTTTCTTTTATTGAAAAAGCCTATTCACAAGTTCTAACTCCACCCGAATTTCCGGGAGGCAAGGAGGCATTCAGCGCATTTTTGCACAAAAATTTAAAATGGCCAACAGCTGATGGCGGTGAATCGCAAGGTATAGTTATTATAAGTTTTTTTGTAGAAAAAGATGGTCGTTTATCAGAAATAAAGGTTGCCAAAAGTATGAGTGCAGCTTTTGATGAAGAAGCATTAAGGGTTATAAACCTTTCACCGAAATGGATCCCAGCTATGAAAAACAATAAGTTTATCAAATCAAAATATACCGTTCCAATCAAATTTTATACTGCTGGATAATTATCACCAAACAAATGCGTAAACTATTCACAATCATTTTTCTAATACTTGCAGGCAAAAATTTCGCCCAGGAACTTACCTCAGGCGGCAAATTAAAGCCAGAGCAGGCCATTATGGATGTAAGACATTACACCATCAGTTTAAATGTAGATTTCAAGCAAAAAACAATCGATGGCTCTGCAACCATTGATGTTATAATGGCGCAGCCAACACATGTATTACTATTCGATCTGCTTGATTCATTAAATGTCAGCCAGGTTTTGGTGAATAATAAAAAACAACCATTTGAATATAAAAATAACTTAATCAGGATCAACCTTGCTAATGAGCTGCCTGCCGGTAAAGCCAGCGTAAAAGTGATCTACGGTGGTAAGCCCCATGTAGCCCGCAGACCACCTTGGGATGATGGGTTCATCTGGTCAAGGGACTCAACCGGGCACCAATGGATGGCCATTACAGCCGAGGGAACAGGTGGTAAGCTGTATTTTCCATGCAAGGATCATCCTTCTGATGAACCGAATGAGGGTGTAGACCTGATAATTACTGTACCAAAAGATCTGGTAGTTGCAGGTCCGGGCTTGCTACAAAAAGTAACTAAACACGGCGAAACCGCAACCTTCCACTGGAAAACTAATTATTCCATTAATAATTACAGCATCCTGTTTAATGTCGGTGATTTTGCAGTTGTAAGTCGTAAATACACTACTATTGACGGGCATGTTACACCCCTGCAGTTTTATGTATTAAAAGAGCATCTTTCAAAAGCAGAGCATCACCTGGATATATTTGAAAAAACCATCCACGAACAGGAAAAATATTTTGGCGAATACCCCTGGGCAAAAGAAAAAATTGCCATCTGCGAAACACCTCACCTGGGTATGGAGCACCAAACCATGAATGCTTATGGCAATAAGTTCCATTACACAAAGGTTGGCGGCACTGATTATGATGGACTGATGCACCACGAGTTTGGACACGAGTGGTGGGGCAACAAAGTAACTGCAAAAGACTGGGCAGATTATTGGATCCATGAAGGGATCTGCACCTACGGCGATGCTTTATACGTAAGAGAATTTGAAGGTAAAGAGGCCTATATCAAATTCTTCCAGCGATCTGCGCCTACCTTTGGAAATAAGATCCCAATTGTAATAGGGAAAGATATTGATGAAGAAGCAGCCTACAACGGTGATATCTACGGTAAAGGGGCTTTCTTCATGCATACTATTTGTTATATAATGGATGATAGTACATTTTTCCCTGCGCTTAAAAAGTTTGTCACATCCCCAAAATACACTTACAGCAACCTGGTAAATACTGATGATGTAGAGCAATTTTTCAGCAAGGAATCAGGAAAAGATTTAAAACCTTTGTTCGATCTTTATTTGCGTTCAGTTAAGAAGCTTGAGGTGCATATTAAACAGCAACCGAGAGATAAGTATTTAATTCAGCTTGACAACATTTCTATTCCATTACCCATTGATGTTACAACTGATGCCGGTACAAAACGAATGATAGTAGATAGTAAAGGGATCAGGGTTGATAGTAAGACAATGCCTGTTATTGATGCGGATACTTATTATTTGAAAAAGGTGATTATAGAATGATAAGATTGATTATGGCGCAAGGTTCTATGATCCGGTAATTGGTTGATTTAATATGATCGATCCGATGGCTGACAATTCGAGAAGATTTAGTTCTTGCACTTATTATATCAGCAAAAATAATATATGAAAAAGATCAGCATTCACTTTTTATTATTTCTTTCATCTTTGTTGATTTTAACTAAAGCGTATCCACAAACTAATGATAAAAATTATCATATAAAAGATCCAGTAGGTCAATACAAATCTAATGAGGGGCTGGAGTTTGTTATTGGAAAAGACAGCTCTTTCTGTATGTTGAAAGGGCACAATAAAGCCTTTGATGCGGCCATCTCTGGTTGTGACACAATTTCAAAAGGGACTTGGCATTTTTTTTCGAAATCGGCACTAAAGTTATCTAATGATAAAGCTTTTCAGAACGTTAGATTTAACATATCGGAGGAAAATAGATTATCCGGAGACAGCATTTATCTAAAGATAGACTTACCTAAAGATGATGCTTTTTTTGATGGGAGATTTAAATATCAAATTACAGTAATGGGTAAAATAGATTTCTTGGAATCAACAGCCCATATTATAGTTCTTCCCAAGAAAAAGATATTTGAAAACGGTAATCTGTATTATCATTTGGGTCTAACAATTCAGGATCTTTCTCCACTTAATTGTAAATTGAATGGAAGATGTTATCAGCGAATTTATTTCAACATCTTTGATGACTATAAATTAGATACAAAGTCAAACTATTTTACGATAAAACTCACTGACTTTAACGATTGTTATGTTGAACGTGCGGATGTCGATAACCAATTAGTATTTACTACTAAAAATAAGGTGTATTGGCAAGATGTTGACTTTGTAAGAGTAAAATAGAGACTGGGCTTGCGATTGCGAGATCTGGCCCAATCTGGCGAGGAGCAGCATAGGACAAAGAGATGGAGCGCTTGTGTGCCGAAGGAAGCTTAAAATAAATATTGGTAAAACTACAGCAAAAAAAAAAGCCCGGACTTAAAATAAATCCGGGCTTTTCAATATGATTAGCTTATGCTGATTACTCAGCTGCTTTTTCTTCCGTATCAGCTGCTTTCTTTTTAGGAGCAGCTGCTTTCTTTGCTTTTGGAGCTGCTTCTTCAGCAACAGGAGTTTCTTCAACTGCTGGTGCAGCTTCTGCTACAGGCACTTTTGCTTCAACTACTTTTTTCTCAGCTTTTACAATTGGTTTTGGTGCTGCAACTTCAGCAACAGGCTCAAGCTCAAAAGGTAACACAGAAACGTATGAACGGTTGTCTGCTTTCTTTTTGAATGTTACAATACCTTCAGCCAATGCAAATAAGGTATGATCTCTGCCGATACCTACATTAAGGCCCGGATTGTGTTTGGTGCCACGCTGACGAACAATGATGTTACCTGCAATTGCCGGCTGACCACCAAATATCTTGATACCTAAACGTTTGCTATGTGACTCGCGGCCGTTTCTGGAACTACCGGCCCCTTTTTTGTGTGCCATTTCTTAATATCTTTATGGAGCTATAACGGCCCCCGATTAAACTTTAATTATAATGTTATACCAGTGATCTCTATCTTGGTAAATTGCTGACGGTGACCGTTCTTTTTCTTGTAACCTTTTCTTCTTTTCTTTTTGAAGATAATTACTTTATCACCTTTTAAATGAGACAGGATCGTAGCAGATACCTTAGCGCTTTTCAAATCAGTTCCTAATTTGAATTTACCT
>NZ_JAQBOC010000018.1 GCF_028288225.1 Mucilaginibacter sp.
GTTGAAATATGGAAAACTGAAGGAGTTTCCCACATTCCAACACGACAAAGAAACAACAACGTTTTCTTTAACATAAACCTTCTATAATTGTATTTAAAAACTGTCAACTTATTTTAGGGAAGGTCAAGCGGAACACCCCGAACGTTATGAAACATGTTCATTATCAGGCTGTTCAATTTTAACAAACCTGCAAATAACTGATAATCAAACGATTTCAAATAAGCGTTGCAGTCTCGTCCTGAAAAATTGGTTCGGTAACGAATAGTTTGGGTATGAACAGAGCTGGCAGATTTAACCACAGAGGGCACTGAGAAATCACAGAGCGCACTGAGCTTGTCAATTCGAATTAATTTAACTGAACAACCCATAAAATACCTGCGGCTTCTCAACTTAAGATTTCTTTTTCTCTGTGTTCTGTGTGTTTTCTCTCCGCGTCTCCGTGGTTAAATTTCACTACTGACAAAACACTGTCAGCACATTAACGGCTGCAACCACTTAAATTTGTTGTAATCGTTATAACCATGTCAACCAACCCATTTTCCGAACGCCCACCTATCATCGAGCAGCTGCGAGCCGAAAGCCGCGGTCTGCCATCCCGACCGGCTAAAAGAAAAAGACTACCCGAGCCCACGCGACCCAGTCCCGAAGACAGTCATCGCCTGTTTACCATTGAAAACGGGAACCGCTGGCTGGAGCTGGCCCGGCGCGAACCCGAAGCCAAAATGCTGCTTGGCGAGCTTTGGCACCAGGGCGAACTGTGTATGCTGTTTGCGGATACCAATATCGGCAAATCGGTACTGGCTGTGCAGCTAGGCGAAAGCATTGCACGCGGGCAAAGCGTTGGGCCTTTTGCCTGCCAGGCGCCGCCGGCTCGTGTGCTCTATATCGATTTTGAGTTGAGCCAGGCCCAGTTTGGGCTGCGGTACAGCAATGGCGAAGAGGATCACCTGTTTTCGGACAGTTTTTTCCGCGCACAGTACAATTTCATCCCCGATCCGCCGCCCAATGTCGACGAAAACGACCTGCTCATTGCCGCCATTGAATATAAAGTACATCTAAGTAAGGCCACCGTGCTCATTATCGATAACATTACCTGCCTGCGCGGCGGCACTGAAAATTCGGCGGTGGCGCTTTCGCTCATGAAAAGCCTTAAAGCATTAAAAACCGACCACAACCTGTCTATCCTCGTACTCGCGCATACCCCCAAACGGCGCAACGCCACACAACCCATCAGCGCCGACGACCTGCACGGCAGCAAGCTGCTCATCAACTTTGCGGACAGCGCCTTCGCCATCGGCAAAAGCACCATCGACACTGATCTCTGCTACCTGAAACAAATAAAGCAGCGCAACACCCGCCAGCGCTACGGTCACGATAATATATGCCTGTGCCGCATCCAAAAACCTGGCGCGTTTTTGCACTTCACATTCGAAGGTAACAGTGCCGAACGCCATCACCTGCTCAGCCGCACCGCCGCAGACCGCCGGCAATTGGCTCATGAAATAACCACCCTCTCCGCCGCCGGCCTCAGCCAGCGCGACATCAGCAAACAGCTAAATATAGGCCTGGCCACAGTTAACCGGCTTATCAAATGTGCGGATGTGCGGATGCGTGGATGTGCGGATGAGGAAGGATCCGCGGATGATGAAAGATGTGCAGGTGAAGAAGGATATGCAGGTGCCCTAATGACCAATGACGTAATGACCAATGACCAAAAAGCAACGCCCAGTGCGCGCCCCAACCCCGCCTGGGGCATGAAAACGTCAATAATTGACATGAAGCTCTCCCCGGCACTCCTTGAACACATAAAACAGACAACGATGCGCGAAAACTCCATCCAGGGAAAAAAGAGCAATAACTTTAATCAATCAATCACTTCAACGGGTGCCGAAGCGAATAATGGCGGACCGTAAAGCAATAAAATAATTAGTCCGTAGCTGGAAACTTTAGTTAGCGGGACTACGGTGAACCCACATCTTTTCAGAACCCCATCAGGGTTTAAGGTCGGTAGAAAAAGCACCCGATAGTTAGTTCGGGCCGCAGGTCATAGGTGTTCCAAAGATTAAAAAAGCGTTGGGATGTGCGATTCCCTCCCTTGGGAGGGCGGAGGGAGGGGTTTCTGCGCCATGCTTTTACGCATGATTATCAGCGGTATGCCAGTTCAAGAAACCCCACCCTTCCCCGCCCCAAGGCGGGAACCGACTTTAGGAGCTCATGAATGCCTTAAAAACAAAACACTATATTCATAATCGCACAGGGCCACAGCTTGCATTGCTCGCCTACCCGCAACGCGGCACAAAAACATTTTCATAACCAATTAACCCCCAAAACCATGACCGGTGAATTTACTGCCTGGTGCAGCCAATACTACCACCTCACACAGCTGTTTTCAGCGCGCAATGAACGCTTCAAAAACCTGTTAGACAATGCGCCGCCTTATACAGAGCAAAGCAATTTAAGCGACTTAGACGCCATAATCAGCTATAACCGCAAGGTACAAGCCGCTAAAGCCAAGGCAGACAAAACTTTTAAAGATCTGACAGATACCGGGCACACTATCCTGATGATTATGCAGTATTTTGAAATACCACCCCGCACCGTGCTCACCGGCGAAATACCCGGCGAACTGGAGTATGAGATCTGGGCCAATGAAAAGGATGAAATTTTTATCGGCAAAATCAGGGACCTGCCACAAGAGGCGGATAACCCCAATATTGTATATATCAAATGTTGGAATGGTAATAAGGGTGATTGAGGTTGATTGATAGTTTTGCACAGGAAGTCACGAATCGCATTTGCGCTTTTGCTAACCTTTCGGATGCTCGAAAGGGTGAATACTCTCATGGCGTCATTGCGAGGAACGAAGCAAACTCTGCACAGGACAATCAAGGAACCTCAATGTTTGGGGAAGGATACCGCCGCATGCATCGTGGTTACTTAGCAGGCGGGGCACTAGTAGCCCACCTCTTTTGGCTTGCCCGGATACTAGCGCCAGAATAAGGTGCTTATAAAGAAATCATTTCAAAAAGCTTTTCAACGAACTCCTCTTTACTATGCATCTCTTTTCCTTCGACAATGTCCAATGACCATTGAAGAAATGCCATGTCGGTTCCATTTTCGGGAATCATTCTAACCCTATCTAAAATCAGTGTTGAATATTTGTCCTCAAGGTCAACTAACCAAGATAACTCAACTGGCGAATGCTGATCCAACCTTGCCCGAGATTCAGTCAAGCGCCATAGATCATAAATGATCGTTGTATAGACGGCCTTAACGTCATTTAGTGATGTCTTGGTAAATTTGAGTTCCGGTAAAAAGAGCAGCGACTCTTCGTCCGGTAGAATTGGAATCGGCATCACGATATCCAAACCCGGTTCCGTGCTGACTTCCTCGATATAGTCTTTGGAAAATCTAAGGCCAGACCGTACAGTATCATTGTCAACAAAAAACACACTGTAAAAGTGAATATCCAAAACTTTAAGCGGCTTGAGTAATAAGCTAAATCTCAAAAGTTCGTAGCCATTGGTATGATCCAAATTTGCAACGCCGAACGTCGCAAAGGTTAATGTATCAGTTTCTTTAAGTTGTGTCGGCAGGTAAAACACCAGATCAGTTGACGAGGCTATTTCCTTAAGTATTTGTTTAACCCTATTCAACTTACGGTCATGAAAACTATCCCACCATTCGAAAACGGCATTTTTTCCGACCGCCTTAGGCTGCTGTGATTCTATTGGTTCATGGTGAAGAAAATACATGACTGTTTGATAGAGCCTGTTGTACCAATTTGCTTCATTGCTTAAAAGCTCTGAATTGTCAAAGTACTGAAAAGTAAGTTTTTCAATAGTGCTAAAAGCAACTTGCATCTTTTCGAGGTCGAAGTAAACTGCTTTCAAATTGATGGTGCCAATATTTCGGTCATTATCCTTTAAGGGATTAACTATATTCTGAAATTGGCTATTAAGATTTGAAAGATGTACGAGCCAACTATCGATAATTTTTTGGTCAGCCTCGTAAGTTTTTATATCAAATACTTTTGTTTTATAGCTTGGGAAAGGCTTTCTGACCGTTAAAAGAGCCGATAACTTTTCCCGTTGCTTGATCATCGGTTCGATGGTCGCAAGTTGTTTCTTCCTATTTCTTTCGATCAGTGAATCTAGGAAACGAACGAAAGGTTTAACCGTTTCAATCGCTTCGGCCCTTATATCTATGATGCCTTTTTGCCAATCAAAAACTGATGATGCCGCATAATTTTTAAGGATCGTTGATGACCAGATTACGTTAAGATTTACATCAAAAAGACTTCCAATAGATTCGAGCGTCATTCCCTTGTTTGAGTTCATCCGTACGATGGATACCAATTGCTCGTTGGGAAACGGCAATAAAATAGCTTGGGTATTGTATTTATCGTAGTAAGGCAGGAAAGATGAGATCGTTCTAATCCGGTCAACACTAAGGTCATTTGCCTGGTTAATCTCATCATCACGAAGGAAATAATTGATCGTTATTTCATCCCCCTCTTCCATGATCGTTATCGAATCTGTTTTAACTTTTAAAAGACTAATGATTTCAGATTTATTTTTATTTATAAAATCACGATACTTTTCAGGATTCTCAATCCTACAATAAACAAATAGGTCTTTGCTTTCCGTAACTGGCAAATCCACCAGCTGGCGAATCAGGTGTTCCCGCGTGGTTTCTATTTTCAAATGGAATGTCAGTTCTAATTTGTTAAACCACTTGTACAAGAACTCCAGGCCTTCATAACTAACGATTGGTGCACTTCTTGACGGCAAAGCCAGGCTTAAGGCAGAACCAAATTGGGAAACCCCTGTGTCTTTCAATGTATATTCAGGGAGTTTTTCAGCGATCTCGGCAAGTTTGCGAAAATTCTGCCCGCCATCATCGCCAAGCATTTCTCCGAATTTTTGCAGCGTTTTTAAATTTGCGAAAGGAATTGAGTCATAAACGAAGATCTCAATCCCTCCCCCGAACTGAGCTTGGTCAAAAAAAGACTTATTTTTCAACCAATATGTTTGCGGTTCACCATGAAGAATGCCATCAAAGGCGGCGGCCATATCAGCAAAGGACCCGTTGATCAACAGACCTGCCAGTTCTTTGTAAAATGCAGGCCTTTCGGAGTCCTTAAGCATACCTGGTGCATTAGCAAAAAAGTCGTATTTATCCTCCCCAAGTAATGTGTAGACCACCATCAAAGTATCTGCAATAGATACGAAATCATGTAGGGCATTTTTTATGTGCTCCGATCTGACGGGATGTAAACCCTCTACATATTGTTGGTCAAAACGAATGAAATACTCGCTTTCCAATTCCTGGAAAATCGCACCGCGATCCTGTTCAAACCGTATCGTTTTATTAATATATGATATCAGTGTTTTGGTTTCTACCTTAAGGTTAAGGCAATCAGCGACGGCTACGATTCGCAGTATCTCCAATTTAGCCGCAGCGCTGCCCTGCCGGGTAAGCTCTTTCAACTGCTGCTTGATACGGTCTTCGATCATCTGGCCACGGGTCAACAGGTAGGTGTATTCAATCAGCAACCCGTGGTCTTGTACCTGCTCCCATACAGGTTGCCAGTTTAGTGAACCTGTATATAGTTTGTTTTTTTGTTTAAGCTGTTGATATATCTCTTTGGCCTCGGATTGGGACAATTGGATGTCTATTATTTGAAGACCGATCCTTGATATGTCCGCTCCGTACCGGTACCAATCTTCATATCTTGAAGTGATCAATAATTTTACGGGGAGGTCTGCTATTTTCTCTGCAAGAACTGACCAATAAGAAATTGTGCTATCTAATCCGTCAATAACGATTAACGGTTGCTCTCCGATGACAATCCTCGCCGTCAAAAATTCCTTGATAGCGTTTACTTGTTCCCAGTTCACGCATTGGTATAACTGGTAAATTTTATACTGTTTTGAAAGATCAAACCCCACCTGCCATGCTAATGTTGACTTACCTTGCCCGCTCGATGATCGGATCACAACTGCATCGGTTTCATTCAGTTTGGTATTGATCTGTTGTTCCCAGCCTTTTCGTCGTACAGGCAACTGGTCGGCTATGTGTACCGGTTTGGCGGCCTTCCCTTCAAAATAATCATCATTAGACTTTCCTGTTGTCTGGTAAATTACCGGGGCGAGCCAATTGTGTCGCCAGGCAAGATTTACCGGGGCTTTGGAAAATGAATCCGTAACCGTTATCAGTAACTGCTGGATATCCGTTCTGAAAATTTTTGAACGCCCCTTAGAGCGGGTAAAGGCAAAGTAAAATAGCGCTTTAAAGTACTGGTCTTCGGCACCGACATTTACATTCCAGTTTTTCAATAGTGATAACCGTATCTTTGAAAGAATATCGTTGAGATTATGTTTTTCGTAAGAGATGCGACTTAGGAACCTTGCAAAATCGATATGCCTGTATCGTTCTCCCAAGCTGTTTAATTTTTCTGCCCAAAAAGCAAATGCGCCACCAGTTATTTTCCCGGAGATCAGTGCATGAAGGTTTCCGTCAGAGATCTTCATATTATAAACTAACCTGAAATTGGCCGTCGGTTCCAAAGCATATACTTCAAGGAAATTTTGCAGGACACCAAGTGTCCAAAATGTCCCTGCATTCAGCGGATTCTGTGACGATTTTAACTGTATATATTCTGCCTCTCTTGCATCGGGTTTACGCTCTGAAACAACATCAAGATCTTCCAGCCCTTCCAGATGAACGTATTTGTCGCCACTGTCGGCATTAAGCTTATCTAAAAGGATTAATACTGCATAGGCGATCTGAAACTCTGTACCCCTAAAATTGACAGCACCACCGGATCTTTTGTGTTCGATCTGTTGCAAGTAAGAGGCGAGTATTTGTTGAGTGGTAGTTGATTCAGGCGGTAAATTCATATTAATTTAGGATTTTAAATGGTATGCAATATAATTCATTGTCACCAGTAAACAGTACATCGGTATTTATTGATTATTTTTATCACAAATATTTAAGCCTATTGGATACCGACATTTCATTATCAGAGCGAACGTTTTACGCCCTTGTAGATCAGGAAGAGATGCCTTACGCTGCTACTGATGCCATTGATCTAGCCAATGAGGTAGTTATCCTTTATAAGGACGAACCATTATTTGATCGAACGCCGATGGCGGTAGAGTTTTTTTGCTTTATGTCATTTCCCGATGACGAAGGGCATTTTAATAGCTTAACAGCTGCCGGAATAGAGCGACTATCGTCAGATGCCGCCGCTGTTTACTTAAAAAAGAGAATTACTCAAAGCCCCAACCTTTACTCGATCAGCCGATACGGACATATTCTGTGGGAGTTTCACAAGTCATTCCAACATGTTAAAATAGCAATAGAATCCTACCTGCAGGTTGCAAGATCTTGTCTTTCAAAGCTTTCTAATGATGAAAAGTTTTTCAGCCCTTTTAAACAATCGTTTCAACAGGCATTGATATTAAGCCTGAATTTAAAATATAAATCAGGCGTTTCTGGCGCTACCAACATTTTAGAGAAGTTTATCCAAACGAGAACTGAGTTATGGATGAAAGAAATGATCATAGACCATTTACTTTCAAAAGCAAAAAAGATCTTAAAGGCAGTCAACTTATTACCTTTTGTGGAAGAAGTCAAGGGCAATCCTGTGCTGAAGGGATATTTCCAGGCGAAAGAGATCCATCTTTGTGCCATCAAGGTGGCCAACTACTATAAAACAGGCGATGCACTGCTACTTTATGAACAGTTGGGCGATAAAATAAGGGCTGATGCCAATGGCAGAAAAGACGATAAGACCGGACTGGTCGTCATCCCACACCTTGCCGAAGCAATGAAATATTACCGGTTCGCAAAGGCTGATGAAAAATTTAAGGCGACGGCCAATGAGCTTGCTTTGTTTAAGAAAAAAAGAAAACCGTTTGCCCGGGTCAGAATTCCCTTGAGTGATACGTTAGGGGTACAGCTATTCGCGATGAACGAGCGAATTATCAAATGGATCAGCGCTGTACCGAATGAAGCGCGACTTGTTGTTTTAGGAAGTGACAATAGCTTTCTTCCCAGGTTCGGGACATCAGCGGCGGTACATAGCAGTAGATCGTTAACGTCATTGTTTACGGTTTATCAATTCGATAAGAACCAAAATTCAAAACTTTTAAAAGACCAGGCTAAGCCGAAAAACGACGCCGATACGACGTATCACGCTCAATTTCAATTAACTGCCAAGCAAATTATAGTTACCATTATGCATGAACTCATTAAGAGCCGGCAGTTAACCGTCGAAAAGATGGACGAGCATTTCAGAAATAATTGGATAGGAATCATTCATCAGGCGGAAACAGACGGAAAATCAACCCCGATATGTTTTTATGACTACATACGCCCAGCATTAATTCATTATTTGGAACAAGTCACTAAATCTTTAACGAATTCAGGTGAGGCCGACTTTATTGTGTGTATCGATGCCATGGTCATCAGGTTGGAGTTTCTTTTGAGAAGTTTATTTAAACTCAAGGAAATCTCAACGACCACGATTGACACTGCGTCAAGCGAGTTACGGGAGATCTATTTGCCGGAATTGCTTGAACGGTCGAAAGAACTTAAGGTATTAGCTGATCAGGAGTATCAGGTATTAAATTACTTGTATACGAAAAGCGGGCTTGACCTGCGCAACAATATTGCACATGGCTATTTTGATATAAAATCTTATACCATCGAACTGGCCGATATGGTTTTCTGGTCTATAGTAAAACTTGGAGAACATCTTTTTCCAGAGTTCAATTTAGACAAACAAGACCATACAAACGCAAAAAAAATGTAGGAGTTCAGTTTGCAGAACCCAACTACACCACAAACCTGCTGCAATACCTTGTTCAACCGGTGTAGTTGAACCCCCTCCTCTGGCGCGAGAATGCAGCCACGGCCAAAAGAGGTGGAGTTCTCGTGTACCGCTGACAGGTAGCAAGCTTTACTAACAAGCGTGCTACTTTATTTATTACCACTACCTCCTCTGCTCCCCCTTGCCGGAATAATCAATCGCCTGACAAAGCCCAAATTAAACAAACCACCCATCCGGCTATAGTCCATCCGAAGAATGGATTGCAAAAGGCTATTGCGGTCGCATTTTTCTTTTTACGGCCAATAATAGCTGGCAGGAAATAGCATAGTCCGGCAACTATTAAAACTAAACAAGCCAAAAATATATTCATTGCAGCAAGGTTTATCCGAAGCTACTTAAACTTATCCAAATAACAAACTTCCAGGCCGGTTCAAGCAGCCCCCTTGAACCGGCGTGGGTTGCGGGAATACGCAGGGTCTCCCCCACGGGAAACCCTGCTAAAACGGAGCATGTGCCACGAAGTTTTAAATCTTTTTATTGGATCTTTGGTTTAAACGAGATGTTACCGTTGCTCCAGTAAAACTGCATACCGGAAGCGGACCCTTGTTGCTGGCCGAATTTAATCTGTACATTTTCGTCCAACTGGAAAAAACCGGGCGAAATATAACGCAATTTAAAAACCTGGTTCCCGCGTTCCGGGTTTTCACAATACAGGGCACCCTCCTTTACATAAAACTTTAGCCCGCCCTCATAAGTTCCAAGGTAGGCTTGCACAGCCTGGGCGTCTACCGGCCGGTCAACGGCTTTATGCTGATTTGCAGCCCAGGAATTCGGGAATAAAGCTAAAGTGACATCGTCCAGCGATGCATCCCCCTTAAGTGCAATGTCAGGAATAACCCCGGTGCCTTCCCATTCTGTCCCGGTATGGATATTATACGTATGGGCAAACGGAATGCCCGCTACAAAGCCATGTCCCAAAAAAACCGGCCCTACCGGATGGGAGCCGCCTGCTGTTTTTTCACCTGCTATAGTTCCCCTTTTTGTCGCCTGCATCGCGTAGGCGAGATCTTCAGCCGCCGAAACCGTGTTGCTGCTGGTTAATACATACACCGGCATCCGCAGGATAAGCCCGTCGGTGGCTGTTGGGTCCGTCCAGCCCTTTGCGGTGTCACGCTTGTTGGGGACAATGATATCATTTACCCGGGTCTTGTCCGCAAAAAAATAACTCGCCACCTGTTTAACCATCTCCGGGCTGCCGCCATGGTTTTCCCGAAGATCGATGATCAATGCTTTGGTATGCCGTACAAAGCGAAAAGCCGCTGTAACGGTTTCTTTGGCGGCGGGGCTAACATCCATAAACCCGTTAAATTTTACGTAGCCCACATTGCCTGGTAAAATTTCTGAAGCTGTGAACGCAAAATTACGCTCCGCCATATCGGCATTTCTAAGCGAATCCTGGTGCGGGTTGGGAGCACGCATTGGCGGAGGCGCACCCATTTGCGCTAGCCGGGGATCGAAATGGAAACCCATGTGCAGGTCAGGACAGGCAGTTTGCAGGTCGGCCGAGATCCGCGCGGCAAACTGCTGCGGGTCTTTGATAGCCCGGTAGGCGCCCTTTGCCAATTGCCCCTTAAGGTATTTACTCATAACCAGTGCTTTATCTGTGAAAACATAGTTAGTGATCAATGCTTTGGACAACGTATCGATCACTACCCGTGTGAGTTCCGGCGTCATTACAACGGCAGTAGCCTGCGGCCTTTCCTGCGCCATGCAGGCTAAGGAAATTGTTAAAAGGAACAATGTTATTTTTTTCATGGTTTGATTGGTTTAAGATTCAGTTATTACCAGTTCCACACCAACTCAGATCACTTGATTGTGCCTGTTGTATAAATTGCCACGGATGGGAACGTGCGGTAACCAAGGTAAGGAAATGTTTTCAATTCTGCATCACAATCCCGCTGTCCGTAGGTACTGTGTCTACGGACAAATTATACCCGTAGTCTATGACTACTGTATGGCGGAAAGCAACTAACAGGATAATAGTGATGCTTTACAAACGTCCTGCACAAATGCCTTTTAATGCTTATTTTCGAAAAAACCAATCCACCATGAAAACTTTAGCCGAATTTAAAGCATCATTAAATTTAGAACAGCCCGCTAGTGAACTTTCTGTGCAGTTAAAAAGCCTTTGGTACGATGGCAAGGGCGATTGGCACCAGGCACATGCACAAGTTGATCACCTGGATGATCAGGCATCTGCGTGGGTACATGCCTACCTGCACCGTAAAGAAGGTGATATCCGAAATGCGGATTATTGGTACAGCAAAGCACGCCAAACCCGCCCGAAGCTTTCGCTGGAAAAGGAATGGGAGCAGTTGGTAGTACAGTTTCTTTGAGCGGACTTTTGGAAATCATGCCCGCTGTCCGGGACTGCGTCTACGGACAGTTGGGGGCGTTCAAACCAATTATCAAGCAAGTGGTTATAAAGGAATTCAAAAAAGGACAATATTCTGATGCAGTTTTTGTATTATTTTAACTAATATTGATCTTGATCTTAATGTCGCCTTGGCAATAAGATTATACGGCTTAACCCGCCGGCAGTCCTAAACAATAATTTATCACAAAAAATTTAAAATTATGAGCCAAAATCACAGAATCGACATCGCTCAACAACCATCGTTTATTCCAGCAGGATGGATTGGTGGTTTTTCCGAAAATCCGCCCAATCAGCCTTATCCAAACGCACAACTTCTTTCATCACTGCCTTTTGAAGGAAATTTGGATCACATTCCAAACATTACGCGTATGTTGAGGGCTAAGTGGCCGGAATTTAGCTGGGAGCTAACTAAAGGAGATCCCGCTACAAGAATGTACCAAATGTTCGCGCCGGATATATCCAGGCTCGGGTATGATAATACCGGAAGAGTCTGGTCTATCATATGCCCTCAACAAGGCGTCTATTTTCCGACACTGGGTGCTACGATGAATATTGAAGTTACCGTTACCGGAAACAGGGGTTGGATTAACGAGACTGCACCTGAAGAACAGTTATTTGCAGCAGATATAACCATTAAACCTACCATTTGGTTTAGCCCGGACAGTGTTGACGGGAAGTTTTGGCAACTGCTGCTGAAGTTGGACGACAAATTGAATAACAAGCTGCCGCTCAGTAAACTTAAAGGAATCAGGATAAATGCAACTGATGAGGGTGGCAAAAATGACATACAAGTGCGGATGGGTGAACGCCCTGATTATCCTTTTCCTGACCGGGCCAAACATTGGAATGACTATGCATGGGCTGTTGCAAATTTAGCAGTGAGGATAGGAGATATCGATTCAACTTCTGACCCGAAAGCTGATGATTTTAACAACCAGGTTATGGAAATTTTTAATTTAGGATCCGGTAATCTGTTACAGGCAGGCAATGTTTTGACCTGGAACCTCTGGGCTGGTTCGCCTGAGTTAGTAAATCAGGATGAATGGGCACATCACGCAGAATATTGGAGGCATTCAATTGATGTAAACCATCGCCCGCCCGTAGGCGAAGGAAGCGGCATAGGCGACATTAATGGCAAACCATTTAATGCTGATCAAATTGCTTTAGGTTTAAAAATTGCCGAATTTTCTGCATGGATAGCATGGGAGCTGTTATAAAAACATCGTTTAAAGCTGCCAAAATAGTTTTTAGATAGTAACAAAATCCTGTAAATCGTTTGATTTACAGGATTTTGCGTTTTTTGTCGGGACAGATTGTGGGGCACGAGTCGCTTTTGCACACCTGGACAGCTCCCAGACTCGCCTGAAAAGGGCCTTGTTGAGGGAACGCGCGAAACGGTGAACTTTTTGGTGGATTTGAAAGCCATACTGGCCAGGCTGAACAAACCAATAATAATAGATTGTCGCCCGCTCAGCCGCCTGCATCGGTGAAATATTAGGATTTCAGCGGTCCAACGTGTCGATAAGTGTTGATGAATAAACCTGTGGGCGTGGTCTTCGAGTCAACAAAAGCAAGTTCCCGGGCGTCAATACTGTCCGACAATAAGCGTTTACCCCGGCCAAGCAAAACCGGGTAGGTGATGAGCACAACCTCGTCAGCCAGTCCCTGGTCAAGCAGCACGGATGTTAGCGTCGAACTTCCAACCACGATCAGGTTGGGGCCGTCTGTCGACTTGAGATCGCGAACTGCCGCTATAACGTCCCCGCCCAAATGTTGCACCGGGCCCCATTCCAGGCTGTCGGGCCTGTGGGTTACGATGTATTTCGTTGCAGCGTTTATAGCATTTGCCATTGGGAAATCTCCGGCAGTAGGCCAAAAGCCACTAAATATATCGTAGGTGTGGCGGGCAAGCAGCAGGTCAAAGTTCGGCCCGTATGCCTCCAATAGGATTGCCGCCCCGGCAGGGCTTCGATAGGGTGTCGTCCATGCGCCATAGGTGTAGTCTCCGTCATGTTCTATCACGCCATCCAGCGAGATATGTTCAAAAATTCTGATCTTTCTCATTTTTTTATAATTAGTTTGTAGATGATTTGACATTAACACTCGTAGTTCGAAAATATTTATCGAAGCACTTTTTTACGATTATGTTTACTTCAAAAAGCCATCCAGGTAACCTAATATGGTACCCGACTGCATCATCACGCCAACATGACTCTGCGAAGGAACAACGGCCAAATGCGATTTTGGCATCGGTTGCATATCAGCAGATCCGCCACCTCCCAGTAATTGATAGGTTTTCGCCAACTCAACTTTATCCAGGCCATCATTGTCGCCTGAAATGATCAATACCGGCGATGTAATTTTCGCAATATTGCTGTCGCCCATGTCGAATGACGTAGCGAGAAAACCAAGCATCTGGTCTATGAACTTTGTCCATTTTGTTTTGTCAGGCGCTACTGCATCATATGCCGTTTTCATCGGGCTATTCGCAAACATTTCAGGCTTCATGTTTTTAAACGCATTAGCTATTTGGGGCGCCCAACCCGTACTTTTATAAGTAGAAGAAATGATCACTAATTTTTTTACCCGTTTAGGGCTTTTTATGGTCAACTGGTAAGCCACGGAACCACCCATGCTATATCCCACAACATCAGCACTGTCAACTTTTAAATAATTCATTACCCCATCTACATCACTTGCCAGGGTAGCCAGGTCTAATTTTCTGTCTGAATATGGTGTGTGCCCATGTCCCTGCATTTCAATGGCAATTACTTTTCGTGTTTTTGACAATTCAGGTATTAATTGCCCCCAGTTCCCCTCAATGGTCATGAAAGCACCATGCAGCAAAACCAGAGGCGTACCCTCACCATATACTTCGTAATAAACTTTAATACCATTAACAGGTACATAGCCACTGTCGGCAGGTTTAAGCTGTTGCCCGTTAGACTGAAATACTGTAAAACAAAGCATAGCAATTATTAATACCGGTTTGAGGACATGAGGTCCTTTAAATACTCTTTTCATAAAATGTAATTTAAATTGTTTTGAGTTTATTGACAATACAAATATCGAAGTCATTTCAGGGTTTTACGCTGTGTAAAAACGACAAATTAAGGGTGGAATCGAGACAAGATATTGCCGTTATATCGGAAAAAGAGTATCAGGGGTTCGACTGTAGTCGCCGCTGTCCGTAGAACGCGTCTACGGACTATTATGCCTGTAGTCTGTGACTACAGTATCTCAACTGCAACAATCCGACAGATGCGGGCAATTATAAAACTATATCATGGCGAAATGGAACTATGTAGTCCGTGCGCTGGAGACACAGTCTTCGCCGCCCGTTCAAGCGTGCCGCTTGAACGCCCCAAATTTAAGCATCCTGCTTAAATCACTAAATAACATGTAACGAAGTTCGGATTGGCCCTGCGTGTCCATAAAATAAAAGCAACAGACTTTTATTTTATGCGGGACGCTTAAATTTCTATATATCCAGGCGGCACGCTTGGACAGGCGGGGTTTATACAGTCGTTTAAAATTTGTAAATTGCCTGTATATTTAACCGTCAGCTTTAAACAGCTTCGTAACAAACACCTCAACCAGCACACCAATTGAGCCCAAAAAGACCATAAACCAAGTAAAACAGCTTAACGATGAATAAAATCCTTTACATTATTTTAATTGTTTTTTTGGGTCTAACCACAGCCTCCGGTATATGGAACTTCATAATCGGGTTCAAAATGGGGCCGGAAATTTACAAGCTCGATTCCTACGTCCAGTGGTTTTTAGTGGGGAACATCACTGCCTTTATAGGATCAATATTATTGTTGAAGTATTATTACGATCGAAACTACCGGTTGGCCTTTTTTACAGGAGTCATTGTCGTAATAACAAATCTCGGCTATACCACTGTCCTTTATATCGCCTTAACGTCAGGAGAATTAAGAAGCTATTATATGCCTGCAGTTCTTCTTAACTTATGCGCTATTATTGTATACGCTGTAGTCCTTATATTTTCAAATACACGAAAAAGATTCTGGTTAAAACTGGTAGGATTTTGCGGGTTGGTGATCGGCCTCGTTTTAGTGTCGGCACTTATTGGAGGCATGTATCCTAAAAATGCATGGATTATTAACATATTTGGAAAAATCGCCCAATGGAGTCCGATTGCCTGGTACCTGGTTGATGTTATGTTTATCATGAATTTCGTGGGTGAGTTCAGAACATTAAAGACCGAAAATGCGAATGTACCCAGGCAGAGATTTTTAGTAAGCATATTAGGTGTACTTGCGATAGCCGCTGTAGTATTTACAATAACAACTGGAAAATTATTGGTCAATGAAAGTGATTCGCAATATGATTGGCGAAAAGACACTGCTGTACAGGCGCAGCGATTGGTTTGGTTAGCAGGGGGAGCCAGAACTTTTGTTGACAGCGAAGGAGACAGCCTGCATTATCTTTTAATAAAGCCACAAAATTATGATAAGCAAAAGAAGTACCCGTTAGTTGTGTGCCTGCCTTATGGTGGTTACGAGGCCGGAGCGGCCGAGTTACTGTCAACTGATGGCCGCAGAAGTACATACCCTGCATTTATTTTTGTACCCTATTGCCCCGAAGGCGAAGGCTGGGGAGGTATTCCCGGGTGCGCTTCGCTGGATTTGTTGGTTTATGAAACCATTAGTGCGCTGACCGAGCCGGGAATAGATGTAAAAAGACGTTACGTAACAGGTGTATCACGAGGTGGGTATGGAACCTGGCAATTTATTTGTAGCCGTCCCGATATGTTTGCCGCTGCTATGCCAGTTTGCGGAGGAGGCGACCCTGAACTTGCATCAAAAATTGTTAATATGCCTATATGGGCTTTCCATGGTGCAAATGATAAGAATGTGCCGGTCAGTGGCTCGCGAGATATAATTTCGGCGATAAAAAAGGCCGGCGGACACCCGCGATATACGGAATATCCTGATGAAGCGCACAACATTTGGGACAAGGTTAGTGATACGCCGGGTTTATGGAACTGGCTTTTTGCGCAGAAACGGGAATGATAGAATTTTATGGTTTAGCCTGGCTAATGTTATCAAGACACCATAAACAACAAAGCCCGGCATCTCCATATCAGGCTTTTTGTTCGAAAATTTGTCACCTTATCAGAATAAAAGTAAAAATTTGAAAATAGGGATTAATCAAACACCTTATGATGTAAGAGAGATTATCAAGAAAGACGGTTTGAAAGATATTACCGGCAACGGCATAGTTGACATTGAAATTGACTTCCTATGATTATGAACACATTCACGCCTATAGCTATGCTTTAAACACAAATACCCCTAGGGGTTATATAAGAGGTTAATTGCTTACTAAGAGATTATTATGTCGTAACTGTTTTATTCAATAAAAACATTAATAACATTTGATCGTCTGTGACGCCAATATCAATGTTGCATAATTGAATTTTTGTAATTATCTCGTTTATTAAGGAAGTGGTTTCCTGGTCGGTAAACCATGCTTTTATAATAGAATTTGTATTCATGTGCACTAATCGAATTGTCAATAAAAAAACTAACCATTTAAAATGCGTCTGCTTTTAATAATTAGTCTTAGATTATACGTAATAGTCTAAAATTTAGTTACTAAAAAACAATAAAAGATTGACGATACCATTTTTTGTCCCCCCGCCCGTTCAAGCGTGCCGCTTGAACGCCCCAAATTCAAGCGTCCCGCTTAAATCACTAGATAACTTTTAACGAAGTTCTGATTAGCACTGCCTGGTCATAAAATAAGAGCTACAGGCTTTTAATTTAAGCGGGACGCTGCTTAATCCCAGGGTGCCGCTTGGATAAGCGGGGACGTCTATCTCTATATTTCTACCTTATTACGGACATTAGTTGGATAGAATAAAATAAATTTTTTTATGCCTCTTGTTTCTGGCTATATAGAACCTATCTATTTGTATTACATCAAATTCATTCTTCGAGATGTTATTAAAGTTTAGAAACCAAATTGGTTTTTGTTTTATGTGAACATTTACTTTTTTTTCAAACAATGAAAAATTTATTTTTCTTGTTTGAGGTTTTGTAAATGTTGTATCATAGAAACTATTGTTCATTTAAGAAAATGATCCAAATGCACATAATGAATCAAGACAAGAACTATTAAAAAGTTCATAAGCATCTTTAGAAACTATAGGTGGGAACCATCCTTTATTTCTTTGATTCACTTTGTTAAAGTCCTCGAAATTGTCATAATGTTGTTGATATTCCTGACAAGCAGAAAATAATAGCAGGAAGGGTTTTACTAGTGCTTGTTCTTTGGAGCCATTTAAATTCAAATATATGCTAAAAAAAACACTTGATCCAACAAATACTTTGTCTCCGTAAGAATCCTTACTAAGCATAAACAACAAAGCCCGATCCATTTTGCGGACCAGGCTTTGTGTCGATCCCCGCCGGTTCAAGCGTCCTGCTTGAACCCCAACCCCGGCAGCGTCCCGCTGACGTCACCAAACAACCTTCAGCGGACGTTCCGGGTAAATACGTATATTCAATCTACCACGATTAGGGTCAAAGTGAGCTCGTCGGTTGAGGCGTTGCCTTGCATGGTAATAAATATGCAGCTATTTTTCCTACATTGCAAAATGCCTCATGTAAGCGGGACGCTTACATTTGCCTGGATTCAAGCGGGACGCTTGAACCGGCAGGTGAAATATGCTGATAAAAATTCGAGTGGGAAAGTGAATAATCTTGCAATCTTCTTTTTAAAAGGGGTTCAATAAATTTAACACGCTCGATTTATTGAACACCTTTCTTGCGTTCTGCTGTAGTCTTTAACCCTCTGTCCGAAGTTTCCGATTATAGATGACTATGCTTGTAGTTTGTGACTACACTAAACACTCCAAACGCTGGGGACACAGTCCCGAACAGCGGGATTTTCTTCGGTTAAATTTTTCCGTTATAATTTGGGTCAAATTCCACAATCCATTCAATCCCATATTTATCTCTAAACATTCCAGCGTATGTACCCCAGGGACCCTCGCCAATGGGCCCTTCAATATCTCCGCCTGCTGACAATCCATTAAATATTTTGTCTGCTTCTTCACTGCTTTCTGCACTAACTGATATTTTAGACCTGTTTTCGTTTTCGCTTACCCGTCCCATAAATTCGGGAACATCATTGGCAATTAACACATTGTGTTTGCCAATAGGCAAAGCAATGTGCATTATTTTGTTTTCATCATGTTCCGCTATCGGAAATTCCGCGCTTGATAGTTCCTTGAAACGAACGATCTTTGTGAACTCTCCGCCAAAAACTGATTTGTAAAAAGTGAATGCTTCTTCAGCATTTCCGTTGAAGTTGATCCAGGGATTAATTGTTCTCATAATTTTTATTGTTAAATTGTTAATTTTTTCTGTTTACGCTCTTCAGTTTTCAGCGTTGCCGTTGTCAATGTGATTATAAAATTTCTTCTTATTGTTTTCGTGATAAAGTGACCAACAGATATTCCAGATTTTTTAAGGTCATGGTGAAGCCTATTTTGAAGCCTTCCAATAATTTCTCCAATCGCTCAAACGATTCATTAAAAATGATAATGTTCACTTTGGTTATGTCATTTTGTTCGCTGAAATTGTAATCCCAGTCAGACCCCGGTAATTCCCGGTTTTCGTCTTTGTCTGCAAACGCGTTGTACATCTTAAAATTGGTTTTCGGGGTAATGGAAGTATATTCCTGGACTGCCCAACGCTCCTGCCCATCGGGGCTTATCATCGCATAAAACCGGCGCCCACCCACTTTAAAATCCATATACTTGGTTTTGGCGCGCATCGGTGCAGGTGCTCCCCATTGGTCCAGTAGTTCTGGTTTTGTAAAAGCATCCCATACCAAAGAAAGTCCGGCGTTAAACTCTCTTGTTATAAATACCGTTTTCGCTGCTTTGTCAACGTTAAAATCAAATAGCAAATCGTTGTTCATTATTTCTGTTCTTTAATTGATGATAATAATCCGTCAAGTTGATTAAATTGCGTTTCCCAGTTTTTCCTGAACTGGGCTAACCAATTGTCAAATTCCTGCATTTTTTTTGCATTAAAGTGATAATAAATTTCTCTGCCAGACTGCTCAGGTTTAATCAATTCACATTCGTGTAATACTTTAATATGTTTCGATACTGCCTGTCGGCTCATATCAAATTTTTCGGCCATAGCATTTGGTGTTAATGCTTGAATAGCAATTAAAGTTAATATCGCCCTGCGTGTTGGGTCAGCTATGGCCTGGAATATGTCTTGTTTCATTTTGTAATGGCAAATTAAGCAACCTACAGGTTGCAAATATATATGCAACTTTTGAGTTGCGCAAATTTATTTGCTTTTATTTTTTGCCGGGGTAAGTTTTCTTTAAAGGTGTTCAAAGAAATTGACATGGGGGGTTCACACCTTGTAATTGTAAATTCATCAAGATTAATTACGAAACTCCTTTCCTCAATTCTATTAATTACAGGTTTGAAAAAACGCCTCCTTATTTGTAATTGATTGTTGAGACAAATATTTGTATTATTGGTCTAACTAACCAATAAACAGATCATAATTACTAATGAGTACTAAAGAACCCGAGCTGTTTGACTATTTCAAATCTGTTAAAGATGTAAAATCACCAGCAACGCATGCCGCACATCAATTAGACTCACTAATACCTAATCTGTCACTTTGTATTAAACTATTGATTTTATTTATCAATAGTACGGATAGCGATTCTTCTTTGGAAAGACTACCAGATGATTTCAATCAATATTGTAATGTGATTTTATCAGACAACCTTTCGGGTTATCCAGTGGCTATAGAAGGTTTGTCTCAAAAATTCGAAGCCTTTTTAAAGAAGGTTGGTTACCTCCGTTATAAGAATACTATTTATTGGAGCGGAGATAGTAGTCATATAGGGATAAAGGAAACAACACTTAATAATCTTTGTGACGGTATACTTGTACCACAAAAAGGTATGCCTAAGGGCACTGGAGCTAGGCACTTGCCACATCCTTTATTTGCTTTTACTGGATTTAATCATGATTTAGTAGAATTCCTAAGAAAGGAACTAAGAAATAAAGTACATCAGGCTCCCAATATTCCTAAAAGAGATCTTATTACTTATGCCGAATATGTATTGTTAGCATATCTATTCGTTGTTCAAGACAATTTATCATTACTATCAGAAAACCTTTCGATCGAAAGTAAGCATAATTCCAAGCTTGCAACTTATTTTTCAAAATGGCAAAATCGGTATGTGCAAACGATCTTTATTGAAAAAGACACTAATGATCTGGTTGAGCTATCCCCTCATATTATTGAAACGGATTGGGATGTAAACAACCAAGCGCAATCATTTGTGCCCAAACAGGGCAAAATTCTAGATATTCTGGGTGATCTTAAACAGTTTGTAATAATTGGCGATCCAGGATTAGGAAAAACTACTACATTGCAATTTCTCGGCTATCACTTAGCACGGCAGGATAAAAATTTGCCTTTATATTTTCCAATAAAAAACTTTGTACCTAAAAGAGACTTACTTTCACAAGTTGCAACATATGCGGAATTAAGTCAAGATGTTATAAGTTCTTACAGAGAATCAGGATTCCTAGCTTTTTTATTCGATGGCATTAATGAGGTTCTTATTTCGGCTGATCAAGTTGAGCTCAAAAATCAGATTAAAAGTCTCCTTAAAGATTACAAGCATAGTTGTTTCATATTCACAACTAGACCATCAGCATATAAAAACGATTTCAATATACCTGTATTCGAACTTCAAGCGTTAAACGACATAGAAATCATAGAGTTCATTCAGAAAAACCATCCCGAAAAGGCTACAACCCTGGTTACAGAACTCGAAAAACAACCAAAATTAAAAGAATTATGCCGAAATCCATTGATTTTGGTAATACTGTGCTCGCTTATTCAGCAGGCACCTTTTACCATTCCGTCTAATAAAGGTCTATTGCTTAAAAACTTTATTGATGCTTTGTTAAAACGAGAGCAGCATAAAAATCAACTATTTGACTGCTATAAGTATTTTAATTATCTCCTTGCACTTGGCTTACAAACCAGGATTGACGAACGCATTAGTTTCGACACGCACTATGCAATAACCATTATATCGAAAGCTGTAGAACAAATTGACCCATCGGCGGATCGCTCAAAAATATTAATAGATCTAATTGATATTGGCTTGCTTACCAAAAACAATAATCAGATCAGCTTTACTCACGAATTATACCAAGAATATTTCGCTGCTGAAGGAATATTACAAAAAAATCTACCAGAATCCGAATTGCAAGCATTTGAAGCTTCGACAAATTGGGAACAACCTCTTATTTTATACTCAGGATTAGTTGAACGTTACGACGAATTCATCGGAAGCCTTTCCGAACGCAACCCGATTTTGGCATTAAAATGCTTTGAAAGTTCAATTAAAAACGATGATGCCATACTTGCTGTCATTACTAAAAATGCTTTCATTAACTCTCAGAAAGTAGATAATATAAAAACAGCATCAAACGGGTTGATCACTTTACTTCGCCTTGGAGAAGCAAAATTATTCAACGAGTCGTTGGCATCAAGTATTGGCAAACACGGGGAAATTGTTTTTAGGTTGTTGGGACAGATATCATCCGTACTCGTCAAAACTATTGACTTTAACTATCTATTTGATTCCATATCAATCGTGGTTAATCTTAATAAGTCTTTTATCCCATCGATTATTCGAAATCTTGGCAGGCGTAATCCTGAGGAAATCGTTAAAATCAAAGACCAATTATTTGATTTGTTTAAAAAGGATTTTTTTACCTCAATTAAACCATCTTTTTTATATCGTTTCTTTCGTCTAATAGATCTTACTAGCGCCGAAAAAGTTGGTAAATCAAATTTGGAAAACTATTGTATTAAGCTTTGTAAAAATGACAATGCCCATTCTATTGAAAGTACAAATACAGCATGGAACCTCGTATCCCAATTTAAACTTTTTGATGATTCTAAATTTGTAACAAAGGTTATAGGTATATTGGTGAATAATCGTAAAGCAAATCATGGCTTTATTAAGAAGCTTGCTGATCATTCGCCCAATCAATTAGATAATATTATTATCGCTTGTCTTGACTCTAAAAACATTACCTGTCATTGCGTTGGAATATACTTGAGTATAGCTAACGGAAAAGAAGCAGCATTTAAGGAAGCTCTAGAGAAGCTATTTATTTACCGTAACGAAGCTATTAAGAAAAGAATAGTCTCGTCCTATAATGACAATATGCTTGCTGAGAGAATAAGCGTGATCTTTAATCACGAAGTTATAAGACGCTTACTAATTGAATTTGAAAAGAACAAGGCGACCGTTTACAAATACAAAGTAAAGGATATAAAAGACCAAATGATTGTTATTCGAATTAGAGGTCTTCATGTCCAAGGAAAACTCTTAGAGGCCGAAAGAATTACTAAAAACATTAAAAAAGATCAAGCACTAACTGTAAAACTTGCATTTATAGATCCATTTGCGCAGGTTGTATATTTTACGGAAAAGGAAGATCCGTTTGAAAATTATTATAGTATATGTCAGTTACCTGCGCCAGGCTTGGAGGTTCGTGCCAAAATTTCTTACATTAAAAACGATGAAGCAGAAGCTTTTATTCACGACAAATATATAGGCATAATAAAAGATAGTCGATTGAAAGACCAAAAACTCCTTGGAAAAAAAGTTTCTGCAATAATTATCAAACTCGAAGAAGGACGATATATCTTAGAATTAGCGCCACAAAAAGTTTCGAAATTCAAACCCGCTATAGAAAAAATTCCTCAAATAAATAAAAGTCAAAAAATCACATCAAAGTTTTCGGGCAAGTCAAGACGAGAATCAGATTTTGCATTTCTGTTGAAAAATGCGTTGAAGAGTGATAATGAAGATTAAGCTTAGAAACTATCAAGGATTAAATTAATATTAAAGATTATTACATAGTTTAGTTCATAAAATCTATTTGAATACCTCAATTGACAATATAGATTTATTAAAATTTGTAAGCCATTTTTTCTTGTCATTTAGGTGAACGCTCATAAATCAGTTTTTCATCTTTATTAAATTAAAAAAAGTGCATTTAATTCAAGAGAATGGAAACAAAAAAAAGAAAAGCAAGAAGAACAACAGGTCGTCCAATCAAGAAGAAAGTTAGAGATAGTAATATTTATGCAGGTAGGGAGGAAGCAATGTTAAATAAAGTTGTAGAAATAATAGTGAAGAAAAACGCGTTATGAATCTATCCTGAACTTTTTTGACAACAGGACTACCAACGCCTCGGCAGAATCATTCAACGCCGGAAAAGTTTTCCCTGTGCTGTCTTCATTCATCGCATCTCCATTTATGATATAATTTCGAAAGGATTTCCCATCGTAACGGCTTGCTCCTCCAAAAACACCGAACCAGATGTTGCCTTTTTTATCTTCATAAATACTACCAACATCATTATTAAGAAGTCCGTCCTTGGTTGTAAAATTTCGAAAGGATTTCCCATCGTAATAATAAACACCTGAGCCAACGGAGCCGAACCAAAAGTTGCCTTTCCTGTCTTCTAAAACAGAAAAGAAACGTGCCGAACTTACTTTACTTGTGATATTAGTAAACGATTTTCCGTCGTATCGAAAAATGCCCTCCCACGAAGCAATCCAAATGTTGCCCTTTCTATCTTGTATGATATTACGGGTGATATTGTTAGGTCCGGCGGAAGTGATTACGCTTCTGGTTTCGGACTTAATACTGTCTTTTGGGAGGTCAGTTTTGCTTTGTCCTTTACAGGAAGTGCAAAAAACAAATATTAGTAACAAAGAATAGACGGGAAGATATTTTATCATTTTATCTTTTTCTTTTTATGAACTTCAAAAAACCAAAAGCTTTGCGGGTTTGGAATTTTTCAACATCCTTTATTTGGTATGGCATAAATCACGTTGCCTGAAACAGATAAATTGAAGCCATAATTTTCTATAGCAGGAAGTAACAGTTTTTTCCATGTTTTGCCCATGTCAGATGACCGGAATATACCATCTGAGCCGCCACATATTAAATATTTACCCATTTGTTTAATTGATAAAATATCCGATGAAGATTTAAGTAAGCCTATTTTTTTCATTAATAAACTACTCCAGGAAGGTTGAAGTTCTTCGCCTATGGCATTCCAGGTTTTTCCACTATCCAGTGAAATGTGTATGCTGTTTGTTTGAGTTATTGTGTTGTTTACTATAGCAGCAAATCCTCCATCTATACGTTCCACAGCGATGCCAACACCCCCTTCACTAATCACACGATCCCAGTTTTCACCATCATCGGTCGATCTTAATATTCCCTTTGAGCTGGCAGCCAGCAGTACACCGTTTGACTCTACCATTTTCATTACCCAGCCTCCAACATGCACATATTTCCAGGTTTTTCCACTGTTAGTGGATTTATAAAGGGCGTTGTTGGAGCCTACGAAAACTGTGCCTCCTATAGTTTCAAAAACGCTGGATACTTGTTTCTCTTTATAATTCGTGTACATCCAATCTATCGTTCTGTTAAGGCGTACGGCTTGCTCTTGAAAATTCGTGTACATGGGTGACCAATTATTCGTTCCGTTTATTTTTTGTAAAAATTGACCCCTGAAATTATATGCAAATATCCCATTCTTGCCAGGGGCTATGTTACGCTGTTCACCAGGGAAAATTTCTTTTGTCCAAAAACGAGTTGTGGAATTTGGTTCACTGTGATAAACCCCATTGCCAGCACGTAAATAGAGCCCACGGTCATTTGCAAAGAAACCATCACTCCGCACACCTTCTCTCTGCAAATTTTCGGGCAACCCTTCGCTAATGTCCTGCCATGTTTGTCCGCCATCAGCAGATTTAAAAATGATGTTGACAATCGCCGATGATTTGCCTTCTTTTATTGGTTTCTTTTTTGCTTCCTTTTCTTTTAGCACAAAAGAATTTAGTAGAAATAATACCAGGAAGATAGCCGGAACAAATACAAATAATCTTTTCATTTTTTTAAATTTTAAGTAAAACATATGTTTCATAATCTATTTTATGATCCTATCAGAATTGATGCAGCAAAATTACTTTGATATATTTCAGCCTGAGGCATCAGGATTGTAAATAAAAATGTAAACTTTGTAAATAAAAACTTGACACTATGCATCTCAGCCGAAACCTCCTCTTCGGGAAACGCAAGTACCTGTTCGGATTGATCTTACTCTTGTTTAGCGCTGTAATCTGCGTGGCTTTCAGTATGACCGGCAGTGACGACTTTGATCTCGCCAGAAGAGAAGTTTTGCTCCGCAGGATCGGACATGAACTACTCTTACAGTCTGGCGATAGTACATCAAGAGTGCTCCCGGTAAAAAAGATCGCAGAAAATGAATACCAAATCAGTTTTGAGAATGAACTCACTTTTCAACCTGCCTCCCTGGTGAATACTACCAGCCGTTTGTTGGCCAAAGCCCCCCTTGCAAATGACTATGTTGTTAACGTGCTAAACTGTGGCAACTCCGGTGTAGCTTATGGATATGCTATATCAAAAAATAAGAAAGATGATATTGTAGCCTGTATAGGAAGGAAGCAGCCCCGGGCATGTTACATGATCAACATTAAATTCAAAGCGACGGGTATAATTACAGCAAAGAACGGATACCTTTTGGGCAGCCTGCCATTTTTAGCATTTGTTGGATTTATTTTTTTGAGATCTGTTAAGCCACGGAGAGCCTTGCCTGACGGTCAGTATACTGACATGTTAACTTTGGGCGCGGTGTTGTTCGATACGAAGAACAGGAAGCTCATTATAAATGAAAAACCAATAGACCTGACCGGAACCGAAACCCGTGTACTGCGCATTTTCGCGTTATCTCCTAACGAGACTATAGAGCGAAGCCGGCTGCAAAAAGAGATCTGGGAAGATGAAGGTGTTATTGTGGGGCGCAGTCTGGATATGTTCATATCAAAACTTAGAAAAAAATTGGAACTTGATCCGAATATCAACATTGTTGTTATACGCGGCAAAGGATATAAGCTTGAAATTAGGGGTCAAATATGACGCTTAAAATTTAACCAGCAACTTTGATTTTTACATCGTAGTAAAAATCATGCAAACTTTTATTTCTGCTCAAATATTTGGTCAAACGTTTTTCATCATTTGTGTTAAACTCTTTACTAAACTCAAAATAAAGCTGATAATCTGGCTTCATCTTTCCTTGCCTGTAACCTTTTTTAAATTCAATTCTCTTTTTTGCATTGGCCGTTTTTGAAGAATCACGGTCCTCTAGTAGAGTCAATATCCATGCATCCATTTCTTCTACGGAAATTGCATACAAGAATGTCGAACTTAAATCTTCACCAATCCATTCATTAATTTTATTAATAATGGATGATCTTATTTCCTTGCAATAATTTGGCCCTTTTTCTGGTTGTACAATACCATAATCTGCACTTTCCGCAGTATCAAAATGAATTGCTATAAAATCGCTTTGTTCTTGCAGGAAAAAATCATCGATAAAAATGCGATTCTTACATTCATCTTTGACTGAATTCCATCCTCCATGAATCTCTCCTCTTCCAGCAGCTAAATCCGTTGCGTCATATTTATATTGAGGTAGTAAAGGTTGGAAATCACTTTCATCCATGCCTGTTATTCCAGAAATAATATTTACTATAACAGCTCTATCAGAATGTCCTTCTGCTATTATGCCAATTCTCATAATTTAAAAGTTATCCGGGACACCTCCTAAAGACCCTCTCATCCACATTTCTGAAATTTTTAATGGCTTATCTTTTAAATCTTCTTTAAACTTCACGCGCCTGGTTTTTGTATGCCCTTCACTATTTCTATAAACGACAAATAATCTTTGTTCATCATCAAATAAATTTAGGCCATCTAAAACAGCTGGGTTGTGGGTAGTTATAATGGCTTGTTTTCCCCTTTCTTTTGATAAAATAGCCAATTCCATTATCAATCGTTGACATAACCTCGGATTTAATGCGGTTTCAATATTATCAATTCCGAACAGTTTTGGGGTTTTATTACTGATAAAAAGTGATAAATAAAACAACACATGTAATATCCCCTCATTGCTATTTTCAGCAGAGAGAACATTATTCTTTTTCAGCATGTATTTATCTGAAAAATATAGCGTTGAGGTACTCCTACCTGGTTTAAGCCCTAAAAGCTTATTTTTGTCATCTTTATCACTTATTATTCCGTCCAACCACTTAAAAAACATTTCACTCTTTTTTAAATAATCCCTTTCGAAAGAGTTAAAACTTGAAATCAATAAATCTAACCCTTCTCCATTCAGCCCCAATGGAGTTTTCCTACTATCTGACGGGGTGATTCCTCTCAGAGACTTAGTATTCAAATCGAAAATCCCGTATTCTGAAAGAATCTCTATATATCTATCAGACTTATTGGAAATTTTATATTCGGATTTCTCAAAAACCTCTTTGAATGCAGTTTCAAAATCAACGTTGATTCCACTTTTTTCATAATCATAAATAATATTTCTAAAGCGAACTAAAAAGTCGCTTTCAACCTCCGGTAATACACCATCGATCCACTTAGTATAAATTTCATTTTTCTTTTCAGGATAAATTGAAGAATGACTTGTTGTTAGTCCTTGATTAGTATTAAACCCAACCTGGATATTAATTCTATCACTTTGTGTAGCTCCCAAAAAAGAACTCAGCATTAAATCAGGCCTAGCAATTCTGATACCCCTACTATAAAGTCCATCAAAATTTAAATCATTAGCTTTAGCGGCTCCAATAACCGCTATTGCTTCTAAAATATTCGATTTCCCACAACCATTTTCACCAATAAATACATTAAATCTTCCGAGTTCAATTTTATCATTTAATATGGACTTATAGTTACTAATTTCAATAGAGCGTAATTGTGTAGTATCTATTTTATTATCAGGTGTTTGATTCTGCTTAAATTCTTGAACTGCATCGTTCCAATCTTTGCTGTTAAATTTCAAAATAGCCTTCAATGCTATATCAGATAAAGCATAATGTGTTTTTGAACTTGTCGTGCTTAATTCAGGATCGTCAGGATTTAAAACAGCGATGGTATTTTCTACAAAAGGTTTTAAAGCAAGTTTTCTAAATGATTCTCTCGAATTAGGCTTATAATCAGCTTTGTAATATTCATTAGCAAATTCCATTATATCTTTGGAAATAATCATGCTTCTTTTATGGGCATTTTTCCATTGGCTTTCGGGTTTTAAATTACTTAATGCAAGTAATGTTAACGCACAAATGCGATTTTGCAAATGTTTTTCCAATCCTAAATCAGATAAAATTTGTTGTGCTTCTGAAATTTTAGATTCAATATTTTCTTTACTCATTATAACTTGATCTTTAGCTGCCTTGAAATAACTCCATCAATAGATGTTTGGGTTATTTCGTTTTCATTTAAAACTTCTCTGCCAATCTCAATAATTTTTTTAATATTCGGCAATTTAATATCTCTTAATTCTGTGGCACTTACATTTATATTACCATTAAATGTACGGAAATATCTATCGAAGAGTGTGCTATTTAAAAGAGCTGATAATCCAATCGTTTCTTCTATCGTTAACGATCCTTGTTTTTTATATATATAGTTTAAATGATTTTCAATTCCTATTTTATCAAATTCGTTTAGAGTGGTACTTAAATATGGCGCAGCAATCAATTTCCTTGAATCATCTTTTGCGCTGAATCTTCTTAACAAAACGTAATTTAAATTGGGAACCAAAAGCTTATTTGAATCTTTATTGGATAGAAAATACTGTCTTTTCGGTTTACCCTTTACTCCGTTTTCCGTAGGCCAATTATACTCCATGTATTTGATATTATGAAGCCAAAAAAGTGGAACAGAGTTGCCCACAGGATCTTTCAATATGAATTCTTGGCTTCTAAAATCTACAATTTTCCCCGTAGAAACTTCCCAACCAAATTTATGTAATGTATTATCCCATTTTCTAAATACGTCAATTACTTTATCATCTTCATTATTAGATGGTAAATGGAGTGTTTTTTGATAGCTATTTATATCTATAAGGGTTTCTGCTGAATAAAACATCCACGTACGTTTGTCTAAGTCAGACATTCCGGAGGAAGACGAAATAATTATTGAATCTTTTGAAATTTGATCAAATGGCAAATGTAATTGATTAGGAGAAGAATTCAGTTTAGCAGATGCAGCAATTATAAGGGTTTCTTGTAATACTTTATCTCGTTTAAATGTGGAAGATCTAGATTCAAATAGATGAATATTTTTAATATCCACCTGGGAGAAAAATTGTTCACGAAACATTCTAAAATAATTTCCGGAACAGAAACTTCTTGGAGTTATAAAAATCAGTTTTCCACCCGGTTTTAATAGTTTTGCCGCTATAAGAAGAAAAATAGAATAAATATTCGTCTGTCCATAAATAACAGTTTGAGCTGCTATCGAACGAGGATCATCCTTTGGCAATTTAAAATATGGAGGATTAGAAATGATAAGATCATATTTTTCGTGAATATCTTCCCTGCCTGATAGAATATGTGAATTATGAAGTATGAAATCATTTTTACAAAGAAAGTAATTCAATTCTACTCCTTTTGAATACAACCATAATCGAAGATAATTAAAACACATTTCAGCAAGTGGAAGTAACTTAACATCTGTTTCAAAGGCAACAAGTTCAATTGTCTTTATTTGCGGGTTAATGAAAATAAAATCTTCTGCCATGGCAGCAGAAAGAATCCCTATTCCACAACCAGGATCTAATATTTTAACTATTTCGCCAGTACTAACCGCAAACTCTCCTATAAATTTTGCAATAGGAAGTGGCGTAAAAAATTGACCCGCTTTTTTTTTATGTTCGTCAGTTACAGTTGAGGCATAAATTATCCCTAAACGATCGGCAAAAGCAGAGGGTAATTCATTCTCAAATGGAAAAATCTCAAAAGATTCAGTCTCTAAACTTGACATTTTTGTAAGATAAACGAATATTTGTAAAACTTTCAAGCCTTTTGCTTAATTGAAAAATATTTTTTTTCTATATCTAATTTTATTGATTATTTAAGACAACAAAGCCCGATATTTTCATACCAGGCTTCTTGTTCGATTCTAAATGTACTCAGAGCGGGAATCGAACCCGCACTCCGTTTACGGGAACAGGATTTTAAGTCCTGCGTGTCTACCAGTTCCACCATCTGAGCATGGTTCCTTGTCTACCAGTTTTCGTCACCTGAGCAGGTGATTAAACCTTTTAACAATAAATCCCTTCTTGTGGAAGGGATTTGAGCGAAAGACGAGATTCGAACTCGCGACCCCGACCTTGGCAAGGTCGTGCTCTACCAACTGAGCTACTTTCGCATTTTTTATTCTCCGCTTTGCTGATTTTCACTTGCTGACTATCGTTTCTCGCTTGCGGAGTGCAAATATAGAGAGAAATGCCTATTCTGCAAATGAAAATTTTATTTTTTTTGATTTTGCGTTGATTGGTTTGAATTGCCTTTATTAAGTTATTGTTAGCTAAAGGCTTACGCTTAAAAAAAAAATTTACCTATTCAACATTCCAACCCAACCAACCCAATCCAACCCAATCAACCACTCACCTAATCAACCTAATCAACCCTTTCCCTTAAAACATCTAAAACAAGATCACTCTCATATCCGCGACTAAAAGCGTACTGCTGCAGTTTATATTGGCGTTTCCGGGGATCTTTTTCTGTTATTGTTTTGTCTTTTTTCTCCAAAAGCCTTTCCAGTGTTTTCAAATAATCGTCTCCTGCTATGGTCAGCAATGCTTTTTTTATCAAAACATCAGGCACCTTTTTTAATTTAAGCCCCTGTTTTATCTTGATCTTCCCCCACCCTTTTTGTTTAAACTTGCCCTGCACATAAGCTTTTGCAAAACGTTCCTCGTTTAAGAAGCGCCCTTCTATCAATAAGATAATAATATTTTCAACCGCCGCTTCCCACAGCCCCCACTCATAAAGCTTATTGCGTACCTCCTGCTGCGAGCGTTCCTGGTAGGCGCAATAATGTTCGGCCTTTGCCAGGGCTACTTTTACATCAGTTATTTTATTTGTTTTTGGGCTGTCCATTAAAACCAAAAATCGTTAAAAATTCTTCTATCTACAGAAATATAAGCAAATTCGTACCATGCTCAGCAATCAATACACCATTTCGGAGATCCAACAAATAATTAATGCAGGCGGAGTTATTGTTAAAGAATACAATATCAACACCTTATTAACTGATAGCCGCCGGATCAGCAACCCTGCGGGTGGCTTGTTTTTTGCTTTGAGCGGCAGACGAAACGGGCACGAGTTTATTGCCGAAGCTTACGCTAGCGGTGTTCGGAATTTTGTAGTAAAGCAGGGTAATGAAATAAAAGCCCCTTCAGCCAACTTTTTAATGGTAGATGATGTACTTGCCGCTTTACAAACATTGACTGCTTATCACCGTACCCGTTTTAAGCTTGAAGTAATAGGCATTACAGGCAGCAACGGCAAAACTATTGTGAAAGAATGGCTGTACCAGCTATTATCGCCCGATAAAAACATCGTACGGAACCCTAAAAGTTACAACTCGCAAATTGGCGTACCACTTTCTGTATGGCAGATAAACGAAAAAAACGATCTGGGTATTTTTGAGGCGGGGATCTCTACTGTTGGTGAAATAGATAAGCTGGAAGCTATTATAAAGCCCTCTGTTGGCATATTAACACATATTGGGCCAGCACATGACGAGGGCTTTGAAAGCCGCGACCAAAAGGTACTGGAGAAATTAAGATTATTTAAAAATTGCCGGCTGCTGATCCACAATTACGATCAGCTAATTGACTTTAAAGATAAAATCCCTGTTAAAAACTGTTTTACCTGGAGCACCAAATTCAAGCAAGCCGATCTGTATGTTTTCAGTGAAACTGTGATCTCAAAAAATTACTATTTAAGGGCAAAATATAAAGGTAAAGAGATTGAATGCCTGATCCCATTTTTGGACGAAGCTTCTGTTGAAAACGCTATAGTTTGCTGGGCCACTATGCTGGCCATGGGGTACACTGCCGTTGAGGCTGATAAAAGGATAGAACATTTAAATGCCGTTAGCATGCGGCTTGAGCTAAAAACGGGAATAAATGATTGTTCGGTTATTGATGATTCATACAACTCGGATATTCAGTCGCTGGAGATTGCATTAAATTTTTTAACACAGCAAAACCAGCATCATAAAAAAACATTGATCCTGTCGGATATTTACCAGTCAGGATTACAGGCCGATGTATTATACAGGCAGGTTGCCGATATGATAAAGATTAAACAGGTGGATAAATTTATAGGCGTTGGCGAAGCGCTGTCAATTCACCAGGATTATTTTGATACGGCTGAAAAACACTTTTACCCGGATACATCAGCCATGCTTCAACATTTGCGGGTGCTAAATTTCAGGGAAGAAACCATCCTGATAAAAGGGTCCCGTAGTTTTGAGTTTGAGCGCATAAGCCGTGCGTTGGTGCAAAAAGCTCATGAAACTATATTAGAGATCAATCTGAATGCCTTACTAAACAACCTTAATTTTTATCGCTCCAAATTAAAGCCGGGAGTAAAAGTAATGGCAATGGTAAAAGCATTTTCATATGGCAGCGGAACTTTTGAAATAGCCAACATATTGCAGTATAATAAGGTTGATTACCTTGCTGTAGCCTATATTGACGAAGGTGTAGCTTTGCGTAATACCGGTATTAACCTGCCAATAATGATTCTTAACCCCGAGGCATCGGCATTTGATAAGTTAACCGAGTTTAAGCTGGAGCCTGTTATATACAGCTTTGGCTTATTTGACGAATACATAAAGTATGCACAGGAGAAAAACGTACTGGATTACCCTATCCACTTAAAAATTGATACCGGGATGCACCGGCTGGGCTTTGAAAATGCCGATGTGGAAACACTGTGCGATTTGCTGGAAGAAAACAGGTATGTGCGTGTACAATCAGTATTTTCGCACCTGGTTGCCAGTGAGGCAAAAGAACATGACGAATTTACAAAAAAGCAGATCCATAGTTTTGAAAAGGCTTACAAGCAGATAGAGAAAACTTTGGGCTATAAGGTGATCAAACACTTGAGTAACACATCAGGCATTATGCGCTGGCCCGGGGCTCATTATGATATGGTAAGACTTGGGATAGGATTGTATGGCATTGACATGGGGATGGCGACACCTGATACCGGCTTACAACCGATTGCAAGCTTAAAGACCAGTATTGCACAAGTAAAAAAAGTAAAAGCCGGAGAAACCGTTAGCTATAGCCGCAGCGGCAAACTGGCGAAGGATGGAAAGATAGCAACCGTACGCATTGGTTATGCCGATGGCTATCTGCGTGCTTTTGGCAACGGAGTTGGTAAAATGCTTGTTAAAGGTACATTGGTGCCCACTGTCGGCAATATAACAATGGATATGTGCATGCTTGATGTTACAGGGATTGATGTAAGGGAGGGTGATGAGGTTATAATATTTAATGAGCAGCAGCGCATTAATGAATTGGCGACACAAATTGGCACCATACCTTATGAAATTTTAACCAATGTTTCGCAACGGGTAAAAAGGGTGTACTTTTACGAATAGAAACAGGAGTTAAGATGAAGCAGATTGCAAGGGCACTTTTACGGTATTTTATTAAAGGTTTATTGATTGTAGTTCCGCTTGGCGCAGCTTTTCTTTTAATTTTCTGGGCAGTTAAAAGTATTGATAGTGCCCTGAATTTAAGCGATATGTTATGGACCGACCCAAAAACCGGAAAACCTGTATATATTCCGGGTTTGGGCATTTTAAATGTGCTGGTTATAATTTTAATAGCGGGCATATTGGTAACCAATGTAGTAACCGACCCTATAAAACGCTGGTTTAACCGCTGGCTTAACCGTTTGCCGCTGTTTAAATTTTTATACTCCTCTATAAAAGACCTTACAGAAGCCTTTGTTGGCGAGGAAAAGAAATTCAATGAACCTGTATTGGTTGAAATAAATGAATTTGGGTTAAAGAAAATAGGGTTTATGGTACAAAAAGACCTTTCCGCGTTAAATCTGCCGGGAGAAGTTGCCGTTTACTTCCCCTACTCCTATTCATTTGCCGGGCAGGTTGTTATCATATCTGCCGAAAAGGTAAAACTTATAGATAGAAGCGCAGCAGATATGATGAAATTTGTGATTTCAGGCGGTGTTAGCGGGTTGAACTAGTGTCGTGTCAATCATGAGTTAACGCTTAGTCTTGAGTCGAAAGTCTTGAGTTCTAAGCCGGAAAAACAATAAAATTCACTTATGACTTCCGACTAAAGACTTTTGACTTAACACCAGCTTGTTCAGTCTTTTTAAAGCTTCTTACAGCTATAAAAGCACTTATCAGCATTAACGCTGAGGCAAGGAGATATGCACCTCCCGGAAAATAAACAATCGAGTCTTTGTGAGTGAAATATGAAAATACATAACCAAAAATGAGCGGCCCTATAATCACGCTTAAACTATTAATAATTGTTATTGCGCCTTGCAGCTCACCTTGTTCTTTTTGAGAAACCTTACCTGTTGTAAGCCCTTGCAGTGCCGGGCCGGAAATCCCGCCCAAACAATAAGGGATCATAAATACGTACATCATCCAGCCCTGGCTTGCAAAAGCTATTAGCGTTAATCCAATTGCATAAAATACCAACCCGGCTACAATATTTTTTTCCTGTCCGAATTTTGGTATCGTATACCTGATAAGCCCTCCTTGTATTCCTACCAGAAGTAGGCCTATAACAATACCGAGTGTACCAACACTGCTTAATGTCCAATTGAATTTTTCGAATAAGTAGAATGACAGCAGGTATTCTACAGCTTTTTGGCCGATGTAAACCAATGTTATAGCACCTAACAAACCGGTTAAAGCCGGCTGTTTAGTAAAAACTCTTACCAGGGCCCCAACCGGATTGGCGCGTTTCCATTCAAACTTTCTCCTGTTTTTAAGCGGTAATGATTCCGGTAAAACAAACAAACCATAAAGCCCGTTAAAAAATGCCAGCCCCGCCGCCGCTATGAAAGGGATTTTTATATCAATAGCGCCAAGGTATGCGCCTAAAGCAATACCTATTATAAACCCAAATCCAGATGCAGCCCCTACCAGTCCAAAATTTGAGGCTCTTTTATCGCCTGTACTAACGTCTGCTATATAAGCCGTAGCTGTAGCGTTACTTGCACCTGATATCCCGGCAATAAACCGGCCTACAAATAGCCATGCAATAGTTGGCGCAAAAGCCATAAACAGATAATCGATACTAAAACCGAAGAGAGAAATCAATAAAACAGGTCTTCGGCCATACCTGTCGCTAAGGTTACCCAATATCGATGCAAAAACTAATTGCATTGATGCATAGACAAAAGTTAACCAGCCACTATATTGTGATGCTATACTTATATCAATATGACCTAAGGTTTGCAATAACTTGGGCATTACGGGAATTATGATGCCTAAACCCAAAACATCAATAAAGATGGTTATAAAGATAAATCCCAACGCCGCAGATTGTTTAGGTTTTGCCATATATTATTTCATAGTGAAAAGGCCCGATGAGTATAAAAGTTTTAGTTAGCATAAAATAAATATAGTATTAGAGATTAGAAATTAGAAGCTAGTGTCGTGTCAATCATGAATTGACGCTTAGTCTTGAGTCGAAAGTCTTGAGTTCTAAGTCAGAAAAAGACAAAATTTGACTTAAGACTTGCGACTTAAGACTGTTGACTTAACACTAGAGATCAGAGATTAGCTAATGTGAAAGTTGAAATGTCAATTTGGGATATTAGGTAACTTTTTCTTTCGGACTTCCGGACTTCCGGACTAAATTTAAACTCTGATCTCTGGCCTCTGATCTCTTTTCCCCCCTAAAACTCCGTACAGCTAATATCGCCCTTAAAAGCATCAATATAGCACCTATTGCAAATGGCGCACCCGGGAATTGAAAAAACGGATTAGGCTTTGTAAAATAATAAAATGATTCAGTCATCAACAGCGGGCCGAATATAGAACTAATGCTTATTAAGCTTGTAAGGCCGCCCTGCAGTTCGCCCTGTTCGTTTGCAGGTACGCTATTACTCATATATCCTTGTATTGCAGGGCCCGCTATTCCCCCTAAGCAATAAGGAATCAGGATAGCAAACATCATCCAACCCTTAACAGCAAAAGCAAAAAAAGCAAGACCTGAAGCGTACAAAAGCAGGCCAATCCAAATGCTTCGTTCGGTTCCCAGTTTAGGCAATATTATCCTGATCAAACCTCCCTGCACAGAAGCCACCATCAAGCCCACAAAGCCAAGCGAGTAACCCACCATATCCTCATTCCAGTTAAATTTTTTGATTGTGTAATAAGTCCATACGCTTTGCACGGCCTGTGCTGCAAAATAGATCAGGAACATGCATAATGCTAAACCTATTACAGATTTATATTTTTTTAGCTGGATTACCGAGCCGAAAGGATTTGCTCTTTTAATATCAAACGACCGCCTGTTCTCCGGCGCTAATGATTCGGGTAAGATAAAATAGCCATAAATTGCATTAAGTAATGCCAGGGCGGCGGCAGCGATAAACGGATAATGAACATCATATTTTCCGAGAATACCGCCCAGAGCCGGGCCTATAATAAACCCAAGGCCGAATGCAACACCAACTAATCCGAAATTGGCTGCGCGTTTTTCAGGGTCGCTTATATCAGCAATATAGGCAGATGCTGTTGTAAAGCTGGCACCTGTTATACCCGCAACAATGCGACCCACAAACAACCAGGCTATAGTAGGCGCAAAGGCAGAAAATAAATAATCAACACTAAAACCCAAAAGAGAACATAGTAATACCGGCCTGCGGCCAAATTTATCACTAAGGTTACCTATAACCGGCGCAAATATAAATTGCATGCCCGCATAAGCGGCAGTAAGCCATCCGCCATACCATGAAGCATCGCTTACATCTCCATGAATTAAATGTTCAATAAGCTTTGGTATAACTGGTATAATAATTCCCAGCCCGATAACATCAATTAGTAAAGTGGCAAAAATAAATCCAAGCGCTGCCTGTTTTTTAGGTTTGTGCATAGCCCGCAAAATAAAAATTATTATATAATTTTTTTAAATAAAACTTGCTTATAAATAAACAATCACTAACTTTAACTAATAATATAGTTATTACGAGGCCTTCATGATTTGTGATACAGGGCATCATTTTCAATATTGCTTCCTTAACCTTAAAAAAAACACTCGTATGAAAAACATGAAAATCCTATTTGCATTACCGGGCATCCTGGCCATGCAGTGTGCATTTGCACAAACCGAAACACATCTTAAACTGTCTGATGCCTACCCTTCTGCAGGCGAAAAGATAACTTTAACTTATGATCCCGCAGGAACCGCATTGGATGGAAAAAAAGATCTTACCGCTGCCGTTTATTACCTGGATAATAAAGACTATCCCGTCGCTGACATCGACCTGAAAGCAAATGAAAAATTACTGACCGGTGAAGTTACGGTTCCGGCAACGGCTAAAGCTTTTTTTGTAAAAATAAGCGGTGGCGAACAGGTTGATAACAATAATGATAAGGGGTATGTGTACCTTGTTTATAAAGATAAGCAGCCCGTTGAAGGCGCTTATGCCATGCAGGCATATTTGCTTTCGAGCGGAATGGGCACCTATTTTGCAAAAATAAAAACGGATAATGCCGCAGGAATCGACCTATACAAAAAGGAATTTGCAATGTACCCGCAAAGTGAAAAGGAGTACGAAGCAAATTATTACTCATTTTTAGCCAGGACGCCTGCAAATAAAGCTGCGGTTGATGCCAAAATTACTGTTCTTGAAAAAAGCGCTGATGAAAAAGACCTGATGCTTGCAGCCAACCTCTTAAGCATGTCGAAAAAAACAGCAAGAGCTGATTCATTAAATGCAATAATCAAAACAAAATTCCCTGATGGATTAACCGTTAAAAACAGTTTAGGCAGAGCATTTTCTAAAGAAAAAGATCTTGCAAAAAAGGATTCTATATACAACGTTTATATTAAAAAGTATCCGGAAAGCCCTACTGACAAAAATACAATACAAGATAACCTCAGATTACAATTGGCCAGCGCATATCTTGAAAAAGGCGATATGGCCAATTATAATAAATATGAAGCTTTAGTTAAAAATAAAACAAATTTAGCAGGATCATTAAATAATGTAGCTTATCCATGGGCGCAAAAAGGCGAGCATTTGGCTGACGCTGAGAAATTATCGAAACAATCGCTGGATATTATTTCAGAAAAGATCAGCAATCCTGTTGGAGCTGCATACACTTCTCCTTCGCAAATGAAAAAGAATTACGAGTATACCTACGATATGTACGCTGATACCTATGCCCTGATCTTACTTAAAGAAAACAAATTGGATGAGGCCCTTAAGTATGAACAACCCGTATTTGACCATAGCGGCAAAAACATTGAAGCTGAAGTATATGAGCATTACATACAGATACTAAGCGCTTTAGGACAATCCGCCAAAGTAAAACAAAATGCTGAAAATGCTATAAAAGACGGCAAAGGAACTGAAACAATAAAAGCCGAGCTCAAAAAGAACTATGCTAAAATAAAAGGCAATGACAGCGGGTATGAGCAATACCTGGCTTCGCTTGAATCGGCAGCAAAAAACAAAATACTGACAGAGCTGGCTAAAACTATGATCAATCAGCCATCCCCTGCTTTTGCATTGAAAGACCTTGATGGTAAAACCGTATCACTGGCAGACCTTAAAGGCAAAGTGGTAATAGTTGATTTTTGGGCAACCTGGTGCGGCCCTTGTAAAGCTTCATTTCCGGGCATGCAAATGGCAGTAACCAAATACAAGGATGATCCTAATGTTAAGTTTTTATTTGTTGATGTATGGGAAACTGCAGCAAATTATACCGATGAAGTTAAAAAGTTCATTGCTGATAATAAATACACTTTCCACGTACTGCTGGATGAAAAAAACGCAAGTGGCAAGCAGGACAAAGTAGTAAGTACATTCGATGTATCAGGAATACCAACTAAGTTTATTATTGATAAAAACGGGAATATCCGCTTTAAGTATGTGGGTTACATAGGTACACCTGAAAAACTGGTTGACGAAGTAACCAACATGGTTGATATGGCCGGTAATCCCGAAGCTTATGCCGCTCAAAAGCCAGAGGCCGCAAAAGCCGGTATGAAATAATAAAAACGCTGTTTTAAAAAAGAAGAGGCTGTATCAAAAGTAACTATGAAAGCCCCGGTAAACCGGGGCTTATTTCCCTTTCCCGTTGGCTGTGTCCCCACAGCCAACCACCATGCTAATCGAAAATGTATTAGTTTGGAACAATATAAAATATAGAAAAAAGCCAACGACATAAAGCTTATTAATATACGATATGAATATAGCGGGAATGTCCTGGTGGTTAAAAATTATTATATGACTTCTTCAAATTATAAATTTTAGCCTTAAAAAATGTAATTTGCCCCATTATAAACCATTTTCATTCATCCTGGCATGAAAGCTTTTCCTCTATTTGTTTTGTTATTGATTGTAATGTGTAAGGCAAAGTCTCAATCCGTTGATCCTTACGCGACCCATATTATGCAAGGAATTAGCAATAGTAAAATAAATAATACAAATCCTTATGTAACAGCCGGAGACCGCGCCTACCTCATAGGAACCCAGGATGGAAAATTTCCCGATATGGGTGATCATGTAAAGGGCGAAATGGCTGGCTTATGGTGTCCGCCTTTTAAACTTGCCGACGGTTTTTGGGTAAGTGTAACCGATAAAAGTACAGGCAAAGCCATGTGGTTAAACGCTGATAAATTTATAACCTATCCTTATGGTAATAAATTCATTTACAAATTACCTTTTGATGGTATAAGCATTGAACGCTTTCAATTTTGCCCGGATGGTAAAACAGGAACCCTGGTAAAATATACTGTGAAGTATACCGGCAAGGCAAAGAGGGAGTTAAAGCTTTCATTTAATTTAAAAACGGATATCAGGCCAGTCTGGTTCACAGACACGGTCGATGTTGATTTTGCAGACAAAATATTATCAAAACCAAAGGATGATTATTTTTTAGCCAAAGACAGTGTTAAACCATGGTACCTGGCAATGGTATCATCTGTAACAGCAAACGATCAGCAATTAAATTCAGGAACAAACCTGCCATATAAAACTATTGGCCGTGGCGTTTCATATACTGCAGATTATGATTTTACCTTAGAAAATAATAGCACTAAGAGCATTACATTTTGCATCGCCGGATCAGAAAATGATCAAAATGCGGCAATACTATATTCCCGCAATATGTTAAAGCACTATAACGAATTATTAAAGGAGAAAATAAATAATTATAAAAAAGTTATTTCCCGTGCTCAAATTACCATTCCCGATGCACAGCTTCAAGATGTTTATAACTGGGTAAAGATAAACACTAACTGGCTGATAAGAAGTGTGCAGGGAACCGGCACGGGGCTCACGGCCGGGTATATGGAATATCCGTGGTGGTTTGGCTGCGATAACACCTACGCTTTGCAGGGTGTTTTAGCCACCGGGGATTTTAAACTGGCAAAATCAACGCTCGGGTTATTATACAATAAATCAAAGGCTGTGAATGGAAATGGCCGTATAGTTCATGAAATATCCACAAGCGGCAAAGTATATAACAAAGGCAACACGCAGGAAACCGCCCATTTTATTATGTGTTCCGGAACTTATTTAAAATGGACAGGAGACACTGCTTTTATCAGGAAGATCTACCCCTCAATAAAAGACGGGATCAACTGGCTCCTGAACACCATGGATACTAATCATAATATGTTTCCGGAGGGTTACGGCATTATGGAAGTAACCGGCTTAAATGCGGAACTTATTGACGTTGCTGTTTATACCCAGCAAGCCTTAAAAAATGCAGCTGAAATGGCAATGATAATGGGTGATAAAAAAACAGAAGAAAAATATAACTCACTGGCAAATAACTTAAAGGTTAAAATAAATAAGGACTTTTGGGATGAGGAGAGCCTGTCATACTGTGATTTTTATGGAACTAAACAACAGGCACTATCTACATTGGATGGCGCTTTAAAACAACTGAAAATCAGAGAATCTAATACCCGTGATAAACAACAAAATGAAAGAGAAAATTTCTATAAAGAATTGCAGAAAAAAATTGGCTTGATGCCCGACACAAGCCGCGGCTGGTTAACAAATAAAAACTGGGTAATAAACACTCCTATGGAAACGGGAATCGCTCCACATAAAACAGCAATTATGGCACTTGACAAGATCCGACAAGAGAATTGTGGTGAATACGGGCCCTACTTATCAGCAGTGGAGAAGAAATACATGATGACCATAGCCACCGGGGTACAAGCTGTTGCCGAATGCCAGTATGGCCGGATAGACTCGGCGATGTGGTATGTAAAAAAAATAGCGGCAACGTTTAACCGGGTGCTACCCGGCTCCATTTCTGAAATGATGCCGGATTATGGTTGCTTCACACAGGCATGGACAAATTACGGCATCGACATACCACTGGTGAGCTATGTATTTGGAATATCACCTGATGCCGTCAATCATACTGTAAATATCAAACCAAACTTACCTTCAACATGGAAAAACATCAATATCAAGAATGTACAAGTGGGGAGTAATAATTTAGCAATTGATGTAAAAACTAAAGGAAAGAAGTGTACTTATACAATCACTCAAAGCAAGCCCAAGTGGAAAGTTTTGTTTAAAGTAAATTCCAGGTCATCATATTGTATTTTAAATGGCCAAAAAGTTAAATTAACTGACTCAGGACTTGTCCTCTTTGCTAAAACCAATATAGTTACAGTTTCCCTGTAATTAAAAGTTCGGTTTCAGCACATACTTCTCGTAAAACCGGAAAATATGTTCAGCTGCTTCCTCGGCAGTATCAACCAGCCTGTAAAGCATCAGATCGTCGGGATGGATATTGTGTTCCTGGTCAAGCATTTTTTCCTCAACCCAGTTAAACAGTCCTTTCCAATAATCAACACCAACAAATATAATGGGGAACCGGGCAATTTTACCCGTTTGTATCAGCGTAATGGCCTCGAATGATTCATCCATAGTTCCAAACCCACCAGGTAAAACAATAAAACCCTGCGAGTATTTCATAAACATTACCTTACGGATAAAAAAGTAATCAAACTCCAGAATCTTGTCCCTGTCTATATACTTATTATGAAATTGCTCAAAAGGCAATTCGATATTTAACCCTACAGATTTCCCGCCAGCTTCGTAAGCACCTTTGTTAGCGGCTTCCATAATACCTGGCCCGCCGCCGGAAATCACGCCATATCCCCTTTCGGTTAAGATCCGTGCAGCGTTTTCTGCTATCTTATAATACTTATTATCGTTATGTGTACGTGCCGAACCAAATATGGATACACATGGACCTATTTTTGCCAGCTTTTCAAAGCCGTCAACAAATTCAGCCATAATTTTAAAGATCTGCCAGGAATCGGTTACTTTAATTTCCTGCCAATTTTTGTTCTCAAAAGCTTGTCTTATTTTCTCTTCACCTGTCATACATCTTTTTTAGTCCGGAAGCCGAAAGTCGGTAAAGTCCGGTAAAAGTTAATTAATCTGCAATAATATTACAATAAATCACCTGTTAAGTTTGCCCCCTCAATATTATCAAAATTTCGGACTTCCAGTCGTTCGGATTTTTTTGAAGATGTAAGCCACAGACCAACAAATGTAATTAATCCATTAACTATTATTAGTTCGTTATCAAAAACATAACCGCCCAACAATTTGGCTGAATTAATACTTAGATAATAACATATTGCGGGAGAGATTAAACAAATAAAAGGCACTAACTTATCCTTAACCTGCCGGTTACCTAAAAATAATCCAAACGAATAAAGGCCAAGCAATGGCCCATAGGTATATGATGCCACTTTAAATATGGCATTAACAACTGCCGTATTAGTTATAGCATTAAATATAATAATTGTTAACAGCATACAGCCCGAAAATGCGATATGCACATAATGGCGTACGTTTACCATTTCTTTGCTGTTGACATTCAATTTTTTATTAAAGCCCAAAAAGTCTACACAAAAAGATGTAGTAAGTGCCGTTAAAGCTGAATCAGTAGTTGCAAAGGTAGCTGCCGTTAAGCCAAGCATAAATACCATTGCAGGGATCAGACCCAGGTATTTTAAGGCGATTGTTGGGTACAGGTAATCCGTTTTTTCAACTGTGATGCCATATTTTGCTGCGTACATATAAAGCAGGGCACCCACACACAAAAAGAAAATATTTATAACCACAAAAACTGCAGTAAAGCTAAACATGTTCTTTTTTGCTTCACGGATATTTTTAAGGCTCAGGTTTTTTTGCATCAGGTCCTGATCAAGACCCGTCATAGCCACTGTAATAAATAACCCACCTAAAAAAGCCTTGCTAAAATGGAATTTGCTGGTTAAAAAATTATCAAAGAAAAAGACCTTGGAGTAACTGCTTTTCTTTATTGCGTCGACAGCTTCAAAAATATTGTAGTGAAGGCTCTGGCAAATAAAATACATCGACAAAAATACCGACGACACTAAAAATAGCGTTTGCAGGCTATCTGTAATAATAATGGTTTTAAGGCCGCCTTTAAATGTGTACGACCATATCAGCAACAAACATATTAAACCCGTTATAAAAAATGGCACATGGTAACTATCAAAAATAAATTTCTGTAAAACTATAACCACCAGGTACAGCCTGAATGATGAACCTATGATCCGGCTGATCAAAAAGATCCCAGCTGCAGTTTTATAGCTCCAGGCACCAAGGGCTCCTTCAATATAACTGTATATTGAAGTGAGTTTCAGTCGATAATACAGCGGGAGCAAAACTGTTGCTATAACTACAAAACCAGCGGCATTACCCAAAACAAACTGAAAATATTCAAACTCATCGCCGGTTACAGCGCCAACTTTGCCGGGTACCGATATAAATGTCACTCCGCTTAATGCGGTACCAATCATTCCAAAAGCTACTAGGTACCATTTAGAATTACGATTAGCCACAAAAAAAGTATCGTTATCTGATGACTTACGTGAGGTTAACCATGATATAATGAGCAATACTAAAAAGTAGCCGATGATAAATGTGAGTAGTACTCCGGGAGACATGTTGCTTTGTTAGTCCGAAAGTCCGGAAAGTCCGGAAGTCCGAAAGATGAACTAATTATCGAAAGTACAATTTAACATTATTATTTTAAGGAGTTTTTTAACCCATTATCATAACCAAAATTACTTCGCATTGTGCATAAATTTTAGAGAAATCAGGTTGATCAATTAGCCTGCAAACTCATAACATTAAATCCGGGCGACAAGTTATCAAACAAAATGAAATTTATCCAATAATTTATTTTCGCCAAATTGCGCGTCATTTTTCGAACTTGCAGACTTCCGGACTTTCGGACTATTCCCTATCTTCGCGATATGAACTTTTCATCAAGGTTGCTGGAAGATGCTGTAGCTGAATTTGCGAAACTGCCGGGGATAGGCCAAAAAACTGCTTTACGGTTGGTTTTGCACTTGCTTAACCAGGATAAGAGTGACGTAGAAAAGTTTAGTGCGACTATAAGCAAGCTGCGTAACGAGATCCAGTTTTGCAGGGTTTGTTTAAATATTTCCGATCATCCCGTCTGCCAGATCTGCTCTTCCCCAAAACGGGATCATAACCTCATATGTGTAGTCGAAGATACCCGTGATGTTATGGCTATTGAAAATACCAACCAGTATAATGGTGTATACCATGTATTGGGTGGCTTAATATCGCCAATGGATGGCGTCGGACCGGCAGACCTTGAAGTAGATTCATTACTTGAACGCTTAAAAGAAAATGACGTAAAAGAGATCATTTTTGCCCTTAGCGCTACAATGGAGGGCGATACCACTATTTTTTATTTAGATAAACGTTTAAAATCTTTTGATATAACCATCTCAACCATAGCTCGTGGCATAGCTTTTGGTGGTGAATTAGAGTACGTAGATGAAATTACCTTGGGCAGATCCATTGTAACACGCATTCCGTATGTTAATTCATTGTCAAAGTAAATATGAAGCTATCAATAATCGTTGTTAACCGTAACACTTGTATATTGCTAAAGCAAGCAATATATTCTTTAATTGATGCTTGTAAAAGCATTGATTATGAATTACTTATAGTCGACAATGCATCTACTGATCATTCATTACAAATGCTTGAGAATAATTTTCCAGATATAAATGTTATTGCAAATGACGCCAACCTGGGAATAGCAAAGGCAAACAATCAGGCTATAAAACAGAGTACAGGTGAGTATGTTTTACTGGTCAGTCCGGATACAATAACCATCAAAGATTCAATTGAAAAGATGATTGATTTTATGGACGGGCATGCTGATGCAGGTGGCACAGGTATAAGAATGCTTAGTCCGCAGGGTCGTTTTTTACCGGAGTCTATCCACGGTTTAACAAAAACATGGGGCGCATTTTTAAAACTTATCGGCTTTGCCAGGCATCTTTCTAAAACCCGTTTATATGATCGCAACCGTAAAGACTGGGTTGAAGAGTTCCAGGTGGCCGAGGTTGATATATTGAATGGCGCTTGCATGATGTTGCGCAGCTCGGCATTAAATGAAACCGGGATGTTTGATGAGCGCTTCTTTATGTACGGAGCTGATATTGACCTTTCATACAGGTTAAGGTTGGCTGGCTTTAAAAATTACTATTATCCAAAAACATATATCATCAATTTCGAAAACCATCATTTGGCCAAATTTAGCTGGAACTACATTAAGTATTTTTATGGCGCTATGTTTATATTCGCCGTCAAATATTTAATAAAAATGCCTGACATTAATTTGAAGGGCATACCGCAGTTATTCCCTTCAAATTATGAGGTTAAATAAAAAGTTTAACCACTTCTATCATCATAATTACTAAATTTTATTAATTAACATTGATGATTAAGTTATACAATCAAAAAAAATAAAATTCTTAAATTTGAGGCATGAAATTAGCGCTTCAATATTTGAGTGATGTAAATGGCAACCCAAAAGCCGTCCAATTATCATTAACTGATTGGGAAAAGGTTTTGGCTAAACTTAAAAAGTACGAACAGACATTAAAAATCAAATCGGACTTAACAGAAGCTTTTAACCAGGTAGCTTTATTGAAAAATTCCAAAGAAAAAAAGCAAACCCTAACTGATTTTCTTAATGAGCTTTAGCATTATCCCCACAGATAAATTTAAAAAAGAAGCTAAAAGACTTATTAAAAAATACCCTTCCCTTAAAAGTGAGCTCGTTGACCTCAACATTTATTTAGCAAATGATCCTACATCTGGGACATCATTAGGCAATAATACTTATAAAATTAGAGTTGCAATAAAGAGTAAAGGAGCAGGTAAAAGTGGCGGAGCCCGAGTTATAACGTATCTTTTATCTAAAAACAAGGAGGTTTATTTGTTAACCATTTACGATAAAGGTGAGCTTGACTCTATTGACGATAAAGCTATTAAAAGCATCATAAAGCACTTAGACACAGGCAAATAATACTTCATCAATTCATGAACTTAACCAATAAAATAGTAATAATTACCGGCGCTTCTTCAGGAATAGGCAAATCTCTTGCCATAGAATTTGCCAAACGCGGTGCAAACCTTGTTTTGGGTGCAAGGCATTTTGTTAATTTATGCACAATTACACAACAGCTCGAGCAGCAATACAAAATAAAAGCTGTAGCTGTGCAATGCGATGTAACCATTGAAGGAGATTGTGAGCTTTTGATTAAGCAGGCCCTTGTTACTTTTGATAAAATAGATATACTGGTAAACAACGCAGGGATCTCAATGCGGGCATTATTTAAGGATACTGATGTTAAAGTTCTAAAATCGGTAATGGATGTAAACTTTTGGGGTACAGTTTATTGTACCAAATATGCGTTACCAGAGATCTTAAAAACCAAAGGCAGTATTGTTGGCGTATCATCAATAGCGGGCTACAAAGGCTTACCCGGACGCTCAGGTTATTCGGCCTCAAAATTTGCCATGAATGGATTTTTAGATGCTTTACGGGTTGAGAACTTAAAAACAGGTATCCACATATTAACTGCATGTCCGGGTTTTACGGCATCAAACATCCGCAATACGGCTTTGGATAAAGAAGGTAATGAACAGCGGGAAAGCACATTAAACGAAGAAAGTATGATGACCAGCGATGAAGTTGCTAAAATTATTGCTAATGGTGTTGAAAGCCGGTCAAGAACGCTGATAATGACCGGGCAAGGAAAATTAACAGTATTGATAGGCAAATTTTTTCCTAAGCTACTGGATAAGCTGGTTTATAATACTTTGGCGAAAGAAAGAAATTCGTTGCTTAGATAGAAGCATCTGCTAAACCTAATGGTTTATTCCACCCCAACCTTTTCCAAATCAAATGGCACATGCTCACTTATCTTGCTGATATCTAAAACTATCCGGCCGGTTTCATCACGGTCGAAAACAGGTTTAAATTTAGCACCCCAAATAATTTCATGAGCCTGGTATTGTGTTCGTGAATGAACTGTTTGTGAAAAGGTATCATCAAACGCCCTTAAAAGAATAGCAAATCCTGCTTCTGATTTAATAAGCTCATCCTTCGTCATGTCAATAAGTGGGCTATTTTCATCAAGCGGGTGCACAATTGTCCAGTTTAATGTTAACACGCTCACCTTGCGGCGTTCAAGTTCAAGGGGATAAAACCGGCGTACTGTTTTTCCATCCACGGTTTCATTGTATGAAAATATGATCTCAATTTCAAGGTCGATCAGCATATTTCTTCGCAGGTTGGCCAAACGGAACATCACACCCCGGCCTGTATCCATGTAAGGCGCTACCAATATGTTTTTACTATATATAATTTGTGCCGATGGCCTCGAAAATCGCCCGTACAACAAGCCGGTTGCCAATGCAAATGCCAGTAGCCCCATCATTGACTCTAATGCAGCCACACTGTTTGTTGTCATCCCCCTTGGACTAATATGCCCGTAGCCTACAGTTGACATGGTTTGTGCCGAAAAAAAGAAGGCATCCATAAAATGATCGAACCTGGTATTTCCTGATGTTCCATCCAGGCTATGGGGGCCTATTGAAGTATAGATAAATGCAAATATTATATTGACAATTAAATAGCTGCTTAAAACAACCAACCAGAATTTTGTCCAGCTCATTGTAATTAGTGTATGGTAACTATTAGCTGTATTAAAAAATGACAGCCCTACACGTTTTACGTTGGGCGACCCGTCTTTATTCATTAAAGGCTGGTTTTTCATAACCGGCTGTGGACCAAAGCCTAGATCATCTTCAGGGTTTATTTTTCGTTTTTGGATAGCCATAATCAGATACATTAGCTTTATGCTTTGTAAAAATATCATTCTGCTTGCTTTTAGTAAAAACTATTTCCATATTTGTGGCACAAATGATAATAAAAGCAATAAACAATAATTGGTGGTGGCTTAACGAGTAATCGTAAGGCAATTCCATTTATGTTTTTTCAAAATATTCAGAAGGGTTGCCATAATGGCAACCCTTTTTTTTGCCCCCCGGCCCCCTAAAGGGGGAGTTATTTGGAGGGTGAAATAGTAAACAATAAATAACCATTAAAATCCCCCTTTAGGGGTTAGGGGCTTATGAAGCAGATATTAAATCACCTTTTTGAACACAAAACATTTACCCGTGAGCAGTCAAAAGAAATTTTGACTGCTATTGCACAGGGTAAATACAACAATTCGCAAATGGCAGCCTTTATGACGGCCTATTGCATGCGCAGCATTACCGTTAATGAGCTGGAAGGTTTTCGCGATGCTATGCTTGAGCTTTGCCTGCCTATTGACCTTGAAACTGACCAGGTAATTGATCTGTGTGGTACTGGTGGTGATGGTAAGGATACTTTTAATATTTCAACACTTGCCTCCTTTGTTGTTGCGGGAGCCGGTTATAAAGTTGCCAAGCATGGTAATTATGGCGTTTCATCTGGTTGCGGGTCATCAAATGTGATGGAATTTTTAGGTTGTACATTTACCAATGATACTAATAAGCTAAAAACAAATATAGACGAGGCGAATATTTGCTTTTTACACGCACCCCTTTTTCACCCTGCCATGAAAACCGTTGCACCAATCCGCAGGGAGCTCGGGGTAAAAACATTTTTTAACATGTTAGGTCCATTAGTTAATCCGGCAAAACCAAAAAATCAATTGGTAGGTGTTTTTAATTTAGAGCTTGCCCGGGTTTATGCCTATCTGTATCAAAAATCGGATATTAAATACACTATAGTAAATGCACTGGAGGGTTATGATGAAGTGTCATTAACCTGCGATTTTAAAACATTTTCGGGCGCTGGCGAAAAGATAAACAGTATTGAAAGTATGGGCTTTGAAAAACTTGACCCTAAAGATATTTTAGGAGGAAGTACGATCAGTGAATCGGCAGATATTTTTGTTGAAGTACTTAATAACCGCGCTACTGCAGCACAAAGCAATGTGGTTTTATGCAATGCGGCGTTGGCTATCAGCACAATAAATCCTCAAAAAAGCTTTGCTGATTGTTTTTATGAAGCAGAAGAATCACTGATCACCAAAAAAGCTTTGAAAAGCTTTGAAACATTAGTTGCTAACTGAGATGAAGATAAAAGTTTGCGGTTTAAGAGATCCTGAAAATATAAAAGCTGTTGCAGCTTTAGAACCTGATTATGTAGGTTTTATATTTTATAACGGATCACCAAGGTTTATTGACGAATTGCAGGTTGAGGTTCTCGCGAATATTCCGGATACTATTAATAAAACCGCTGTTTTTGTAAATGAAAACGCCGAAACCATTAATAAACTGATTGATAAATATGATTTTGATTTTATACAGCTGCATGGAAATGAGAACCCGGACTTCTGCAATTCATTCAGAGACAAAGCAATAGTGATCAAAGCATTTGGAATAAATAATGATTTTGATTTTGAGCAGCTAAAAGCGTACAAAAAGAAAGTAGACTTGTTTTTATTTGATACTAAAACGGAAAGTCATGGCGGCTCCGGACAAACATTTGACTGGGACATCCTTGATAAATATGATTTAGAGATCCCTTTCTTTTTAAGCGGAGGAATAAGTCCTGATAATATAGAAGAAGTAAAATACATCAATCATCCTCAATTTTACGGTGTTGATCTTAATAGTAAGTTTGAGATTTCGCCGGGACTAAAGAGCATTGAAAAATTAGAAAAAGCATTTACTATTATTAAACAAAGCATAGAGTAATGAAATACGGAGTTAATGAACAAGGGTATTACGGTGATTTTGGTGGAGCTTATATCCCCGAAATGCTGTATCCTAATGTGGAAGAATTACGCCAGCAATATTTAACTATCATTAATGATGATTCATTTAAGGCGGAATTCGACCAGCTTTTAAAAGATTATGTAGGGCGCCCGTCGCCTTTGTATTATGCTAAAAGATACTCTGAAAAATATGGCGCCAATATATTTTTCAAACGGGAGGATCTGAACCATACCGGCTCGCATAAAATAAATAATGCTATCGGACAAATTCTTTTGGCAAAGCGCCTGGGTAAAAAGCGCATAATCGCCGAAACCGGTGCCGGTCAGCACGGCGTTGCAACTGCTACCGTTTGTGCCCTTATGGGGATTGAATGTGTAGTTTATATGGGCGAGATAGATATGGCACGGCAGGCACCCAATGTTTCGCGCATGAAGATGCTGGGGGCCAAGGTTGTTCCGGCTATATCAGGCAGTAAAACATTAAAAGATGCCACCAATGAGGCCCTGCGCGATTGGATAGGCAACCCGGTTGATACACATTACATCATAGGTTCTGTGGTTGGACCCTATCCATATCCTGACATGGTTGCACGCTTTCAGTCAATCATCTCTTTAGAAACCAAAAAACAGTTGCTTGAGCATACAGGTAAGGAATTACCGGAATATGTAATGGCATGTGTTGGCGGCGGCAGTAATGCAATGGGCATGTTCTATCACTTTTTGGATGACGAATCAGTAAAGCTGGTAGCCGTTGAAGCAGCCGGCAAAGGAGTAGATAGCGGTCATTCTGCGGCAACTACTTTCCTTGGTCGCGAAGGGGTTTTACATGGCAGCCGTACCATATTGATGCAAACCGATGACGGGCAGGTGGTTGAGCCCTATTCCATTTCAGCCGGACTTGATTATCCGGGAATAGGCCCGCAACACGCCCATTTATTTAAAATTAACCGGGCACAGTATGTAAGTGTTACCGATGACGAAGCCTTACAGGCAGGCTTACTTTGCTGCCAGCTGGAAGGCATTATCCCAGCTATTGAAACGGCACATGCACTTGCCCAGCTTGAAAAAATGGAGTTTAACCCAACTGACAATATAGTGATCTGTATTTCGGGCCGTGGGGATAAAGATTTGGATACGTATATTAAATATTTCAATTTCTGAATCAGAATTCACTGAATTTAAGAATTTCCAAGATGCAATCGATGTTTAACACCAGACAATTTTGTTAATTCTAAAATCCTGTAAATTCTGATTCAGACAACTATAAAAACATGAACCGCCTTAATCAACTTTTCAATACAAAAAAGGATAATCTGTTATCCATCTACTATACAGCAGGTTACCCTGAACTGAACACTACTCTTGATATTGCCGAAGCTTTAGAAAAGGCCGGGGTTGATTTCCTGGAGGTGGGTTTCCCCTACTCTGATCCCGTAGCTGATGGCCCTACCATTCAACACAGCTCAGAAAAAGCTTTGGAAAACGGCATGACGCTTAATTTATTGTTTGAGCAATTGGCTGATCTGCGGAAACGGGTAACTATCCCTATCCTGTTAATGGGCTATGCCAATCCAATGATCCAGTATGGTGTTGAGCGTTTTTGCAAAAAGGCAGCAGAAGTTGGTGTTGATGGCGTTATTGTACCTGATTTGCCAATGTATGAGTATGAAACCTTATATGCTGATTATTTTAAAACCAATAACCTGAGCAACATTTTCCTGGTAACACCGCAAACATCCGAAGAGCGCATCCGCAAGATTGACGAATTGAGCAATAGCTTTATTTATTTACTTTCTTCGTCATCCATAACCGGCGGGAATTTACAGGTGTCTGTAAATATCGAAGACTACTATAAACGAATTAAGGCGATGCAGCTAAAGAATCCGGCTATAATAGGTTTTGGGATCTCAGATAACAGATCATTTAACAAAGCCTGTGAATATGCGGCAGGAGCTATTGTGGGCAGTGCTTTTGTTAAGTTATTGGGGGCGGAAGAGTATTTGGGTAAAATAGCAGGTTTTGTTAAGGAAATCAGGCCTTAATGATTATAAATACATCTCCAACTCACCTTTACCCTCACGGATAACTTCAAAGTCGCCGCCGGTACAATCCACTACGGTTGACGGGATATTTTCGCCATAACCGCCGTCTATAACCAGGTCTACAAGGTCTTCATACTTTTCGTGGATCAATTCTGGATCTGTTGAGTATTCGATGATCTCGTCATCATCTTTTATAGAGGTTGACAGGATGGGATTGCCCAACTGCTTTACTATCTCCCTGGCGATATCATTATCGGGCACCCTGATGCCTACTGTTTTTTTATTGGAACTTAGCAGTTTGGGCACATTATGATTGGCGTTAAATATAAAAGTAAACGGACCCGGCAATGCCTTTTTTAATACCCTGAAGGTGGTATTGTCAATCGGTTTGATATAATCAGATATATGGCTCAGATCGTAGCAAATAAAAGAAAAATTAGCCTTATCTGGCTTAATATTCCTGATTTTACAGATGGCTTCAACTGCTTTATGGTTAGTAATATCACAACCCAACCCATAAACAGTATCGGTAGGATAAATGATAAGACCGCCTTTACGCAGCACATCCACAACTTGCTCAATTGCTTTTGGATTAGGGTTTTCGGGGTAGATTTTAATTAACATAATGATTTACAAATATATTCTGTAAAAGCTTACAAAGCAAAAAGCCATTCGCTTTAACAAATGGCTTTTATATCCAGGTCGACTTATCAACCTAATAAACTTATTCTAACTCAATCAACTTACTTTTGCTTAGCAAACTGGATGTTGATGAGCAATTTTATATCCTCACCTACTACAATTGAACCTGCTTCAGTAACACCATCCCAGGTTAAACCAAACTCTTTACGGTTAATTTTGCCTGTAACTTCAAAACCTGCCTTTGTGTTTCCATAAAAATCATCTGTTGAACCACCATATTCAGCAGCTAACTTAACCGGTTTAGTAACGCCTTTAACAGTAAGGTCGCCAAACAGGTCATACTCATCATCACCTGTTTTTTTGAACGAAGTTGATTTAAAAGTGATCTGCGGATATTGGGCGGCATCAAAAAATTCAGCCGATTTTAAGTGCTCATCTCTTTGTGTTTGATTAGTATCAATGCTGTCGATATTTAAAGCAAACGAAATATTAGCATCTTCAAAGTCATCACCCGTAGTTTCTAATGTTCCCTCAAAGCTTTTGAAAAAACCGCTAACTGTTGATATAACTAAATGTTTTACTTTAAACTGAACTTCTGAGTGCATTGGGTCTATAACCCATTTTGTTGCTGTTGCCATGATCTTATTTTTTTTGATTGTTTTATTTAGATCAAATGTAAGTAATAGATGTTTAAACATCTAATTTCTTTATCAATATTACATTTGCTTTACAATGTTAAACTAAACACGTCAATTTCAGTTTTGTTGGGGTTAATTTAAATATTAATCGACTTTTACAATATCATTATCATAAGCTAACAATAACTGCACATACCAGCTATTTATTCATAAATTCAGCAAGTATGCGATGAAAATGATGTGTGCCCTGCTCACGTGTGACTGAGTAACGTCCATGCTTATAAAACCTTGAACGCACACCGCGCTGAACATTTTCTACAATCTCTTCGTCCTCCTGTTCAACTTTATCAAGCCCTGCCCCTGCCCCTTTGTTTAACCTGGATGCGTCCCAAACGTAAGAGAAAAATTTCACCCTGCATTCACCAACCGAAACAGGCTCAACAACGTTGACAGAAAGACCCCAGGGATAAAAATTAAACATCATATTAGGAAATACCCAAAAGTAGTAGGCGGCCACATTTTTACCATGATCAGGTGATGATACCGGTAATTCAAAACAATCGGCTGCACTTTTGGCCAGGCCTAATTGCAAACTGGAATATGGAAAAAACAATTCAGTAGCATATTCGCCAAAATCAATAACAGCATTTAAGCCGGCATGCACAAAGGGGATATGAAATCCTTCCAGGTAATTCTCGCAGTACAGGGCCCAGTTTGCTTTCACATTAAATACCCGCGATAATTGCGGGTCAAATTTAAACTCATCGAGCGGCATCCAGCTTACGCGCTCTATCATATCCCTAAAAAACAATTCCTTAGAGTATTTATTCCCCAGAGAAGCGAACAGCCATTTACTCCATTTAAATGTTTCCAGTTTGGGCAGATTGTCATCATCGCAGGGGAAATTCTCAACCTCTTTAAACTCTGGCATCGAAACAAATCTGCCATCAAGATTAAACATGCGCCCATGGTAGCGGCAGCGGAGGTTACTGAGTTTGCAGGCTTTATCAGCAACCAGGTTACCCCTATGTGTACAAACATTTGACATTAAGTGGACAGCCCCGCTTTTATCTCTTGTTAATAGTAAAGGTTCATCAAGGTAATTTTCTAAAAGGGTAAAAGGGTACACGTCGCCATTTTCTTTTACCAGGTCGGTATTTCCGATAAATTGCCATGATTGAGCAAATATTTTTTCCCGGCATTTCTCAAATACTATCGTGCTGGTATAAAAATCGGCATTTAATGTTTTGGCTTTGGCAATGTTGGGGTCTACAAAATAGTCAGGCATATATGTTTAGTTTCAAAAGTTAAATTAGGCAATTGAAATCAAATCACCTAAATCATTTTATCAAATCTGGGATTATAAACCCCAAAATGAGCAACTAATCCCCTACTTTTAAAATTACAACCATTTTCATAACATTTGCGTATTACACCTCCGGACGTTTTTAGTAGTAAAAATTACACACCATGTCGTTTTTTTGCTTGTAAGTTTAATTTTTATATATTTTCACTGCCTTGAGGCATTAAAATAGCTTATTTGATAAACGTTTTATCATTCAGTTTAAATCATAAATAATATTTGGCTTATTTATTGCCAATTTTGATGTAACATAATTATGAAAAGACTTTTAGTTATTATTTCATTTATACCACTCCTGGCCTTTGCTCAAACATCAGATCAACATTTGAAACTGGCTAACGACCTGTCTAATCAAAAAAATTACAAGGCTGCGATTCCTGAATTTACTAAAGCCATCGAGTTAAATGGCGATAATGTAAATGCCTATTTATATAGGGGAAATGCCTACAGCAATAGCAAGGAATATGATGAAGCTGTTAATGATTATACCAAAGTTGTAGGGATAGATCCCGGCAACGCCAATGCTTTTTACTATCGTGCCAATGCCAACAGCAACATCAAATCATACAAAAACGCAATAGATGATTATTCAAAGGCTATTGAATTAGGACTTCGGAATGCCGACATTTATCACTACAGGGCTAATGCCAAAGTTAACTCTGCCGATTATGCGGGGGCAATTGAAGATTTCAGCCGGGCTATAGAAATTACACCTAATGACCCTGAATTATACGAATATCGCGGCGTTGCAAAAACAAATTTAAACGATAACAAAGGTGCTGTCCAGGACTATGATGTTTCCATTAGGTTAAATCCTAACAATGCGGATGCATATTATTACCGGGCCAATTCAAAAGGTACCATTGCTGATTATAACGGAGCCATTACCGATTATACTACAACGTTACAGATGAACCCTTCAAACGCCGAAGCTATCTTTTATCGCGGCAATATAAAAACAAACTTAAGAGATTATAAAGGCGCTATTGAAGACTACAAAAAAGCAAGCACAATGAATCCTGGTTTGCATAACCTGTATTACTATTTGGCAAAAGCCATCAGCAATAGCTCGGATAACAAAGCTGCTATTGACTACTTTAACAAAGCAATTGTACAGGATCCTTCAAATGCAGAACTTTATTTATACCGGGGGATCTCAGAAAGCAAGATGGACGACAAGGACGCTGCTATGGCCGACTATAATAAAGCCATTGAACTAAATTCTAATTTATCAGAGGCGTATCAAAACCGCGCGGACCTAAAAATAGATAAAAAAGACTTCCATGGTGCTTTAGATGATGCAAACAACGCTGTTAACTATGGCAAAAATCAGGATGGGTATGCCTATATAACCCGTGCAAAAGCAAAAAGATTTTTAAAGGATACGACCGGCGCACTGGATGATTATAACTCGGCTGTCCGGATCAACCCCAAAAATACCGATGGATATTTTGGCCGCGGTGAAATGAAAATACTGCTGGTTGATTACAGCGGTGCAATAGCTGATTTTACAACAGCCATCGAAATGTTCCCAGGTAATGCAGATGCTTATTTAAACCGCGGAATTGCCAAAAGCCGGATGGGCGATAAAGAGGGAGCCATAAAAGATTTTAAAAAACAGGTTGAACTCGACCCTAAAAACCAACAGGCCTACATAAGGCTTGGAAAAATATTACTTGATGACAGGCAATACTCCGAGGCATTAGTATTATTCAGCAAAGTAGTTACACCTTATACAAAAAACGGAAAACTTTTAGTCCTTCGCGGCGCGGCTATGGGGGGCTTAGGGGATAACAGGGGTGCTATGATTGATTTTGACAGAGCCATTGCTGTAGATTCTAATTCGATATCGCTGGCATACAGCGGCAGGGCTAATGTTAAAATGGGGCTTAAAGATTACGAAGGAGCCGCAAGCGACATCAGTAAAGCTATTGATAAGGATCAGAACAATGATGACGCTTATTTTATAAGAGGCAATTTAAAAATGCTTCAGAAAAATTACGAGGGTGCTGTTTATGATTATATCAGCGTACTGTTAATTAATCCTGATAATATTAAAACCTATGCTTACCGTGGTCTTGCAGAGGCTTATATACGTGATACCGCCGCTATGAATGGCGACTTTAAACAAGCCATGAAACTTAGTCCGGAGGATGGTAATAATTACATCCAGCGCGCAAAAGCCAAAATGTTTATGCGGGATTACGAGAGCGGGTTAAGTGATTTTGCTAAAGCCATAGAGCTGACCCCCCGCAATTATGATACCTGGCTGAGCCGCGGAATAGCTAAGCTACAGGAGAATGATAAAACAGGCTGTGCCGACTTAAATAAAGCCGTAGAGTTGGGATCGAAAGATGCTGTCGACGAGCTAAGAAAATATTGTAAGTAGATAAGAGTCAAGACATCAAGAGTCAGGAATCAGGACGAGATTCAAGACGTCAGGAATCAAGATACAAGAAGAATCAAATGAATGAATTTTCTTTCTTCCTATCTTGATTCTTGACTCTTGATTTCTTGATTCTTCGCCTTATCTTAATTTACCGCCAGAGGCATCATTAAAATCATCTTCGTAATTTACCTTACCGTTTGATAGTTTAACATAATCAACCGAGCCTGTACCCTGAAAGGTGTAATCAATCCCTATTATTTTTGCTTTGATGATGTCCTCATTTACCGAATAAACCAGCTTACCATTCAAAAATATTTTCGCTTTCCTGTTTGCCGTTTCAATCCGTACTTTTACAAACGAGCTAAAATCGACCCCGAAGGCTGACAGATCTGCCTGTTTGCCGGAAGCATAATAATTTGTAAAAAGTAAATCGAGTGAGGAAATACAACCTTTACTGCAAAGCGGGATGTAAATGGCCGTGCCCTCGCACAAAATATAGATCTTACTGAGCTGGCATATTGATGCCCCTTCCTTATAATCGTTTTTTACAGACGTTTCAAAAATAAAATTATCACTGTAGATCTCGCCAAAGTCGCGTACGTTTGCATAAAGCACGTCAGGGGTAACAGGTTGCAGCTTGACATTTTTTGCCTGGACCTTTTCAATTGGTAATGAAATTTTCCCGTTAACTATAACTTCTTCTTTTGAAAAATACACCGGCACAGGCGATTGTGTAACTGCGGTCAGCCAGCCATTTGATTTAATTAAAAGCCGGTGCATGCTTACGATCTTCCCGCCCACAATAAGCTTTGCCTTATAATAATCAGGATAATAATAAATAGAAGTGTGCTGATGATCATTTTTAGAAACCTTTGTTTGCAGGTGCCTATCCCATGATTGCTGAATAATAACTGAATCGTAAGGTGATTTGGTAGCATCGTAATTAAATACTACCGAATTTGGCAAACCCTCTGAAACTACCTTTTTACTGCTGAATTTGTAATCGTTATCAGCAACTTTGGGCGGTGTATTTTTATTAGTGTAAGTTATGGCTGCAATTAAAGCTATAACACAAATAATAAAAAGAATGATCTTTAACCGGTTTGTACTTTTTCCGGTAGCTGGCTGTTCTTCTTTAATATCGCTTGCAACAGGAATCGGTATAATATTTTCTGCAGGTGTTGTGCCGTTGCCATTTTGTGATTTAAAGCTGCGCCAGTTTTCGTACCCCAAAAACTGAACAAGCGTGTCAAGCGTATGCGTATTCGGCAGGCTATCGTATTTTACCTTACCCCAAACCCTTTTTAGCGTAACATGACTAAGCGCAATACCAGTATGTTCCTGGATCTTTTCGCTCAGGATTACAAAATCCTGGTTAGTCCACTCGCTGCTATCGCCCCAACCAGTATTTATTTCAAATAACTTTTTGGTTTTTTCTATAAAAAACTCGTCATTATGCATAGCCAAAATTCAATATTGAAGCAAAAATATAATATATAGCCAAATGGTTTGGCTTGTACAAACTTGTACCAACTTGTATAAAATTTGAATAGCATTATCAGCTATTTCTTCTTAAATTTATATATAATAAATATATTAAATCCTTTATAAATAAAAGGAGAGCATTGCCAATTATAAACCAAAATTATTTGCACTATTAATATGCGCTGTTGATTATAAACAACATGCACAATGGCTGTAAAATAAACAATGCTTTTAAATATGAGGATAAGCCAATTGCCCTCTTACAAGGTAACACTTTCCCCTAAAGAGTTTATTGTTATACTTAATCTTTTTGTTATGCTTAGTAAAAATATACACCGGTTAATTTTTTGGCTGTTGTATTTAAATTGCTTTATTTTAACAACAGCCTACGCTCAAACATTTGATATAAACAATCACCATAAAAAAGTATCCATACCATTCCGGTTGGTGAGGAATATGGTAATTATTCAATTGCAGATCGATAATAAAGGGCCCTTTAATTTTGTTATGGACACGGGTGTTGGATTGATGATAATTACCGACCCTCAATTAATTGATTCGCTAAACATACCGGTAAAACGCATTTTAAAGCTGAGAGGGTTTGGCGAAAACGAATCGTACGAGGCATATGCCTCTCCTGTATTAAATATTGGGATCCCGGGGCTTACCAGCTATGGCGTTAGTGCAGCCATATTAAAAAAAGATCATTTTGGCTTATCAAACTATGCAGGAATGCCGATACATGGTTTGCTGGGATACGAATTTTTCAATAACCTGGCTGTAAAGGTAAATTTTAGTGATTCAACCATAACAGTATACAGGTCAAAGGATAAAAAGAAGTTTGCAAAAGGCGACAAGGTGCCAATAACCATTGAGGATCATAAACCTTATATGGAAGCAATTGTTGTTATGCCCGATGGAAGTGCAAAGAAAAGCAAGCTGGTAATTGATCTTGGCGCCGGCCATCCGCTCTCCCTTGAAAACATATCTGACAAAAATGAATTACAAAAAAAATGTATCCGCGCTAATCTTGGTGTTGGATTTAGCGGGCCGATAAATGGGTTTATAAGCCGGGTGAATGAAATTGGATTGGGAAAGTATAAGATCAAAAATATAATTTCTTCCTTTCCACAGGATGACTCTTTAAAAAACTATCTAAGCGTAAAAAGAGACGGAAACATTGGCATTGGCTTGCTTAAAAAATTTGTCGTTGTTTTTGACTACCCTGGTAATGCCCTTTATTTGAAGCCCGGTCACAATTTTAAAGAACCATTTGAGCAGGATATGAGCGGCCTGGAATATTATGCCGATGGCGATGGTTTTAAGCGAATTATTATTAGCCGCGTAGAACCCGGCTCTGCAGGCGATAAGATAGGCCTTGCGAAGGATGATGAGATCGTATCTATAAATTTTAAACCTATCTCAAAAATGAGCCTTGAAGAAGTTGATAACCTGTTTAAATCACAGAATGACCGGAACCTTTTACTGGAGGTTTATCATGACAACCGGCACGACATGGTTGTGATGACGCTGAAGAGGAGGATCTAGAGATTTGACAACTTTTAAAAAGTTGTCAAATCTAATCTTCAATATTTTAATTAACCTCCAGCTGATCCTTTGAAGGGAATACCGGGAAAGCTCCGTGGGGTTCACTTTGGTACCAAAATGCTACCGATGCCAAATCGTCCTGTAGTGGCATGTACCTTCCATCATGGTGCCAGCCCAAATCCTGCAGGGTTACTTTAAGGTCTTTTTCAAAACGGATAGGATCGGCAATGTGCCAGCGGTAAAGACCAAATCGCTGGGCTATTTCATAGTGCCCATCTCCTCTTAACACTTGCGGCAAACCAGTGTAAGGGCCGCTGAATTCAGTATATTCGCTGCCTTCAACACCAGCCGCGTTTTTATGCCGGCTGTCGAAATCATAAGCTCCGCAAAAATAGTCTTCGGTGCCCGTACCATTAATAGTCGGGAATTTAGTATCTCCATCCATAAAGAACTTGATCTCTCCTTCACCCCACCAGCCGTTTTTGTTTGAGCCATAGGCTAAATAGGTGCCTACATACTGTCCCTTACCTTTAATGCTGTCAACCATTACAAAATCTTTTTTAAATGGCAATGGGTTTACCCTGCGAAATTGAGCGTGAAAGTAACCGGCATCTTTAGGAACGTCAGTAAGTGTATAGTCTACCTGGTAATATAGCACCATATCTTCATTATCAATATTTTCCATGGTTATACGGCATTTTTTGCGAAAAGGCATAGGCCAATAGCAGTTTAACCCACTACCCGGATTAACAACAACTGCTAATGACGTAACGGGTGCATATTTACCCCATCCCATACAAAAGAAATCGCCAACCGGCGCTTCTACAGATGGTGTAGTTTCATCGTCCCAATAAAAGCGAATGATAGAATAGCGCCAGTTACCTGTAGGTGTCATCCAGATATGCTGTATAGCACCTGACTCGTTTATCTCGGCAACAGTATATGTTGTGTGTTTTTTGATAACAACACTCGGGCTTACTTTCCAGGTTTGTCCCAACTCTCTTGATGGCGCTGCCCCCGTACCTGTGGTGGCCATACCACCCTTACCCTTTTCGCCATTAAAATTCTCAGGGCTGATAGACCTGGTTTTGGCATCAGACATCCGGTAAAGATTACCCATGTTTACACCAAGTCCATTAAATTTTTCCTGTGCCTGTACAGATAAGGAAACTAAAACTCCCGCTAAAACAAGTAAAGCTGATCTTTTCATCTTCATCAATTTAATTAAGTTTATAAAATTCAATAGCGTTGAGTCCCCAAAAGCGGGATTGCTCATTTATAGATAGCTTAGATATGTAATTCCGAACTATCGAGATCATTTTATCATATCCCCCGGCAACATTACAAACCGGCCAGTCGGAACCAAACATCACCCTTTTAGCGCCAAAAGCTTCAAATACTACATCAAGGTAAGGCTCAAAATCAGCTATTTTCCAGTTTTGCCAGTCGGCTTCAGTTACCATGCCTGATATTTTGCACCAAACATTTTCATGCTGAGCAATGATCTTCATGTTATTTGCCCACTTCTCAATATTCCCGTTTTTAATGTCAGGTTTGGCTATATGGTCAATGACATAGCGAACTCCTGAAATATTTTTTACAAACTGGTTAGTGTAACCCAACTGATCGGGGAAGATCAATATGTCATAGGTAAGATCATAATTTTTAAGGGCAGCAATACCTTTCATAAACTGCGGATTCAGCATATAGGCCCTGTCTGGTTCACCCTGCAAAACATGACGAATACCTTTGAGCTTTTTAAAGTTGCTATAATAAGCTATACGCTCCCTCACATGCGGATCCATCAAATCAATCCAGCCAACAACTCCTTTTATAAAATCATGTTTTTCTGCAAGGCTTAATAAAAATTCAGTTTCCGTTTCGCTTTGACCTACCTGTACAGCTATACAGCCATTAATATTATATTTATTTAATATTGGTTCTAGGTCTTGCGGGTAAAAGTCCTGCCGTATTGCAGCCATGGAATCATCAATCCAACTATCCCTAACCGGGTCAAATTTCCAAAAGTGCTGATGAGAATCTATTTTTAACATTCGTTTAAGTTGATTAAGTTAGATTAGGTTGATTAGGTTGATTAGGTTTTGCAGGGTCGATAATCATAACTTAATCAACCACTCTCCCAATCAACTCAATCAACTAACCTCTGCTACGCATTCGCCAAAGCCCTGTCAAGATGCACATATCCCCCATCAACATATATCAATTGCCCGGTTGTATGGCTTGATCTTTCTGACAGTAAAAAGATAGCGGTATTTGCTATTTCTTCGGTAGTGGTCATCCGGCTTCCTAATGGGATCTTTGATTCAATTTCCTTTAGCTTTTCCTGCGGATTTGATAAAGTTTTTATCCAGGTCTCATATAGCGGCGTCCAGCATTCAGCAACAACTATTGCATTTACCCTTATTCCGTATTTCAAAAGTTCAACTGCCCATTCGCGTGTTAATGCATTCCGGCCGCCGTTTGCCGCCGCATATGCGGATGTGTTTCCCTGTCCTGTATCTGCAGTTTTTGAGGTAATATTCAATATAGCTCCCTTTGATTTTTTTAAAGCAGGCAATGCAAAATGTGCCATCAGGTAATAATGAACAAGATTTTTATGCAGCGAAGCCATAAATTGTTCATAATTGCCATTTTCAAGTCCTACACCATCATTTACACCTGCATTGTTAACAAGACCTTCAATCCGGCCAAAATGTTGCAGAACCTCGTTTACTGCCTTTTCGCACGCAGCCGGATCGGTAAGCTCTGCAACAACCTGGTGAACTTTTCCTCCGGCTGCTTCAACTTCATGTACAACAACCATGTTATCTGCCTCAGTCCTGCCCACAATAACCGGGATAGCCCCTTCTGCTGCTAGTACCTTTACTATTCCTGCGCCTATGCCCTTAGCGCCACCGGTTACTACTATTACTTTATTTGTTAATTGTAAATTCATATTATTAAAGTTTAAATTACACTCGCCTCACCCTGTCTTCTCCAAAGGAGAGGATTCAATTTATTAATGGCTGCCAACCATTTCCAATTTCTTAACTCTCAAATTTGTCGTCGCGAAATAGAGTATGTATGAAAAGCATACAATTGGCACCAGGTAAGCAAATTTAATATTACTTGCATCTGAAACCAGGCCCATTATCGGCGGAATTGTTGCACCACCCACTATTCCCATTATTATTAATGATGACCCAAGCTTGGTTTTTTGCCCCAGACCCCTGATACTTAGTGAAAATACGGTAGGAAACATTATTGACATAAAAAATGTAACCCCCATTAAGGCGATCACAGTGAATTTGCCATGCAGGAAGAAAATAAGGATCAGCAATAAGACGTTCATCACGCAATAAAAAGCAAGCAATTTTACCGGGTTTATAAATTTCATCAGGAACGTGCCGCTAAACCTTCCCAGCATAAAGCAAAACGTAGCTGCAGTAAGATAGAACGAAGCCGGTTTTTCCTCAAGGCCGGCTACGCGCTCTGAGTACCTGATAAAAAAGCCAAGGATCCCTGCCTGTGCACCAACGTAAAAAAACTGTGCTATAATTCCGTTTCTTAAATTACTGATCTTTAATAACGACCCTATTTGCTTTAATAGCGATCCGCTTTCTTCCTCGACCGCCGGCTCGTTTTCATCAACAATCTCGGGTAACGAGGTTTTGAATATTAAAAATGCCACAACCAATACAACCAAGCCTATTACAAGGTAAGGGATTTGAACTGATGATGCCTCTTTATTTAAATAGCTATTTAATTGATCGGGAGACATGGCCGCTTCCTGGGTAGGTGTTAAAGTTTTACCCGATAAAATAAAAACACCCCCGGCTAAAGGCCCGAGTGTAGCAGCCAAACCATTAAATGATTGGGAGAAATTTATCCGCCAGGTTGCTGTTTCGGGGTCACCGAGCACAGTTATATATGGGTTTGCCGCGGTTTCTAAAAATGCAGCGCCACTGAAAACAATAAACAATGCTGATAAAAAGAACGCATAACTTCTTACTGCAGCAGCCGGGAAAAATAAAAAGGCACCGGTTGCAAAAAGTACCAAGCCTAATAAAATCCCGCCTTTATAACCATAACGGTGCATAAAACGGGCTGCAGGAATTGGTAAAAGGAAATAGGCGAAATACGAAGCAGAATCAACTAAAGAAGATTGAAAATCAGTTAACTGACAGGCTTTTTTTAAATGTGCTATTAATATCGGATTAAGGTTTAGCGCAAATCCCCATATAAAAAACAAGGACGTAACTAAGGCTAATGCAATAAGCTTTTTATCTTTTGACATGAAACTGGTTTAAATTGGTTTATAATAATTGACCGGCTGAATATAATTATTTAAATGCAGCTTGTATATCCTGTAATGATATTCCTAATGTTTTTAATGCAATTGTATTCAATTCATCCTTATCGCCAGTGAAATGAAATACGCTGTGGTTGTGCGAAAGCTTCTCATTAGGTTTAAGAAAAGCTGCCGGTGAAACACTCTCAATTTCGTAAAACGGACCTAATTGTGTTTTATCAGCAAGGGGGCCATCATTATAGGCATTAACTGCATCACCAATAAATGGGTCTTTGTCTGTCCGCCATTCCTGGTTAAGGTATATTGCTTTGGGGTCAGTATCAAATAGGGTTATTGTTAACACATTATTAGCTGCATCGTAATTACCAGCCATAGTTTTTGCCCTCGCCGCCTGCATCCCGAGTTTTCCGCGCGATTTTCCGTCGGCCTTAAACAATAAAACACCATTATTATATTTTATCCTATCTTTCGGGATCTCGCCAAAATAATCGGTAGTGGCAATCTTTCCTGTGCCATCGTTATACGGAACAACCGTTATTGTTTGGGATGATGGAGCAAACATATCCAGGTTCCAGATGCATGGTGCACCAGTTTGCTTATCCCAGGCTTTATCTCCTTTATTGGTTAAGGTAGTTGTTGTATGGAAAGCAACCGATTTTACCTTACTATCCAAATCAATTCCCAGCACATTTTTAACATCAGCCGGCTCAAGAATTTCAATATCCCTGTAGATCAACAGGTTAAGCGTTGTCCCCGCATAGTTGAGCAGCTTTGCCAATTTGGTGAATGATGCCTTTTTATCTGTATTTGAAACAAGCTTCCAGCTCTCATTATCAATGGCGGCAGGTGTATGCCAATTGGCAAACTCCATTTTTGTTCCGGGTTTAAAAAACAAGGAAAACTTGCCCCCTTCCGGTCCTAACCAAATCCTGTCTTCACCGCCATAAGCGTTCATATGCGGGTCAAATGATTGCTGGTCAAAAGTTTTATAGTTTATCCATCCAAAGCTTTTACCGTTTGCACCATCAGCAGTTGATGTAAATACCTTTGCCTGGTATTTTGGCGAAACAATTACCTGCCCGTTGCCATCCTTGCTGTTTAGTACAATAACGCTATCTTTTTTCTTCAAAAAATCAAGATCATAACCAAATGTCCCTTTAGCATACGGGCTATCGGCAACAACCTGTTTGGTTGCTTTATTTTCCTGGCATGCGCTTAAACATAAGGCAGCCAGAACGATAGATGAATACTTTAAAACGCTCATTAATTTATGGTTTATGTTTTGGGTTTAAGGCTATGGTATTTACAAGTGTACCAATTTTATCAATACTGATCTCCACTTCATCACCAACATTCAAAGTAAATTCACCGGGCGGCACAAGGCAGGTACCTGTCATTAGATAACAGCCATAAGAAAAATCGCATTCGCTGTATAGATAAGATACCAGTTCATCAAATGATCTTTTTATGCGCGATACGGTCGTTTCATCATTATAAATAATGTTGCCATCACGTTTTATATTCAGTTTAATGGCAGTTTCACCCCCAATATGTGCTGAACTTACATACAAGCATGGCCCTAAGCCTGCGCTTTTTTCATATATTTTAGCCTGCGGCAAATAGAGGGCATTTTCCCCTTCTATGCTCCTGCTGCTCATATCATTGCCAACTGAATAGCCCTGGATCTTCCCTTTCGAGTTAATAAACAACGTAAGCTCGGGCTCAGGCACGTTCCAGGCTGAATCTTTGCGGATATAAACCTGCTGACCATGACCAGCAACCCGTGAGGCAGCTGCTTTAAAAAATAATTCGGGCCGCTCGGCATCATAAACTTTATCATACAAGCTCGCAGCTCCGGAGCTTTGAGATTCCTCCATACGGGCATCCCTGCTTTTTAAATAGGTAACCCCTGCTGCCCAAACTTCCTGCCTGCTTATTGGGGGTAAAATGGCATCAGTAGCTAACCACTCCAATTTTTCAGCAGCGGTTAATTGTTTTGCTTTTTTAGTTTTGGATACTAAATAACTTTCAAGATCGTCACGGTTTATCAATAAATCCCATGGTTCATCAATAATAAATGCCGTTTCGTTATGCTGAAGCAGGATGCCTTTAATTGTATTGTACAATTTCATGACCAAGTTTAAAGAAAATTTTCTTTAAATGTATACTATACAGTATTTAATTAGTTGACAGTTTTATTGAACAGTTGGGAGTTGGCTATGAGCGCTATAGAAATAGCGTTAATACTAATTTGTAAAAAAACTGTTATAAACTTTCAATATTTATTAAAACGGGCAACCTGCAACCGGTTTAAGCCCTTCTTTGTCCATAGTTAACACAGCTTTTCCGTTTGTGAAGGTAACAATCCAAATACTGTCAAAATCATCATCGGCCCATTTTAAGCCTTGTGCTTTTACGCCTAAAGCTTTAATAATATTATCCATAGCCTTATGTTCCCATACTACAACCACCGTTCCGGTTTGTGTTTCAAGGCTTTGCGCCAATGGCATAAAATCATCTACCCCGAATTTTGTATCGATAGCTAAACTATATTTTATAGCTAATGGACTTGCTGTTTGAAACATACGGGCATGGGAGGTTGATTTTTTAGGATTAAGCGCCGGAACATAAATCGTCCTGGGCACACCAAACTTACTTACCAGTACCTTTGGCAATTGCAATGACCTGTTCAATCCCTGGCAGTTTAAATTATCGCCTGTAACTTCTTTTTCGCCGTGGCGGACAAAAACAATTTTTAAATTGTTTGGCGGTTGGGCTTTAGCAGAAAAGTAAATGCCATTAACCATAAAAGCTAATGCAAGTACTAAAAAGAAATTTTTCATAGATTGATGTTATATAAATTATTTACAGGTAAAGGTGATGTTAATTTTGATTTTGAGGTACGTGTTTTTTTATTTTAATGAAGATAAGCTTTGAAGTAGGTGTGTTACTTTTTTTTGCCACACTATCAATAGGGATTAAAACGTTTGTTTCGGGATAATAAGTTGCAGTATTTCGTTCGGGAATATTGTAGGGCACCACAATAAACAGGCGTGCCACCCTTTCTCTTCCTCCGTGGTAATTAAACAGATCAACCTTCTCACCTTCCTGAAAGCCGGCCTTTTGAATATCTTTTCTGTTCATAAATATTACCCGTCGTTCGTTATGAATCCCTCTATAACGGTCATCCAGGCCATAAATGGTGGTATTAAACTGGTCGTGACTGCGGATGGAAGTCATCATATATTCATCATCCTGCAGTTTATGTTCGGGCAGTTCAGCAATTGTAAACGGCACTTTATCTCCAAAATCATCTGTTTCAAACTTACCTTCGCGTGCTGCATTTGGTAAATAAAATCCACCCGGCTTGCGTACCTGTTTGTTATAATCATCAAAACCAGGGATAACTTTTTCTATTATGTCCCGAACCTCATCGTAACTTTTGGCATATTTATCCCAGTCAATCACCGTACGATTGCCAAGAGTTGCTTTCGCTAGCTTACAAACTATCTGGTTCTCACTCATCAGATCATTTGAGATCGGGTTTAATACACCTTTAGACATTTGAATAACCCCCATCGAATTTTCGCAGCTTATAAATTGAACTTCACCACCCACAACATCTTTATCGCTTCGTGCAAGGGTAGGTAATATTATTGATTCTTCTCCATGCACCAAATGACTGCGGTTAAGTTTAGTTGAAACATTAACAGTCAGTTTCATTTTTCTTATTCCCTCAGCTGTATAAACTGTATCAGGCGCAGCCGAAAGAAAATTTCCTCCCATCGCAAAAAACACTTTCAGTTTACCATCATTCATAGCTTTAATAGTTTCAACCACATCATAACCATGTTCGCGTGGTGGTTCAAAACCGAAAACTTTTTTGAGCTTATCCAATTGTTTTTCATAAGGCTTATCATATATCATCATGGTGCGGTTGCCTTGTACGTTGCTGTGGCCGCGCACCGGACATAAACCGGCTCCAGGCTTCCCAATGCTACCTTTTAGCATTGCCAGGTTAACAATTTCTTTAATAGTATCTACACCATTTGTATGTTGTGTAATTCCCATGGCCCAGCATATAATTATCCGGCTTTTGTTTTTCAGCATATCAGCTGCTTCCCTTATCTGCCTCAAGGGTACGCCTGCAGCAATAGCAAGGTCCTCAATTTTATATTGATCCAGATGATGCAAAAAAGCGATATAGCCAACTGTTTTATTCTTAATATGCTCATGGTCAAAAACCGTTCCCGGACTTTCAACTTCGGCTGCGTAAAGCAGTTTTTCAATTGCTTTTAACAAGGCCATATCACCATTAATTTCAACCTGTAAGTACAAGTCAGCTAATTGAGTTGTAATACCCATTAGGCCCTTAACAGTTTGCGGATTTTTAAATCCCATTAAACCTGCTTCAAAAAGCGGGTTTATAGCTATTATTTTTGAGCCGTTTTCTTTTGCCTTTTGCAACGCAGTAAGCATACGCGGATGGTTTGTCCCGGGGTTTTGCCCCATAATGATGATTACATCCGTATCGTAAAAATCATTCAGGGTTACCGTTCCTTTACCGATCCCTATAACTTCAGCCAGTGCTGCGCTGGTTGACTCATGACACATGTTTGAACAATCGGGCATATTATTAGTACCAAATTCCCTTACAAACAGCTGGTAGGTAAATGAAGCCTCGTTACTGGTTCTTCCTGAGGTATAAAAAGCGGCTTCATTAGGTGATGCTAAAGCATTTAAGTGTTCGGCAATTTTTTTAAAAGCCGCGTCCCAGCTAATTGATTGATAATGTGTGCCGCCTTTTGGCAGGTATACCGGCTGTGCTATCCGGCCTTTTTTCCCGATCTCATAATCATTTAGCTTAGCAAGATCAGCAACGGCATTTTGAGCGAAGAATTCACCGGTAAGCTTTTTTGTGGTAGCCTCTTCAGCAAGTGCTTTTGCCCCGTTCTCACAGTATTCAGCAATTGGCGAGCGGTCATCATCAGGGTCGGGCCAGGCGCAACTTGAGCAGTCGAAACCGCCCTTCTTATTCATGCGGAATAATGCTTCCATACCGCGTACCATTCCCGCTTCCTCTACCACATCACTTAATGCAGCAGTTACAGCAGGGATTCCTGCCGCCCATATCTTAGGTTCAGTTACTTTTAAATCTAAAAGCTTTTCGGGGTTTTCTTCTGCCGGGTTTTCATTTTGCTTGTTCATAATTATTTCTCCGTTAAAGGATTTGGGTAATTATCGCTCTGATCTTCGGCTACACTATCCAGGCAAGTAAAATCTTTTTCAACCAGTAAGTACAGTTCGCCATTATTATTTTCAAAACCTACTTTATCGGTTTCAGCCAGTTCACTGATCATATTCCCGGGCATAAATAATGTAACAGTGTTATCATTAAATCCCGCAGATAGTTGGCCCTCATCCATAATTTTCAAAGCGTAAACAAGCTTTTGAGCGCCGAAATTTACGCTATCTTCAAGATATCCATTCTCAACCAAACCTGCTACATCCGAACGGGTAAGCCGGTACCTGACTGAATTACTTTTAATTCGAATTTTCATGTATTGGGAATAAAATGCGGTGATCCGCCGTATAAATATTAAAACGCTGGTTTCGTAAAAAACCGGCTAATGTTATATCAAATTCTTTAGCCAGCTCAACTGCCAGGCTGGATGGAGCGCCTACCGCTGCAATAATTTTAATGCCCGCCATTACCGCCTTTTGAACAAGCTCAAAGCTTGCCCGGCCGCTTAAAAGCAATAGGTGATTATTTAAGGGCAACCAGCTTTTTTTGAGCGCGGCGCCTATTAGCTTATCCAATGCATTGTGCCGCCCTACATCCTCCCGAACTAAAAGCAATTTGCCACCAAGATTGAATAAAGCCGAAGCGTGCAATCCGCCTGTTTCGGCAAAAACCTGCTGCTGATCTCTTAAAATTCCAGGCAATTTATGCAACAATTCGCTGTTAATTGAAGTGTTGTTTTCTTTTTGCTGAACAAAGGAACCCACAGTACGAATGGCATTGATAGAGCCTTTTCCGCACACGCCACAGCTTGATGTAGTATAAAAATTGCGTTCTGTATTTTGCAAATTTGGGGTTACGCCTTCATTTAACCTTACCTTTATCACGTTCTCCTTGTTCTCTGCACAGGCAATAAAACAATGGTCTATATTGGCTATATCATCAAAGTTTTTGATAATACCCTCCGTAAACAGAAAGCCTGCGGCAAGCTCTGCATCATTGCCCGGCGTGCGCATAGTAACCGAAACATTTTGAACTTTAGGTTCACCATTTAGTATAGATTCCAATCGGATCTCTAATGGTTCCTCAATAGCAAGAGCATCTGTAGCTTCAATGCTTTCAGCTTCGTTTACCTTTATTACCGGAATCCTTTTAATTGCAGACATGAGATTTGAGATATGAAACGTGAGATAAATATCTCATGTTTATTTCATTTTATTATATAAAAACGAATGTTGTTTAAGATTGTTTTTAGTTAAATATAAGTTCAAATATTTCAACCATGCAAAATGTATTTATAAGGATTTTACCTTAATTTTGAGGCATGAAGATTAAAATTCTGGCGTTTGGCATTGCAAAGGAAATATTCGGGGGTACGTCGGTTAATTTGGAATTAACAAATGATGCTACAGTTTATAATTTAAAATACCTACTTGAACAACAATACCCACGATTGAAACAGTTGGCATCGTACATGGTGGCTGTAAATAATGAGTATGCTTTACCTGGTGATAGTTTGCATGAAAGAGATGAGATTGCGATTATACCACCGGTAAGCGGAGGATAAAAATCGCTCAATTTTCCATTATATGTGTCCTCACAGAAAATCCGGAAATATAAATTAGTTGTCCGTGAGGACACAGACAACGGGGAACCTAATTATTAAGCTTTTGACTACACAAATCGAAATATTCTCCTCGCCCCTCAATATTCAATCCGCCATCGATTGGGTCATGTCGCCTGAATCAGGAGGGATAGATGTATTCATTGGCACAGTTCGCAATGCAACAAAAGGCAAAAGAGTTATCAAACTTGAGTTTGAAGCATATGAGCCAATGGCTATAGCTGAAATGGAAAAGATTGCCAAACAAGCTTTTGAGAAATGGCCGGTTCAAAAGGTGCTTATTCATCACCGCACCGGTGTGCTGGAAGTTGGGGAAGTACCTGTAGTTATTGCAGTATCAGCAGCTCACCGTGCCGCAGCTTTTGATGCCTGCAGGTATATTATTGATACTTTAAAGCAAACTGTACCGATATGGAAAAAAGAGATCTTTGAGGATGGGGAAGTTTGGGTAGCAGCGCATCCGTAGGCTAGAGATTAGAAACTGGGGATTAGAGATTAGTTCTTTTATGGTGATGAAGTTTCTTCTAATCTTCAAACTCCGGCCATTCTCTCAATCCGCCTTCTAAAGAAAATACATTAGCATTATGGAATTTACTTTTTACAATTTTTACAGCTTCGGCGCTTCGTTTTCCGGATGCACAATAAAAAACTGTTTTTGTATTTTTTGCGATCGACTCAATATGGGCAACTAAATCCGCTATAGGGATATGCTCACCTCCTATATTAAATGCTTCCCGCTCCTCTTCTGTTCTTACGTCTACAAGTTGGATTAAATTTTGAGCAATCTCTATTTTCAGATCAACAGCCGAAATGGTTGGAGAACTTACTGTTTCAATCAGCTTTGTTATATTAGTATGGGTTGCATCGCTAATCTTTATAATGCGGCTTTGCAGGGTTTGTGCGTCAAATACCAGAATTTTTCCGGCTAACAATTCACCAATTTGGGTTATATACTTAATAACCTCGTTTGCCTGGATACATCCGATTATACCGGCAATGGTAGGTATAACACCACCTTCTGTGCAATTTGGAATCTGTGAGGCGTCAACCTTTGGGAAAAGGTCGCGGTAATTGGGTGATCTCTTTCCGTAATCATCTATTACATTCCAAACTGCTACCTGACCTTCAAATTGGTAAATAGCCCCATAAACCAATGGAATACCTTTAATTACAGCAGCATCATTTAATAAATACCGGGTTTCAAAATTGTCTGTCCCGTCAACAATAATATCATAACCCGAAATAAGCTCCATAACATTCTGCGAGGTAATCCTTACATCATGCGGCACTAATTTTATTCCCGGGTTTTGTTTTTGCAGTCTATCACAGGCAACAACTACTTTCTTTTGCCCATGATCGGCTGGTGTATATAAAATCTGGCGATGTAAGTTAAGATCAGATATTGTATCAAAATCGGCAATTCCTAATGTACCAATCCCTTCGGCGGCCAAATATTGTGCAGCCGGGCAGCCAAGTCCCCCTGCCCCTACAACCAATACCCTCGAATTTTGCAACAGGTTTTGAGTTTGTTCATTAAAACCGGGCAAAGCAATCTGGCAGCTATATCTTAAAAAGTCTGGTTTCATTCTGCGGCTATTTTTTGATGCAATACTCTTTTTATTCGTTCAAGTTCGTCAGGGGTATTTACATTGGTAAGTGCTTCCGGATTTAAAGCATTCAGCAAAGTTACATCACTATTTATTAAAACCTTACGCGGACAAGAATACCCCTGTGCCAAAAACGACAATAATACCGGGTAACTCTTAGGCTCCCAAATGGTTATTAACGGTTCAGGAAATTCATCGGCAGGGCTTTGGTAAGCAGTAGCAACAGATGATACATCACGATAATCAACTAAATATTGCAAAGTATTTTCATCCATTAAAGGCAGATCACAGGCAATAACCAACCAGGCACTATCCGGTTTTTCCCTGAATGCAGATAAGATAGCGCCATAAGGGCCCAAATCACTAAAGGTATCAGTTAAACTTAAATATGCATTATCAATTTCTTTTTGCTGCTGGGCACGGCATGAAATGAATACATCTTTGCAAAACGTTCTTAACAGATCTGCCATATAATATCGTTGCTCCTTGCCATGCCAGTTAACTGCACCTTTATCAAAACCCATCCGCTGACTTTTACCACCTGCCAGCACTAATCCGTTTATTTCCGGTTTCGCCTGCTGCATTTGGGCCTTGAAAAATGCGGTTATGTTTTCAATATCATCAACCTTGTAAAGGGGAATTTGCGTCCAATTCGGGATTGCTTCCTTTATAAAATCAAAAACTTCATTTGTATTCTCTGCCAGTAAAAACATTTGTACATTGGTCAACTGATCTGTACGTTTTTGTAACGACGCCCTTTTATTTTCGCTAATGATAACCACCTGTGCCCTACATTGATGATGATTACCGTTTGCCAATACAACATCAACTGCTGCAAATGTATCCCTCAATTTAAAGCTGTTAAAATCAGTACTATAATTTAGCTGCCGGTGATTAATTTGATCGGTATAATCCAGGACAGCGCCATTTGCCAGGCGTCCGGGCATTACGGTAATATCATCGTTATGTGCAGTATCAATATAAGCGCATTTATAACGGGCAGATAAAGCATTAATTACCTGATCGGCCAGTAACTTTATTGCTGTACACGGCCCCCCAACTATTGCCCATTCATTCCTGTTAAATGTACCGAATGCAGGCCTGGCCAGCTTAGTATGTTTATTATGCTCTTTTGAAATCACGTTTACCTCCGGTTTTTTCAATCAGCTTTGTTTCTGTAATAACAATATCGTGGCTCATGGCTTTGCACATATCATAAACAGTTAAGGCAGCTATAGATGCTCCAATCAAAGCCTCCATTTCAACGCCGGTTTTAGCAGTTATACTCGCAGTGCACTCAATAACCACTTCCTGTTTTTCATTCAGACTAATGGCAATATTACAATTATCCAAACCCAGCGGATGGCACAGGGGAATGAGGTCACCTGTTTTTTTTGCTGCCATAATACCCGCAATTATCGCTATCTGAAACACTGAGCCTTTTTTTGTTTGCAGGTCGCCGTCAGTCAGGTGCGTCAATACTTCTTCAGGCAACGAAACTATACTACGGGCAACAGCTGTACGATGAGTAACGGATTTCTCTGTTACATCTACCATTGCAGGATTACCTTTATTATCTAAGTGTGTGATCATTTTTTGATTTCACTGATTGATTTTTGATTTCACAGATTTTTCTGAACCTTAATTTTTAAGATTAGAAGATTGCCTGATTAACCGTTAGGTATCTTATTCATCTTTTAATCCTGAAAATCATAGTTCAAAATTGCCATATCCTGAACACCTCTCCCTTTTTAAACTCATTTCTCTCCAAAGGTAATTCCATAAATGCATCTGCGTCGGTTAAGTTAGCAAAATCGCCTGACCCATTTCCTTCAACGGGAGTTGCTACTAACTGGCAATACTCGTTATAATGCAACTTTACCTGTAAGAAATATTTTAATGGGTGATGAAAGCTTACCCGGTTATTTAAAACAGCAAATAATTGCGGTCCTTGTTCTTTTCCGAGCGAAGCATTTAACCACGGTAAAAAATACCTGTGCAGGCACATAAAGGTAGCTACCGGGTTACCTGGAAATGCAAATACTAACGGCCGCTTATTATGTTTACCAAACCAAAATGGTTTGCCGGGCCGCTGCTGAACTTTATAAAAAAGCTGCTCAACCTTTAACTGTTCCAGGGTATGCGGAATATGATCAAACTTGCCCATTGAGATACCACCACTAAGTAATAGCACATCATAATTTTCGAGGCAGGTTTTTATTTGTTTCTTTATAACCTCCGGGTCATCAGGAAGGTGCAGCATATCGGCCTCTATGTGGTGCTGCTTCAAAACAGCTTTAACCGTATAATTATTTGATCGTCTTATTTGATATGGTGATGGGGTTTGATCTACTTCTACCAATTCATCTCCCGATGAAAGGATAGCAACACGAGGCAACTTCTTAACTCTTAATTCAGTTTCGCCAACTGACGCAATCATACTTATTAAAGCTGGCGTTATTATTTGACCTATACCGGCCACCTGATCATTATGTTTTTTGTCTTTCCCCTTATAGTGAATGTTTTGGCCTCTTTTTATCTCCTGGGTTACCAGTGTAGCCAAACCTGCCCGAAGCACAAGGTCTTCATAACGGACAATGGTATCTGCTGATGAGGGGAGCATCGCGCCGGTCATTATCTCAATACATTCATTATGCTCTTCAATATCAACAGGTTCATCACCGGCTGCCTGGGTTGCTTTAATTTTAAATGTGCTTATGCCGGCTTCAATAGCATTGTAATTAACTGCTATTCCATCCATTGTTACCCTGTTAAATGGCGGAAGGTCGCGGTCAGCCTTAATGTTTTCAGCCAACGTTCTTCCAAGGGCAAGCTCAAACGGGATAATTTCTGCACCGTAATCTGTTGCCTCTGCAAGAATTATTTTTTCGGCCTCTTCAACAGTAGTCATATCCCGTTTTTTATATTTTTAATTAATTAACCCCCTATCGTGGCCATTGACTCATGCACACCCTGGCTTTTGGCCCTTTGGCGTTCAGCCTCCCAACCATTCTTCGCCCTGCTGTTAAAAGTGTTTAACAACATCAGTTTTAAATTATCTTCGCTAATGCCTTGTCGTAACTGATCTTTAATATTCATCACCCCATTATCATAAAGGCAAGTTTTCAACTCACCTTCCGGAGTAATACGAATGCGGTTACAGCTTCCGCAAAATGTGCGGGAGTATGCGGCAATGATACCTATACTTCCCATATACCCCGGAACCTGGTAATTGTACGATGTTGAATACAGTGGGTCATCCAGCTTTTTTATATCAGCAAAAGCGCCCTTTATCTCCTCAAGAATGCGTATATAATCCCATTTTAGGCCTGTATACACATGATCGTCGCCATTAAATGGCATCTCTTCAATAAATCGTACACTCACGGGTAGTTTTTTCGTCAGTTCAATTAATGGAATAATGTCCTGGGTATTTTTACCATCCATCACTACCGCGTTTATCTTAACATCAATACCCTGTTTTAAAAGCTCGTCAAACGTTGCCATTACATTTGAAAATTCATCCCGCTTAGTGATGCTAAAAAATCTGCCGGCATCCAGCGTATCCAAACTAAGGTTTACTGAACTTACTCCTATTCTTTTTAATTCCGCAACATGCGGTGCAGTTAAAACGCCATTGGTAGTTAATGTTAGCTCCTTTAACCCCTGCAATTCAGAAAGCGAAGTCAAAAACTTCATGATGTCTTTGCGCACAAAAGGCTCGCCCCCGGTTATTCTTATCTTTTCAATACCCATTTTTACCAATAAAGAGCAGCTTTGCAGCATTTCTTCATAGGTCATGAGAGCTGATCGCGATAGCCAGTTCAACCCGTCCTCGGGCATGCAATAAAAACAACGCAGGTTACACCTGTCTGTTACCGCAAGCCGCAGGTAATTAATTTTCCGTCCGTGATTATCTGTTAACAATTATTTTACTTCCTATAAATTTTAAATAAAACGGCAATCATGCCAATTTGGTCTTGCCTGTGTAAAGGTAAATAATACAAGCTGGCACAATGTTTTTTAAATGTACTTTTTGTATAACATATTATTTACAAATTTATGAATTTATAAAGGGCAATTAATGCCAATATTTAACGTATTGACCTATATTTGTTAATAACATCATTCCGTTTGAAAGAATTACATGACATAATAAACGCATTTGATACCGCTGCTAAAGCAGGTAAGCAAACTGCTTTGGCTACAGTTGTGCTGGTTGAAGGTTCATCTTACCGGCGTGCCGGTGCACGCATGCTGGTTACAGAAGACGGTCAATTAACCGGGGCAATCAGCGGCGGCTGTTTGGAAGGCGATGCTTTACGCAAAGCCCGCCTGGCAATGGCCCAAAACAAACCTATGCTGGTTACTTATGATACTACCGATGATGACGATGCCAAATTTGGCGTCGGCCTGGGTTGTAATGGTATTATTCATATTCTGATAGAGCCAATATTTCCGGAGAATGAAAATTCTCCAATTAATTTATTCAAGCGTTTTTTAAGCAAAAGAGAGCCCGTAGTACTGATAACTTTATTTTTATTGAATAACAGGCAGGCATCTCAACCAGGTACCTGCTTATTAATGACGGCTGATGAATATACCCAGGGATCGATCCCTGATGATGAAATTAAAGATGTTTTGTTTACCGATGCAAAGGATGTATTAAAAAATGGCAATTCCGTAACCAAAACCTACGTTTACGGAAATGGATATACTTGTTTTATCGAGCTTTTGCAGCCAGCCGTTTCGCTGATAATTTTTGGCGCCGGTAATGATGCCATCCCAATGGTTCAGTTAGCATCGGTTTTAGGGTGGCATGTAACCCTGGTTGACGGCAGGGCAAATTATGCGGTACCGGAACGCTTCCCGCAGGCAAAAATGATAATTATTGCCAAACCAGACCAGGCCCTTTCCCAAATTACATTTGATGAACGAACGGTAGTTGTATTAATGACCCATAACTACAACTACGATATGGCCATGCTACGCCAGCTATTGCCACTGCAACTGCCTTATGTGGCTTCACTTGGCCCCAAAAAGAGATTACAACGAATGCTGGATGAACTGCAGGATGAAGGAATGAATATTACACCTGAGCAATTAAAAAGCATTTATGGTCCGGCAGGGATTGATATCGGTTCAGAAAATTCGGATGAGATAGCTTTATCTATAATTGCAGAAATACAGGCTGTATTAAATAAAAGATCAGTAAGTTCACTAAGAGATAAAACAGTTGTCCACAATCGTCATGCGGAGCCGGTTAGTCAGGTTGCTAAAATTAAATCCTTCAATTAAATGACCGGGATTATCATTCTAGCCGCAGGCATATCAGTCAGATTGGGCACACCCAAGCAAAACCTGGTTTATGAAGGCCAAACGTTACTCCAACGAACCATAAAATCGGCATTGGCTACCGTTTGCCATCCCGTTATTGTAATGTTAGGCGGAAATGCCGGAATAATAAAGCCCACTATTGAAAACTTGCCGGTTAATATAGTTTATAATGAGAATTGGCAGGAAGGCATGTCATCTTCAATACGCCTGGGGGTAGTGCACTTGCAGAAAAACCATGTTAAAATAAATTCAGTAATATTGATGCTTTGCGACCAGCCTTTTGTTGATGCGGAGTTACTCAATCAGCTAAAATTATCAACTACTAAAAAGAGTATCGTTGTATGTGCATATAACAGAGGAATCGGCCCACCTGCCTTTTTCGATAGCCATTATTTTCCTGAACTGCTTTTACTGCAGGGTAATGACGGTGCAAAAAATCTAATTTTAAAACATGAAACTCATATCACAACCGTCCCATTCCCGCTGGGAAATATAGATATTGATACCCTTGATGATTTTGAGCAGTTGAAGGATTTTGGCAAGGAAAATTAATCGGGTACCATATAAATCTCCGTGATCTCAGCGCATCCATAGCGTTCTCTGTGGTTATTTTTTACCGCAAAGTTCACAGAGGATGCACAAAGACCACTGAGAGTTTTGTCCCCTTTTTAAAATCTAAGATCTTTATTTTACAACCGAAAACTTATAGCTCGATTGTGTTTTATAAGTCTGCCCTGGTTTCAATAAAGTTGACGGAAATGATGGCTGATTTGGCGAATCAGGAAAATGTTGTGTTTCCAGTGCGAATGAAGTACGGTACTCATCTTTTTTTCCGCCTTTCATTGCATTAAGGCCTTTCATAAAGTTACCGCTATAAAATTGCAAACCCGGCTCTTCGGTAAATATTTCCATTTTTATACCACTTTTGTCCCCAATAATTGTAGCTATTGGTGTTGTAATATCATGTTTGTTCAGCACAAAGTTATGGTCATATCCTTTACCGTTCTTTAATTGCTGGTTGTCATCATTTATGCGGCTGCCAATGGTTTTTGGTTTGCCGAAATCAAACGGTGTATTGGCAACTGTTTCAATTTTGCCTAAAGGGATCAATGTAGAATCTACAGGCACGTATTTATCAGCATCAACCTGTAATGTATGATCCAATATGGTGCCGCTGCCTTCGCCATTCAAATTAAAAAATGCGTGGTTTGTTAAATTTACAACCGTTGTTTTATCTGTTGTAGCCTCATAATCACACTTAAGCGAATTATCATCAGTAAGAGAGTATGTTACTTTCACCTTTAAATTGCCGGGAAAGCCTTCTTCCATATCTTTTGACGCATAACTTAGCTCCAGGGTAGCCGGGTCAACCAGCTTTGCATCCCAAACCATTTCCTGGAAACCGTTTTTACCACCGTGAAGCATATTGGGGGCATTATTTATAGTTGATTGGTATTCTTTTCCATCAATCTTAAACTTGCCTTTAGCAATACGGTTACCGTACCTGCCAATGGTTGCTCCATAATAACGCTCTGTTGATTTCTGAAAACCGCCTACACTATCAAATCCCAAAACAACATCCGTTTGCTTACCATCTTTATCAGGCACTAATATGCTTACCACCCTGCCACCATAGTTGGTTATGGCGGCTTCCATACCGTTTTTATTTTTTAAAATATACAAGTGAGTTTGTTTCCCGTTAATAGTTTTTGCGTAGGCCGCTGTATCCGGCAAAGCCGCATGTGAAGTACTGTCGGTCATAGATGTTGTTTTTTTATTGGTTGAAGATTGGTTACAGGCCGCTACAGAAAGTATGCAGACAGGTAAAATAATTGCTGAGATGTTTCTAAATACAAGATTCATATAGTGGCAAATTTAATAATTGGTTTTATTTAGGTTTAATGGTTATTTACTGTTTAATTGTTTAATCAAATCAACTTCTTCCTGCTTAAACGGCTTTCCATCTTTACGAAAAATATCATGAAACCATACTTTTGGTTCAGCGCCATCAGGCATTGGCGTGTCCCAGGCATATATGGTATTTGTTTTACCACTAACAAAACCCCAGTTTATTGCGCCCACGTTTTCTTTTTTTAGCATTGGCATTGTATTTTCAAAAGTGCTGTTGCGCAGTCGGGCCATATATTCGGTACAGATAACCGGGCGGTTGTTCAATTTTAATAATTTCACCACGCGTTCATGCAATTCGGGCGAATCATAACAATGGTAAGTTATTACATCAGAATTTTGGATCTGTATTTTATTAAGCGTTTCCAGATTCCAGTTCCACATACCCGAGCTTACCGGCTGATCGGGGTTTGCAGCGTGTGCCCAGGCAAACACTTTTGGTAAAAGCCTTGATGATATTTTGTTTTTATCGCCATTGCCGGGTTCATTATATAAATCCCATAACAAAATGCGCTTATCATGTTTAAAGGATCTTAATATATCATCAACATAGGCTTTTAGTTCCAAAAAGTCAGCAGGTTTATTTAGCGGCTTTCCCGGATCCTGCATCCAGCCTGAATTATGGATGCCCGGCTTTGGTTCAGGTTGTTTGCCTGGTTTGGCGTTTGGGTTCCAGCAGTCGTCAAAAAACACAAAAATGGTTTGGATCTGGTGCTTGTCAGCGATAGCTAGATATTTATTCATCCTTGATTTAAACCCCTTGGGGTCTTCCTTCCAGGCAACGCTGTGCAAAAACACCCGCATGGCATTAAATCCAATACCTTCTGCATATCCTAACTCGCGATCGATTGTTTCAGGGTCAAAAGTATCTGCCTGCCACATTTCTAACTGGTTAATGGCAGTGCTTGGGGAAAAATTAGCACCATTTATCCACTTATGCTGTGCATACCAGGCGTTTGCTTTTTCGGCAGACCATACACCAGTTGCAATTGTTTTTTGTGCGATAAGTGTGGATGATGTAAATGTTAACAGTATCCCGAGTGCAAATAGACTTTTAAATCTCATATGTATAATTGTTTATTATTCATTATTGGGATGGTATCTTTAAATAAACACCTTCCTTAACAGGAATTCCAAAATCTGGTGTCCCATCTTTTTTCCATGTAAATCGCTGCATTCTTGGCGACCGTTCTTTACCGCAGCCCTGTCCGGGTTGTGAATTGGCATGATACAAGATCCAATCCTCTCTCCCGTCCGGCGACTTAAAAAATGAATTATGACCCGGCGCATACACCGCATTTTGCGGCGATTGTTTAAAAACAGGAACATTGGATTTTGTCCATGAAGCAGAATCCAGCAGGTTTTTATTTGTTGACGTGCTAAGCATTCCCAGGGCATAATAATCTGTCCAACACCCGCTGGCTGAATAAACTAAAAACAATTTGTCTTTATGCTTTAAAATCTCCGGCCCCTCGTTTACATTTACGTGCGGTGGGTTGCTGTTAGCGCCCAAATCACCGTACTTTTCCCAATCGTAAACCGGGCTTGAGATTTTTACGCGTTTGCTGCCAATTGTCCATGGATTTTTTAGCTGCGCGATATAAATATTTTGCTGACCATTTTCATCACCTTCCCAGCCGGCCCATATTAAATACAGCCTTCCTTTATTTTCAAATACCGAAGCGTCAATAGCCCATTTATCCGTTGGGTCTGTCAGCTTACCTTTAAAACTCCATTCGCCCTGTAAAGGATCGGCTGATGAATTTTCCAGCACATACAACCTGTGGTTATTGTTATTACCATCGTCAGCAGCAAAATACATATACCATTTATTATTGATAAAATGCAATTCTGGTGCCCAAAGCTCCTTTGAGTATGATGTATTAGGTGGTGGCATCCAAACTATTTTGTTTTGTGCTGATTTCAGATCGGCTATGTTTTTGGTTTTGTATAAAATAAGCCTGTCGCCCATTGAATTGGTGTAGTAATAATAACCGGCATGATAAATAACCCATGGATCAGCGCCTGAAGGCAATAACGGGTTAGTAAACTCTTTTTTAGCAACAGGTTGAGCCAATACAGAATTAAAAAGTAAAACTGTTAAAAATACATTTAAAAGTTGTTTCATAAATATAACCAAGTGCTATAATTTGGTCTTGAAATTTAGGGTTTGAGATTTAAAGGTAGTTTTTATTTTTTAAAACGCGATAAATTTTGAATTTTCTGCTTAAAACCCCAACTCACCAAGTTCAACTACTGCCGTATCGCAGATGTAAGTTGGCACAATTCCCGTTGATGTTATCCTGTTTTCAGCGTCCTTTGGCAGCGTATTGCCCGAGAGTACGAGTACCGTATCCAAACCAAATTTATTGCCGCCTAAAATATCGGTTTGCAGTGTATCCCCTACCATTACTATCTGCTTTTTGTTTATCGAGCGGTACTCGCGGATCAGGTCATAAGCGAACATAAACATTTGTGAATCCGGCTTACCAAACCTGATAAATTGTTTACCTATTATACTTTCTATCATGGCCGCAATACCGCCTATTGCAATACCAACGTCGCTTAATGATACCGGATAGGCCCTGTCAGTATTGGCAACTATTACGGGGATTGTTCTTTTGCGCAGGATGTTAACTGTTTTATTCAGGTCATCGCACCAGTTAAAACCCTCATCGTCTAAAAAAACCATAGCGTTAACTTTATCAATATTATCCATGTTAATTTCATTAACCGGTAAGGTGTGCAAGCCGGAGCTGTCAATATAATGGGAGGATTCAGGGGTTCCTAAAAATGCAACAATTCCATCATCAACTTTAAGGTCCAGGTATTCTTTGGTAAGCATCCCTGACGAAATAATGCGATCATGAGTAATATGTTTTAGACCACTCCTGTGATAGCTTTCGGCCAGTTGTACCGGGCTTCGCGAGGCATCATTGGTAACAATGTAATATTCTTTTCCCTGCGCTTCAAGGTATTCAAATGTTTTTTGAATACCCGGCACCAATCCCTGGTAGGTTTTAATTACACCAAATGCGTCAAAAAATATTATCTCGTACTTATCAATTATGGATTTAAAGTTTTCAATGCGTTTCATGTGAGTTTTGGTTGATTAAGTTAGATTGGGTTGACTATGTTGATTGAGTTACAAGGATTGCATTGAGTAAACTAATTAAATTCTTTTTCTTTCGGACTTCCGGACTTTGCTGACTTTCTGGCTAACTCAATCAACCACTCTCTCAATCAACTTAATCAACTAATTACTACAGCCCCAGCGCTTCAATTATCTTCTCTGCATCAAAATCTCTGTCGACTGATGGCAAATAGATCTCAAATGCTTCGGATTGCAATTTTGTGGCGTATTGCTCATTAAAAAAGTACTTGCCATCTTTAATCACGTAATTTAATATAAAAAAGCGATAAGCTTCTTTTAAAAACCGGATCTCATCAGCGGTTATGGGATTTATTTTATGATACTCTTTTAAAAACAGGATAAACCTGTCTTCCATCATGGTTGTGATCACATAGCTGAATACGGTACGGTCGCCCCTGTCTGAGCATACCCGGCTAAAAAAGTAAAAATCAAGGATCCGGTAGCTCATCCGGAACCAGTCGTAATCCCATCGGGAATAGAGTTCAAGGTCAGGGGTTACCGAAAAATTCCCAATGTTCCAGTCAATGAAAACAGGAATGATCTCAAATGAGCTCATATTATATTTCGACCTGTTTTTGAGGAACAGATCACAATGGTATTTCAGGAAATCAACCTGCATAGCCGAGCCAAACTGTTTTTCATTGGTTTCTAACTCCTTCTGCAATAAAAAAATATCGGTCCTGAGGGTTTTTGATGATTTTGGTAATACATTTTTTGCCCTTGAACAGGCTTTATGAAAACGCCCTACCTGCTGACCAAGTTTTATGATATGATGTTCTTCCAACCGCCTCGGCAAACGCTCCAATATGCGGGTTGGATTATAGAACACCACCCAGGCATCGGTTTTACCCTGCTTATACCGATAGATGTAAACCCTGTTGTTTTTTAATAACGATTTTGCCAGCAGGTTTTCAAACGGGTAAAGCAGGTTGTTTGATAAACTATGGATAATGCGGTGATCTTCCTTAAAATGCTCGTATTTACCAAAGTATGATAGCTTGGCAATAATAATATCATCATCATGAAACGTGATCCGAAACACATGGTTTGTTGAAACCATTGCGCTGATATCCTCAATTTCTTTTATAGATTTTGATGCATCATAGCCTTCCCAGGCTTTCTGCAGGATAAAGTTATAATCAAGTTTTGTAAGTGCCTTTGCTTTTGATTTAATAGGTTGCTCAAGCTCGGCAATATGTATAGTCGTCAATGTATTTTTTATTTAATTATTATATTATCTGAACCGGGATTAAGCGGATTAACAGATTTTTCGGATGATTTTAGGGTTTGTATTTTTTATTCAACAGCCTTTTAAATGCAAGCGATTTACTTCCAAAGTTCAAAAGTAAGCCAATTTCCATATTATATGCTTCTAAATAATTAATACCTTATGCTAATTCAATGACATTAAAAATAAACTGTTTATGAACACTTTACTCATTATCCGATTAATCCATAAAATCCCTTAATCCCGATTCAGATAATCTCAAAATACCGCTTCAACTCCCAATCAGTTACACTTTTACCAAACTGGCGGCATTCCCATATACGGGTATTTGTAAAATGGTCAACAAACGCTTCGCCAAATAATTCTTTTGCAATAGCAGATTCCTTCATAATCATTGTTGCATCGTAAAGGTTTGAAGAAAGGCTGCCATTCCTTTTATCCTGGTAACCATTACCAACTGTTGCCGGAATATTTAAAGGCAATTTATTTTTTATACCATATAAGCCGGATGCCAAAGCTGCAGCCATAGCAAGATAAGGGTTTGTATCTGATCCGGGGATGCGTGTTTCCAGGCGGGTATAATTTTCTGATGTGTGAATAACCCTCAGTGCCGTTGTGCGGTTATCAATACCCCATGTAACTGTAGTAGGTGCCCAGGCACCCTCCACCAAACGTTTGTAACTGTTTATTGTTGGTGCAAACATGGGCAAGATCCGCGGCAGACAATGCAGTTGCCCTGCAAGATAATGCTTATGTAAGTCGCTCATATTATATTCATCATCAGCACTATAAAAAAGATTTTTTGATTGATCTTTAGTCCACAAGCTTTGGTGAATGTGGCCGCTGCAACCCGGGAGATTTTCGTTCCATTTGGCCATAAAGCTTGCCATAATGCCATGTTTATTGGCTATCTCTTTTACCGCAGTTTTAAATAAAACCGCTTTATCGGCAGCTTCCACAACATGATCGTGTAAGATAGCGGCCTCATATACTCCCGGACCAGTTTCGGTATGCAAGCCTTCCAGGGGTATATTAAACTGAAGGAGCAGATCAAACAGGTCATTATAAAACTGATCGTTTAACGAAGTGCGTAATATAGAATAGCCAAACATGCCCGGTGTAAGGCTGCCCATGTTGGTAAAGCTTTTATCCTTTAATGTTTGCGCCGTTTCCCTAAAGTTAAACCACTCAAACTCTTGTGCAAATTCCGGGTGATATCCCAGGTCTTCGCACTGTTTAGCAATCCGTTTTAACAGGCTGCGTCCGCAAGCGGGCAGATCGTTTCCATCAGCCTTGCTAAAATCACCCAAAAAGAAAGGGATATTTTCGTCCCATGGCACGGTTCTGAAAGTAGACAGATCAATCCGGCACATCTGATCAGGGTAGCCGGTGTGCCAGCCGGTAAGCTTCACATTATCATAGCAGGCATCACTGCTATCCCATCCCCAAACAACATCGCAAAAACCAAAGCCATCCTCCAGGCCATCAACAAACTTTTTTGGGTGGATAACTTTACCCCGCAAAATACCGTCAATATCGGCAAAAGCGAATTTTATCTTTTTTATATCATTTTCCTTAAGGTAGGATTTGATCTGATCTTCATTCATAACGTAGAATAATTGACGGAGCAATTTAAGCAAGATAAACGTAATGCGTTAAACAATAAAAAAATGTTTGTAGGGCAGATAGGTAATGCGCTGCGTCTCTATTACATTTGTTATTAACAATGGCAAAAACCAATCCATATTTATTCGTTTACGGCACCCTGTTAAATAAGCAGAATGAGTTTGGCGCATACTTAAATGCCATGTGTTGTTTTTATGCTGATGGAAAGTTTAAAGGCCTGCTTTATGATATTGGGGAATATCCGGGAGCCATATCAGATGCAATAAATTATGTCTATGGTAAAATATTAGTGGTTAACAATCCGGACGAGGTGTTGGAACGATTAGATGACTATGAAGGTTTCGGGCCAGATCAACAGCAGCCAAATTTATTTACCAGAAAGCTTATAACTGCTGAAACGGATAAGGAACCAGTTGAGTGCTGGGTGTATTTATATAATTTACCTATTGATGGATTAAGATTGATTAAATCCGGCAAGTATTTATCGTAAGTCTGGTTTGTTGACAGTTCATAGTTCAGAAAAAATCAGAGGCGTAGCCTCGGCCAATCTTGTAGCAACGGATTTTAATCCGTTGAAATGGAAAAATGCAAAAAAAATCCCCCGGCGTTTTAAAGCCAGGGGATAGGAACATATTAGTTTAGTTAGGAAATTAAAGTTTGGCAGACTTTACCGTTTTGATAATAACAGCAGCTACTTTGTATGGATCAGCAGCCGAGTTAGGGCGACGATCTTCCAGGTAACCATTCCAGCCTTTTTGTACAGTGTACAGCGGGATACGGATAGAAGCACCACGATCTGATACACCATAGCTGTAATCATGGATAGAAGCAGTTTCGTGTTTACCGGTTAAACGCAGCTCATTATGTGCGCCATAAACGGCTATACATTCAGCAACAGCAGGGCGGAAAGCCTCGCAAATTTTATCGTAAGTTTCTTTGCTGCCAGCAGTTCTTAAAGTTGTATTTGAGAAGTTAGCGTGCATGCCTGAACCATTCCAGTCTAATTCACCCAATGGTTTGCAATGCCAGTTGATAGAAACACCATGTGATTCACCAATTCTTTCAAGCAAGTAACGTGCAACCCAAATTTGATCACCAGCTTCTTTGGCGCCTTTTGCAAAGATCTGGAATTCCCATTGACCAGCAGCAACCTCAGCGTTGATACCTTCAACATTTAAGCCTGCTTCAAGGCAAGTATCTAAATGCTCTTCAACAATATCACGTCCGTAAGCATTGTTTGCACCAACTGAACAGTAGTAAGGACCTTGCGGGCCAGGGTAGCCACCAGCCGGAAAACCAAGCGGTTTGTTTGTTTCAGGATCCCATAAAAAATATTCCTGCTCAAAACCAAACCAAAAATCATTATCATCATCCTGGATCAAAGCACGACCGTTTGACTCATGAGGTTTGCCGGTTGAATCAAGTACTTCGCACATTACAAGGTAAGCATCAAGCCTTCCCGGATCTTTACAAATAAAAACAGGTTTCAAAACGCAATCAGATGATCCGCCTGGTGCCTGCTCGGTTGAAGAACCGTCAAAGCTCCAATTTGGGCAATCTTCTAATTTACCGCTGAAATCTTTTTCAATTTTTGTTTTACTGCGCAGGCTTTGTGTTGGTTTGTAGCCATCAAGCCAAATGTACTCGAGTTTAGTTGCCATTGTTTACTGAATTTATAATATAGGGTTGAAATCTTATTTTTTGTAGCGTTATCTACAAATATTGGTGCGAATTTAAATTATTTTTACAAATTTCATTATAAAATGTTGAAAAAATTCTAAATTTTTTCAAAAACACGCATTTACAGTGTGAAAATGACTAAAAAACAAGAAACATTGCTGCACTTATTAACAATGGATTAAAAAACGATCTAAAAAAGCAAAGGCTGCTTGCAATAAAACAATCATTGTAACGAATGACAATAATAGTAAAAGCTTATTTGTTTGATGCTACACCCCAAAAACAACTATTCCTGATCTTTTTTAATGAAGCGTCGCTAACATTTTCATCAGGATGAAAGCTTTTCGACTTATTTGATGAATAAAATTTTCCTTCCGCATTATTATATACGTAGATGGTTAGTGTTTTTATAACACCTCCCGTTTTTTGGTTCACATTTATCTCCATGCCATTGATTATTTTACTTCCGTTGCCCAAATCCAATGGTTTTGATGAAGTGATCCAGTTTACATTGTAGATGATACGTTCCTGAGGTATTGAGGTAGCTAGTTTTTTAAAGCTGCCGGTATTTTGAACGACCTGCAGCAAGCATTTTACACAGGGTTCAGAAACTGTTGCGTTTCCATAGTTCTTTTGCGGATTATTTATAACGCTGTCTTTTTTGCCGTTTATTGCAACAGTAGTTTTGGTTATATCTTTTGAAATTGGCTTAGGCTTTGAGTGATTACAGGCAGCTAATGCAATTATTACAAGTCCAAATAAAGCAAGGGTGTTGATTTTCATCACATTTAGATTTATATTTGAAATACAAAGCATTAACCGATTTGTTTATTCGATAAGTGAAGGCAGCCCAGTCAAAAGTTAAAAAATTCCGAAATCGAAACGGCGAAGCCTTCTTGGACACACACTGAAAAACAAAACAGCGATGAAAAATTCCGGCTTCTGAAATCCCCACCACATATTGCACATTTTTTACACAGGAAAAAATATAAATATCTATCTTCGGCCAGTTTAATTTTCTATCTATGAAAATCAAATAGTATGAATCCATTATGAGCAGTATACAAAAAACAAATGCTCATAATAGCTTCATGGCAAGTTAAAAAACAAATTAAATATCATGAAACCATTATGAGCAGCAAACAAATAAACCAACGCTCATAATAGCTTCATAGCAAAATAAAAACAAACTAAATATCATGAAAATAACTGTTGTTGGTGCCGGAGCTGTAGGCGCTACCTGCGCGGATAATATCGCCAGGAAAGAATTGGCCGAAGAACTTATATTATTAGACATCCGCGAAGGCTTTGCCGAAGGCAAGGCTATCGACATGATGCAAACATCTGCCCTTTTAGGCTTTGATACTAAAATTAAAGGGGTTACCAATGATTATGCGGCTACTGCTGATTCAGAAGTAGTGGTAATCACTTCCGGCTTGCCCCGCAAACCCGGAATGACCCGCGAAGAGCTTATCGGCACAAACGCCAATATTGTAAAAAGCGTTACCGAAAATATTCTTAAATACTCTCCAAACACCATAATCATTGTGGTTTCGAACCCAATGGATACAATGAACTACCTTACCCTTAAAACTTCGGGGTTACCTAAGAACCGTATTTTAGGTATGGGCGGCGCTTTAGATTCATCCAGGTTTAAATATTACCTGAGCCAGGAATTAGGCTGCTCACCTGCTGACCTGAACGCTGTTGTTATCGGCGGTCATGGCGATACCACCATGATCCCGTTAATTAACCATGCTACATGGAACAGCATCCCGGTAACTCAATTATTAAGCAAAGAGCAACAGGATAAAGTTGTTGCAGCAACAATGGTTGGCGGCGCCACTTTAACCAAACTTATTGGTACATCCGCATGGTACGCACCGGGCGCTGGCACTGCGGCAATGGTTGAAAGCATTGTACGTGATGAGAAAAAACTGATCTCGTGCGGTGTTGCCCTTGATGGCGAATACGGACAAAAAGATATCTCTTTAGTTGTCCCTGTTATCATTGGCAAAGGCGGTTTTGAAAAGATCCTTGACTTTAAATTAAGCGATGCTGAACAGGCTGAGTTCAACAAAAGCGCTGATGCAGTACGTAATATGAACCAGGTTTTGGTTGATACCGGCGTGATTTAATAAACACTTTTAATACAATAAAAGGCTTTCGTTATTTGATGGAAGCCTTTTTTATTGTAGCAAAAAGCAAAATAGCTAAAAGTTAATCCCCTCTGATTATCAGATATATAAAATTAAAAACCACAGAAACTCGTTCATTAAATAAATCTTCTGACTGGTTCGGAGAACACCATCAATAAATAGTTGGCAAAATTTTTGTTTAATTGATTAAAAATACGTATATTAAACCATGGGCAGATCAGTAGAAACCTTTAGCAAAAAGGAAAGAGAAAAGAAGAAATTCAAAAAGCAACAGGATAAAAAAGAAAAGGCAGAAGAAAGGAAGGAGAATTCTGTTAAAGGCAAAAGCCTGGAAGATATGATGGCTTATATCGATGATAACGGTAATATTTCATCTACGCCGCCAGATCCTTCCAAAAAAAGAAAGATCATAACGGAAGATATCCAGATCTCGGTGCCCAAGCAAGGAAACCTGCCCCCCGAAGATCTGATCAGACAAGGGGTAGTTTCATTTTTTAATGAATCAAAAGGATATGGGTTTATTAAAGACCTGCAAAGCCAGGAAAGTATTTTTGTTCACATCAATGCATTAGAAGAGGCGGTTCAGGAAAACGATAAAGTTACGTTTGAAACGGAGCAGGGGCAAAAAGGGCTAAATGCCATTAAGGTAAAAAGAATTAAGTAATAGTGCTCATATTTCCAAAATCTTCAGCAGATCATACCTGCGCAATTTAGCGCAGGTACTTTTCACGGATTTTGAGTAAATCCCGAACATGTAAAAACCATGAGGGCGATTATAGGTAAAAGGATAAACCTGTATTTATAAAACTTTTGCGTCGGCGTAACGAAAAGCCCTTAGTATTTTTACCGGCCTTTTTTACTCATTATTTAAAACAGGAATAACTCTAGTTGGGATATTCATTAATTCAAGAATCTTAATTTGATAAAGCAAAAGATATAGGTATCGTATATACTACCCGAACAGGTTTGCCATTTGTAAGTCCAGGACTCCATGGAGGAGATAATTTTATTACTCTCAATGCTTCGTCATCTATAATTTTATCTACCCCTTTAGAAACTTTAAGGTTTGTTAAAGTACCGTCTTTTTCTATAACAAAACTTATAATTACCTTACCTTGAATGTTTCCCTTTCTAGCATCTACAGGATAGCGAATGGTACGACCAAGAAACCTCAACAATGCTTCTCTACCCCCCGGAAATTCCGGAACAACTTCAACTTTAGTAAATGCTGAATCAGCTCCTGGCTTATCAAATGTATCCAAGCTTACAACATCGCCCTGATGATACAAAGTTTTAAAATTCACATCAGTGTTAACACTTCCATGCCACTCACCTTCTTCTTTGCCATTCTCAACATTGCCTTCAGCAATAACTTTAGTGAAATCACTATTGTATTGAACCCACTTGCCATTCCCATTTTCAGTTAACACATTGCCTATTGAATCTCTGCAATCTCCAAAGAAGACCTTACCATCAGGCAAATAATTTTTAGTAATATAAATTTTTCCATTAGGATAATATTCAATATCATGTCCAATGGGATTTCCATTCTCAAAGCTGCCGGTGCTTTTTTTCCGCCCATTAGGAAAATACCCTATATATCTCCCTTCGTATTGTAAATTGATATCATTTGTTTTTGAATTGGTAATTAACTTAACCTTCCCATTAGGATAGTACTCGTAAACTACATATAAATTTTTATCAACACCAGTATCAGGCGGTAAAACCACCATTGAGTAATCGGCACTATCTTTTGTTGAAACAAGTTTACCGGAGTTTTTAAGGTAATATATTAAACCACCTTTTTGAGCAAAGGCTTCGGTAAAAAGGAATAAGCAAAAAACTAATGTAAGTATACGTTTAGGCATAGCCAAAATTTTGGCGTGAAGTTAATATTTGTTTGCTGATTATCGCAAACTCTGATTTTTGGTTGATCAATTTTGATGGCAATATAAATATTACAATTATAACTGTCATAAAATCAAACATTTCCCGCTGTACTTCCTTTAGACATTAATTAAATAATAACATCCAAACCATTAAATTAATAATATCGAACACTCGATTTCAAATAATGGCTTATGAACTAAAATGCAAAAGCCTTAAGTCAAAAGTGATTAGCTTCACATTTTTTGACTTAAGGCTTTTGACTTAAGAACTTCAGACTTAAATAAACCTATTGCGTAAAAGCGTTATTGGTCAACCCTGTATTAGCTGCTGCACTTTTTATTTTAAACTGAATTGGCTGGCCATTAACGCTATTCATTTCAGTAAATGGTAATTTGATCCCTGTGTTTATATTTTGGTAGTCGCTAAATTCCATTACAGTTGCATTTGGCACATCCGTAAATTGCTGAACCTTTAAGCCTGTTTTCTGGTCGTAAAAATATTTTACAGTAACGTTATCCGGAGAGGTTACTGAAATCATATAGGCCAATTGTCCATTAACAACTTTGTAGCTGGTATCAAGCATTGCTGTATAACCTGTTTTATTAAAATCAAGTTCAGGGAAAACCTTATACCGGGCTTTAACCGTGCCTCTTTCGGTTTTATCATTGAGTGGAGCAATTCTGCCGTTTTGCTTAAAGTTTATGCTATCACCATCTATAACAATATGTGTCAGGCTAAAATTATTATACTTAGGCACCGTAACATCCATTGCAAGCTTATCCGGTGCTTTATATTTACTCACCTTTAAAAACGTATAACCCTGTACAGTACCTTCTGCTGTTATTGTCAGATCATTTACATCTTTTAATTTTTGCTCGCCACCTATTGCATCAAAATAAGTTTTAACAACAGATGCAACCGTTACTCCCTTTGCCATTGAAATGCCGCTCAATGCGTTGTTTTGTGTATTTACATCCGGTAAAGCATGGTCAGGGTCAAGCGTGGCAAAAGTAATTTTCGAGGTCGATTTATATGCAAATGTCCATGTTCCGCCACGCTGCCAAATCTCGGCAGGTAATTTAACGGTGCTGCTATTGCCATTTTCTTCTTTAACAGCTAAGGTTACCGGCAAAGCCATGCCTTCTAAATTCTCAATTGTTATTAATGCACCTTTTGATGGGTCATTATCAATATAATCAATTGCCTTTACCGACTGATCCAATTTTAAAGTGGTTGTAAACCATTCATTCCAAAACCAGCTCAGGTCTTCGCCGGCAGCATTATCCATGGAGTGGAAAAAATCCCATGGAGTAGGATGCTTAAATGCCCAGCGTTTAATGTAGGTTTTAAAAGCATAATCAAAACGTTTTTCTCCTAATATCTGCTCGCGTAATATGGTTAAGCCCATTGCCGGTTTTTCATAAGCTGCATAGCCTAAATAGTCCGGCTGAATAACATCAGGGGTGCTCATAATAGGGTCAGCACCAGGTGAAAACATCGCAGGAGCTGCCTTTTGCGCATCAGCAGGTTCAAAGTATTCGCCATTATTAAATACTTTAGTATCAACTTTATTTATAAAGGTATTAAAGCCCTCATCCATCCAGGCGTATTTACGCTCGTTTGAACCTACTATCATCGGGAACCAATTGTGGCCAAATTCGTGATTGGTAACCTCCCATAAACTGCCTGCTGTATTCTGCATTCCGCAAAACACAATCCCCGGATATTCCATACCACCTACAATGCCGGCAACGTTGGTTGCAACAGGGTAAGTATATTCAAACCACTCGTTCGAGTATAACTCAATACATCCTTTAACATATTCTGTTGAGCGGCTCCATGCGTTCATTCCTTTGCTTTCAATAGGATAAACAGATTGTGCAAGCGCTTTTTTTCCGCTCGGCAGGTTTATACGTGCAGCATCCCACAAAAACGCCTTTGAAGCTGCCCACGATACATCACGTGCATTTTTGCAGAAGAAATGCCAGGTAAGGCTTGCTTTTTTAGGATATGAATCGCTACCAGTAAGATCAACAGAATCTTTTATCATTACCGTTTTATCGCTGGCTTTAGCTGCATTCATGCGACTCATAATTTTCGGCGAGAAAACCTCGGCGGGGTTTAGTAGCTCGCCGGATCCTACCACAACCAGGTTGGCAGGTGCAGTAATAGTATAATCAAAGTTACCATATTCCAGGTAAAACTCAGATGCTCCCATATAAGGAATAACGTTCCAGCCGGTAACATCATCATAAACCTCCATGCGCGGGTACCATTGTGCTATTTCATAGATCCAGCCATTTTTGGTGAGTTTGCGGCCCATTCTGTCCGTTCCATATTCAGGTACATCAAACTTATAATCTATCTTTATCTGGGTTTTGGCTCCGCCTGCTCTTAGCGTATCTTTCAGCTTTATTTGCAGGCGGGTATCTGTTACCAGGTAATCAACCTTCTCGGCCTTGCCATTTTTTATAATATAAACACCTCTGATCTCATCGCCCTGGGTAAATGTTTTGTTATTGAACCTGCCACCTTCAACAGGACTGGTAGCTTCCCCGCGTGAGTCTGCTTTATAAATATTCTGGTCAACCTGCAGCCACAAAAAACCAAGTGGATCAGGACTATTATTGGTATAAGTGATAAGTGTGGTGCCTGTTACGCTATGTTTAGCGGTATCCAAAGTAACGTTCAACTTATAATCGGCGCGGTTTTGCCAGTATTTAGCACCAGGGGCGCCACCGGCAGTGCGAAACTCGTTTCCTTTTTCAGGATAAAACAAAGGATTGAATATTTTATGCTGATCATAATTGGATTTAGGCTCTTCTGTGTTTTGCGCATGCGATGTATAAATACCGGCACACAACAAGAGTGATAAGGTTAACTTAGTGTATTTCATTATTGAATAGAAAATTTATTTTAATGCAAGATAGAAATATAATATTATTTAAATATTGGAGAGACCTGAATATTTGGCAGGATGTGAAACGAATATGCGAAAATCCCCCTTTTAGGGGGAGGGGGAACAAGAGGCAAGATAGTAAGAATTAAGAATCAAGATCTAAGAAATGCAAATCCTATATTCCTGATCTTTTTCATTTTTCTCTTTTGCCTTTCCTGGCTCTTGACCTCTCGATTCTTGAGCCCGATTTACGAGAACCAATCAAACAGATCGGTCTGCTTTAAAGCTTGTTTCTCTTTTATATCCAGGTCTTTTTGTATTTGCCCCTCTCCCATTAATATGATGCGGCTGCCATAATTATAGGCATCTTTTAAGTTGTGGGTAATCAATATTGAAGTTAGCCTGTAATCTTTTATCAGTTCATCAGCAGTACGCATTACTATTTCGGCAGATCTTGGATCGAGAGCTGCTGTTGGCTCATCAAGCAGTAAAACTTTGCAGCTGTCCATTACACTCATCAGCAAAGTTAAAGCCTGCCGCTGTCCGCCGGATAAGGTGCCCATTGGCTGTTCTATCTTATTTTCAAGTCCTAAGCCCAGCGTGCTTATCTTTTCCCTTACCTGGTTTTTAAAAGTTTCGTTTATACCGATGGATAATCCTTTTGGCCTGGTGCGAATAGTTGCCAGTCTGAAATTATCAAGAATGCTCAGATCTGATGCCGTTCCGCTCATTGGGTTTTGAAAAACACGGGCTATCCATTTGCTGCGCTTATAATCAGGCAATTTGGTCACATTCTCATCATCAATGCTGACACTCCCGGATGTTGGAAAAACACTCCCTGCAACCAAATCCAGCAAAGTTGTTTTTCCGGAACCATTAGCCCCCACGATCACCAAAAACTCTTCCGTGTCTATTTTTATGTCGATGCCGTTAACTGCATTTACCTGGTTTGGCTTGCCGGAGTTAAAAACTTTATGAATGTTAGTGGTCTTAATCATTTCTTATTATTTCGGAATTCGGAATTTCGATTTCGGAGTTATTTTTGATTCTATATTGGGTTATTTAGTAGTTGATATTTAAAATTCTACTCCATATTTTAAAAATCAGAAATCGAACATGCGAAATCCGAAATCCATAATCATTTGTTCTTAAAGTTTAAACGTGGCAAGCTTACTATCACCAATACAAAACCGGCTGTTACCAATTTAAGCAAATTGGCATCAACGCCAAGCTCAAGTGTTATAGCCAATACTAATTGAAATATCACAGCGCCACTCAGCACTAAAACCAGGCTTAACCAAACCGAAGTGATCCGGAACCAGTTGATTAGCGTTTCGGCAATAATTACGGAGCCAAGGCCTACTATCACTATCCCTATCCCCATGCTGATATCAGTAAAACCCTGGTATTGGCTTATTAAGTAACCGCTTACTGCTGTCAAGGCATTGGCTAAAGCCAGACCGGTTATCTTCATTCTGTCGGTATTTACACCCAATGCGCGGATCATTGATTCGCTGTTGCCTGTTGCCCTCATGGCAATGCCAAAATCTGTTTTAAGCAGGTAACCTATCAATAAGATAATTACTATAACGAAGATTGATATTATCCAAAAAGTATTGTGGTTCGGGTCGGCGCTTATGCTTAACAAGTTAAATAAAGTTGGGAAATTATTAAGCGGTAAGTTTGATGTTCCCATTATGGTTAAATTAACCGAGTACAGAGCCGTCATTACCAATATTCCGGCAAGCAGGGCATTTATTTTTAATTTGGTATGGATAATACCTGTTAATGCTCCGGCCAAACCGCCTGCAACTATAACTATTGGCAATATAACATACCATGGCTGGTGATGGGTTATCATTACCGCAGTAACCACAGCGCCTAAAGTATAGCTGCCATCTGTTGTAATATCGGGGATGTTAAAGATCTTCATCGAGATAAAGATCCCCAGCGCCAGCGCTGAAAAGCAAAGTCCCTGTAATAAAGCGGTAAGGTAAAAATCCATTATTTAACAGCTTCGAAATTTGGAGGAACGGTTATATGATATTTTTTAGCCGCCGCAACATTATATACCCTTCGCCTTACTTTCACCATTTCGGACTGCAAGCCTGCTGTGCTATGTGTTTTTAAAAATTGTGCCGCCTGCTCACCTGCCTGGTATCCCCATTGATAAATATCAGCGCCAAATGCTGCTACAGCGCCGCGTTGCACGAGCCCGGCCTCGCTGGTAAATATGGGTACATTTTGCTGATCGCAGCTTTTTAATATAGTTTCAAACGAAGCAAATACGCTGTTATCCGGGTTAGCAAAAAAGGCATCAATATTTTTGCCGAGCAATGATTTTGTTACCAATTGTGCCTCTGCCGATGAATTCAAAGGCAATGCTACCAAAGTAATATTTAATTTATCAGCATCTGCCTGGATCCGCTTTTTGGCATCCACAGACTGTGGCTCTGATTGATTGTAGATCATCCCGACAACCAGCTTGCCTGCTTTTGGCTTTATGAAATTAGGAATGTTTGAAAACGAAGTATCTATATAATTCAGGTCTTCAACTGCCCCAAACAAATTAGCCTGCCCTTTACCGTCTGCACCTTCCATGTTCATCAGCTTTACAGTTGGCGAAACCATCATAAAAATAGGAATGGTTTTAGTTTTTTGTGCTGCAGTTATTGACGATAAGGTAGTGCAGGTGGCCATCAGGTCAACTTTTTTTGATACAAAAAAATTCACTATCTGGGTTAAGGTGGGGATACTTCCCTGCGCATTGCGGTACGCTAACTTTATATTTTTGCCATCCTCAAAGCCATTTTTCTTCAAAGCATCAATAAATCCAGTTTTTGCCGGGGCGATGGAGGCATCCTGGAAAGCATCAACAAAACCGATAACCGGCAGATCTTTTTTACCCAAACCACATGATGTTATTACAATTATTATAGAAACTAAAGAAAAGTATTTAAGATGCTTCATGGCACTAAGGTAAGTATTTTGAGGATAAAGCTAAAAGCAGAAAGGTTAAAGCTGAAAGCCAAAAGCAGAAAGCAAAAAGTCCAAAGCTTTTTGCTTTCTGCCTTGAGCTTTTCGCTTACTCTGAACGGAAAATCCTACCGCAGAATATCCAAAGCTTTTTGCTTTCAGCCGTAAGCTTTTCGCTTTTTCACCTCAAAAACGTAATTTAGCCCCTGCATGACACCTATCATCTCTAAATTGCCCCAGACAGGGACAACCATTTTTACCTTAATGTCGGCTTTGGCAAATGAAGTCGGAGCTATAAACCTGTCCCAGGGTTTTCCTGATTTTAATACCTCGCCCGAATTAATACAACTGGTAAATACCGCCATGACTGACGGGCACAACCAATACGCCCCCATGCCCGGTGTAATGGCCCTGCGCGAGCAGATAGCTCAAAAAACAGAAAAGCTTTATGGTGCCATTTACAACCCGGATACAGAAATCACCATTACCGCTGGTGGTACACAAGCTATTTTTACAGCAATAACTTCAGTAATAAACCCCAATGATGAGGTTATAATTTTTGAACCTGCATTTGATTGCTATGCCCCTGCCATTAAGCTGATGGGCGGTATAGTTAAATCATTAGAGCTTGCCCCACCTGATTACCGCATTCCCTGGGATATGGTAAGAAGGCTGATCAATAACAAAACAAGGATGATAATCCTTAATACGCCGCATAACCCTACTGCTACTATACTGCAAAAAGAAGATATTGATGAGTTGAGCGCGATAGTAAAAAACCAGGATATCCTGATATTGAGCGATGAGGTTTATGAGCATTTAATATATGATGGCGAAACACATCATAGCATGGCCCGCTATCCCGAATTGCGGTGTCGCAGCTTTATTGTAGCCTCATTCGGTAAGCCATTCCATGCAACCGGCTGGAAAGTAGGTTATTGCATGGCTCCCGCTTTTTTAATGCAGGAATTCAGGAAAGTTCACCAGTTTTTGGTGTTCAGCGTTAATGCACCGATACAATACGCCATAGCGGAATATTTGAAGGATGAAAATACATATTTATCATTGCCAGATTTTTTCCAGCAAAAGCGCGATCATTTTCGTAAAGGGCTGGAACAAACCCGGTTTCAGCTACTGCCATGTTATGGATCGTACTTTCAATCGGTAACATTTAATAATATAACAGACCAAAAAGACAGCGACTTTGCGTTGTACATAACAAAAGAGATTGGGGTGGCATCAATCCCGACCTCAGTGTTTTATACACAAGGTACAGACCATCATGTTTTACGGTTTTGTTTTGCGAAAAGGCAAGAAACGCTGGATAAAGCCGTTGATAGATTGTTAAAGATTTGATTTTAGACCATGGTCGATAGTCCATGGTCGATGGTAAATTCTTAACGTTCTATAATTTTTTAATTACTAACTGCCATGGACTATTGACCATGGACTATCGACTAACTGCTTATGGATAATCTTAAAATCACCGTATTCCAGGGGTATTTGTTTTGGGAAAATATTGATAAGAACCTGCAGAACATTGCGCTGCGTTTATCCAATATCCGCGAAAAAACAAACCTCATTATTTTACCCGAAATGTTTAATACCGGTTTTTCTATGGAAGCAGAGAAGCTGGCTGAACCCATGGGTGGTAAAACAATGAAATGGATGCATAAAATTGCTAACCAGTATGGATGTGTTATAACAGGTAGCCTGATTATTAAAGAAAATGATAAATTTTATAACCGTTTAATATGGATGCGCCCGGATGGAACCTACGAATATTATGATAAACGGCACCTTTTTGCATTAGGCAAAGAGCATCAAACATATACTCCCGGCAATAAAAAATTAATAGTTGAACTAAACGGCTGGAATATTTGCCCGATGATTTGTTACGACCTGCGTTTTCCGGTTTGGATGCGCAACGTTAATACCGAATACGACCTGCTGCTGATAGTAGCCAACTGGCCAGAGCGCCGAATTGCACATTGGCGCGCACTTATCCTGGCACGCGCAATTGAGAACCAGGCCTACGTAATTGGTGTTAATAGAGTTGGGCACGATGGCAACGAAGTTTACCACTCCGGCGATTCAACCTGTATTGATCCTAATGGTAATGTGGTTTACTACAAACGCGATGAAGAAGACATGTACACATTCACTATAATTGCTGACGAGGTAAAGAAAACACGGCGTGCGTTGCCTTTTTTAAAGGATATGGATGAGTTTAAAGTAATGACCGGGATTCCATCGAAAGAGGCCGCCACAAAAGATTAGCAGCGAATTTAAATAATATTGGGGCTTTATGATCTTCGCGCCTTCTTAGTGAACTCAGGTTTATTTTACCACGCAGTTCACTAAAAAGGCACAGCGTAACACGGAGTTTATCCAAAATTTAATTTTGTTAGGTCCTCAGCATTTTATTTCTGAGATAGCCTCTTTTTTCATTTTACGAATCAGTAAAATTCTGCCCATTCAAAATTTCAATTCGGATAGTTATTCTGAAAATTCTTAATTCTGTGAATTCTGATTCAGACAATATATCTTTACCCCCTAATAATCATCATTATTCCAATGAAGCTTTTATCCCGCAGCGTCCTGTCGTTTTGTTTTGTTTCACTTTTCGCGCTTTCTTTATCTGCCCAAAAGAAAAAAGATTACACAAAATATGTGAACCCTTTTATTGGTACAGGCGGTCATGGGCATACCTATCCGGGGGCCGTTGTCCCTTTTGGTATGGTACAGCTAAGTCCTGATACCCGCTTAACCGGCTGGGATGGCTGTTCGGGCTATTATTATACAGATACCACTGTTTATGGTTTTTCGCACACGCATTTAAGCGGTACAGGTATTGCAGATTATTGCGATGTGCTGTTTATGCCAACCACCGGGGAACCAAAGTTTAAAAACACCGAATACCTGTCGGGATTCAAAAAGAAAAACGAGGTAGCTACCCCTGGCTATTATAAAACCCATTTGGATAAGTATGATATAGACGTTGAGCTTACGGCCAGTACCCGTGTGGGAGTGCATAAATATAATTTCCCTTCAACTAAAGAGGCCAATATCATCATCGACCTGCAGCATCGCGACAAGGTGCTCGATTCATGGATAGAGGTGGTGAATGATCACGAGATCCGGGGTTACCGGCGATCAAGCTCATGGGCTACAGATCAGTCTTTATATTTTTACGCAAAATTTTCAAAGCCGTTTAAAACCTATGGAATAGCAAGTGACGATCAGTTGCAGCAAGGAAAAAATAAGGTCCAGGGGGGAAACATAAAGATGTATCTCCGGTTTGATAACCCCGGCGAAGTAATCGCGAAAGTAGGGATCTCGTCAGTAAGTGCTGAAGGAGCTCTGAAAAACCTGGATACCGAAGTACCTGATTTCGATTTCAAAAAAGTTCAGCGGGATGCAAAAGCGCTTTGGATAGATCAATTGGCAAAAATAGAGGTTGAGGGTGGTGCCCCCAGCGCATCGGCACAACAGGTTCCACAAAACACACAGGATCCCAATATAGGTTATGACAGCCGTACCAGTGCCCGCAAACTACCGCAGGCACAGAAAAAACAGCCTGTAATTGATTATGTAAAACAAAAGCACACCATATTTTATACGGCGTTATACCATGCCATGCTTGCGCCAAACGTTTACAGCGATGTCGACGGGCAATACCGTGGTATGGATCAAAAGGTTCACAAAGCTGATGGCTTTAATTACTACACTGTATTTTCTTTGTGGGATACTTACCGCGCCGAAGACCCGTTGCTTAACCTGATAGACCGCAAACGCACGCTCGACTTTATAAAATCCTTTTTGGCAATGTACGAGCAGGGTGGCCTGCTGCCTATCTGGCCGCTTGCATCAAACGAAACCTATTGTATGGTGGGTAATCACTCCATCCCGGTAATTGTTGATGCTTATGCAAAAGGCATCCGCGATTTTAATGCAGAAGAAGCATTCACGGCCATGAAAGCTGCCGTAAACCGTAACCAGTTCGGGCTGGATTCGTACCGTAAAAATGGGGTAGTGCTTTCTGATGATGAGCACGAATCGGTTTCAAAAACGCTGGAATATGCTTTTGACGATTGGTGTATTGCTCAAATGGCAAAAATGCTGAACAAGCCACAGGACTATACCGAATTTATTAAACGTGCCCAGTACTGGAAAAACAACTTTAATGATCAGAATGGCTTTATGCAGGCCCGGGCAAACGGTGGCTGGTATACCCCTTTTGAGCCTACTGAGATCAATAATAACTATACCGAAGGCAACTCGTGGCAATACTCATTTTTAGCGCCGCAGGATGTTGAAAGCCTTGCAAACCGTATGGGCGGCAAAGCAGCTTTTGAATCCAAGCTGGATGAATTGTTTACTACAGATTCAAAACTTAGCGGCCGCCAGCAGGATGATGTGAGCGGTTTAATTGGCCAGTATGCACATGGTAATGAGCCAAGCCACCACATGGCTTACCTGTATAACTTTACGGACGCACCCGAAAAGACCCAGCTATACATAAGCCGGATTTTGCGCGAGGAATACAGCGATAAGCCCGACGGCTTATCCGGCAATGAAGATTGCGGGCAGATGTCGGCCTGGTATGTGATGAGCTCTTTAGGGATCTATAACATAGCACCGGGACAACAACAGTTTCAAATTGGCATCCCGCAATTTGATAAGGCAGTCATCAACCTGGAGAACGGTAAAAAATTCACCATTACCAACCCGGGGGCAAACGTAAGCCGTGCCAATATTTATTTGCAGGGCATGAGCCTGAATAAAAAATCACACAATAAGCTTTACCTTGATTATGCTGATATTGCCAACGGCGGCGATTTTGAAGTACTTACCGGCAAGCTGCCAAACAGTATTTTTGTGCAGGGTCTTGAAAAACCAACGTCAAAAATCACTGATAGCCTGATCATATCTGATCCGTATATTATTGCGCCATCCAAAACATTTAAACAGCCTATGCGGGTTGAAATAAAATGCGCCGATAAAAACGCGAAGATCTTTTACACAACTGAGGGCACCGTTCCTACTGCTAATTCCACCCTGTACACCGGGCCTTTGGAGGTTTCATCAAATGCTACCATAAAAGCGATAGCTCTTGAAGGCAGCAAGTCAAGCTTTGCTGTTACAGGTACATTTAACAAAATAAGGGATGATATTAAACTAACCCTTGTTAACAAATACCTGCCAAACTATGCCGACCAGGGCGATAATACCCTTATAAACGGCATCCGCGGCAAAGCCAACTGGCGCCTGGGCAACTGGCAGGGCTATCAGAATAATGATGTTGTAGCCATAATTGACCTGCAGCAGGTTAAACCCGTTAAACAGGTGACGTTCGGCGCCCTGCAGGATAGCCGCTCATGGATCGTGTTCCCGAAACAGGTTGAATATTATACCTCAAATGATGGTGTAAACTACAAGCTGGCAGCTACCGTAAACACAAAAGTGGATGTTAAAGATTTGGAAGTACAAACCCAGGACTTTGTTGCTCCGTTAAACACCAGCACTCGGTTTATCAAAGTAATAGCCAAACAATATGGCCCGCTCCCCGACTGGCACGAAAGCAAAGGCAGCCCATCGTATATTTTTGCGGATGAGATAGTGGTGGAGTGATCAGAGGTTGGAGATTAGAGACTAGGATTAACAACTTTATAACCTAATTTACGATATAAAATGCGCCATTACGGAATGCCATATGATAGCACGATAGGTGTTGCACCGATATGGGGAGTTATATCATTTTTTATTCTTCTTTACATTGTGTTCAGAGTTTGGTGGCAATTAAAGAGGGATAAAAAGAAAGTCATTGAAAGTAATACTCTCAAAAAAAGCATAGGAAAAGCGAAGGCTATGTTATTTTTTCATGAAGATGATTTTTGCCAAATAGAGCTTTTGGTAAATGAGAACCAGAAATATATTCAATCACAATGCGAAAAAATACAGGAATCATCTGAAAAAAATTTTAACGGTATAGGTTATACAGATGTTTCTATACGCGATGATATCCGTGTTGAATTAAATACGAAACAAATACTAACAGACGATTTTGAAAATTTGCTTTTCCATTTTGGTTTTTCAAAAGCTTCAAAAGTTATAACAGGTTATGGACAAAGTTATAGAATACCCGCCCCTAATACTATCGGTTTCGGCAAGGATTATGCTGCGATATATTTCAGATTTGAAGGAAATATAATAACAAAAATATGGCTGACCCAACCTTGGAACATGGAAAACGACAAGCTCACCCTATTTCTAAATGAAGTCGGTAAAAAATGGGGGCTTTTATTAATCGATTGGGAAGCAACAGAAATTGTTAATTTGTTAGACGAAGATGCAATATTAAATTATTTGTCCTAAAATCATCCGTTTGCTGATGAGATTGTGGTTGAGTAAACCGCTGATTATTTTGATTGAATGATTTGCTAATTTAGCCATCCAATCCTGCGAATCTTTAAATCCTTTAATCGTGGTTCAAAATCGGTGAAATCACTCTAATATAATCAGTGAAATCACTTCTCCTCTAATAACTTCCTCGCCTCGTCCAATTTCTCCTTCTCCTCCTTTGGCAAAACCGGGTATTTCAAATCCAGGTCTTTTAAAATTTCCAGTATAATAGTTGAAATAGCCAGCCTGGTGAACCATTTTTTATCGGCAGGAATAATATACCAGGGGCATTGCTTTGTAGAGGTTTCCTTGATAGCCTTTTCATAAGCCTTCATATAATCACCCCAAAACTCGCGTTCCCGGATGTCTTCTGCCGAAAATTTCCAGTTCTTTTTCGGGTCTTCAATTCGTTTTAAAAAGCGCTCCTTTTGCTCGTCTTTTGACACATTTAGAAAAAACTTGATAATTATAGTCCCGTTATTAACCAGGTGTTTTTCAAATGAACGGATACTTTCATAACGGCGTTCCCAAAACGCATCGTCAACTTCTTTAACCGAATCAATTCCGTGAAGGTGCTCCTTTAGTAGCAATTCAGGATGCACCTTCGTTATTAGCACATTTTCATAATGCGACCGGTTATGAACGCCGATGCGTCCGCACTCAGGCAAAGCCTTGTAATGCCTCCATAAAAAATCATGATCCAGTTCTTCTGCGCTTGGTTGTTTAAAGCTATACACCTCACACCCCTGCGGGTTTAAGCCCGACATGGTATGTGCAATTGCTCCATCTTTCCCTGCCGCGTCCATAGCCTGGAATATAATTAGCAAAGAGTACCGGTTATCAGCATATAGTGTTGCAGCCAGATCAAAGGTCTGTTTGATCAGGTCTTGAAGTACTGGTTCCGCATCTTCCTTTTTAAAACCATCAGAATGTGCCGGATCAAAGTCTTTAAGTGAAAAGTTTTCTCCGTCAGTTATTTTAAATTTCTTAATTATGTCTTTCATTTTATAAAATTGGTAAATGCAAGTTAACTTAAAATTTACCTCCAAAAATTACGTTGTTAATATTTGTTAAATTGCCTATGATTTAGGGCCATTATTTTACATCTTTACCCCATGTTCAGACGGATAAAAAACCAATACCTGAGATATTTTTTAATCTTCATCTATTTTGTTATTATATTTTTCTGCTCCATCGAATTAAATTTTTTGTGGTTATTTGGCTATTCGCCTGATATGCACGATATTAAAAATCCAAGCATGTCACTGGCATCCGAAGTATATTATGCCGATGGAACATTGATAGGCCGTTATTATAAAGAAAACCGCTCGCCGGTTGAATTTAACAAGATCTCTCCTAATATTATAAATGCCCTTATTGCTACTGAAGATGTGAGATTTTACCACCATAATGGGGTTGATTTTTATTCCTTTTTTACAAGTATGCTTTCAACTGCTAAAGGCGAAAGGCGCGGCGGTAGCACCATTACCCAGCAGCTGGCAAAAAATCTGTTTGAAACCCGTAAAAAGAAATCGCAGGGCTTGATAAAACATGTGCCGCTTATCCGAACGGTTGTTTATAAATGCAAAGAGTGGCTTACGGCCTTTAAAATTGAGCATGTTTACAGCAAGCAGGAAATCCTGACACTATATTTAAACACAGTTCCGTTTGGGAATAATACATTTGGCATTAAAACGGCATCGTTAAAGCTATTTAATAAAACACCCGATAAGGTTAACGCTGATGAATCTGCCACTTTGGTAGGGATGCTTAAGGCGACATCAACCTATAATCCTATAAATAACCCTAGGCATTCGCTCGAAAGGCGTAATACGGTGTTGGGGCAAATGCTTAAATACAATTACATTAAAAAGGCCGATTACGACACCAGCATCACCAAACCTATTAAGCTTGATCTAAGCTATGTTGAAAACGAAGGCCAGGGCGACTCATACCTACGCCAGGCCGTTGGCCGCTGGCTTAAAAAGTGGTTAAAGGATAATGATTATGACCTTTACGAGGACGGCCTTAAAATATATACCACCATTGATCCTCGCCTGCAGCAATATGCCGAAGAAGCCGTTGCCGAAAAGATGAAAATGCTGCAAAAACGTTTCAATAATTTGTGGGGAAATAAAAACCCGTGGCAGGATTTAAACGGTGTTGAAATAAAGGACTTCTTATTGAAAGCAGAACAGCATTTGCCTATTTATGCAATGCTTCAAAAAAAATACAGCAACAATACGGAACTTATAAAGCAATATTTTGAAAAGCCTAAACGCATGAAGGTATTTACCTGGAATGGCGAAAAAGATACCACATTTTCAAGTACCGACTCCATAAAATATTATACCCGCCTTTTAAACACAGGAATGATGACGATGGAACCATCATCCGGGAAGATAAAGGTATGGGTTGGCGGTATTGATTACCGGTATTTTAATTATGATCACGTAAACCAGGCGCGCAGGCAGGCGGGCTCAACATTTAAACCATTTGCCTACTTAACTGCTTTGGACAATGGCTTTAGTCCATGTGATAAATTTACTGATAAACCTGTATCAATTAAATATACAGATGAAGGCAGAGCGCAGGTTTGGGAGCCTAATAATGCCGATTTTCATTTCTCGTACCAGGAAATGTCATTGCGTTGGGCCATGGGTAAATCTGTTAATTCCATTACTGCGCAGGTAACAGAAAAGGTTGGCTGGAATAAAGTTGTTGAATATGCACACAAGGTAGGTATAGAAAGTCCGTTAAGGGCTATTCCATCGGTATCGCTAGGATCAAACGACGTTTCTGTTTATGAAATGGTTAGGGCTTATAGTACATTTTTGAATAAAGGCAAGAAGGTTGATCCTTTACTGGTAACAAAAATAACCGAACAGGATGGTACTGTATTAAAGGAGTTTACGCTTAAAGAAGAACAGGTTATAAGCGAGGAAACTGCGTGGCTGATGTTATACATGTTCCGTGGCGGTATGGACGAGCCGGGCGGTACTTCACAAGCTCTGTGGGAGTATCCCGGCTTATGGAAAAAAAACAGCAACCAGATAGGCGGTAAAACAGGCACCTCATCAAAGTATGTTGATGGCTGGTATATGGGTATTACCAAAGATTTAGTGACAGGTGTTTGGGTTGGTGACGATGACCGAAGTGTGCACTTTACCAGCTCAGAAACAGGCGAAGGCTCGCACACTGCCCTGCCGATATTTGCCCGCTTTATGGAAAAGGTTTATGCCGATCCCAAATCCGGTTATACACCAGGCCCTTTCCCTAAACCATGGGTAAAGATCACCAAAAAATACGACTGCCCGTCACCGCTGCCGGTAGTTGATTCAGCTGAAACAGACAGCTTATTCAGGCCGCTTGATTCATTAAAAGCTCAACCGGCGCCTGTACCTGTTGTAACACCGATAATTCCAGAAACTAAAATATCGAATCGTTAATTTGATAGGTGATGGTTGACTGAGTTGATTAAAACAAGTGGCTGATTAGTTTATAAAACATTGAACAATAAAGAACGTCATAACTCAGTCAACTTAATCAACCTAATCCAACTTAATCAACTTTTAACTAATTTAGCCTTATTCTATTTATCGCCATATGAATAAACACTTCCCTTCCCTGGTTAAAATAAAAAGGCACCTTATTATATTGCTTTGTGTAGTGGGTTCGCTCCTGTTTAGCCTTCAGGCTAAAGCCCAATATTTCGGGCAAAATAAAGTACGATACAAAAACCTAAAGTTCCAGGTTTATAAAACCCCGCATTTCGAGATCTACTATTACCTCAAAAATGATAGTATGATCAGGCGTTTTGCCCAGGAAAGCGAACTTTGGTATACCCTTCATCAGCAAATTTTCAGGGACACGTTCAGGAGGGTTAATCCTATTATTTTATACGCCGACCACCCTGATTTTCAGCAAACAACAGCTGTTGACGGCGAGATTGATGTGGGTACCGGCGGTATTACCGAAGGTTTAAAAAACCGTGTGGTAATGCCCATTATGGAAACCAACCAGATGACCCGCCACGTCATCGGGCACGAGCTGGTACATGCGTTCCAATACCATGCATTACAGGGAGGCGATTCTACCACTTTCGAAAACATCGGCAACCTGCCATTGTGGATGATTGAAGGTATGGCTGAATATCTTTCATTAGGGAAAAAAGATTCATACACCGCTATGTGGATGCGCGATGCCTATTTAAACCACGATATCCCGACAGTTAGAGACCTTACCGAAAGCAATAAATACTTCCCTTATCGTTATGGCGAAGCTTTCTGGTCGTTCATCGGGTCAACCTATGGCGATACGGTTATTGTGCCATTCTTTAAAAACACGGCTCGTTTCGGGTTGTCATATGGCATAAGGCGTACATTCGGTTATGATGATAAAACATTATCCAGCCTTTGGAAAAGCTCAATTGAAGCCACTTACAAGCCTTATTTAAAAGACACAGCACAGGTGCCGGTAGGTACCAGGATAATTGATGAGCGAAACTCAGGTAAAATGAACCTGGCACCGTCAGTCAGTCCGGATGGTAAATACCTCGCCTTTTTATCAGAAAAGAATTTATTTGCGGTCGATTTGTTTTTGGCTGATGCTAAAACAGGGCGGATAATGCGAAAGCTCACGAGCAAGATCTCCAATACCCATATTGACGAATTTAACTTTATTGAATCGGCCGGCACATGGTCTCCGGATAGTAAGAAGTTTGCCTTTAGCGTGTTTAACAAAGGGATAAACCGCATGGTGGTGGTCGATGTAGCCTCAGGAAGCATCATCAATGATGTTGCCATGGGCAAGGCCGAGCAATTCAGCAACCTATCATGGTCGCCTGATGGGAAAAATATAGTTTTCCAGGGCTTAGCCGAAGGCCAGGGTGATTTATATATGTATAATTTTGATACGAAGCAGGTTAAACAACTAACTAACGATAAGTACACCGATTACCAGCCAAGCTTTTCGAGGGATGGAAAAAAGATCATTTTTTCGAGCGACAGAACAACTTATGATCAGTCATTATCATACCAGATAACATTTAACCTGGCCGAGCTTGACCTGGCAACAGGAAAAGTTACCGATATAAAAATATTTAACGGAGCAAATAATTTAAACCCACAATATTCATCTGACGGATCGCAAATTTATTTCCTGTCAAATCAAGATGGCTTCCGTAATATGTACCGCTACACACTTGCAACCGCAAGTGTTGAGCAGATGACCAGCCTGTTTACAGGTATTAGCGGAATAACCGAATATGCCCCGGCTTTGAGCATTTCTGCCAATAACGATATTGTTTATTCGTATTACAGTAAACAGAAGTATTCGCTATACAATGCTAAAGCTAGCGATTTTAAACCACAGGCTGTTAGCGATACAGTCGGCGATTTCGGGGCAGGCATCCTCCCTCCCGCGCGTTCTGTAGGTGTGGATCTGATCAACTCTAACTTAAATAATTACCTGGCATACCCTAAATTACCGACTGATTCCATAAAAACCATCCCTTATAAGCCGCAGTTTAAAATGGATTACCTGGCAAGCAGTGGTATAGGTGCATCCGTAAGCCAGTATGGTACAGGCTTGTCAAGCGGGGTACAGGGTGTTTTTAGCGATATATTGGGGCGTAACCAGATCTATGCAGGCTTAGCAGTAAATGGCGAGATCTATGATTTTGGCGGACAATTTACCTATATTAACCAAACCGGCCGTTGGAATATTGGAGGAAGCATCTCACACATTCCATTCCAAACTGCTAACTATAGTATTGTCAATTCAACATACAAGCCTAATAGCACCACAACAATTCCTTCGGTTGAGGAAAGATACGACCTGATCAGGATCTTCCAGGACCAGGCTTCGTTATTTACATCATACCCTATTACAAAGAAAACTCGTGTTGAATTTGGCACAGGTTTGTCACATTACTATTACCGGGTTGACAGGTATAGTACTGTATATGATACCCTTGGCAATATATTGGATTACACCAAACGCCATGTACCCAATTCTGAATATAATTCTGATCCGGCAAATAATGGCTATAACCTAACGCCATTTACAATTTTCAATGTAAATACAGCGTTGGTTGGTGATAACTCATTCTTTGGGGTGGCATCTCCCTTAAGCGGCTACCGCTACCGTTTGCAAGCAGAATATGATTTTGGAACCTACCGCTTTTTTGCTCCCACAATTGATTTAAGGGAATACCTGCGTGTAGCACCTGTAACTTTTGCCGCACGTTTATATGGTTACGGGCGATTCGGTAATACCGGTAACCTTTATCAATTATACGTTGGCTATCCGTTCCTCATCCGTGGATATGAAGCGCAAACTTTTTACAACAAAAATGGTAAAACGCCGACAAACGGGTTCACTATTGATCAACTATCCGGAAACCGTATTGCCGTTGCAAATTTTGAAGTGCGCTTACCATTTACAGGTCCTGAAAAGTTATCGCAGTTTAAATCAAAGATCTTGTTTACTGAGCTTAATGCATTTTTTGATGCCGGTTTAGCCTGGAACTCTGGCGACCAGATAAAATTTCAGCAAGCCCCTGACGCTATAGGGAAAGATGCCAATGGTCAAACTATTTACAACCCAAACCAGCGTGTGCCTGCACTTAGCGCCGGTATATCATTAAGGGTAAATATATTTGGCTATTTTGTACTGGAGCCATACCTGGCAGTACCGTTTAACCGAACCGATGTAAGTAAACCCGTGTTTGGTTTAGGATTTACCCCGGGATGGTAGGTTGAAGAAGAGTCAGGAGTCTTTAGTCGAAAGTCAGGAGTCAATAAATGAGGGATAAAAATTTCAATTGCAAAGTTTATCTTTTTTCTTTTGACTTAAGACTCCCGACTTTTGAATTAAGACTTAATCCTGACTCTTCCTTGATTCTTGGTTCTTGATTCTTAAATCTTTTACACCTATTTTTGCGGCCATGAAAAAATGGTTAATCATTTTATTAATAACTGTTAGCGGTCAAAGTTTATTTGCACAAAATGCACCGGCGGCTCGCCCGGTTATTGATTCGGTAAAAGCGAAGTGGGGAAAAGTAAAAAATGTAAATGGTACCGCAATGGTATCATCAAATAATATTATTGAAAACATAGGTCTGTCAAACGAATATAGTGTATTGGTAACAGCTATAGAAGATGCCGGACTAACGGAAACCTTTAAAAGCAAGGGTCCTATCACCTTCTTTGCTCCTACTAACCAGGCATTTGAAAAATTACCGGCAGGCGAGCTTGATACACTCTTAAAACCCAGCCATAAGCTTGATTTGAATTATCTGATAACCAGCCACGCTATTGTTGGCAGGCTAACCGTAAAAGATATTCAAAGAAAGATCAACTCAAATAAAGGCGAAGCTACTTTCCGTACAATTGCAGGCACTACGTTAACAGCAAAAATTGATGCTAACCGGAATATTGTTTTAATAGACGACAATGGCGGACAAAGTATTATCAGCAAATTTGATATTCAGCAAAGCAACGGGATGCTGCATATTGTTAACGCTGTTTTGGTACCAAAAACAAAAAATATATAAACAGACTTCCAGCTGACAAACCTGCTGCTATAATTTTTCGTAATTTAGTTTGTAAGGATATAATGAATCCTGCGACTAAATAAAAACTAATGAAAATGAAAAAATCAATTTTAGCACTGGCAATACTAACAGTATTTATTGCCTTTGGTTGCCAGTTAAGCAGCGGCCAGGTAAAAAAATATGATCCAAAACGCAAAATGAGTAAAACTCCCGCAGAATGGAAAAAAATACTAACCCCTAACGAGTACCATATAATGGTTGAAAGCGGAACCGAGCCGCCGTTTCAAAATGCATACCACGACAATCACCAAAAAGGCGTTTACGTAAGTGCCGCTACTGGCGAAGTTTTATTCACATCAGATGACAAATTTGATAGCGGTACCGGCTGGCCAAGTTTTGTAAAACCGGTTGACCCTAAAAAAATTGAAATTGTACAAGATAACAGCTACGGCGAAACCCGTGATGAAGTTATTGAAAAAAGCACCGGCCTGCATCTGGGTCACGTTTTTGATGACGGCCCTGCCGACAGGGGCGGAAAAAGATACTGCATGAATTCGGGAGCTTTAAAGTTTATTAAAAAGTAAGCGCTTTCCTGTTTGAGCTAATTGACGGGCGAAGCTGCGGCCTTACCCGTATTCCGCTTTCATAACTTAATCCAATGGTCAGATCTACCCAATCAGGGTTAACAGGTCTGATCATTTTTTCTTTTTGGGGCCTTGTAAAAGTACTTACCGTTTTAAAGCGTTCCATTGCCTGTTCCTCTGTATTTATCTCTTCAAAATAAACCAAACGGTTAAGTTGTTTTGAATTATCAAAAAATAAAGTAGGCATCTGGCGATAAAAATCAAGAGTTTTCAACAGGTCTGAACATAGGCCTACATGTAAGTTATTGCGGTTTCTGTCGGTAATGATATAGATAAAGCGTTTCATATTGATAAATAAAATTTGCTGTTTGAAAAATAATTACTAATTTTATGAGCATAAAAATACTAATAATTTTAGCAATTCCAAATTTTATGTCAAATATTCCTTCAAATATTAAATTTCTCCGTAAAAAGAAAGGCCTTACCCAGCAGCAATTTGCTGATGAATTGGGCATAAAACGGTCACTTGTAGGTGCTTATGAAGAGGAAAGAGCTGATCCGAAATATGATCTGCTAAAAAAAATAGCATTATTCTTCGAGATCTCTATTGATGATTTTATTAATGAAGTTATTGATGAGAAATGGGCGCCAAAGCCAAAAGGCAATCCGGCTAACCTGCGTGTTTTAAGTATCTCTGTTGATAAGGAAGATAATGAGAACATTGAACTGGTACCTCTAAAAGCAAGCGCCGGATATTTGAATGGCTATGCCGACCCTGAATATGTGGCCAAATTGCCAAAGTTTTATTTACCCATGTTTAAGCAGGGCACATACCGCGCTTTTGAAATAAAAGGCGATTCGATGTTGCCCCTGCAATCAGGCACCATTATTATAGGAGAGTATGTTGAAAACTGGGGTGATGTAAAAACTGCCGAAACCTACGTAGTGATTTCAAAAACCGAAGGCGTAGTTTACAAGCGCATTGGTAATAAATTTAAAGACAATAAAAAACTAAAGCTGGTATCAGACAATCCGGTATACGAACCCTACGAAATAGGCGGCGAAGATATTTTAGAACTATGGAAGGCAAAAGCATATATCTCAACGCACATGCCCATCCCAACACCTGAGCCAACCCTCGAAAGCCTAACCGGCATGATGGCACAAATGCAGCGGTCGATCTCTAATCTGCAGGGAAATAATTAAGGGAGAGTTGATAAGTTGGATTAAGTGAGTGGTTGATTGAGTTATTAAAACATTAAAAGTTTTATAACATTTAGTATTTAACTTAATCAACTCAATCCAACCTAATCAACTCAATCAACCACTCCCTACCACGCAACAATTAAGTTACATGTTAACAATTAAACCTTCCTGGGGTTATCTTTATCTATAGATTAAAAAACTGAAAAACCATGAGAAAATTTTTGTTAATGTGCTGCTTCCTTGTCGGAATTACAGCAATGGCCCATGCACAAGGTGGTCAAAGAAGAAGTCCGGAAGATCAGGCTAAGGCGTTACAAACATCGCTGAAGCTTAGTGACGATCAAACAACTAAGGTAACCGCCATTTTAAAAGTTCAGGCTACTAAAATGGATAGCGTAAGAACGGCTGCTAATGGCGACAGAACCGCGATGAGATCGGCAATGGGCCCTATCAGGACTGCCACAAGTGATCAGATCAAAGCTATTTTAACCCAGGATCAGGCTACTGCTTATCAAAAATTCCTTGACGAACAGCGTGCAAGGATGCAAGGCGGTGGTGGTGGTAATTAATCGCCCGCGTCATTAAATTTTTAAGAAAGCGCTCCATTAAACCGGGGCGCTTTCTTTATTTTAGCAGAAATTTTTAGTCTTGGGAACATCAGAAGAATTCATCAGGAAAAAGCTAGAGGAAAGACAGGCTGTCGGAATATACCGGTCGTTAAAACCTGACAATACGCTAATTGATTTCTGCTCAAATGATTACTTGGGTTTTGCACGTTCACCTATATTGAAAAATAAAATTGATACTGAAATCCGCAGCAATAAACGGGTACAAAACGGATCTACAGGCTCGAGATTATTATCAGGCAATTCAAACTATACAGAAGAAACCGAGCACTATATAGCTACACTTCACAATTGCGAAGCCGGACTGACCTTTAACTCCGGTTATGATGCCAACCTTGGTTTATTTTCCTCACTCCCCCAACGCGGCGATACCATAATTTTAGATGAGTTGGTGCATGCGTCAATAATTGACGGTGCGCGTTTAGGCTTTGCAAACAGGTACACATTTAAACATAACGACCTTAATAGTCTTGAAGATAAGCTAAAGCTGGCCAAAGGCAATTGCTATGTAGCTATTGAAAGTGTATATTCAATGGATGGCGATACTCCGCCAATAGTGGATATTGCGTCCCTCGTTGAAAAATTTGGCGCCAATTTAATTGTTGATGAAGCACACGCCGTTGGTTTGTTCGGATTCGGGCTAGTTGACAGGCATTTGCAAAACAAGGTTTTTGCCAGGATAATAACCTTTGGAAAAGCTTTAGGCTGCCATGGGGCAATAATATTGGGAAGTAATTTATTTCGCGAATACCTTATAAATTTTGCCCGGCCGTTTATTTATACCACTGCAGCCTCTCATCACCAGGTGGCTTCTGTAAAAATGGCTTACCAGCATTTACAGGATTCGGCAAACGAAATTGAAAAACTTAAAAATAACATCCAATTATTCAAACAAAACGTAAGTAATAATGTAGGGAATCTGCTTATTGAGAGCAACAGTGCAATACAATGTATGATATTAAATAGTAATGAAAAGGCAAAAGCAGCTGCCAGGCGACTGCAAAACGCAGGACTGGATGTACGGGCCATCCTAAGCCCAACGGTAGCAGAGGGGAGCGAACGGATAAGGGTATGCCTGCACTCTTTTAATACTAAAAATGAAATAGCCTTATTAACCGATACCATAAATAAATTAGTGGATGCCGAATAGAACCATATTTATTACAGGAATTGGAACCGGGATAGGTAAAACCATTATATCGGCAGCTTTGGTTGAAAAGCTAAAAGCAGATTATTGGAAACCCATACAATCCGGCGATCTTGATAACAGTGATACGCTGAAAGTAAAAAGTTTAATAACAAATAACATCTCTGTTTTTCATCCGGAGGCTTATAAGCTTACTCAGCCGTTTTCTCCACATAAATCTGCTGCCATTGATGGGATAAGTATCGACAAAAATAAGATCATAATCCCCGAAACTGATAACACCTTAATTATTGAAGGCGCCGGAGGTTTGATGGTTCCGTTAAAGGATAACTTTTTAATGATCGATCTGATCAAACAATTAGATACCGGGGTGATATTGGTTTCGCAAAATTACCTGGGCAGTATTAATCATACACTTTTGTCAATCGATGCTTTAAAAAATCGCGATATACCTATAAAAGGAATTATATTTAGTGGACTAAAGGACACCTATTCCGAGGAATTTATTTTAGACTATAGCGGAGTTGAATTACTTGGTCATGTGCCGGAATATAATCTTATTAATAAAAAAAACATAATTGATGCCGGGAGCTTCATTGAGTTTATTTAGTCCGAAAGTCGGGAAAGTCAGTAGAGTCCGAAGAAAATATTCACGTAACTTTACAACCTCAAAAACTTAATCAACTTAATCAACTTAATCAACTTAATCAACTTAATCAACTTAATCAACTTAATCAACTTAATCAACTTAATCAACTTAATCAACTTAATCAACTTAATCAACTTAATCAACCAACATGAACAACATTACCGTAATAGGTTCCGGAACGATGGGTAACGGAATTGCACACACTTTTGCGCAGAATGGCTTTAAAGTTGCTTTGGTTGATATTAACCAGGATGCACTGGACCGTTCCATACAAACCATAACAGGCAATCTGGACAGGCAGGTAAAAAAAGGCACTATTGATGAACAGCTTAAATCAACTACCTTAAATAATATAACAACCTATACTGATTTGAAAACAGCTGCTTCAAATGCCGATTTGGTAATTGAAGCGGCAACCGAAAACCGCGAGATTAAACTTAACCTGTTTAAACAGCTAAACGAACATTGTAAGGAAGGCGCTATACTGGCTTCCAACACATCGTCAATATCAATAACACAAATTGCATCAGTAACAAAAGCTCCTGGCAATGTAATAGGCATGCACTTTATGAACCCGGTGCCGGTAATGAAACTGGTTGAAGTGATTCGCGGCTATGCTACCACTGATGAAGTTACTAATACTATTATGGAACTGTCAAAGCAATTGAATAAAGTTCCGGTTGAGGTAAATGATTATCCGGGCTTTGTAGCAAACCGTATTTTAATGCCGATGATAAATGAGGCTATTTATACGTTGTTTGAAGGTGTAGCCGGTGTTGACGAGATTGATACAGTTATGAAATTGGGTATGGCCCACCCTATGGGCCCACTCCAGTTGGCAGATTTTATAGGTCTTGATGTTTGCCTGGCTATATTGAACGTATTATACAACGGTTTCGGTAATCAAAAATATGCACCCTGCCCATTGCTGGTTAATATGGTAACCGCCGGACACACTGGTATAAAATCAGGCAGTGGATTTTATAAATACACGCCGGGAAGTAAAGACCTTGTGATTTCCGATAAATTCTCCAAAATGACAAGACTTACATAGTTTGAATGTAAGTGTTATGTCAAATATTAAATTCTCTCTATCCGAAGTTCAATTATATCTAAATATTCAATCTTAAAGCACTAAAAATTAAAAAGTTAAACCTTTTAATTAGCCGTTTGTTTATATATTATTATTTGATAAATAAAACATATATCAATGAGGGCAATATCAAAACCAGGTTTAATAGCCGCTTTTGCCGGTTTATTATCTCTGTCAGCATGCGAAGGAAGCTATTATGTTGCCGAACAACCCGTAGAACCTGTTTACGAAAGACCGATCGCTCCCTATGCAGGGATGGTTTGGGTAGATGGCGACTGGGCATATAGCGGCGAAAGATACGTTTATAGAAGAGGATACTGGTCAAGGCCAAGAGTGGGTCGTACTTATGTACGGGGCTCATGGGCACATACTAACCGTGGTTACAGGTGGAACAGAGGACGCTGGAGGTAAAACAGTTTGCAGTGGGCGGTGGTTATGGACAACTAGTGGTTTTTACTGCAATTTTTACTGCAAGCTGCCCATTAATATTTGCAAATTATCTTTTTGCAAACCGCCCACTGCAAACTGTTTTATTCTCTTTTCGGGGTTTCTATTCATAGTTATCCATCGCAAGGTTGATAACTATGCCTGGTATCGCAAAGTGTTGAAACTAAATTATTTTCCAGCTCACATTTTGCTTGAAATATTAATTTTTCGTTGTAAATTTATTACAGATTTTTGCTAGTTCATAGATCGAATATAAGTACTGGAGGTAATTCAGTTGCAGTGGGCGGTGATTATGGACAACTAGTAGTTTTTACTGCAATTTTTACTGCAAACTGCCCATTAATATTTGCAAATTACTTTGCAAACTGCCCACTGCAAACTGTTTTACATCCTTTCCGGAACTTCTATTCCTAACAGGCTCATCGCCCGATTAATAACTTTGCCTGATGCGGCAGAAAGCTGTAGCCTGAATTGCTTTGCAATCTCGCTCTCTGCCTGAAGTATTGATTTCTCGTGGTAAAATTTATTGTAGATTTTTGCCAGTTCATATACATAATTTGCAATTACAGCTGGGCTATACCCTTCAGCTGCTGATTGAATAATTGTAGGGAATTGCGTTAAAGCAACTATTAAATCCCGCTCTTCGGCAGCTAACTCATTTACTGCGATGCCTGGATCAGTAATTTTAGCGCGGCCAAGAACAGAACGGATCCGGGCATGTGTATATTGTATGAACGGTCCGGTATGTCCCTGAAAATCTACCGACTCGTTAGGATCAAATAATAACCGCTTTTTAGGATCAACCTTTAAAAGGAAATATTTTAGTGCGCCCATACCAATGGTATGATAAAGATGAAGCTTTTCTTCTTCACTAAAACCGTCAACCTTGCCCATTGCTATTGTTTGCTCTTTAGCAGTTTTCTCCATCTCCTCCATCAGATCGTCAGCGTCAACAACTGTCCCTTCACGTGATTTCATTTTACCCGATGGCAGGTCGACCATTCCATAAGATAAATGATAAAGTCCGTCTGCCCCATCCTTACCAAGTTTTTTAAGGATAGTGAACAATACCTTAAAGTGATAATCCTGTTCATTTCCTACCACATAGATTGATTTATCCATGTGATAGTCATTATATTTCAGCTGCGCAGTACCCATATCCTGGGTCATGTAAACAGAAGTACCGTCTGAGCGTAGTACCAGCTTTTCATCTAACCCCTCAGCCGTCAGATCTATCCAAACAGAGCCGTCATCTTTTTTAAAGAAAACACCTTTTTCAAGTCCCTCATCAACAATATCCTTTCCTAATAAATAGGTGTCAGATTCATAGTAAAATTTATCAAAGGTTACACCCAGTTTTCTATACGTTTCTGCGAAACCTGCATAAACCCAGTTATTCATGGTTTTCCAAAGACTTATAACAGCTTCATTCCCCGCTTCCCATTGCTGCAGCATTTCCTGCGCCTCATTAATTAACGGCGCATTCTTTTTTGCTTCATCCTCGGTTTGCCCGGCAGCTTTTAATCCTTCAATCTGCTTTTTATATTCTTTATCGAAGATAACATAGTATTTACCAACTAAATGATCTCCCTTTAAGCCAGATGACTCCGGTGTTTCGCCATTCCCAAACCGTTGCCAGGCCAGCATTGATTTGCAGATGTGAATACCCCTGTCGTTAACCAGGTTGGATTTCACAACCTCGTAACCTGCAGCAGCCAAAATTTCGGCAACAGAAAAGCCTAAAAGATTATTACGTACATGCCCTAAATGTAAAGGCTTATTGGTATTGGGCGATGAATATTCAACCATTACTTTTTTGCCGTTAGGCTCAGCAACCGCAAAAGTATCAGGTAAAATTTCGTTATATAATTGATCTATCCAGTAATCATCAGCAATAGATAAGTTCAAAAAACCTTTAATTACATTAAAATCAGCAACCTCTTTAATTTCATTCTGCAGAAACGTTCCAATTTCATTCCCCGTTTGTTCAGGTGATTTTTTTGAAAATTTGGTAAATGGGAAAGTAACTATAGTAACCTGGCCTTCAAATTCCTTTCGGGTTTCCTGGAGGTTTATATCGGCAGCGGTAATGTCAGTATTATATAAATGTTTAACGGCATTAATAGTTGCTTCAATAATAAAATTCATCGGACAAAAATAACATTTTTAGTCGGAAAAGCCTGAAAGTGTAAAAGCAAGAAAAGTGAGCAGCGCTGAAAAACACATAAAATGACCGCAGCCTGATTTTTTAAACTTTCGGTCTTTACTGACTTTTCCGACTTTCCCGACTAAACTCACTACCTTTGTTTCTTCTATAAACCATTTATGACACTTAGCAATAGCGAATTTAAATTAGATGTAACATCCGAAATTGGGAACCTGCGCGCATTACTGATCCATAGCCCGGATAACGGCCTGGGTAAGGTTGTGCCATCAAAAGCACAAGACTGGCTTTTTGAAGACATTGTACACCTGGATACCATGCGTAAAAACGAATATGATTATTACATTAAGCTGTTAATGTATTTTTTAGATCCCGGCAAAATAAAAGGCAGACTTGCACAAATAGATGCAGAAGAAAATAACCGGTCGTTTTATAAGCCGGATGATAAAGAATTCCATGCATCAAACAAGGTAATAGAGATCCAAACCCTGCTTGAAGATATTTTGCATGATGCCGATATCCGTAAAAAGCTGGTGGCTGCAGTTTGCGCCATTGAAGGCTGTAATTATCGCTTGCAAACGCAGCTGATAGATACAGAACCGGCAGAACTTGCCAAGATCATTATCTCCGGCTCGCTAAATAAAGACGAGATGATATTTGCCCCTATCCCTAACCTGATATTTTCGAGAGATATAGGCATTGCCATCAATAATTTCATGCTGCTGAACAAACCTGCAAAAAAGGCTAGAGCGCGCGAAACATTAATAATGCGGTATATCTTTTTCAATCACACACTTTTTGCTTCGTATCGCAACAATATATTGGAGATCCCTGAAACCGTACAGCATTTTTTACGCCCCGGCGAGGATAACGATCAAAAAACAACGTTAGAAGGCGGCGACGTAATGATGGTGAGTCCGCAGCATTTAATAATTGGCTGCAGCGAGCGAACATCGGCAAGCGGAGCAAACGAGGCAATAAAACTGTTGTTTAAAAACAACGTGGTTAAAAAAGTAACCATTGTAAAAATCCCGCATAAGCGGGATTATATGCACATAGATACCATTTTTACACAGGTAAAACGGAATATGTGGGTTTTGCTGCGTTCACTGGCCATTACCGAAAGCCAGGAAGAACAGGACGAACCGATCTCGTGGTTTACTGATAAAAAGGGAAAAGACAAAGTAGAAATTGTTCAGTTTAGAAAAGAAAAAAAAGCAAAGACCTTTGACAGTATAGAAGCTTTATTGACTGACATCAGCGAAAAAGACCTGGAAAGCAAGGAAAAAACCCAGTTTGTATATTCAGGCGGAGACATTTTCCCATACAATTCACGCGAACAATGGACAGACTCATGTAACCTGCTTGCCATAAAAGAAGGTGTGGTTTTAGGTTACGATCGCAATGATAAGACGGTAGAAGCATTTAAAGAAAAAGGCTTTGCCACAATAAAAGTTGCCGACCTGCTAAAACAATTTGAAAGCGGCGAGCTTAATCCTGAAAGCATGACGGATACCCTGATCCTAATGCCATCAGCAGAGCTTTCACGTGCACGCGGAGGCTTTCATTGTATGAGCATGCCGTTGCAGCGGGATGCCATTTTATAGTCATTGGTCATTGTGTCATTAGTCATTGAATGATGGCAAAACTGAACCAATGACTTAATGACAAATTACCTAATGACCAATGACAGCGAAGCGAAATGACCAATGACACAATGACCAATGACAGCAAAGCGAAATGACTAACCTCCAATCCACATCCCATATATTAATGATCCGGCCGGTAAACTTTGGCTTTAACGAGGAAACCGCCGGAAGCAATGCCTTTCAAAACAGGAATGCCGCTAAGGATGACGTTAATGAAAAAGCACAGCAGGAATTTGACCGCATGGTAAACACGCTATGCAGCAATGGCGTTGATGTAACCGTTATCGATGATACGCATGAGCCTTATACGCCGGATTCGATCTTCCCTAACAACTGGATATCCTTCCATGCTGACGGCGGCATCTTCTTATACCCGATGCAGGCCGAGAACCGCAGACTGGAACGCCGTGAAGATATTATTGCTAAACTGGAAGACAGCTTTGCAGTGAAGCATATTATAGATCTGAGCCGCTTTGAGGTTGAAGATAAATTTTTAGAAGGCACAGGTAGCATGGTGCTTGACAGGGAAAACAAATTAGCTTATGCCTGCCTCTCTCCCCGTACCAACCGCGAAGTGTTGGACCTGTTTTGTGAACAAGCCGGTTATAAAGCTATCAGCTTTGATGCAATTGATGAAAAAGGCAAGGCAATATATCACACCAATGTTTTAATGTGTATTGGAAGCAGTTTTGCAGTAATTTGCCTGGATAGCATTCCAAATCCTCATGAAAAGGTTGTTGTAAAGGAATCACTTATATCAACCAAAAAAGAGATTATTGATATTTCCTTCGACCAAATGAACCAATTTGCCGGTAATATGCTAGAGGTGAAAAATGCGGAGGGTGAAAATTTGATAGTGATGTCAAAAAATGCTTTTAATGCTTTGGAGGATAGACAAAAAACCACACTCGGAAAATATGGCAAGCTGATTTATTCTGATATAAACACCATAGAAACCAACGGCGGTGGCAGTGCAAGATGTATGATGGCGGAGGTGCATTTGCCGGTTGGCTTATAGATCCTGCTTACAGCTACTATGATCTATAAACCATCGTCAATGAACTACCCATAAACAAATTACATTCCAACCATAAAATTTAATCTAACAATACGTCAATTATTGCGTTTAAAAATTACATTTGCCAAAATTTTAATAAATGCAGAGTTACGAGGAATTTCTTGACCTGAGTGTAGGTTTCCCACAGGATGGTTTTGAGATAATTGAGGATGAACTATACTTTCATGACCTCAATTTAATGGAGATGATTGAAACGTATGGTACCCCACTGCGTTTTACCTACCTTCCAATAATTTCGAAAAAGATCCAGCAGGCAAAATTGCTGTTTCAGCAGGCAATAATTAAAAATAATTATCGCGGCAGCTATAAATACTGTTATTGCACCAAAAGCTCGCATTTTAAGCACATTGTTGAAGAAGCGCTTAAAAATGAGATCCACCTGGAAACTTCATCGGCGTTTGATATGCCAATGATTGACGCGCTGGAGAAAAAAGGTGCGGTAAGCAAGGACGTTACTGTAATATGCAACGGGTTTAAAACCTTTCAGTATAAAACCTATATTATTGATATGCTGCATGATGGCTTTAAAAACATCATCCCGGTGCTGGATAATAAAGAAGAATTTAACTTGTATGATGACGAGATAGAGATGGATACCCCATGTAATCTTGGCATCAGGATAGCAGCAGAAGAGCAGCCTGATTCACAATTCTATACTTCACGCCTGGGTGTGCGTATGGAAGATATTATTGATTTTTATCACAACAAGATCCAGGGAAATCCAAACTTTAAGGTAAAGCTGTTACATTTCTTTATCAATTCGGGTATTTCTGATACGCCGTATTACTGGAACGAGCTTGAAAAGTATGTTACCCTTTATTGCAAGTTTAAAAAGATAAACCCCGACCTGGATACGCTTGATATTGGCGGCGGCATGCCTTTTAAAGATTCGCTGGTGTTTGATTTTGATTATGAATACATGATCAATGAAATTGTTAGCCGGATAAAGGAAATTTGTGCAGATAACGATACGGTAGAGCCGGATATTATTACTGAATTTGGCAAATACACTGTTGCCGAGGCATCAGGAATCCTGTATAAGGTATTGGGCCGTAAACAGCAAAATGACCGTGAAAGATGGCTGATGCTGGATGGCTCGTTCATCACCAACCTGCCTGATGTTTGGGCGCTTAATCAAAAGTATATTTTACTGCCGGTAAATAACTGGGACAGCGAATACGAACGTGTTAACCTTGGCGGTATAACCTGCGACGGGCAGGATTATTACAACCAGGAAGCCCACATGAACAGCGTATTTATGCCTAAAACCCGTAAGGTGCAATACCTGGGCTTTTTTAATACCGGAGCATACCAGGAAGTATTAAGCGGTTATGGGGGTATTCACCATTGCCTGCTGCCATCGCCAAAACATGTGATCATCCGCCGCAACCGCGATGAAACTTTCAATTTTGAGGTTTTTGGCGAAGAACAGAACAGTAAGCAAGTGCTAAAAATTCTGGGTTACACAACGTAGTTGTAAGAAATTTGTTAAAAATTGAAGGCGTAACATTTTGCGCCTTTTTTTGTGAACGTAAAATTTCTTAAGTTTGATATAGGTTTATACTTATATGAGCAATTTCAAACTGCTGTTTCTTTTTAATATTTTTTTGTTGGGTTTCTATGTACATTCAAGTCATCAAACTCAACAAAGGGATACCATCTACACTTATAAAAAAGCAAGTCCTGATGGTAAAGGAAAATGTTATATGGGCCGCGAAATAGCCCAGGTGATGAGCTTTGAAGGCGCAGGCTGGCTTGAACGTAATACCCGGCAAAAAGAAGAAAACACAGATCTTGCCATTTCAAAACTACCCATTAATAAAAACAGCGTAGTTGCTGACATTGGTGCTGGAACAGGATATTATACCTTTCGTATAGCACAAAAGGTTTCTCAAGGCAGTATATATGCTGTTGAAATACAGGATGATGCTATAAAATATTTAAATGCCCGCAGCAAAAAACTTAATCAAAATAATGTTGTGGTAATAAAAGGCAGCGAACAAACTCCTAACCTGCCGGATAACACAGTTGACCTGGCTATAATGGTTGATGTTTATCATGAACTGCTTTATCCGCATGAAATGCTACAGGCCATCCGTCGTTCGCTAAAACCAAAAGGTAGGTTATTGTTGCTTGAATACCGGGCCGAAGATCCTAAAATTAAAATCAGGCAACTGCACAAAATGAGTGTTATGCAGGCTAATAAGGAATTAAAAGCCAATGGCTTTCACATAGTACAGGATGGAGAATTTATGCCGATACAGCACTTTTTGGTATATGAGAAAGATTAGAATTATCAGCACCCGGAAGTTGCTCATCCAGCTTTGCTGATATGCTTTTTATTGCTTTATCCATGCTTTCGACCGAGCAAAACAGGTGATCTTCAAACTGTTTGTATTCTTTTTCATTATTGTCGCTATTTTTAATGATATCTATTATTCCCAGTATATTAGAGAGGTGCCTCCTAACCTCATGTGAATTTATAAACGCCAGCTCTTTTTTCTGAGTAGTAAACAACAGCTTTTCATAATGCCGTTTTTGTTTGGCGCTCCGGTAAAACATGGTTATAATAACTATTATAAGCAAAGCCACTACTACGGCAAAAATCAGCCAGATCCGCTCCCGTTTATAGGATTCATCTTTTTGCATATATGAGCCCTCAATTTCATCAATCTTAATTTGTGACGAAATATTACCAACCTGGGTAAGCCTGTTTATAACATCTTCTGCTTGTTCAAGCGACAATTTGAAATTATAGCCCGCTAATTTATGGTCTTTACGGCCTTCAGCAATTTGACCCAATACTTTATACAGGTGATATTTTATTTCGGGATGATTAATCTCTAAAGGCTGGTTAAGCAACTCGTTAATAATTGTGATCGCCGAATCCGGCTGCCCACCGTTAAAATAAGCATCAGCCAGATTTTGCTGATCCTGATCGTTATATTTATACAACGTATCCCTTTGCATAGCCTTAATCAGCTTAATCGCATTTTTAAAATCGTATTGTAGCAGGTATAAATAATATGCTGTCCGTTTTTGATAAGTATATAGCTTATAAATATTGCCTTTAATTGCGTTAAGCTTATCGTGGTATTTTTTTAATGAATCAGGCTTGTTCATCCTGAAAAAATTTTCAGCTTTATTATAGTAAATGAGCTTACTAGCATGCTGATCATTAGCAGCGTATTTTTTGGCCAGGACTTCGGCCTCATCCAGGTAAAATAGTGATTGATTATAAAAATTATTTTTATAGTAAACATCAGACATATTAATGTCTATCTGTAACTGCAAATGAGGATCTTTTAATTTTAATGCCTCTTTTTTTGAAAGACCATAACTAGTAACAGCTTCAATAGCATTGCCTTCATCAGTTTGAATAAATGCTAAATGGCTTAAAAAAGAATACATTAGATAATGGTCGTCATTTTTACCGGCAAATTCAATAGCCTTTACCATTGCTGCTTCAGCATCGTCCATATGAGTCAACGTTCGCTGATACATACTTTCTATAAAGTATTCAAATGCTGTTCTATTCTCTACATGAAACTGAATAAGAAGTTTATTTAGCGTTGTTTTTACGCCTGGAAGATTTGCTTCGGGGGTATCCTGAAAACAACCTTTGATATAACTGACCATCTTTTTCTCTTTCTCAACATGGTCCCCAATCTTCATAATAGTTTTAAAGCTATTTATATTTACAGGAGATGCAGCAGCATTTACTTTTAAGGCAAAGCAGGTAAGTAAAACTGATATATAGAATAAACTCTTAAACATTCACTGCTTCTCTTTATAAATTACCAGCGGCATAAATAATATTATTTAGCTGCCAGCCTTACCCAACATTTATATATGAATTTTAATATGTGATAAGTTTGTAGCGATAATTAGCTTTATACAGATAAAACGTATAAGAAGTTACAAAATGGAGGTATTAAAATAATATTATTTTATAATACATATGGCTGAAAAGTCCGGAGAGTCGGAAATCATAAAAAAAAAAATGATTATTGAAAAAGCAAATGATTTGTAAAAAAATCCTGATCCAGGCTAATAACTATTGCTCACCTGTCTCCAACCTTTTATCACTGAGAATCAAACTTCTCCAACTGCTTCAACAGCGTTTCAAAATCCTTGGGATATGGCGCATGGATAGTTATATCTTTTCCATCCAAAAGCTTAAAACTAACCTCGTAAGCATGCAATGCAAACCGCTTCATTATGGGTTGCTCTTCCTGGTCTTTGCCTAAATGGTATTTACGTTTTATTTTTGAGAGGAAAACAGGCAGGCCTTTATACATCTCATCCCCGGCTATTGATGCCCGCTGTGTAGCCAGGTGAATGCGGATCTGGTGCATACGGCCTGTGACCGGACGGCACTCTACCAGTGTATAGTGTTTAAAATATTTTAGTGATTGGAACCATGTTTCGGCCCTTTTACCATCTTGTCTGCTTATAGTAACATTGCCTTTGCCAACATTTAAAATAGGCAGATCTATCAATAGGTTTTCAAATACATGGGTACCATCAATAATGGCATGATAAACCTTTTTTACCTGCCGTTTTTCAAACTGCATTGATACGGCGCGATATGCTTCCGGGTTTTTAGCTATAATTAAGGCGCCAGAGGTCTCTTTATCCAGTCGGTGACAAATCTGTGCGTCCTCTGAATAACCTTTGGCCAAACGCAGCATATTTACCTCTCCGCCCTCCCGCTCATCCAGCGAGCTAATAAACGGCGGCTTATTAACTACAATTATATCATCATCCTCAAATAATATCAGGTCGGCAAATTTCGGAAACTTCATCTTTTAAATATAGCCTGCAAAAATACGGTTAATAAATTAAACTGTGTAAACAAGTAAAGCCGTTCAGATTACTATCTGAATGGTTTTGCTAATTAGTTTTTATCAACCAAAGCCAAAAGCTTTTAATTATGGAAACGTTTTTACAATAGGTGCTGAATTCCAGGCAGTATCAATTTTAACCGACATACCACCACTTCCGCCACCACCAAAAAGATAGCCGGATAAAATGGTTTGAGTATTTGGCTGCCCGGTTGCAGTAGCCGCTTTATTAGCGATAACCCCGGCAACAAAATCAAGATTTGATGATGCTACTATTTGTACTCCAAAAGGTGCCGAGTATAAAAAGATAGTGCTTATTTGGTAATTGGTTTTTCCGATATCGCTGCTTGCCAATGTATCAATTACGTTTATTGATGAAGTACTTGAAGGCACAGCTGTCCCTGTTCCGATCAAAAATCTGTCTGACAGGTGTGAGATTAAGCTAACTCCTATAGTTTTAACGCTTGATGGAATTGCATCCTTAATATTAACTACCATTTGGGATACGATCCTGTCAAGGGCAAAGCTTTGACTAATATCAGTTTTACCAACTGTTATTGCGATGTTTTTAAAAAATGCGTCTCTATTAAACGGATTCCAAACGCTTGTTCCTGCTTTTGTATAACTTCCGTAATTAATAACATCCGTGCTTAATCTACTGGTTGCATTACCTCCTTCTAAATCGGGTCCGAGTAAAAAGCCTGTTTTTCCACCGGCAACTACAACGGAATATTTCCCGGGATTTAAAATATCAGTATAGCTTCCAAAACTGCTGTCGGTTGAAAGCTGTTTAATTACATGGATCTTATGCCCTACTGAATCATAAACTGCATAATATAAAATATCGATCTTACTGGCTAGAGTAGCTACGACCGCATTGCTTTTAAGGTTGTTAACCTTTTGATTACCCATATTAAAATCGACTATTTGCTGAGAAAAGCCAACATTAAATACTACTTTACGTGAGGTTTGGCCTGGTTGCGAATCCTTTGAATGTTCTTTTTTGCAGGATACAATTATCATACAAACCAACATAAAGCCAAATAAACTTTTTTTCATTTTCTTAAATTTAACTTTTTTCTTTTACAAGCGTTCTTCAATAGCTTAACTGTGTGCTTATATTTTTTAAAAAGGAATATTTATTGGTGTTGCGTTCCAGGTATCATTTAAGCTTACTGTGAAATTATTATTAGTACCAAACAGGCTGCCTGTTAATATGGTTCTTTTATTTTTTTGGCAGGTTACATTAGTTACCAGGGCTGTACCCAGAACTTTTTTAGCAGCGTCATAACAAACAATAGTAACATTAAAAGGAGTTGCCGTATTACCAATTAAATTACGAAAGGTGTAATTGGTTTTGCCTTTTGCGCTGGCGGGGATAGTAGTGGTATAAGTTGGTTTTGCCGCCTGGGTAGGTGTTTGGCTGTTTAATAGAAAATTAAGGTCATCCAGATCCACCGTGATGCTGATACTATTTGCTGTGGCAGGAATTGCATCCGTAATATCAACTTCAAGCTGCCCTACAATTCTGTTCAGGTTTATATCCTGGTTTACATCACCGGTGACTGTAATATTGATTTGCCCATAAAAAGTATCTTTCCATTGAGCAAAAGGGCCGCCTTTGTAAAAAATATAATTTGTTCCGGTTAAATAGGACGTACCCGGGCTCCTTACGCTTAAAGAAGATGTCAATCCCGGTTTCCCGGCGGCTATGATTATAGTATAAGCGCCTGCTGACAAACTATCTGAAATATTTCCAAAGTTTGAAGAAGTAGAATCCTGCACTAATGTGTGCACGAGTTTAAAGGTACCATCACTATGAAACACATAGTAATATAGCTGATCCAAATAACCGGAGATCCCGGTTACCGCATCAGTTTTCAACCCCTTTCCCTGTACCTTTTTTGACGTTGAATTTGTTATTGTTTGTGTAAATCCGGATACGTTGAGTTCTACTTTATAGATTTTTCCTGCGGGATTTGTTCCATTGGAATCTTTAGAATGATCTTTTTTACAGGAAAAAACGAATAAAGTAGCCACCAGGGTATAAAGCATGGCCTTTTTCATAAGGTTTAAATTTCAATAAAGTTATGATTATTAACTTAAACAGCAAATAATATCAAGAATGTTACATACTTTGACAGTTTAAATGCATGAGGAATATAATATATAATGAAAGCTAATGCCAAAACATTTTTATTATATAATGGTTTAATAATTTATTAACCATAACTCTACAACTACTATGAGCGCAAAATCAACCAAACCGGAAGAAAAAGGATTTTTCGAGAAGGTTAAAGAAACTATTGAAGAACTTTGGGAAGGTACCAAAGAAACAGCCGAAGATATAAAAGATAAAGCCGAAGATAAATTTGACGATGTTAAAAAAGCGGTAACCGCCAAAAAAGCTTCAACCACTAAAAAAACAACTGCAGCACAACGTATTGTTGCCAACAAAGCTGCCGATGCAACTACACAGGCAAAAACTACTGCTGTAAAAGTAAAAGCCAATAGCAAAGTTAAAGCTGCCACGGCCAAAGCGAAAGACGAAACAACAAAGGCTAAAAAGACTGTTGCCGATGTGAAAGCAAAAGCCGATAACAAAGTTAAAGCTGTAACCGCAAAGGCTAAAACCGATACTGCTAATGCTAAAAAAGCAGCTACCGCCAAAGTGACCAAAGCAAAAACTACTGCTACTAAAAAGAAAACAGCGGCCGCACATTAAGCTTTGCAAGACTTAACAAAATAAGGCGAGCCGAATATTAATTTATCCGGCTCGCTTTGTTTTATCTCATTAAGTCACTACCTGGCTTCAAATTTATATCCTACCCCTTTAACTGTAGAAACACAATCATCACCAAGTTTTTCGCGAAGCTTACGAATGTGTACATCAATAGTACGATTGGTAACCACTACTGAGTCTTCCCAAATATTTTTCAGGATAACTTCGCGGGTATAAACCTTTCCTGGTTTTGAGGCGAGCAGGTAAAGCAGCTCAAATTCTTTTTTTGCCAACACCACTTTGTTACCTCTCTGAAATACAAGGTAAGCTTCGCGGTCGATAACAAGGTCGCCAATTTCAAGCTTATTATCGGTTATATCTTCGGCAGGTGCATTGCGGCGCAGTATAGCATTTATCCGGCTAACCAGTGCACGGGGCTTTATTGGTTTTGCTATGTAATCATCAGCGCCAACATTAAAGCCTGCAATTTCCGAATACTCCTCGCTGCGGGCTGTTAAAAAAACCATAAAGGTGTTTTTAAATTCAGGCATGGTGCGCATAATACGGCATGCTTCAATCCCGTCCATTTTGGGCATCATTATATCCAGCACTATAAGATCTGGCAATGAACGCTTTGCTTCGGCAACAGCTTCTTGTCCGTTTCGAGCCAGGAAAACCTGGTAGCCCTCTTTTTTCAAATTATATTCAATAAGCTCTAAAATATCCGGCTCATCGTCAACTATTAGAATTTTTTGTTTGTTAGAACTACTCATGCAGGTTGATTTTTGCGTAAAAGTAGGTGCGCAAATGAAGATTATGGTTAAATATACATTAACAAATTGTTAAATGTTACTTTATTTTAACGATTTGTTGAGATTTATTAAATGTCTTATTTAAAAATTCTTCAAGATCAGCTCCTGTTACGTTCTTTGCCACTATAATTCCCTGCGGATCAATTATAAAATTTGAAGGGATAGCTTCAATATGATAAAGCCTCTCTGTAGGCCCTTCAAAGTTCTTAAGATCCGATCCATGGCTCCAGCTTAATTTATCTGCAATAACAGCTTGTTCCCATTTGGCTTTGTCCTGATCAAGTGATATACCTAAAATATTAAGGCCACGCGATTTATAAATAGCGTATTGTTTAACTACATTTGGATTTTCCTGCCTGCAGGGTACACACCATGATGCCCAAAAATCAAGCATAACATATTTTCCTTTATAATCGGCCAGCTTTATGGGTTTGCCGTCAATACCCGCGATAGTAAAATCAGGAGCCTTGTGTCCAACTGAAACAGGCTTCAGATTCATCATTTGCCTGATAAACGTTTGTACACCGGGATTATCTTTAAAATCATCCTTAATATCATCTGCATAAGCAATAAGCTGTGGCTCAAACTTGCCTGGCTCAAGCGATGTTGCTGCATAAAAGCCTGCGAGCGTGTGCTTATTTTTATTCATAAACTTTAATACTTCGGCACTGTACTCCTTGATGTTTTTTTGGAACATAGGCAAATAAATCTTTATCAGTGAATCTGATTCTTTGCCTGTTGCCTGCGCTTTATCCTGGTATTCCTGGGTGATCTTACTGGTTTTTTCACCATAAAAATTATTTAGCTTATTGAACTCTTTATATTTTTCTGATTCATCAGAACCAGCTATCTGGTAAGAATGTGTATTATCTGTTAAATTTGTAGAAAAATCAATGGCATCGCCGTTTTTAGCTATTAAGTCAAAAATGCTCCCCCCTACCCGTAACCTGAATAAGTTTTCATAAGGTGCCTTATGCTTAAATTGAAATTTTCCCTGGTCGCTTAAATTTGTGGAATCAACCACTGCAACGCCTGCGCTATCGGCCGCTAAAAGGAATATTTTTTTCAGGCTCCCCGGATTAGTTACCGTACCCGAAATAGTGAATGCGCCATTGTCTTTGCATGAATATATTGCAAACAATAGTAAAGTAAGAGCGTAGAATATTAAATGCTTTTTCATTATTTGGAGATTTGATTTCGGAGATTAGTGGCCAGAGATCAGAGGTTAGTTAACTATACCATGAGCTCTTAAATCTAATTTCCTTTCTTTAAAATATTTTCTTTCGGATTTGCGGACTTTAAAAACTAATCTCTAAACTCCAACCTCTAGTCACTTCGACTCTAGTTCTTTAATTAATAACTGATTTGTTTTCTGGGGATCTATTTTACCTTTTGAACTTTTCATTATCTCGCCCATAAACAGGCCTAAAACGCCCTTTTTCCCTTTTTGGTATTCTAGTACCTTATCAGGATATTTTGCAATTGCGTCATTTATGAAACGACTTACATCGTTATTATCTGAACTTATAAGCAGGTTTAATTCAGTTGCCAGGTCCGCGGCATTTTTATCACTATTTTTCACCAGTTCCGGGAACAGCCGTTGTGCCGCCACAGTATTATTAACATTGCCCGAATCAACCAGTTTTATCAATCCGGCTAAAGTTTCGGGTTTCAGTTTAAAGTCACTAATGGATGAACCATTATCGTTCAAATATGATTTGATTGACCCCATCAACCAGTTTACCGCCGCTTTATAATTATCTGTATTGGCAATAAGTGCCTCAAAATACAATGCAAAATCTTTATCCGCTGTAATAACCCCCGCGTCGTAGTCTGACAAGCCTAATTCGGTTGTATACTTATTATAAAGCGCATTTGGCAACACAGGCATGCTGGCGGATATTTTATTCAAATATTCCTGATTTAATGCCAATGGGGTAAGATCAGGTTCGGGGAAATAGCGGTAATCATTAGCCATTTCTTTTGATCGTAAAACAGAGGTTTCACCTGTATCCGCATTAAAATTCAATGTATTTTGATCGATATGCCCGCCGTTTTCAATAATATTAACCTGGCGTTCAAATTCATGCTCAATGGCCCGCTGCACATTACGGATAGAGTTGAGATTTTTAACCTCGCAGCGGTTGCCATAAGTAGTTTGCCCTTTAATCCTAACTGATATATTGGCATCACATCTCATGCTGCCTTCTTCCATATTACCATCGCAAACATCCAGGTAACGTACAAGCTTACGAATCTCGGTTAAAAACTGCCCGGCCTCTTCGCTGCTGCGCATATCCGGCTCAGTAACAATTTCAATTAATGGCACTCCTGCCCTGTTCAAGTCTATCAGTGAATCAGCATGATGCTGATCATGCATGCTTTTGCCGGCATCTTCCTCAAGGTGGATATGGTGAATAGCAATGTTTTTAGTATGATCGGCTAATCTAACCGTTACAGATCCGCCTAAACAAATAGGTTTTTGATCCTGGGTTATCTGGTAACCTTTTGGCAGATCGGCATAAAAATAATTTTTACGGGCGAATGTATTGTTCAGGTTAATAGTACAGTTACAGGCAAGACCCATTTTTACAGCATATTCAACCGCTTTTTTATTGAGCTTGGGTAAGGTACCCGGGTGCCCCAAAGATATTGCGCTGATATGCTCGTTAGGTCCTGCGCCAAAAGCGGCAGAATCTGAAGAAAACACTTTACTTAAAGTGGATAATTGTGCGTGAACCTCTAACCCGACAACTAATTCATATTTGTCACTTATCCCTGCTGTAATACTTGTCATATAAATAAAATGCGGCGATGGTTTTATTCGTTATTAGTGTCCAAATATAAAGTTATTACTTATTAATGCGATATGGCGGTGAAAAATAAGTACAACCGTAAGGGCGTATCGCATACGCCCTTTATACACATATATTTATGAATGGTTAACCAGGGCGAATGCTATTCGCCCCTATGTTTGTGTATTTTATACCACAAAACTCTTCGCTTTTTCCAATGCCTTATCCAGCCCTCTAATGTCACTGCCGCCTGCTGTTGCAAAAAAAGGCTGACCGCCCCCGCCTCCTTTTATCTCTTTAGCAAGTTCGCGTATTATAGTTCCCGCATTCAGATTCTTTTCTTTTACAAGGTTCTCAGCTATCATAACAGTTAAAGACGGCTTGCCGTCAATTTCAGCAGCCAATACCAGGAATAGGTCTGAAACGATATCCTTTAGCTGGTAAGCCAGGTTCTTAACAGCATCGGCATTGGGCAATTGCACTTTTTGTGCGATGAAATTAATATCGTTTATCTGCTCAGCTTTTTGGGCAAGCTCATTTTTTAAGCCTGCTGATTTTTCAAGCACCGATTTTTCGATTTCCTTTTTAAGCTTTGAGTTTTCTTCCAGCAAGCTTTCAACGCTTTTTGAAATGTCTTTTGGATTTTTCAGCAGCTCTTTTAACTGCTGCACCAGCTTATTTTGCGCGATGATATAATCTTCTGCAGCAATGCCTGTAATGGCCTCAATGCGCCTTACCCCTGCTGCTACAGCGCTTTCGCTGATAATTTTAAAGAAACCTATCTGTCCGGTAGCCTTAACATGCGTACCACCGCAAAGCTCTTTGCTAAACTCATCATCAAAGGTAATTATGCGTACATAGTCGCCATATTTTTCGCCAAACAAGGCGGTTACACCGCTGGTGATTGCTTCAGCATATAATACGCTCCGCTCCTCTTTAAGCGGGATATTTTCACGTACTTTTTGATTAACTATAGCTTCTATCTGTGCCAGCTCATCGTCGGTAACCTTTGCAAAGTGCGAAAAGTCAAACCGTAGGTAATCTGCATTTACCAATGAGCCTTTTTGGTTAACATGGCTGCCCAATACCTGTTTCATTGCAGCGTGCAAAAGGTGCGTGGCACTATGGTTGCTATTGGTACGATTACGTAATGCAGGATCAACAATAGCGGTTAAGGCATCGTCAATATCCTCCGGCAGCTTATCGGTAAAATGAACGATCAGGCCGTTCTCTTTTTTGGTATCCGTTACATAAATAACCTCGCCATCCGGAAAAACCAGCTCACCTTTATCACCAACCTGTCCGCCGCTTTCTGCATAAAATGGGGTTTTATCCAATACAATCTGGTATTGTTCCGTCCCTTTTGCTTTTACTTTTCGGTATTTTACAATATGGGCAATGCTCTCGGTTTCATCGTAACCGGTAAATTCGACGGTATCATCATCTTTTAAAACAACCCAATCGCCGGTATCAATGGCCGTGGCTGCGCGGGAGCGGGTCTTTTGAGTTTGAAGGGCTTGGTTAAAAGCTTCCATATCCACACGCCAACCTCTTTCCCTTGCCATTAATTCTGTAAGGTCTATTGGAAAGCCATAGGTGTCTGATAATTCAAAAGCAAAGTCGCCGGGAAATATTCTTCCTTGTTTACCAGATGTATATGTAATTTCATTA